>DASVGG010000138.1:0-107011 GCA_036379655.1 Pyrinomonadaceae bacterium
CCCCCCCGCGTCTCCGTGGTTAATTGATTTTAGCTGCCTGCTACTCGCGGCGCGTGTTGCCGCGCTGGCTGCGCTCGGGGAGGAGACGGACGGGGACGTTGGTGCGCTGGCCGTTGCTGCGGACGACTTCGACCTGCACCACGTCGTTGAACTGGTGCTTGTCGAGCGCGCGGTAGAGGTCGTTCTGGTTCTCGACCTTCTCGCCGTCGATGGAGACGATGATGTCGCCGATGACGAGGTCGCCTTCGGCCGACTCGGAGAGTCCGCGCAGGCCGGCGGCGGCGGCCGAGCCGTTCGCCTCGACCTGGAGAATCAACAGCCCCTCGGTAACGGGCAGGCGGATGCCGCGCAGGTCCGAGACGGCGCGCGGGTAGATGCCGAGCTTGGGCCGGACGACGCGCCCCTCGCGGATGAGCTGCGGCACGATGCGCTTGGCGATGTTGACCGGGATGGCGAAGCCGACGCCGACCGAGCCCGAGCCGTCGGGCGCGAGTATCTGCGAGTTGATGCCGATCATGCGCCCCTGCGAGTCGAGCAGCGGCCCGCCGGAGTTGCCCGGGTTGATCGACGCGTCGGTCTGGATGGCGCCCTCGATGATGCGGCCGTTGCGCGCCTCGATGGGGCGCTGGAGGCCGGAGATGACGCCGGTCGTCAGCGTCCGGTCGAGCCCGAACGGGTTACCGATGGCTAAGACCTTCTGGCCGACCGAGAGGCGGTCGCTGTCACCCATCGGCACGACCTTCAGAACCTCGCGCGCGCCTGTGACCTGTATGACGGCGAGGTCCGTGTCGGCGTCGCCGCCGACGACGCGCGCCGGGTAGGTCTTGTCGCCGCCGAAGCTGACGGTCACCTGGTCCGCGCCCTCGATGACGTGGTAGTTGGTCAGGATGTGACCCTGGTCGTCGATGACCGAGCCGGTGCCGCCGCCGCGCCTTCCGGCGTCGAAGAAGCTGCGCGGCTGGCGCGTCGTGTTGATGGAGGCGACGCCGGGCGAGATGGCGCGGAAGACCTCGATGTTGTTCTGCTCGTCGGTGGCGACCGAGGGGTCCGCGACGCCCGCGATGCCGGCGGTGGTCGTGTCGCCGCCGTTGAAGGCCGCGGCCGGCTGTTGGAAGCGGCTGCCCCAGCGGTCGAAGCACGCGACGCCCGCCGCCGCGATGAAGGCCGAAAGCAATGCGATGGAGAGGATTTGACGTGCCGAGATGTTATACATGGCTCTGTTCCTTGAATGTCTCATAAATCACCTGTCGAACGGATATCGCAACTAAGATGCCGCCCCGCGCGGGCGGCGTTGCGCACCGACCGAGTCCTTGCCTGCCTTGCGCGGGAGACGATTCTACTACGAAGCGGCGCGCGCGGCGGTTCGCGCGCGCCAACAACGGGGCACAGACACACCACCCCCTGAAGTTCGTTCGGCGTGGCGAAAAAGTTCCAGTGTGGCGAAAAAGTAGTAGCCAGTAGTCAGTAGGAAAAATATTTCGGCGGGCGTCGGTTTAAATCCGCGACGCCCGCCGCTGTTTTCTACTGACTACTGTCTACTGCCTTAAGAGATGAACGCCAGGACTTTCGAGGGCAGATGAAGGACGGCGGCCAGCGCCTCGGGCGGGTGCCAGCCGAGGGCGGAGGCGCCGGTGGCGGCGTGGACCAGCATCAGCGCGAGGTAGAGGCCGAGCGTGAGGCGCAGGCCGCGCCGCGCGAGCGCGAGGTGCGAGAAGCGGTAGAGCGTGTAGGCGACGAGCCCGCCGACCAGGAGCTTGGCGCAGAGGAACGGCGCGTTGCCCATGTCGAGCAGGTAGGCCATCAGGCCGTTGCCCTCGGTCGCGACGCCGCCGCGCACCCACAGGATCGTGAGTTGCGCGTCGAGCCAGTTCAAAAGGAAAAGCAGCAAGCTTTTCGAGAAGGCGCTCATCGAGGATCGCTCCCTTCCACCGGCCAACCTCGTTTAACTTTCCGCCCCTGAAACGACCGAACCCCCAGTCCACGCGGACTGGGGGTTGCGGATCGCACCAACGGAGGAATGGAAAACTTCTTCTCTAACCTACGTCCTCAAGAAACTACCAATGCCCGACCGATTCCAAGATAGCTGTTAGCCTTTAGCCTTTAGCTAAAACAGAAGGCTAACAGCCAGTAGCCATCAGTTCCCCGTGCGGTGGTAGTCGGTCTGGTGACGGTTCTTGCGGTCGGTGGTGCGGATGCCGTCCTGCACGCGTGTGACATCGTAGGTCCCCCAGTCGAAGCGCAGCACGCCGTCCGAGTAGGTGCCCTGGAAGCTCACGTTTTTGCTGAGCGAGCGCGCGGTGGCGGTGCCGTCGGCGCGGATGGTCAACTCGGAGTCGCCGCTGTCGGTCGTCCCGCGAAACGTCCCGCGCATCCAGCGCGGCACGCGCCCGTCGTTATCATCGTCGTCATTGCCGCCCGCCGTGCCGCCCCTGAAGACCTCCGAGCGCGTGCCCACGGCGGCGCGGAAGCCGTCCTCGACGCGGCTCACGTCCCACTGGGTCGAGTTGTTGAAGCGTATCCGCCCGTTGTCGTACGTGCCCTCTTCGCGCGCGCCGTTGTTGTAGAGGGCCGAGACCTGGCCGTCGCTCCCGACCGTCACCGAGACGCGCCGCTGGTTCGAAGGGCTGCGCCCCTGCCACGAGCCGACGAGCCAGCGCGGGACGCGCCTCTCGTCCCGCCCGCCGCCGCGAGTCCAGTCGTAGGTGACGCGCTCGATGTTCCCGTTGCGATGGTTGACGGTCGCCTCGTATGTGAAGGCGCGCGAGTCCGAGCCGCCGGGCGCGTGGCGACCCGCGCCGCGCACGCCCGTCAGCCTGTCCGAGATGCGCCAGGTCTGCGTGCGCCCCGGCTCGAAGGTCACGTCGCCCCAGGTCCCGCCGCGCTCCTGTATGATCTTCCCGCTCACCCCGATCTGCGCGCGCTCGATGGCGTAGCGCGTCTGCCTCTCGTCCTGCGCCTGCGACGGCGCGGCGCACCACAACAGCAGCAGCGCCGACAGCAACGCGCCCTTCAAGAACGTCCGACGACTCCACAAGTTATCCATTTGAATCTCCTCCTCAATCAGGTCTATCCGCAGATGTTTGCGGGGAGATGCCCGCGCCGGCGCGAAGGAGCCTGCGCCGACACGCGCATACGATGACGCCCGCCCCTCCCGGGGATGGCCGTTTCAAACCCTCGTCTTCGTTAATCAGCCTGGGACGGACGCGACAAAATCACATGTGAAAAATCAGCGCGCGTTGGTTCAACTCGATGTAGTCGAATGAGTCAAAGCCTTCCGCCATCTTTGCGAGGTTCGAGAGGAAGAGGGCTTCCAACTCCGCGTTACGGATGTTGCCCGTCGAGACGAGGAGCAACTTGTAAGGACGTTGGTTGAGGATGAACGAGTTCACAAAATCTGCGTCCTTGGTGACGACGACGTATTGCTCGCGGGCCGAGAGGTCGTTGATGAGGGCGTCGGTGGTGCGGTTGCCGTGCGGTAGGTCGAGCGTGTGTACCGCCTCGTGCCCCGCCTCCCGCCGCCTCCGGGCCAGTCGCCGGGGGAGCTGTGCGTCAACTGGAAATTTCATCGAGAGCGGACTCGATTCGTTTCACCTGGCTGAGCCGAGTTGCGAAAGAGAGGGCCGCCAGGATGTCTTCGCGTTCGAGGTCTTCGTAGTCGGCCAGAATCTCCTCCGTCGTCATCCCCGAGCTGAGCAGTTCCAGAATAGTCTCCACCGGGTAACGCAGCCCGCGAATGGACGGCTTACCGTGGCAGATGTCAGGGTCAATCGTGATGCGTTCGACAAGTCTCATCAATCTTCTCCCAACGCTTCGGGTTCAACTGGCGGCGGCCTCTTCGGCGGTGATGATGCGGAGCTTGGGCGAGTCCTGGAGGACGCGTGTGCCTGGGGGGACGGAGTGCGTGAGCCAGACGTTGCCGCCGATGACGGAGCCGCGGCCGATGACGGTGTCGCCGCCGAGGATGGTCGCGCCCGCGTAGATGACCACGTCGTCCTCGATGGTCGGGTGGCGCTTGGTGTGGCGGACGAGTTGCCCCGTGGCGTCCTTGTCGAAGGAGAAGGCGCCGAGCGTGACCCCCTGGTAGAGCTTGACGTTCGCGCCGATGACGGCCGTGCCGCCGACGACGACGCCCGTGCCGTGGTCGATGAAGAAGCCCGGGCCGAGGCGCGTCCCCGGGTGGATGTCTATCCCCGTGCGGCTATGCGCGTGCTCGGTCATGATGCGGGGAATGAGCGGCACGTCGAGTTTGTGCAACTCGTGCGCGAGCCGGTAGGTCATGATGGCGTAGAGACCGGGGTAACTGAAGATGATCTCGTCGTAGCAGCGCGCGGCCGGGTCGCCGTCGTAGGCGGCGCGCACATCGGTCGCCAGGACTTCGCGCACGGCGGGGAGGCGGTCGATGAACTCTTCGGCGCAGTCGGTCGCCTGCCGCTCGGTGACGGGGCACGCGTCTTCGAGCCGGTGGCCGTGGCTGACCGCGCGCCCGATCTGCTCGGCCAGAGTCTCGTAGAGCCACGCCACGCGCGACTCGACGTGCAGCCGCAGCCCCGCGCCCGTCAACCCCTGCGCCCCGGTGTAGCCGGGGAACATCAGCTCCTGTAGCGCGTCGAGCACGGCCACGGCCGCGTCGCGCGAGGGCAACGGCCTGCGGTCGAGGTGATGAATCTTGACGCCGCCGCCCTCGTACGACTCGACGAGGGCGGCGGCGGCGCGGCTGACCTTCTCGTTCATAAGAGATAGTAGGCAGTAGGCAGATGGCGGTAGGCAGTTGAAAGCCCAAGTATCAAGAACTCTAATCTAATCTTTCAACGTCCATAATGCGGAGCGGCTACCTACCGCCACCGCCATCTGCCTACTGCTTTCTGCCTACTCGATCTCGATCCCGCGCTCTTGAGCGATGCCGCGGGCCTTCATGATGATGTCGTCGTCGGGGGGCTCGGTGCCCTCCATCCAGGCCGCGACCTCGCCGACGGGGCGGCCGAGGGCGACGGCGAACTTCTCGTCGTCCGACTCGAAGCCGTTGTCGCGCAGGCTGCGCAGCAACGCAAGCCCGCCGGCCGCGTCCGTGCCGCGGTCGTCCACGGGGTTGTCGTTGGTCTCCGTCACCGCGTCGGTGATCTGCGAGTTTACTTCGGTCGGTTCAGCCATTGTTCGTCGCCCCCTGCTGCTGGTCTCCCTCGGTCGCGTTGTAGCCGATGTCCTGTAACTTCCTGACGAGCGTCTTCTGCTGCACGACGTTCTCGTCGAAGTTGATGAGCGCGGCGCAAGAGTCGCCGCGCATGCCGTCGATGTGTAGCTCGGCCTTCACCTCTACTCCCTCCTTGATTGTTTGTCTTGCCTCTGTTGCCGCGTATTATAACGCGCGCGGGGTTGAGAGTGTTAGGGGCCGAAATGACGAAAGGACTTGTGGAGACCTTGACCATCGCGGAGGCTTTGCGCGAGGCCGCGTCGCGGCTGCACGACGCGTGCGTGGCGGAGCCGCGTCGCGAGGCCGTCACGCTCATGTCCCATGCGTTGGGGCGTGACCGCGCGTTCCTCGTCACGCACGCGGACGATGACTTGGACGCGGAGCAACTCGCGGACTTCCGCTCTATCGTCGCGCGGCGCGCGGCGGGCGAGCCGTTCCAGTACATCGCGGGGCGGCAGGAGTTCTACGGGCTTGAGTTCGAGGTGACGCCGGACGTGCTCATCCCGCGCCCCGAGACGGAGCTGCTCGTCGAAGAGGCTTTGAAGCTTCTGAAGGGTTCGGAGGCGCCGCTCCTGTGCGACGTGGGCACGGGTTCGGGCTGCATCGCCGTGACCTTACTTCACGAGCGTTTGGACGCGCGCGGCTTCGCGCTCGACATCTCGCCCCCGGCGCTCGTGGTCGCCGCGCGCAACGCCGCGCGCCACCGTGTAGGCGAACGTTTGCAACTGCTCGTCTCGGACTGCTTCGAAGCTCTACGTTCGGACGAACACGCGGGGATTCGCTTCGACCTCGTCGCGTCGAACCCGCCTTACATCGCCGAGTCGGACGTTGAAGAGTTGCAGAAGGAGGTGCGCGAACACGAGCCGCGCGTCGCGCTCACGCCCGGTGGCGACGGCCTCGCGGTCGTCCGCCGCCTCATCATCGAGGCGCCACGGTTCCTCAAGCCCGGCGGCCACCTCCTCGTCGAGATAGGCTTCGGCCAGCAAGAGCAGGTCGCAAGCCTCATCGACCCCTCGGTCTGGACGCTGCTCGACATACACCGCGACCTGCAAGGCATCCCGCGCACCGTCGCGCTTCGTCTGAACAACATTTGAGGACTTCGGGGCCGGGTGGTCAGCGTTTCTCGGGGCGTGCTAAAATCCGCGCGGCCTGACTCACTAAAAACTTTATGGACAGATTCAGAATCACCGGCGGCCGCCCCTTGAACGGGCGCGTGACGGTCAGCGGGGCGAAGAACTCGGCTCTGCCGTGTCTGGCGGCGGCCATCCTGACGCCCGAGACCGTGACGCTGCACAACGTCCCTTACGTGCGCGACTGCATGACGCAGCGGCGCCTGCTGGAAGACCTCGGCGCGACGGTGCTCGTGCCCGACCTGCGCACGCACAAGATCACGGCCGCCAACATCGAGCTGTTCGAGGCGCCGTACGACCTCGTCAAGACGATGCGCGCGTCGGTGCTCGCGCTCGGGCCGCTGGTCGCGCGCTTCGGCAAGGCGAAGGTGAGTCTTCCGGGCGGCTGCGCCATCGGGACGCGACCCATCGACCTGCACCTCGAAGCACTGCAACTGCTCGGCGCGCAGGTGAATCTGGAGTCGGGCAACGTCGTCGCGCGCGCGCCGCAAGGCGGGCGCCTCGTCGGCTCCGACATCAGTTTCCCGAAGGTGACGGTGACGGGGACCGAGAACCTTCTGATGGCGGCGACGCTCGCGCGCGGCACCACCGTCCTGCGCAACGCGGCGCGCGAGCCGGAGGTCGAAGACCTCGCCGACCTGCTCAACCGCATGGGCGCGCGCGTTCGCGGCGCGGGCACCGACACCATCACCATCGAAGGCGTCGAAGCCCTCGGCGGCGCCGAGCACACCATCATCCCCGACCGCATCGAGACGGGCACGTTCCTCGTCGCCGCCGCCATCACGGATGGCGAGTTGGAAGTGAAGGACTGCCAGCCGCAGCACTTGACCGCCGTCATCGCGCGTCTGCGCGAGGCCGGCGTCGAGATCGAAGAGGTCAACCCGACGACGCTGCACGCGCGGCGGAAACCTTCGGGGCTCAAGGCGTGCGACCTGACGACCGAGCCCTACCCGGACTTCCCGACCGACATGCAGGCGCAGTACATGGCGCTCATGACGCAGGCCGAAGGCAGCGCGCGCGTCGTCGAGACCATCTTCGAGAACCGCTTCATGCACGCCTCCGAGATGCAGCGCATGGGCGCGCGCATCCGCGTCGAGAGCAACAGCACGGCCGTCGTCGAAGGCCCGGCGGAACTCTCGGGCGCGCGCGTGCAGGCGTCGGACTTGCGCGCCTCCGCGTCGCTCGTGCTGGCGGGCCTCGCCGCGCGGGGCGAGACCATCATCGAGCGCGTCTACCACATCGACCGTGGCTACGAGAAGATCGAGGCCAAGCTCCGCGCCGTCGGCGCGGACATCCAACGCCTGCGCGAATCGGTCACGGCGCAGCTCCCGCCCGTGGAGACGATCACGGCATGACGGCGGCTTTGAGTTTAGAAGTGAGGCGGCGCGCGCCGCTCGGCAGGGAAGAGTTGAGGCGGCAACTGCTCGCGCTCGTGCTCGCCTTCGTGCTCGTCTGGTACACGCTCGTCGTGCCCGTGGGCGCCGCGTCGCCGAGGCGTTATGAGCCGGACGACGACGGCCACGACGGCGAGGTGAGAGGCGTCAAGTCTCAAGCGACTAAGAGCGATTCAACGCCGGTCGAAGAACTCGACTGGCCCGAGTACATCTACCCATAACGGTCATCATGGCTAACGACGACTGCATCTTCTGCAAGATCGTGGCGGGCGCGATTCCCGCGTCGAAGATTTACGAGGACGAGCGCGCCGTCGCCTTCCGCGACATCAACCCGCAGGCGCCCACGCACGCGCTCGTCATCCCGCGCAAGCACGTCGCGTCCTTGAACGAGGCGGGCGAAGATGACGAAGCACTGCTCGGCCACTTGCTGCTTGTCGCCGCACGCATCGCGCGCGACGAGGGGCACGCCGACGGCGGCTACCGCACCGTCGTCAACACCAACGCGGACGCCGGCCAGACCGTCTTCCACGTCCACGTCCACGTCCTCGGCGGCCGCCAGTTGACGTGGCCGCCGGGTTAGGCGCGGGCCTCTTCGGCTTTCGCCTCCTCCGCTTTCGCCTCTTCCTTCGCCTGCGCGCGCTCCTCCTTGAGCAGCGAGGTCTCGTACTTCACGTCGCCGACGAGCGTGTCCATGATGGCCTTGGCGAAGCCGAGGATGGCGGGGCCGAGGACGATGCCGGGGATGCCGAAGGCGTAGACGCCCGTCACCAACCCGACCAGCATCCAGTAGAAGTTGAACCGCTCGGCGCTGCGCGCGGCCAGTTTCGGCCGCAGCACGAGCGAGGAGCAGATGGTCATCGCGATGCCGATGAGGAAGTATGCGGCGGCCGCGCCGGGCCTGTTCTGGAAGACGAGCAGGAAGATGCTGACGGGGATGTAGACGGCCCACTCGCCGAGGATGGGGAAGAAGCCGATGACGAAGGTGACGAGCGCGAGCGCCACCGCCAGCGGCACGCCGAAGACGAGGTTCATCACGAGGATGACGGCGGCCTTCGCCGTCTGGTCCACCATCACGGCGAAGAGCGCGCCGCGCAAGGCGCCGCCGACGTTCTCGCCCAGACGTTCGTAGAAGGGCAGGAAGTCGCCCGGCACGCGCAGCTTGATGTAGGCGGCGAGCCGCGCGCGCTGCGTCAGCACGTAGAAGAGCGTGAAGAAGAAGACCGTGGCCGAGACGAGCAGCATCGCCGTCCGCTTCTTGAAATCCTCGATGGCCTCGCCCGAGCGGACGAGCGCCTGGCCGAAGGCGTTCTGGAGCACGGCGCGCGTGTTCTCGACCTCGACGAAATCCTTAAGCGAGACGCTGATGCCCTCGATGATCTGCTTGCGCCGCTCCTCGTTCCGCACCTCGGAGGAGTAACCGGACATCTCGTACCAGCCGTAACCGATGGTCGCCGCCAGCGGCACGACGATGAGCGCGATGGTGATGAGCGCGCTTCCCGCGCGCGCGCGCAGACGCCGCTCCAGCCATTCCTGCACCGGCAGAAGGTACGCGCCGGCCACCGCGCCCAGCAGCAGCGCCACCAGAATCTCGCCGAGCAGACGCACGAAGAGAAAGAGCGCCAGCGCGGTCAGCCCCGCGTAGATGGCCGCGCGCTTGGCCTCGCCCACCGTCACGTCGCCCAGTCGCTTCGACTCGCCGTCTTGAGACATCAGGGCCGTACTTTATCACGCGGTTTGTATCTAGAGTCTGTCTTCGCGGCTACAAATAAGTTCCGCCTTAACCGCCTATCGCCCTCCGCCTGCTACCCACCGCATTTGTCTGCGCGGGCGAAGACGGGTAAACTCTTCGTTTCGGTTTTCATCCTTTTTTCGGAAGAGTTCTCATAGAGGAGCCATGAGCAGTAAGAGAGAGACGCCGCTGGAAGTTTTCCTGAACCGCCACGACGACACGGCGTGGCGCGAGACGTTGACGACGCTGCTGCCCGCCGTCCACGAGGTGGACCGGAACGCGGCGCGGGTCTGGTTTCACTTCTACCCGCTGGCGCTGCTGCGCGCGTTCCAGGCGGCGGAAGACCCCGCGAAGCTCGCGCGGGAATTGTTGATGCAGGGCAAGTGGTATTTGAAGGACCAGCTCGATTCGTCGCACGCCTTCCTCTACGGCCACCGTTTCTGGCCCGAGGTAAAACGCGCCGTCGCGCGCCTCGCGGAGGGCGGCGAAGTCCCGGAGGGACGCACGCTCGCCGAAGTCGTGCGCGAGGTGGCGCGCGCCGTGGCGTCGGAGCGGAAAGTTGACGAGTCCCTGACGACCGCCATCGCGGCCGTCGGGTTGATGGCGTTGCAGCAGGTCGGGATTGAAGAGTTCAAGAAGTCGCCGGGCGAAGTCCTCATCGACCGCAGGCATCTGAAGCGCACGCCCGACGAAGTTATGCGCGAGCGCGCGAAGGACGAGGGGCAGGGGCTCTTCGGCTTCCTGCGCACGTCCGACAAGCAGTGGACGGTCGTGTGGGACGAGAACGCCGACGACCGCCGGTTCAAGGCCCACGACAAGCAGGAGGTCGCCTCGGGCGCGGCCACCGACAAGCGTCCGTGGCACGAGCGCGACGAACGCTGCACCGTGGACGAAGGCCCCATCCCCGTCCAGTGCCGCTCGGCCTCGTGCGGGACGTGCTGGGTCGGCGTGCTCGGTGGCGCGGAGAAGCTCTCCGAGACCGAGTGGCGCGAGCGCAAGATGATGCCGCTCTTCGGCTACATCGAGACCGACGAGCCGCGGCCGCTCATCCGTCTCTCGTGCCAGGCGCGCACCGGAGGCCCGGTCTCGGTCGTCATCCCGCCGTGGAACGGCTACTTCGGCAAGTACCTCAAGCGCCAGGGTGAGGGCACGACGGAAGAGGCGGGCGAGACGGTCGCGAGTTGATAATGTCGAAGTCGAAGTCAGAAGCGGCGGGCGCGACGCAGGGGCCGCCCGCGTTGCGCAGGGACGCGTGGGGGCGCGTCGAGCCCGCGTCGTTGGCGGCGGTCATCCAGTGGTTCCTCGACTACGACGAGCGCGTCGCGGTCGTGCGCTTCCCGGCGGTCGAGGCGCTCTTCCAGTGGCGCCAACAGGAGGAGTCGCGGGGACTCGAAGGTTCCTTCGGCTTCAACCGCGCCGAAGACCGCCTCGCCGTCGGAGTCATGCAGGCGCTCGTCGAGCACGACAATGAATCGGCGCTGCACGGTTGGATTAAAGAACTGCTGGCGGCGCTCGAAGACGCGCGGCAGACGAACGAGTCCATCGCCGAGGCGTACGGACTGAAGCCTTCGGAAGAATCCTCGGTCGTCCACGAGGCGGAGAAGATTCCGTCGCGGCGCGAGCGTGACATCTACTTAAACTGCTGCTGGCTGGAGACGCTCTGCACGGCCGAGGCGCGCGTGCTCGGCTGGGCTTACCAGGGGCTCTACGGCAGGGCTTTTCACCCGGACAATTTTTAACGGATAATTTTAAAGAGGTAATCATTTATGGCGGAAGAGAGACCCAGTTACACGAACAACTCGCAGACCGTCGTCGTCGCCGCCGACAGCTTCAAGTTCGAGACGCTCGAAGAGTCGAACGGCCACGCGACGGTCGTCCGCTTCACCGTCGAGAACCCGGACGTGCGTCCCGGCGACGTGCTGCTCGTGCTCTCGGGCAGCGACATCCACTTCCACGGCATGATCGGCATGATCGAGGACGGACGCGGCGTCGCCACCGACCGTCGCGGCTCGCTCCTGCCCTCCACCGTGCAGTAAGAATTATTCGCGAAAAATTGTTGACAACGACGGGCGGCGGGATTAGGCTTCCCCGCGCAACGTTAGTCAGACGCTCCCCCTGACAAGTCACTTGCCCGACCTCTCACCAAGGGGCTCCGCCGACTAAAGTGTCCGACGGCTGCGCCCGGCGCAGTCACACCTTCTACGCTCCCGCAGAGTCTTCGAGAGTGCGGCGCTGGCGCACGGAGTGCCGGCGACCCCGCGCGCTTCTCCCTGGGCGCGCCCGGGCCACGGTCTTCTCGCCTATCCCGACCGCCACGCCGACCCTCGCAGGTTCCACGGGGCGCGGCCTCGCGACGCCCCTTCGTGTCAGGCCGCGCCACCCAGGGGCGCGGAAACCTCCTTCCAGGGCTTTACCAAAGGGCGACTTGAAACTCCGCGCGGGCGTCGCACTCACGCGCCGCGCGCGGGCGTCACTACCTTCCCCTCGGGGGCCTTCCCGCGCCCCCGGGTCGCCAAAGGAGAGACCGATATGAAGACCCTGAAACTGTCCGCCGTGGCGCTCATCGTCATGGCGCTCGCGCTCGCGACCGCCTCGCGGTCCGCGGTCGAGAGCCAGACCATCCAGGAGGCCCCGACCACCGACCTGAACATTCTCACCGACGACCTCTTCAACGGGCTGGGCGCGCGCGGCACGCCCATCGACGAGTGCGTGTCCGGGCCGCCGGTCCCCAACCGCTCGTTCGAAGACAACAAGTTCATCTTCGAGGAGGTCGAGACGGCCGACGACGGCCTCGGCCCGACCTACAACGACACGTCCTGCACCGCCTGCCACCAGAGCCCCGAGACGGGCGGCATCGCCCAGACCAACGAGCTGCGCGCCGGACACCTGAACTCCGCCGGCACTTTCGTCAACCCGCCGGGCGGGTCTTCGCTCATCCAACTGCGCGCCATCGCCGCGCCCATCCAGGAGCGGCTCGACAACGCGCCGCTCGAAAACATCCGCACCTTCCGCACAAGCCTGAACACCATCGGCGACGGCTTCGTCGAGGCCATCGCGAACGACACGCTGCTTGCCATCCGGAACGCGCAGCCCCTTGAGTTTCGCGGCACGGCCATCAACGTCCCCGTCGTCGAGGCGAACGGCACGCTCCGCGTCGGGCGCTTCGGCTGGAAGAACCAGCACGCGAGTCTCGTCTCGTTCGCGGGCGACGCCTACCTGAACGAGATGGGCATCACCAACCCGTTCGACGGCAGCGGCGGCACGGTCGAGAACAACTCGCTCGGCGCGTCGGTCGCGGCCTTCGACACGGTGGCCGACCCCGAGGACGACGGCCTCGACGCCGAAGCCTTCGCCAACTTCATGCGCGCGACGAGCGCGCCCGGCCGCGGCACCATCACGGCCCAGGTCCAGAGCGGGCAGACGTTGTTCACGCAGGTCAACTGCTCGGTCTGCCACACGCCCTCCATCGTCACCGCGCCGGCCGGCACGCTGATCAACGGCGGCGCGTTCACCGTCCCGGCCGTGCTCGGCGACGAGCGCATCCGGCCCTTCGGCGACTTCCTTTTGCACAACATCGGCACCGGCGACGGCATCGTCCAGAACGGCGGGGCCGCGACGCGCAACATGGTGCGGACGCCGCCGCTCTGGGGCGTGCGCATGCGCCCGTTGCTGATGCACGACGGGCAGTCGTTCACCTTCAACGAGGCCATCCAGCGCCACGCCGGACAGGCCACCTCTTCGCGCAACGCCTTCAACGCGCTGACCGCCGACCAGAAGAATGCCGTCATCGCGTTCCTGAAGTCGCTGTAAACTGAGACGCCGTGCGCGCACGGCACTGACGACGGCCGGGGGCCGCGCCCTTCGGAAGCGGCGGCCCCCGGCCTTCAACACACATTCATTCCCGAGGACTAAAAGGATGTCGAGCAGAAACTTCGCGCCCGCTCTCATTCTCTGCATGGCGGCGGCCTGCGCGCTCGCGGCCGGCTGCAAAAGCTCTGAGCCGCGACAGCAGGCCGCCGTGCCCGAGGCGCCCGCGTCCGCCGAAGCGCCGCCGCCCGCCGCCGCGTCGGCGACGCCCGAGGCGGCCGCCAAGGCGCGCGAGCTTCCCCCGCCCGACGCGGCGGAGGTGCGCGGCGCCGTCGAACGCGTCTTCAAGGGCGCGGTGACAATCGGCCCCGCGCGCGATTCATACTTCGTCGTCGGCGACTTCAACGGCGACGACTCGCAGGACCTGGCCGTCGCGGTCAGCCCCGCGCCCGGCAGGCTCGAAGAGATAAACGACGAACTCGCCAGTTGGATAGTCAAAGACCCGTTCGAGCCCCCGCCCGGGAGCGCCGCCTCCTACGGCGCGGCGCGGGAGCGCGCCCTTATCAAAGAAGGCGACGCGCTGCTCGCGGTCATCCACGGTTTCGAGGCCGAGGGGTGGCGCGACGAGCGCGCGACGCAGACCTACGTGTTGAAGGACGCGGCGGGCGCGGGCCTGAAGGCGCGCGAGCGGAAGGCCGCGCTCGCTACGGGCGGGAAGCTGCCGCGACTGCTCGGCGACGTGATTGACGAGACCGTCGCGGGGCGCGAGGGCTTCCTCTACTACAACGGCGCGCACTACACCTGGTTTGACCCGCGCGGCTACAGGCCGCCGCCGCCCGCGCGGCTCGTTCACGGCGGGGCGGTCAAGGCCGTGCAGCAGTGAGGCGACGACGCAAGGAGGTGAAGAGGATGAGACACCACCACAAATCTCGCGCGCTCGCGTGCGCGCTGCTCGCCGCGTGCGCGGCGGCGTTCGCCTTCGGGGCCGTGGGCTCCTTAGCGCAGGTTGGGGCGGAACAGAACGCGGCCGAGTTCGTCTCGGTCGCCGAGTTGAAGGAGAAGCTTGCGAAGAACGAGCCGGTGACTCTCATCGACCTGCGCTCGGCCAACGTCTTCGCGTCGAGCGACGGCAAGATCGCGGGCGCGGTCCACGTCAAGGAGCGCCGTCTCCGCGCGCGCCTGGCGCAGCCGCCGCTGCGCGACCTCCCGCGCGACGCGGAGGTCGTCACCTACTGCGCCTGCCCCAACGACGAGGCCGCCGTCCGCGCGGCCCAGACGCTCTCGTCCGCCGGCTTCACACGCGTCCGCGTGCTCAAAGGCGGCTGGCGCGCCTGGCTCGACGCGCGCGCCCCCGTCGAGCCGAAGCCGAAGGGACAGTGAGGGGGAAGTGGGTAGCAGGCAAGAACAGTAGGCGGTAGGCAGACGGCAGTAGGCAGTTATGAGGTAAGAGCGTGGCCGGCAGGTGTGAGCCCCGGAGGGGCTCGGGAGATTAGCCGGGGGTGAGCCGAAGGCGTGAGCGACAGCGAACGCCGACGCGAGCCCCCGGAACGTCGTTGATAAAAACGTGTGAGCCCCGGAGGGGCGAGGGAACAGACGTTGATGACAAACCACGTTCGTTCCTTCGCCCCTCCGGGGCTCTGACAATTTATTCGTGCTGTTCCGGGGGCTCGCTTCGACGCCTCGCCTGACGGCTCGCGTCTCGAACTCACCCCCGGCTAATCTCCCACGCCCCTCCGGGGCTCACACCTTTCTGCCTTTCAACTGCCTACTGCCAACTGCCAACTGCCTACTCTCCTTACGTGCGGAGACGCGGAAGAGCATCTGGCTACAGAAGAATTGGCCGTGGCGGTCGCGCTCGTGGAGGTCTTCGACCCAGCGGGCGGCCTCTTCGGGGGTGACGGCGCCGGCCTCGGCGGCGTTCTCGACGAAGGTCTTGAGGCAGACTTCGTAGAGCGGGCCGAGTTCCGTGACGACGATGCCGACGGGCGTGACGCAGACCTCCGTCAGCCCGAGTTCCTTGCACCAGGCGGGGAGTTGGCGCCCGACCCAGCCGTTCGTCTCAACGTCGCAGGCGTAGTGGATGATTCGGCGCGTCACGTCGCGGTAGGACGAGTCGATGGTCCAGGCGTCGATGTCGGTGCCGTTGACGGCGAGGCGCCCGCGCGGCCGGAGCACGCGCGCCATCTCGGAGAGCGCGCGGCGCGGGTCGCCGATGATCTCGAAGACGCGCAGCGAGTAGGCCGCGTCGAACGACTCGTCGGGGAAGGGCAGCGCGTGCGCGTCGCCGAGGACGAACCCGACCGGGGCCGCGGATTCTTCGGTGCGCGCGCGGGCCTCCGCGATCATCGTCTCGCTGATGTCGGTGCCGACGACCTGCTCTACTTCGGAGAAACTCGCCGCCAGCGCGCGCGCGGCGCCGCCCGTCCCGCAGCCCACGTCGAGCACGCGCCCGCCCTCGGACGCGCGGAGCGTGTCGAAGGCGTTACGGTACTGCGCCGGGTCGTCCTCGCGCCCGCCGCGCGCCACGTCTAGCAGGTGGATGTAGTGACGCGGGTCGGCGTCAACGTCCATCCAGCCTTCCTTAAAACCCTTGCCTGTCATGGAGAGGTTCCGCGCGGCGTGGCGGCCGCGAGTTCTTCACGAACCGTCGGTGACGGTGAACTTCAGGTCGCGCGCGCTCTCGGCGAGCTTCTGGTCCGAGCCGTTGTAGGCTTCGAGCTGGATGCGGTACTCGCCCTTCGGGAGCGGCTTGTCCAGGGGGAAGGTCGCCGCCTCGACGCGCTGCCCGATGTAGGGCGACGTGACCGAAGTCTCCGAAGGGTAGAGGCTGAGCTTGTAGTAGGCCGCGTCGGGGTACTCCTGCCACTTCATCTCCAACCCCTGCGCGCTCACCTTCGAGCCGGCCTTCGGGTTCAGGACTTTGAGGTCTGACTTGAAGAGGTGCGTCGGGCGCACGAAGAGCGTCTTGTCGGCCGCGACCTCGTACTTGGCCGAACTGAGGCCCGCGATGCCGGTCGTCGCGAAGATGTAGCTGTCGGTGTCGAAGACGCGCGCCATCAAGCCCTCGTAGGTCGCGGGCGGGACGCCCGTGACGACGTAGTCGCCGTCGGCGTCGGACTTCGCCGTGTAGGTCTGGCCCGAGCAGCCGCCGAAGAACTGGTTGAACTTCTGGCAGAGCTTGACCTCGATGCCGACGGCGGGCTTGCCGTTGTAGAGCACCTTGCCCTGCACGTTGCCCGTGCCGGGCGAGGGCTTGACCTTCTCGACGCCGGTCTCGGGCGCGGCCGTCGCGGCGTTGGTGTTGGGAGCGGGCGTGCGCGCGGCGTTGGTGTTGCCGGCCGTCGTGTTGCCCGAGGGCGCGTTCCCGCCGAGTCCGCCGCAGCCCGCGAGCGAAAAGAGCGCCGCGAAGCAGACGCAAGTCAGTATCGTTTTCGTCAATGTCATTGTCGTCTTAAGCCTCTCGGTCGGGCGCCCGGGGGCCGGGGCGTGTCTCGAAGTTGCTCAGGCGTCGCGGTGGACGGTGTCGGGCGAGAAGGCCGGCAGGCAGACGGCGACGTACTCGGCGCCCTCCGCCTCGGGCGTGCTGTACTGCACCCACTCGCCGCGCCGCGTGACGACGGCCTGACCGGCGCGCACGTCGAACGTCTCGGACTCGGTCTTGACGCGCAGCATGCCGCGCAGGACGACGGTGTACTCGTCGAAGTCGGGCCGTTGGCCCGGCTCCTCCCAGCCGCCGGGGCTGCGCATGCGCGCGACGCTCACGTCGCCGCCGCCGGTGTTGACGCGGCCGACGTACTCTTCAATGATCTTCGGCTTGTTACCGACGGCCTCGACGACCGACGGGGCTTCGATGAACTCGGGCACTAACTCTCTCTCCTCTCAGACCGAACGTTTGCGTTGACGTGTCAAGCGGCCTACCTGATCGTGAAGCCGAGACGTTGCTCGGCCGTCTTCTTCGCGGCGCGGTCCTCGACCGTGACGCGGAGCGAGTAGCGGCCGGGCGGCAGACCCGCGAGCGGGACCTCGGCCGCGTAGGCGAGCCGGGTCAAGTCCTGCCCGGTGGGGGCGACGCGCGCGGGCGGCGCGGTGAATATCTCCTGTTTGCCTCGGAAGATTTGCGTCTGCAAGGTCACGTCGGGCGGGACGGCCGCCACGGCGCGCGCGTTGTAGATAAAGACGAGGTAGCGCAGCGACGACGTGCGTCCGAAGCGTCGGTCAACGCTGGCCTCGGCGGCGACCGGCTCAAGGAGCGAGTCGGTCTTGACGGCGGCCGGCTCGGTCAGACGGCCCGTGGCGGGGGCGTTCGACTCGGCCACGATGAGGCTGCTCAGCGCGAGTTTGCGCGAGGCGAGGTCGGGGACTTCGACCCACTGCACGGCGCTGCCGACGCGCCCCGTCTTCACGTCGCGCGCCGCGACGCGCATCTGGTGGAGCCCGGGCGTGAGCTTCGTCGTCTCGTGGTTGTAGAAGAGGTTCGGCGTCCGCCCGCTCTCGAAGCGCGACGCGGGCGCGCTCAGCGACAGCCGCCGGCTGAAGGTCTCCTCCGTCTTCCCCTTCGAGTCGTAGATGACGCCGACCACGTCCACGTCCGCCTTCATCACGTCGCCCGCGCGCGTGAAGTCGATGGCCGTGCCCTCGACGCGCACCGACGCGGCGAGCACGGGTCCGGCCGACCCCTCGAAGTAGTTGAGCGCGAGCACGGTCGGCAACCCCGTCTTCGGCGCGAACGAGTTGAGCGCCGTGCGTATCTGCTCCTGCACGGGGTCGAGCGGCGGGGCGGGCGTCGCGCCGGCCTTCGAGTTCTTCGTCTCGGGCTTCGCGGCTTTGGCTTCGTCCTTCGGCTCCTCCACGAGGTAGCCGCTCTGCAAGCGCACGGTCAACTCGGGCCGCCCCTTCACCTTCACCTCGACGCGGCGGAACCGCTCCTTGCCGCGCAGGTCCGGGTCGGGGCGCCACGCGAGCAGGTAGTAGCGCGACGCCTCCGCGAGCGACTGCGTGATGGCGGGGCGCATGTCGTTCCGGTTTTTGAAGAAGCGCCCGCCCGTGCCCTCGGCGATGGAGTTGAGCGGCTCCTGCATCTCGAAACGCTCGCCCGACTGGACGCGGAAGGCCGAGTGCGCCGTGCCGGTCGGCGGCCGTGCGTCGAGCCCCTTCGCGTCGAAGCTGTAGACGACGGCGTTGGCGCGCGCGGCCGCGTCGGTGATGCGCCGCAGACGGTGCGAAGAGTCGGTGTTCGTTGGGTCGAGCAGGAAGCCGTCCGAGATGAGAATGACGATCTTGCGGCCGGGCATCTGCGCCGAGCGGCGCACGACCTGCTCCAGCGCGTAGTAGGTGTTGCGCGAGGCGATGGAGGTCATCTGCAAGACGTTGCGCGCGCGCGAGCGCGCCTGCTGGACGGCGTCGTCCATGCTGAGGGCGAGCCCCTCCTTGATGAGCATGCCGGCGAAGTCCGCCGTGACCTCCGGGTCGTAGTGGTCGATGAGCAGCGCCTCGTACTCGGACATCGGCGGCGTCAGGCGGTCGCCCGCCTCGCGGTTCTTGTCGTCGCCGAGCCGCGCCGCCGCCGCGCGCAGCACGGCCGGGTTGTCCGTGAACTGTTGCAGGAAGCCGAGCCGGCCGCTGCTCGACACGACGGCCGCCGTGTCGTCGTCGGTGAACTCGTCGTCGATGAAATGCTTGATGAGGTCGCGCGCGCGCTTGCGGTCTTCGAAGCTCAGGTGGAGGTCGTCCGCGAAGAGGATGACGGTGCGCGCGCCGCCCGCGACGCGCGCGACGGCCGCGCCCGAGTCCTTCGCGTCCTTCGCGCCGCCGCGCGATGATGAAGGTGATACGGACGGAGCGCCCGTGATGCGGTCGAAGAAGGAGACCGGCGTCGCCTTACCTTCGACCGTCAACTCGAAGTCGTCCTGCTTGAGCCCTTCGACGAAGCGGCCCCCCTTGTCGAAGACCATGACGCCGGTCTGTATCAGGTCCGTCTCGATGCGGATGGGCTCTTCGTCGTCCTGCGCGGCGGCATCCTCTTGCGGAGGCCGCGCGGGTTCCTGTCGGCCGAGCGCGGGCAGCAGGCAGCCGCAGAGCGCGCAGGCGAGGGTCAGCGATTGGAAGAAACGTCTTAAGAGTTGCGGCATAAGATTTCAGAAGGCCGGGCGACACGACGCAGGGGAAACGGCGCAGAGATTAACACGAAAGTTGTGAGGCGCCGAAGTTGTTTTTGTCAGGCGGCTCCCGCGCCGCGCTCGGGCGCGTCGTGGCGGGCGGCGTCGTGCTTGCGCAGCGTGAAGACCGTGCCGCCGCCCTCGCGCCGCGACCAGCCGGCCTCGGCCTCGATGAGCGAGGCGCGCGCGCGGATGCCGGCGAGGCCGCGCCCCTTCAAGGCGCGCTTGTTGTCGGCGTCGAAGCCGCGTCCGTCGTCGGAGAGTTTGAGGAGGAAGTCGCCCGCGTCGTCGAGGTGCACACTCAAAGAGACGTGGCTCGCGTCGGCGTGACGGCAGACGTTGCTGACGGCCTCCTGCACGATGCGGTAGACCTGCATCTGCACGCCGGGCGCGAGCGCGAGCCGCTCTTCGAGGTCTTCATCACAAACGAAGTCGTACGTGAACCTGTGCGCCGAGGGTTGCTGCGCGCAGGCGGTGGCGACGGCCCATTCGAGCGCGGCGGCGAACCCGACGTTCTCCAACACCGACGGCGAGAGGTCTTCGCAGATGCGCCGCACCTCCTGCGAGATGGACTCGATCTCCGCGCGCAGTCGCGGCGCGTCGGCGACCGTCGTCCCCGTCGTTCCCGCCGTCCCTGCTGTCCCCGTTGTTGAAGTCACGAGCGAGCCCGTCGTCGGCCCCGTCTGTTGCATCTCGTCGGTCAGCAGCAGAAGTCTGCGCAGGTCCGCGAGCGTCTGGTCGTGCAGGTCGCGCGCGATGCGGCGGCGCTCGGCCTCTGCCTCGCTGGCGAGTTGGAGGCGCGCGGCGGCGAGTTGATGATTGGCTTCCTGCAACTCCTCGCGGCTGCGCACGACGCGCCGGTGTTGCAGCAAGGCCCAGACGAGCGCGACGCCCGCGATGGCGAGCAGCACCGAGAGCGCGACGATGGTGCGCGGGAACGGCGCGCGCGCCACCTCGAAGTTGAGGACGAGCGTGTCGGAGGGGACGAGGTCGATGGTGTAGGCGCGCGCCGTCACGTTGTAGGCGCCGGCCGCGAGCGACTCGACCTGGAACTGCGAGTCGCGCGAGAGCTTCTGCCTGATGACCTGACCCTTCTCGTCGCGCAGCGTGAAGGCGTAGAAGAACTGCTCGGGGAACGTGCGGCTCGCCGCCGCCGCAACGTCGAGCGCGAGCCCGTTCTGCGGATACTGAAGGCGGAGCGCGCCGCCCTGCAACTCTTCGGGCTGGATGGCGCGCGATGAAGTGACGCGCACGAGTTTGAGGGACGGCGCGAGCGTCCCCGGCTCGTAGCGTACGAGCCCGCGCGTCGTGCCGACGATAAGCGTCTCGTCCGACTCGCCCCGCGCGCGCAGCACCGCGAAGGCGTTGTCGGTCGGGAGTCCCTGCTCCGTGCCGAGGCGCGAGGCGAGCGGGCCGAACTGCTCATCGATGCGGACGCGCAGGAGGCCGACGCCGGAGGTCGCGCACCAAGCCTGCGGCGCGCCCGCCCCTTCCGTGGCGACGACGGCGCGCGCGTCAACGTCGCCCGCGAGCGCGACGAACCTGCCGCCCGGCCCGAGCGCGTAGAGGCCGCGCGAGGTGGCGAGCCAGAGCCACCCTTCAGCCGACGAGACGCCCCAGACCGTGCTCTTCGCGAGCGGCGCGAGCGCGGGGTCCGACTGCACGTTCGAGCCGTCGAAGTAGAAGACGCCCGCGTTGGCCGTCCCGACCCAGAGGCGGCCGCGCTCGTCGTCGGCGTAGAGGCTGACGACCTCGCGGCCGCGCTCGTCCTGACCCGCGCGCGGCCAGACCAACTCGCGCCGGCCGGGGCCGAGAAAGCGTTCGAGCCCGCGCCCGTAGGACGCGACGTAGACGCCGCCCGCGAAGCGCGCGATGGCGCGCACGCTGCCGCTCAGGGCGGGCTCGGGCGTCCTCTTCGTCTGCGCCGCTTCGGCGTTCTTCTCGTCGGCCGCCGCGCCCTCCTTACTCTTGCCGACGGGCTTGCCGGTCTCGCCCTCCGTCTCGACCTTTGCGAGTTGCTTCTCGCTCCCGTCAACGCGGCCCTCCTCTTCGCCCGAAGAGTTCTGCCCGTCGCCCGCGGCCGGTCTCTCTTCAACGGCCCCCTCGTCCTTCGCCTTCTCCTCGGGCGCGAGCCGCACGGGCGCCTTCTCTTTGAGACCGTCGGTCTGCAACCCGACGAAGAGCCCCGCGTTCGTGCCGACGAGCAGCAGTCCGCGACTGTCCTCCGCGACCGCGTGGACGGTCTTGCCCGCGACCTCCGCGACCTCGCGCCAGGCGCCCCCGCCCGCGTCGTCGCGCGCGAAGAGTCCACGGCTCGTCCCCGCGAGCAGCCGCCCCGACGGCGTGCGGTAGAGCGCGCGGATGAAGTTCGACTCCGTCTCCTGCGAGAGCTGTTCGACGCGCACGCCACGCGGGTCGTGGCGGCAGACGCCGCGCGGCGTGCCGAACCAGACGACGCCTTCGCGGTCCACGAAGACGGCGTAGACCGTGTCGGAGCGCAAGCCCCCGGCCGTCCCCGCGAACGTGAAACGCTCGACGACGCGCCCGCTCTTCAGACGGAAGACGCCGCGCGCCTCGGTGCCCGCGTACAAGTCGCCGTTCGGCGCGGAGGCCAACGCCGTCACCTTGCCCGTCGCGAGTCCCGCGACCTTCGACGGACGTAAAGAGACTTCAGACTTCTCCCTCCCGACCTCGACCTTGTAGAGGCCGCTGTCGGTCGGCGAAGTCTGCGCGCCGAAGAAGAGCGCGCCCGACGGATCGCGCGCCAGCGCCTCGACGTAGAAGGCGCGCGGCTTCGCCGCAAGCTCCTTCGCCTCGCCGCCGGGCTCCAACGTCACGAGGCCGCGTCCGCGCGTGCCGACGACGACCGCCCCGCCCGCGTGCGTCAAGCTCGACAACTCGACCGGCTGCGGCTTGCCCGCCGCGACCGTCAGGCGCTCGCCCAACTGAGTCGCGGACGGCGTGCCGCGCGCGTCGAGCCGGCAGTCGAAGACGAGGCCGTCCGAGGTCGAGAGCAGAGCGCGGCCGGGCTCGGGCGCCGTGGCGACGGCGAGCACGAGGCGGCCGCGCGTCTCCTCGACGCGGCGGAACTCCTGCGCGCCGGGCGGGCGCACGAAGGCGCCGCTGTCCGCGCCGGCCCACAGCGCGCCGTCGGCGCCCACGGCGAGCGCGCGCACGCGCGGCCCCGACAGCCCCTCGCTCGTCACGGACTGCACGCGCCGCCCGTCGTAACGCGCGAGCCCCGCGTCGGTGCCGAACCACATCACGCCTTCGGCGTCCTGCGCCACGGCGCGCACCTGGTCCGAAGGCAGACCGTGGAACAGCGTCACCGCGCCCCAACGGTGCAGGCTCGCGGGCTGCGTCGGCGGCTCTTGCGCGGAGGAGGAAGGCAGTAGGCAGATGGCGGTAGGCAGTAGGCAGACGGAAGAGGGCAGTAAGAAGTAGACTGCGCTTAGAAGACAGAAGGTTAACAGAAGGCCCCGCCGCGCGGCCGGCAGCCTACTGCCTACTGCCATCTGCCTACTGCCTACTCTCTTCACTTGGGTTCGTCGAGAAAGCGTTTGCGGTCGCGTTCGGTCCAGTGTTCGAGGTCGGCGGCGGCCTTCTCAAGTTCGTCGGAGTTGATGAGGCCGCGCCGGAGCGCCTCGAAGAAGGCGCGCGTGCGCATGTTGTAGGCGAGCTTGTCGTAAGCCTCGTGCGGCGTGCCCTCGGGGATCGAGACGAAGAGTTTTTCGTAGAGCGTGGCGAGACGGCTCTCGACGCCGCGCAGGGATAGAGCGCACTTGCGCGCGATGGCCCAGTTCGACAAACCCAGCGCGAGGTAGTAGAGCGCCTCGGCCTCGAACTCGGTGAGGAGCGGGCGCTTGAACGAGTCCTTGAAGGCCGGGTCGATCATGTCCGCGCCGTCTTCGAGCACGGCGGCGACGAAGCGCAGGAAGCGCGACTCGGGGTTGTTCTTGTGGATGAAGCCGTAGGCGGGCTGCGGCTCGACCGAGCGGACGATCTTGCGCAGCTCGTTGATGTAGACCTCGTGCGCGAACTGCGTCCAGAAGATGATGCGCGCCGAGGGGAAGTCGCGCCAGACGGCGCGCGCGGCCTTGACGCCCGAGAGGCGCGGCATCTGGATGTCGAAGACGCACAGCTCGGGCCGCTCCTTCAGCGCGGTGCTGACGGCCTCTTCGCCGTCGGCGGCCTCGATGACGGGGGCGTGCGCGGCGAATTCGCGCTCAAGGAGTTCGCGCAGGTAGCGCCGCTGCGCGACGTTGTCTTCGGCGATCAGGATGGACATGGCGGGGTGGTCGAAGGAGAGTCAGCGTTCACCAACGCGTGACATTGTGCAGCCTCACTCGACGGGTTGCAAACGCCAGTTCCGCATCAACTCTTCGAGCACGGCCCGGTCGCGCTCGTACTTCAAGCGCGGCGTCGTCAGGCCGAGCGTGTAGACGACCGAGCGCGCGCCGTCCTCCTCCACGCGGAAGGCGAAGACCTGGTCGCTCACCATCTCCTCGACGCCCTCCTCGTAGTGCGCGACGAGGCGCGCGGCGCGCAGGGACCCGAGGCGCGTCCGCGTCCTGCTCTGCACGTGAACGTCGGCCGAGTCTTCGCGGAGGTACTCAAGGTGCGCGTTGACGACTTCGTCGAGTCGCTTCCATTCGAGCGAGTTGTAACTGCCGTCAACGTAGACGTAGGACTTCGGGAACTCGTCCTCGTGAGTCCAGTTGGTCGAGCGCGGGTAGTCGAGGGCAATGCCGAAGCCGTGCTGCGGCGCGGGCGGCGCCGAGCCCAAGCCGATCATGCCGTCGGGGATGCGGACGGAGTAGCCGTACACGTAGTTCTCGTACACGCCCTTGTCGAAGACCGCGCGCTCCGCTTCGTCCTCGTCAACGTCGGTGTCGCGCATACTGACAACGGCCCGCGCGGGGAGTTGCGTCGCGACGACGGCGACGGCGTTCGTCTTCTCCGGCTCGCCCTTCAACGCGTAGGCGAGGCCCGCGCCGCAGGCGAAGGCGAGCGCCGCCACGACGATGCCGCGAACCTTCTGTCTGAGAAGGTAGTCGCCGAGCCTGCTCATCCCGACGACGAGTCTGGTCAAAGCCCTCATGAAGTTCATCACGCGCCTCCTCTATCCTTTCAAACTTCAGCGCGGCGGTTGCAGGTGCCACGTCTGCCGCATCGCTTCGAGCACGGGCCGGTCGCGCTCGTAGTTGTCGAGCGTGGTGGAGAGGTCGATGGTGTAGACGACCGCCACGGCGGCGCCGCCCTCCTCGCGTTTGAAGGCGATGATCTGGTCGCTCACCATCCGCGCGCCGCCCTTCTCGTAGGCCGCGACGACGCGCGCGGCGGGCAGGCCGCCGAGGCTCGTCAGGCTCTTACTCAACAAGCGGACGGTGCCGTCCCCCTCCGCGCGGAGGAGTTTGAGACGGTCGTTAACGGCGTCGTCGAGCCGCCGGTTCAACTCGGTCGAGCGCGGGTTGTCGAAGCCGAGCCCGAGGCCGTGTGAACCCGCGCCGCTCACGCCGGGCGAGAGCCCGATGGAGAAGCCGTACCTTTCGTTCTCGTAACGTCCCTCTGCGCTCGCCTCGCCACGGCAGGTCTCGTACGCGACCGATTCGTACTTGCCGCGCCCGGTCTCGTTCCTGACCTCGACGACGAGCGGCGCGCTGCACGCGGGCGCCTCCGTCCGCGCAAGGAGCCCCCACGCCGCGAGCCCGAGCGCGAAGGCCGAGACGGCGGCGACGATGCCGCTCAACTTCCTTTTGAGAAGGTATTCGCCGAGCCTGCCCATCCCCACGACGAGCTTTGTCAGAGTCTCCGACAGATTCATCACGCGCCTCCTCGTCATCCTTATCAAGATGCCGCGTAAACAATCGCGCTTGCGGGCGCGCCGGTCAATGTGGTTATCCACACACGCGCGGGTTGGTGGAGACACAGGCCGTTGGGGCACGCGGCACGCGCGCGCGCTGTTGTTGCCCGCGTCGCGGAAATTTCGGCTTCGCGGATAATCACACACGGCACGGCGGCCCCGGCGGTTCTCGCAGTTCGGCCGGGGTTATACGTCGCACGTGCCCACGGACGCGGGGCGTGCACTGGGGAGGGCGCGCCCCGCACTTCATCTTAAAACAATGTTCGGGAGACTCACGCGCAGGCACAAAACGTTCAGGCTGCTCGCGGCCGCCGCAGCGGTGCTCGCGGTGATGCTGGTGACGGCGGGCTGGCGCCGCGCGCGCGCGCCGCGCGTGTGGAGCGTGGACGAAGTGCCGGTCGCGTTCTGGTCTTGGCGCACGGAGGCGCCGACGCAAAACGAGGTCGAGCGCGCGGCGGCGGAGACCGGTGCGCGCGCACTCTTCCTGCGCGCGGGGCAGTTCGATTTGAAGGCCTGGCGCGTCGAGCGCGTGCGCGCCGTCGAAGGCGTGATGCCGCGCGGCGTCGAGCTGCACCTCGTCTACAACGCGACGCCGCGACTCCTCTCGGAGTTCGGGCGCGTGGATGAGAAGGAGTTGAGCGCGGCCTTCGTCGAGACGTTCCGCGCGGACTCCGCGCGCGCCTTGCGCGACGGCGCGCGGGTCGCCGGTTTGCAAATAGACTTCGACGTGCCGACGCGTCTGCTCAACCGTTACGCGCGCACGTTGCGCGAGACGCGCAGGGCGCTGCCGGCCGACGTGAAGCTTTCGATCACGGGGCTGCCGACGTGGATGGAGTCGAGGGAACTCGCCGCCGTGCTCGTCGAGGTGGACTTCTGGGCGCCGCAGTTCTACGGCGCGGAGATTCCCGCGACGGTTGACCGCGTCATTCCCATCAGTTCTCCGTCCGATGTTGCGCGCGATGTAGCGCGTGCGCGCGAGTTGGGCGAGCCCTTCTACGCGGGGCTCGCCGCTTACGGCCACGCGCTTGTTTATGACGCGCGCGGCCGTCTGGTCGAGCTGCGCGGCGACCTCGACCCGGCGCGCGTGGCGTCGGACGCGAACCTTGAACTCGTCGGGCGGCGTGCGTTCGGCGCGGGCGTCGAGGGAGACGGCGCGCGCGTGGGTGCGGCGCCGCCCGCGGGCGAGTGGCGATACGTTTTCCGCGCGCGCACGGACACCGTGCTCGACGGTCTGACGGTGCGCGCGGGCGAACAGGTCGTCATCGAGATGCCGGGCAGCGAGTCTCTGCGCGCGGGCGTCCGGGGGGTACGCGAAGCCGCGGGCGACAAGCTGCTCGGCGTCTGTCTCTTCCGCCTGCCCACGCGCGGCGACGCGACGACGCTCGGGCTTAAAGAGATTACGGCCGCGCTCCGCGACCGCGAAGCCGAAGTCTCGACGCGACTGAGCGCGGACACGTCCGACGAAGACGAAATAGTAGAGAACGGTTTTGTTTTGACGGCGGAGAACGACGGCGCGGGCGGCGCGGTCTACGGCGAAGGCGCGCTCGTGGTCAGCGTGCGCGTGCCGCGCGGGGGCGTGCGCGGCGTGACGCGGCTCGAAGGCTTCGACACGTTCGAGACGCTGTGCGAGTCAAACGAGGGGCTGCAAGCATGTAGCGCGGCGCGCGCGAGTGTCGTGCGGCTCGGGGCGCGCGCGTGGCCTGCGGGGGCACGTGCGCGCGCGGGGTTGAGCTTCGAGGGTGGGGCGCCCGCCGTGCTCGAAGCGAAGGTCGTCGTGCGCCGCGACGACGGGCGCGTGTGGGAGAAGGGCTTGAGCGTGAGCACGAGGGGAGCGGGCGGGCGATGAGTCTCGGCACATACTTCAAACTTACGGCCTTCGGAAAACTCGTGGCCTTCAGACACAAACTTCAGGCGCTCGGACTGCTGTTGCTCGCGCTCGCGGTCTGCGCGGGCGCGGCGTGGGGCTGCGGGTGGACCGGGTTCTCGAACTCTGTGCGCTTCGGCGGCTACTCCGACGACTGGCGCGCGAGTCTGCCGCCGCTGCCGACGGACTCGAAGAACGTCGCGAAGGATGACGACGGGCCGTCGCACGAGGCGCTACTGTCCGAGACCAACAAGCTCTGGGATGACGCGGGCTCGTCGGTCGCGGCGGGCGAGCTTGAGCAGGCGCGGCGGCTGTTGGAGCGTTACGTCGAGCGCACGGCGGGGGCGATGTGCGACAGACAGTGGGAAGCGCCGAAAGAGTGTCGCGACCGTCGCAACTCCGCGCTCGACCGGCTCGACGCGCTCAACGCGCTCGGGCGCGGCGCGCGGGCCGAAGAGGTGCGCGCTTACCTCGAAGCACGCGCCGCTTACGACGAATGGCTCTGGGGCTTGAAGGTCACGCCGGAGGAGCGGCCCTACTACGACAAGCAGACGCCGGAGCAGGAGGCCGCCGTCAAGCGCAAAGAGGAGGAGCGCGCCACGGGGATGCGCGAGTGGGGCGAGCGCGTCGAGGCGCGTCTGCGCGCGGCCGAGCGCGACCCGAGCCTCGCCGACAACGCCGCGTACCTGCGCGCCGTCGGCGTCTACCGCGCGGGCGTGGAGGGCGACGTGTACGAAGCCTTCGAGTCGGTCGCGCGTCTCTACCCGCGCGGCGAGAAGCGCGAGGCCGCGCTCTTCATGGCCGGGCGCGCGGCGATGGAGTCGAGCGCCTCCTACCTCGCCGACGCGACGGCCACCTCCGAAGACCCTTGCCGCGAGCAAGAGACTCAACCCGGGTGCCGCGACGACTTCTGGCGGCGCGCGCGGAAGAACTTCACACAACTCGTCAAGGACTATCCGCGCGGCCGCTATGTGTCGGACGCGCGCGGCTGGCTCGCATACCTCGACTACCGCGTCGGCGACACGTCCGGCGCGCTCGCCGAGTACTTCCGCGTGCTCGCCGACGGGGGCGACACGCGCGGGCGCGAGGTGGCCGCGCTCTCGCTCAAGCTGATGCGCTATCGCGCGAGCGACGCGGAACTCGACGCACTTGAGCGCGAGCTTGAGGACGAGCCAGAGGCCGCGCTCGCTTACGCCTATTACAGCGTCTACAACTATTCTTCAAGCCAAGCCCCCGACGTTCCGGAAGAGGAGGAGGAAGACTGCGGGGAGGGGCCTTACAGGTCCGAGTGCGAATACGAGAAGGAGAAGAAGCGCGCGGCCCGGCTCCAACGCGCCGAGCAGAAGGAGATGCGGCGCGCGGCCGACTTCGCCTCGCGCATGGTGGCGCGCTATCCCGGCGCGCGCGCGGGCGGCGCCTTCCTCGTCAGGCTCGCCGACGCGCAGCTCTCGCTCAACCGGCCGAAGCCCGCGCTCGAAGCGGCGCGGCGCGCGCTCGCCAGCGGCGTGAGCGGCGAGGAGCGTGCGCGCGCATGGGGGGCCGAAGGCGTGGCCGAGTACGCGTTGAAGGACTACGTCTCGGCGCGCGTCTCGCTCGCGCGCGCGGCCGAGGAGGCGCCGCGCTCGAAGATCGCGCGGCGCGCGCGCGAACTGGCGGCGACGGCGGCCGAGGAGCAAGGCGACCTCGCGGGCGCGCTCGAACAGTATCTCGCGCTCGGCTACGACCCGGACGTGTCATACTTCGTGGACGTGTTGATGACGCCCGACCAGTTGGCCTCCTTCCTCCACAAGCAAGACGTGTCGCCGCGAACCGACGAACTGCTCTACGCGCTCGGCCTCCGCTTCATGCGCGCCGGCCGCTACGAGGAGGCGCGCGCGGCCTTCTCGCGCGTTCACACGACGGCCGACAGCTACTTCCTTTCGAGCGCGAACTACAACTACTTCCCCTCTTACTCCGACGACGCGCCCGCGCACCCGAAGCTCCGCTTCCGCCACACGTTCTGGGACGAGTTCGACGGCGACTCGCCCACGGGCACCGACCGGCACGACGGCCCCTTGCGCGACACGCGCGTCTACGCCGACTGGCTCCTGCGCGACATGCAGACGCTCTCGGCCCTCGAACGTTTGCAGGGCGAGGTCGGGCGTGCGAGCGTTGACGAGGAGAAAGCGGAGGCGCTCTATCAGTTGGCGAGCTACTTCTACGAGGGCGAGCTGCTCTTCTACAACCCGGCGGCGTGGCGCGGCATGCGCGCCGAGATGATCGGCTCGCTCGGCGAGCATAACTACCGCGCGCCGGCCGAGGCGCAGAAGATTTGGGAGTACGTGCAGGAGCACGAAGGGGCGGCGCGTGCGCTCGCGCTCTACCTCGAAGTGGTGCGCCTCTACCCGCGCACGCGCGCCGCGCGCGACTCGCTCTACACGGCCGTCCTCTGCCACCAGCGACTCGCGAACTTCAACGGCTACTGGCGCACGATGTACGACGAGCGCGGCCTGCACGCGGGCGCGCGGCTCGTCACGCTGGCCGACGTGCGGCGCGAGTACCCCAACTATCGTCTGCCCGCGCAGGGTCGCTGGCAGCCCTCGACGCGCACCGTCTCGGGCCAACCCGCGTGGCCCGCGCCGTCGAAGCCGAAGAAGCTGACGGGCGTAGAGAGAGCACGCGGCAAGATCAAACGCGCCGAGTTGCGCGTCGGGCAGGCGTGGGAACTGTTCGGCGAGGTCTACGAAGGGCGCGCGCGACGTTGGACGGTGGTGGGGCTCAAGTGGTCTGTCGTCGGGCTCACGGGACTCCTGGTGCTCTTCGTCTTCCGGCGCACGCGGCGTCCGCGACGCTTTCTTTATCGACAACTCGTGCGACATTTAAGAAGACAGCCCATGCCGCGCGCACGCGTCGTCTACGCGCCGACCTCGACCTACGCGGCGCACCACGCGCACGCGCCGCTCGCGGGGCTGCGCGCGTCGTTCGCGCGCACGGCGGGCGGGCTCTTCCGCCTCGCGCTCCACGAGCGCGGCCGCGCCGCGCTCGCGCTCAACCTCCTCACACACGGACTGCTGACGGTGCTGCTATGGGCCGTGCTGTGGGCCATGAGAGGGTAGGAGTTCATGCGCAACGTGGTCGCCGCGATACTGCTGCTTGTCTGCGTCGTCGCGCACGCGTCGGCGCAGGCGCGGGTCGGAAGAAAGAAGTCACCGCCGGTCGTGGCGAAGTTCGGCGGCGAGTGTGAGGGCGAGCCCTTCCGCCCTTCGCCGCGACTGAGGCGGATGGTTGAACGTTTGAGGCAGGAGACGGGCAACCCTTGCACCGGGTCTTTCTGTGAGGACTACGCCTTTCGCTACGACCTCGATGGGGATGGGAGGGACGAGTTGTTCGTCCGTCTGAACTGCGGGATGACGGGCAACTGCCTGTTCGGCATCTTCGACGACTATCCGGCGCGCAGTCGCGGGGTCATCAGCGCGTGGTTCTTCTACGTCCACCGGCGCGCGGGCGGTTGGAGCGCGCTGACGAGTTACGGGCGCATGGGCGGCATGGACGGGGTCGTCCACACCTACGCTTACCGCAGGGGGAAGTACGTCGAGACCTCCCAACGCTTGGACGAGGGCTACTATCAACACTCGCACCCCTTCCTCGAACGGATGGGCATCCCCGACTGCTCCTGACCCGAACCTTCTCGTCTTACCTCACCCAGTTGACGCGGCTCTTGAAGTAGTCGGGTGAGCGGTCGGGGTGGCGCGCGTGCCACTCCTCGTAGCGCGCGCGGAGTTGTTGGTAGCGACGCTCGGAGGAGGGCAGCGGTTTGTGCGGTATCACTTGCAGGTGGCGCTCGACCTTCCAGACGTTGCGCGGCGAGAAGCGCCAGTCATAGCCGCCCAGCTCGTACATGCTCGCCAGCCCGTAGCCGGTGATGCGCCCCGTCATGTCCACGTAGGGCTCGAAGTAGCTGTATGCGAGGTCGCGCAACGAACGGAAGACCGGCCGCCGTCCGTGCAGCCCCAGGTCGCGCGAGCGCGCCACCGAACCCCAACGGCCGCGCTCGCGGTAGACGAAGACGACGTGGTCGAGCTTGTCCCGCGACTCAAGGCTTAAGAGCAGCGGCGGGTAGCCGTGCTGCTCTAAGATGACGGCCGCCGCGAGCGCCGCCTCCAGACAGTGTGCCTCGCCGCGACGCATGACTTCGCGGAAGCTGCGCAGCGTCCCGCCCTCGCGCTCGCGGTTGTAACTCATCCCCGTGAGCAGACGCTGCACGCTCCGAGGCGTGCGGTGCGCCTCCACCACGCGCCACTCCGCCGCCGTGAACTCCTCTCTGCCGGGCGCCCCGCTCATAACTATCTTCCGTACGGCTTCAGCCTCTTCAGGTCGTCGGCCGTGGCGGGCTTCAGGCTGACGGCGGCGCCGCCGCCCGGCGCGAGCGCGAGCGCGAGCCGCGTCCGCCCGTCAACGAGCGAGCTTGTGATCTGGTACTTCGTCGGGTTGCTCCGCCAGTGCGCTTCGCGGGCGTCGGCGTAGATGGTCGCGACGTACCGCCGCCCCGACGTGAGGAAGTCCAGAGAGACTTCCGAAGTGCGCGCGTTCTCGTCCGTGATGGCGCCGACGTACCACTCGTCTCTGCCCTTGGCCTTGCGCGCGATGGTTAAGTAGTCGCCGGGCTCTGCCTCGACAACGCGCGTGTCGTCCCAATCGACGGCCACGTCCTTGATGAACTGGAAGGCGTCGAGGTGGCGCTCATAGTTCTCGGGCAAATCGGCCGCCATCTGCAAGGGGCTGTAGAGCGTGACGTAGAGCGCCAACTGCTTCGCGAGCGTCGTGTGCACCTGCTCCTTCTTCCCCGGCGCGTACACGTCCATCTTGATCTGGAAGATGCCCGGCGTGTAGTCCATCGGCCCGCCCATCAGGCGCGTGAAGGGCAGAATGGTCTCGTGCTCGGGCGGATTGCCCTCGCTCCAAGCGTTGTACTCGTTGCCGCGCCCGGCCTCGCTGGCGAGCCAGTTCGGGTAAGTTCGATGCAGGCCCGTGGGCCGGACGGGCTCGTGCGCGTCGAGCATGATTTGATGACGCGCCGTCGCCTCGGCGACGCGTGCGTAGTGGTTGACCATCCACTGGCCGTCGTGGTGCTCGCCGCGCGGGATGATGCGGCCGACGTAGCCGGTCTTCACCGCGTCGTACCCGTGCTCCTTCATGAAGCGGTAGGCCGCCTCCATCCGCCGCTCGTAGTTGGTCGCCGAGGCGGAAGTCTCGTGATGCATGATGAGCTTGACGCCCTTCGCGGCGGCGTAGCGTTGCAGCTCCTTCACGTCGAAGTCTGGGTAGGGCGTGACGAAGTCGAAGACCTCCTCCTTCCAGTTCCCGAACCAGTCCTCCCAACCGACGTTCCAGCCCTCGACCAGCACGCCGTCGAAGCCGTGCCGCGCGGCAAAGTCGATGTAGCGTTTCGTGTTCGCGGTCGTCGCGCCGTGCTTCCCGTTGGGCTTCAGTTTCGACCAGTCCATCCCTTCGAGCTTCACGTTGCCCACGTCGGCGTAGTTCCACGTCGCCGTGCCGACGTGCATCTCCCACCAGATGCCGACGTACTTCACGGGCTTGATCCAACGCGCGTCCGCGACCTTTGAAGGCTCGTTCAGGTTGAGGATGAGTTTCGACGTGAGGATGTCCGCCGCCTTGTCGCTCACGACGACGGTGCGCCAGGGCGTGCGGTCGGGCGTCTGCATGTAAGCCTTGTTGTCGAGCGCGTCGGGGACGAGGTGCGACGAGAGCGAGAAGGTCTGCTTGTTGACCGCGACGTTCATCGCCGGGTAGTTGACGAGCGCCGCCTCGTGGATGTTGACGTAGAGCCCGTCCGCTGTCTTCAACATGAGCGGCGTCTGCACGACGTTGTCGCCGGGAATGGACTTGACGGCAATCGCGATGTCCTTCCGGCCTTTGGATGCGTCGATCTCGCTGAGCTTCGTGGTCGAGTATGCGTACTCGTTCGTGTCGTAGTCGCCCGGAATCCAGAAGGCCCTATGGTCGCCCGCGAGGTTGAACTCGGTCTTCTCGTCCGCGACCGTGAAGTACTTCAACTTCTCCTGTACGGGGAACTCGTAACGAAAGCCGAGCCCGTCGTCGAAGAGACGAAACCTGACGACGAGCGTCCGCTTATCTCCTGAAGTCTGTTGCAGCGTCACGGCCAACTCGCGGTAGCGGTTGCGTATCGACTTCACCTCGCCCCACACGGGCTGCCACGTCTCGTCCTTCTCCGTGTTGTCCGCCTTGACGACGGCGAACCCGTTCGTCAGCGCGGGCGCGTCGCGCAGTTCGACGCCGAGCCTGCTCCGCAGCACGACCGGCCGCCCCGCGAACGAGAGGCCGTAGGTCGGCTCGCCCGCCTCCGTCAGGCCGAAGGTGAGCGTGAGCCGACCCGAAGGCGACTTGACCTCCTGCGCGTTGGCGTTGGTGAAGAAGAGGAGGACGAAGAGCAGGCTGAAGACGACGGACGCTTTTATTCTCATCGACGGTCGCTGACTCCTTGACGTTTTTTTCTTAAGGCGGTGCCGGATTATACCCTTTTACCGAGGGCCGTCGCCGCCTCTTTCCTCGAAATGTGCGCGCGGGCCGGTGCGGGGGATGGCGGAGTCGAACTCATTCTGCTATCTTTGTCGGGCGCGTCGGAAGGCAGTAGGGCGCGCGGGCTTGGCGGCCCACTCGACGGCGCCGCGAGCCGAGCAATTCTATCGGACAAGCAGGGCTGATTTTGGTGAGTACACAAGGTTCAACTTCTCCCTCGAAACCGCTGCTCACGCGCGCGGAGCAAGAGGTGCAGTCGGCGGCGGAACGTCTCAACTCGCAGACCGACGACGCGCTCGCGGCGGTCGCCGCGCGCTCGAACCCGGGCGGCGTCGAAGAGCTTGAGGCTTGCGCCGAACGGCTGGAGCGCGCCGCCCGCGACCTCGCGGTCGCGCTGCGCGAACTGGTCGAAGAGCGGCGGGAGAAAGACAAACTTTAACCGACGCGACACGCACAACTCCGCACCAGAGACAGGAGCGCCAGAGACCGGAAGCAGACGAGCGTCCGGCCCGCGCTCCTGTCCTGCGTCCGAGCCGCGTTTGTTCAAGGGTTCAACAAAGAAGAAGTGAATAGTGAATGGTCAATAGTGAATAGTGCTTGAGCATTTTTCACCATTCACTATTGACTATTCACCATTTACCAGGAGAACTTATGGCCGCAATTAAACAGAGCGTCGCGCGCGAGCAGGGGCGCAAGCGCAGCGACGTGGGGCTCGACAGCATAGGCATCCGCCCCGAGCGCAACGTCTACTGGAACCTCACGACCCCCGAACTTTACGAGGTGGTCGCGCGTCGCGGCGAGGGCTTCATCTCGGCGCACGGCGCGCTGCTCGTCGATACGGGCGAGCACACCGGCCGCGCCGCCAAGGACAAGGCCATCGTCCGCGAGCCCTCGTCCGAGACCGAAGTCTTCTGGGGCGAGGTCAACAAGGAGTTTTCGCAGGAGAAGTTCGACCGCCTGCGCGAGCGCATGATGAGCCACGCCTCCACGCGCGAGCTGTTCGTGCAGGACACCTACGCGGGCGCCGACCCACGTTACCGCCTGCCCGTGCGCATCGTCACCGAACTCGCGTGGCACTCGCTCTTCGCGCGCACGATGTTCATCAACGACGACTCGGGGGAGGGGAAGCACACGCCCGAGTTCACCGTCGTCAACATCCCTAGTTTCAAGGCCGACCCGGCGACCGACGGCACGCGCTCCGAGACCTTCATCCTGATGGACTTCGCGCAGCGCCTCGTCCTCATCGGCGGCACCAGTTACGCGGGCGAGACAAAGAAGTCCGTCTTCAGCATTCTTAACTACCTCCTGCCGCGTCGCGGCGTGATGTCGATGCACTGCTCCGCGAACGTCGGCGACGCGGGCGACGTGGCCGTCTTCTTCGGGTTGTCGGGGACGGGCAAGACGACCTTGAGCGCCGACCCAGAGCGCCGGCTCATCGGCGACGACGAACACGGTTGGAGCGACGACGGCGTCTTCAACTTCGAGGGCGGCTGCTACGCCAAGGTCATCAAACTCTCCGCCGAGGCCGAGCCCGACATCTACCGCACCACCCGCATGTTCGGCACCGTCATGGAGAACGTCGTCTTCGACCCGGTCAAGCGCGTCCCCGATTTAGACGACGCCTCGCGCACGGAGAACACGCGCGCGGCTTATCCGCTGACCTCGATTCCGAACATCGTCCCCGAGGGTTACGCGGGTCATCCGTCGAACATCATCATGCTGACGGCCGACGCCTTCGGCGTGCTGCCGCCCGTCGCGCGGCTCACGCCGGAGCAGGCGATGTACCACTTCCTTTCGGGCTACACGGCGAAGGTCGCGGGCACCGAGCGCGGCGTGACCGAGCCGCAGGCGACCTTCTCGACCTGCTTCGGCGCGCCCTTCATGGTGCTGCATCCGGGCGTCTACGCGGACCTTCTGGGGAAGAAGATTCAGGAGCACAAGGCCGTGTGCTGGCTCGTCAACACGGGCTGGTCGGGCGGCCCCTACGGCGAGGGGCAGCGCATGTCCATCAGGCACACGCGCGCCATGATTCGCGCGATATTGAACGGCTCGCTCGCGCGGGTCGAGACGCGGCCCGACCCCCTCTTCGGCGTCCACGTCCCCGTCGCCTGCCCCGACGTTCCCTCCGAAGTGCTTGAGCCGCGCGGCACTTGGAAGGACGCCAACGCCTACGACGAGAAGGCGCGCGACCTCGCCCGACGCTTCAACGAGAACTTCAAGAAGTACGAGGCCGGCGTCTCCGAAGAGGTGCGCGCCGCCGCGCCGAAGGCCGGCTGAGTCACACGGACACTCGACGGGAAGGGGCGGCCGCTTTTGACGAGCGGCCGCCCCTTCTTACGTCGCGCCCGCTGAGCGTTCTAGAACCTGTAGCCGAAGCCGACGCTGAACTGGAAGTTGTGCGTGGTGTCGGTGTTGGCGGTCGGGCCTCCCGTGAGGAGGCCGAGCGTCGCGCTGCGCAGGCGGACGATGGTGTCGCCCGCGTCGAGGCGGACGATGGTGCGCGCGGACGGGTAGAGTTCGAGCACGCCCCCCGCGTCGAGCGCGAAGTTGTTGTGGCTCGGGCGGCACGTCTGGCCGAGGCTGTTACCGCTACAGTTGAAGCCCGACGTGACCTCGCCGATGAACATCACGCCCGGCCGCAGCTTGGCGAAGACGCCGACGCGGTTCGTGCGCGCGCCGGCCCTGACGCCCGCGAACGCCTGCGTCTTTTGACCAAACTGCCGGTTGCCGAGGTGCGTCTCGGGGAAGAAGCTGAACTCCGTGTCGAGCGCGAAGTTCTTGTTGAAGTTGTAGCCGAAGCGCCCGCCGAGGCCGTTGATTGTCTCGCCGAAGCCTTCGAGGTTGACGCCCGTGTAGAAGGCGCCGACCTCGGCCCGGTGCTCGTCAACGTCCGGCGCGGTGCCCGTCTGCGCGCGCGCGGCGGCGGGCGCGGCGAGCGAAACGAAGAGCAGCATGAAGAGTATTCTGTTACTCATAAAACGCTCCCTTGAAAGTTTCAGAGGTTAAGGCGGCGCTCCTCCGTGCTGGTTTCGGAGTCAGCCCCGACCCATCTGTTTTAAGAGTTCGGACGCGGCGGCGGACAGTCGCTTATCGTCGCTCGCGGCGGCCCGCTTCAGTTCGGGCAGGGCGTCCGCGCCGAGTTGTTCGAGCGACTCGGCGGCCATGCCGCTGACTATCTCGTCCTTGTCCGCGATGGCTTTGACGAGCGCGGGGATGGCTTCGCGCGTGGCGGCGCGCACCGCGTGCGACGCGCGCGCGAGCGTCTCCGTGCGTTCGTCGAAGGCGAAGACAGCGGCCTGCCTCACCCAGGAGTCCCAGTGATTAAGGAGAGGCGTGAGCGCCTTGATGCCCGGCGCCGTCAGCGCGAGCGCCTGCGCCGAAGTCCTCTGCCTGACCAGCGCCTTCCGCGACGGGAGCCAGATCGACTTCGAGGCCATCTTGACGAGCGCGGGCACGGCCGCGTCGTTCTCCGGGTCAATCTCCGCGAGCGCCAGGGCGGCCATGATTACGTCGTCGCCCTTGCCTTTGCGCGCGAGGTCTTCGAGCGTCCGGCGCGCGAGGGCGTCGGACGGGTCGATGCCCGCGAGCGCGGTGGCGGCGTGGACGCGCCCCGGCCCCTTCTCCGTGTTCAGAAACTCCGTGAGCGCGGGGACGGCCGCGCGCCCCATCCGCTTCAACCCCTCGACCGCGTCGTCGAGCGCCCGCGCCTCTTTCGGGTTCAGGTCGGAGCCCGTGGCCTTGAGCACCGCGAGGAGCGAGGCGGCGTCGGTCGCGGGCTTCGACTCGCGACCGGCGGTCTGTCGCGCATGCGCCGCGACACCGAAGGCCAAGACGAGCGCGCCCGCGAGAAGGAGAGGGGTGAGGTTGGTGAGGCGTTTCAAATACCTTGTCGTACGCATGAATCTACTGCCCTTTCAAATCCCTTAGTTCGTCGGTTTCGACTCGCTCCACTCGTCGTCTTCGTCCGCGTCGTCGCGGCGCCGGTCGTTGCGGCGGCGGCCGCCGTCGCCGGAGGCGCGCACGTCCTTGATCTTCTTGACGATCTCTTTGCCGAGGTATTCGGCGGCGAGGCGGCCGTTGACGGCGACACACTTGCCGCTGGTGACGATGACGGAGGTGCGGCGGTCGGTCAGCGTGAAGATGTAGTTGAGCGCCGTCTTGTCCACGGTGATGACGAGGTCGGCGGCCGATGGCTCAGTGACGAGGACGTAACCCCAGTCGCTCAGCTCGTTGTACTTGCCGAGCTTGTATTCGAGGTACTTCTTTTCGACGTGATTGTTCGGCGCGACGTAGACGGTGCGCGCCTCGCGGATGAGCGAGCCGGGGCTCAGGTCTTCGCGCCCGCGCGCCGTGCGTGTGCGCTCGCGCCGCGCGCCCGCGTCTTCCTGCGTGCGCCCGGTCTGCCCCGTGGCGAAGACCGCGTGGCTCGCGAACACGAAGAGGGCGACCGCCGTGAGCCACCCCAGAACTTCCACGACTCTTTTCATGACGAGCAACCTCCGTGCGTCTCTCTCGCTCTGCGTTGAATGCTTTTCGACGTTCATAACTTCATCGCCCACGCCAACGCTTCGGCAAGGTGCGTGCCGCCGGTCTTCCCTGGGAAAACACGGGGTCGTGCGTCGGCCGTCGCTCCGGAAGGAGAAAGCGCCTGCGTCAGGTGAAAGAAAATTGCGACGCCGGGGTAGGATTGCGGAAGGCGGATTCGGAGAAAGATGAAACGCGGCATGAGTCTCATCCGTCTTTCAACAGAATCCGCATTCCGCAATCGGAAAAGTTCTGGCAAGATAAGGGCGAGATGGTTGAGGACAGAAACAGCAGGCGCGCGCGCGCGGAGGGCGCGGCCACGCTCGACACGGTCGTCGAGACCGTCAGGCGCATCCTGCGCGCGGACACCGCGAGCATCGCCAGTTTCTCCGAGGGCGAACGCACCATCACGTGGCTGGCGACGAGCGGCTTCCGCAGCGTCCCGGCCGAGGCCGGCGAGATCGTCATCCCCGTGCGCGGCGAGTTGGCCGAGCGCGCCGCCGCCTTCGACCGCGAGGTGGACGAGCCCATCTTCGAGGTGCGCGGGCTGGGCGGCGACCTGCCCGAGAGCGAGTTCCCGCTCCACAGCGCCGAGGGCGTGCGCGACCTCGCCATCGCGCGACTGCGCGCGCGCGGCGAGAGCCTCGGCATCCTCGCCGTCGGCTTCCGCGAGCACCACCGCTTCACCGCCGAGGAACGACAACAACTCGAAGGCTTGGCCGACATGGCCGCGCTCGCGCTCGACAACGCGCGGCTGCTCGACACGCTCGGCGCCGCGAAGCGCGTCTGGGAGCAGACCTTCGACGCCATCCCCGACGGCATCATCGTCCACGACGACCGCATGCGCGTCGCGCGCTGCAACATGGCCGCGTCCGAGGCGATGGGCGGCCTTCACCCTTCGGACGTGGCCGGCATGTCCTGCGCCGATGCTTTCGCGCGCCTGTTCGGCGAGCGCGCCGCCGCCTACCACATGCGGCCGGGCACGCGCCGCACGACCAGCTCCTTCGAGCTACAGGCCGAGGACGGCCGCCGCTACCTCGTCTCCGCCGCGCCGCTTTCGAGTCTGGACTCAGGCATCTGGAGCCCCGAGTCAAAACCCGACGGCTCTCAACAGTCCGGTTTCCAGATCGCATCGTGGAGCGTCATCACCTGGAGCGACATCACGACGCTCGCCGAGGTGCAGGAGCAACTGGCGCGCTCGCGCCGCCTCGCCACCATCGGGCAACTGGCCGCGGGCGTCGCGCACGAGATCAACAACCCTCTGGCCGCCATCACGACCTGCGCCGAGGCGACGCTGCGCGACATCAAGTCCGATGCGGAGACCGCGCGCGTCGCCGGTGAGAGGCAGTGGGACTACTATCTCGAAGAGATCGTCCGGCAGGCTCTGCGCTGCAAGCAGATCACGCGCGGCCTGCTCGACCTCTCGCGCCAGAAGCGCGCGCGCCGCGACCCCGTTGACCTCAACCGCGTCGTCGCGCAGGCCGCGCAACTCTTCGAGCGGCGCGGGCACGAGGAGGGCGCCGTCCGCGTCGAGGTCGAAGCCGACCCATCGGTCGGCGAGGTCGCGACCGACGAGGCGATGGTGCGGCAGGTCATCGACAACCTGCTCGCGAACGCGCTCGACGCGGCCGGGCCGGGCAGCGCGGTCAGCGTCTCGACGCTGCGCGACGGCGAGCGCGTCCGCGTCGAGGTTGCCGACACCGGCCCCGGCATCGCGCCCGAGACGCTGTCGCGCATCTTCGACCCCTTCTTCACCACCAAGGACCCGGGCCGAGGCGCCGGTCTCGGCCTCGCCATCTCGCTCACGCTGGCCGAGGCCCTGGGCGGCGCGCTCACCGTCGAGTCCAAGCCTGGCAAGGGCAGCCGCTTCCGCCTCTGGCTCCCGCGCCGCACGCCCGAGCGCCAGTGACACCCCTCTTGAAGTTTGAAATTTCAAACTTGAAATTTGAGATTGTGAGTTTGAAGAACTCTCCGTCGGGAGGGGAACCGGAAAACCTTCGGCGCAAGTTGATGCGAAGGCGAGGACTGATGTTAATATGGCGTCCCGACGCTCTGCACACCTCTACCGTCTCTGCCGCCCCTTTATCCTATGAGCCGTAAGATTCGCGTGATGGTCGTCGATGACGACGCGGTGCTGCGCAAGCTCGTGTCGGACCAGATCGCGCGCATGGGTTTCGACTCGACCCCGGCCGCGTCGGGCGAGGAGGCGCTCGCCGCGCTCTCGAAGAGCGACTTCGACGTGGTGCTGCTCGACATACGCATGCCGGGCCTGAGCGGCCTTGAGACGCTGCGCGAGGTGCGCAAGCTCGAAGACGCGCCCGAGGTCATCATGCTCACCGCCGATACCTCGCTCGGCACGGGCATCGAGGCGATGCGGCTCGGCGCCTACGACTATTTGACGAAGCCTTCGACGCTCGACGAGATCGAGGCCGTCGTCCGCAAGGCCGACGAGAAGAGACGACTGGTTAGACAGAACGCCTCTTTGCGGGACGCCGTCCGCCAGCCTACGGAAGACGTGGCCGGCGCGCTCGTCTACAAGAGCAAGGCGATGGAGGGCCTGGTCGCGCTCGCCGAGACGGCCGCGCGCGCCGACTCGACCGTCGTCGTCACGGGCGAGTCGGGCACGGGCAAGGATGTGCTCGCGCGCTTCATCCACGCGCGCAGCCTGCGCTCCGATTCGCCGATGCTCGCGGTCAACTGCGCGGCGCTGCCCGAGACGCTCTTCGAGTCGGAGTTCTTCGGCCACGAGCGCGGCGCCTTCACCGGCGCGACCTCGACGAAGCGCGGACTGATTGAGGCGGCCGATTCGTCAACGCTCTTTCTCGATGAGGTGGGCGAGATGCCCGCGCAGACGCAGGTGAAGCTGTTGCGCTTTCTCGAAGAGGGGCGTTTCCGCCGCGTCGGCTCGACGCGCGACCGCGAGGCGGACGTGCGCGTCATCGCCGCCACCAACCGCAACCTCGCCGAAGACGTTTCGGCCGGCCGCTTCCGCGCGGACCTCTTCTACCGTCTCAACGTCATCTCGCTCCACGTGCCGCCGCTGCGCCAAAGGCGCGAAGACATCCCGGCGCTGGCCGACCACTTCCTCTCGCTCTTCCGCGAACGCTTCAACCGCCCCGCGCTCGACCTCTCAGGCGAAGCGCGCCAACGCCTCAACTCCTACGACTGGCCCGGCAACGTCCGCGAGCTGCGCAACGCCCTCGAACGCGCCGCCGCCCTCGCCTCCGCCGACTCCGACACCATCGAAGCCGACCAAATCCTCCCCTCAACTTCTTCGCACAGCGCCGGAGGCACCGCCATCATCTCCGACTCAACCCCTCTCACGCTCGACCAACTCGAACGCCAGCACATCCTCCGCGTCCTCGAAGAACAAAGCGGCAACCGCGAGCGCGCCGCCGCCGTCCTCGGCATCTCCGCCCGCACCCTCTACCGCAAACTCCGCGAGTACGGAGACTGACAAAACGTCAGTTTGGCTGACAGAATTTCAGCCTCGCCTGTCACACGGACCCTTTCCGCCCTTAGTCTGACCGCACACGCCAGAACCACAACGCCTTAAGTTCCAACATTTACGCCCTTCAAGCTTGGCGGCCGCGCGCGCGGTACGGGGGTTGTTAAAGGAGTGTAAGCCGGGCAAGTGTGTGTTCCGGTCAATGCACCGACGTTTCATTCGAGTAAAGGAATCAAACCAGATGGCGCGCGTGATGATTTGCGACGACGACCGGGCGGCCTCCGAGCAGTTGGTGAGGGCGTTGCGGGCGGCCGGGCACGAGGCCGAAAGTTGTCGCCACACGATGGACGTGCTGCGCGGGGCCGCGCGCGGCGACTTCGACCTCATCGCGGTGGGCCTCGACATGGCCGGCTTCGGCCGCAGCGGGGCCGTCGCCGCGCTGGGCGAACTCGCGCCCCGCACGTCGCTCATCGCCTTCCACGACCGGCCTTCCGAGATCATGCGGGTGCACACGCACGCGCGGCTCGCCGCCGTCCTGCCGCGCCCCGTCCGCGTCCGGGACTTCATGTACGCCGTCGCCTGCGCCCTCAAGGACGAGGCGATGGCCGACCCCGCTTGAGACGGGGACTCACAGCCTTCATGCCCTGAAGCACCTCGCTCTTTTAATCCGCGCCTACGCCGGCACACGTTCCCGCCAGCCTCGCGCCTCAACCCAAAGTAACCATCATCGGAGGAGAACCTGAAATGAACAGACTGAAGAACAGAAGGGCCGCCGCCCCCCTGCTCGCGCTCTGCGTCGTCGCCCTCGTGGGCGGCGCGGCGTTCGCGCAGCGGCAGCTCAAGACCGCCGCGAGCGGTCGTCCCGAGATCAAGGTGGAACTCGCCGGCTCGGTCGAGCGCGGCGGCGCCCGCCTCGCCCTCGACAAGGTCGAGAACGTTAAGCCGGGCGAGATTCTCGACTGGCGGATCGTCTCTTCGAACGAGGGGACCGGCGCGGCGCGCGACTACAAGGCCGTCGGCCACATCCCCTCGGGCACGGTTCTCGTCCCCGGCTCGGCGGCCGGCGAGAGCGGCTCGACCGTCACCTACTCCATCGACGGCGGCAAGACCTTCTCGACGCAGCCCATCGTCGAGGAGCGCCAGGCGGACGGCTCGGTGAAGAAGGTGGCCGCCCCCGTCTCGATGTACACGGAGGTCCGCTACGAGTGGTCGGACGCGTTCGCCCCCGGCGGCAAGCTGTCGGCCTCATACAAGGTGCGCGTCAGGTGACCAGGGAACCCGCGCGGCTCAGCGCACGGCCGGGAGGACCGCAAAGCCTCCGGCACCTGCCTACATAGCGCGGCCGCCACACTCCCACCGACCACCAGAAGGAACTGATTAAAATGAATACGAGAAACACATCCCCCAGACGCCTGCGCGCACTCCCCGGTGTGCTGCTGGCCCTCGCCGCGCTGTGCCTGACGGCCGCGCCCGCGCTGGGCCAGGCCACCTCGGGCGGCACGCAGATACAGAACACCGCGTCGGCCACCTACTCCGACGGCACCAATAACTACACTGTCAACTCGAACACCGTGACCGTCACGGTCGCCAACGTCGCGGGCCTCGCCATCACGCCCGACGGCGGCTCGGTGCCGACGGTCGTCGCCGGCCAGACGAGCGTTGACTTCACGTTCACCGTCACCAACTCGGGCAACTTCGCCACGCAGGTCCGCTTCCCGGCGGGCGGCGCGGCCGTCGTTCCCTCGTCGGGCTTGACCGTCACGCAGGCCGTCATCGACGTGAACGGCAACGGCATCGACGGCGGCGACATCGACATCCTCGGCAACGGCTCGGCCGTGCTCTACCCGTCGGCCTCGCCGTACCTCGCGCGCAACGCGTCGTTCACCGTCGTCGTTCGCGCCAGCGTCTCCGCGGCGGCCGCCGCCGGCTCGACCGTGAGCGTCACGCTCGGCGACGCCTCGGGCGACAACGTCGCGTCGAACGGCTCGGCGGCGGAAGTCAGAACGTCGGTGCCCTCGGGCGTCACGCTGACGGGCAGCGAGTCGGAGGCCGTCGGCAGCATCTCGACCACGGTCGAGAACGACGCGCAGCTCCGCCTGTCGCTGACGGCCCCGGCCGGCCCCGTCGCGCTCGGCTCGAACGTGACCTACACGTGGTCGGTCGAGAACGCGGGCGCGCGCGCCGTCAACACGCGGACGCTGACGAACGGCCCCGCTGGCTCGAACAGCGGCGTCTTCGTCATCGTGCCCGTTCCCAGCCGCACCACCTTCGCTTCGGCCACGCCGCCCGCCGGCGCGACCGTGCTCTACTCGACTTCGGCGCTGACGACCGACCCGGTCACGGGCGCCGTCTGGACGACCGCCGCGCCGCCCGCGTCAAGCGTCACGCGCGTTGCCTTCCTCGTCAACAGCGGCAACCCGCTCACGTCGGGCGCGACCGTCAGCAACATGCAGGTCGTCGTCACGGTCAACACGGGCATCAACGCCACGCTGCCGCTCTACGAGATCGGCGACGCCTTCGGCCGCACTTCGCTCAACACGAACCTGACCGACCAGTCGGGCGACGCGGTCGTCAACAAGGGCGACGGCAACGCGGACTTCAACGAGCCGCGCTTCGGCGTTGACGCGTTGAGCGCGACGCAGGGCTTCCAGCTCCCGACGCTGCTCATGCAGGTCGGCTCGGTCCTCTTCGGACCTTCGGGCGCGCCCGCCGCGGTCGGCCCGACCGACAACAACGACGACTACACGAACAAGTCGGTGGCGCCCGCCGCCATCGCCGGGCTGTCGCACCTCGGCACGCTCGGTTCGGCCACGACCGTCGACTTCACCAACACGGTGCAGAACACGGGCAACGCCAACGACACGTTCACGTTCACCGCGCCGACGGTGCCCGCCGGCTTCACGGTCCAGATCAGCACCAACGGCGGCACGTCGTTCACGACGCTCTCGGGCGGCGGCAGCACGACGCTCGCCGTGGCCTACGGCGCGTCGGCCAACGTCATCGTGCGCGTCACGGCTCCGGCCGGCACGGCCGTCCTCCAGACGGGCGGCTTCTCGACGACGGTGCTCGCGACCTCGGGGCTCACGCCCACGTCGTCGAACGCCACGCGCGACAACTACTACACGGGCTTCCTGAAGCTCGTGAAGTCGGTCGCGGTCTTCAACTCGACCGGCGTCGGCGGCGCCTCCGACCCCGTGCCCGGCGCGGACCTTGAGTACACGATCACGTACTCGAACGTCTCGGTGGGCGGCGGCGGCGCGGGCTGCGTTGACCTCGTGGCGTCGAACGTCGTCATCAACGAGGACGGCAACGCCGCGCCCAACAACTGGGGCACGACGACGACGCAGTTGACCACCCCCGCCCCGGCCGACTCCGGCTCGGGGACGGTCACCGACGGCAACACCAACGGCGCCGTCACCGTCACGACCACGTTCCTCAAGGACGCGGCCGGGACGGTCAACCCCGGCGCCTCGCGGACGTTCGTCTTCCGTCGCCGGATCAAGTAAGGGAGAGAGGTTGGAGGTTAGAGGACAGAGGTTGAAACCCGACTCTAACCTTTAACAACTAACCTCTAACCTCAAGCCCCAGAGCTAAGCGTTAAGGTCTACTCCGATGATTAACGCCCGCCCCCACATCCTCCTCCGCGCCTTCGCGCTCCTGCTCGCCGTCGCCGCACTCGCGGCCGGCGGGCCGGGCGCGGCCGCGCGCGAGGGTGATGTGGGGGCGGGCGTCACTATTTCCAACCGCGCCGAGGCGACCTACGCCGACGAAACGGGGCAGGAGTTCCTGACCGTCTCGCCGACCGTCTCGGTCACGGTCTCGACCGTCGCCGCCGTCAACGTCACGCCGGACGAGACGGAGTCGTCGGCCAGCGTCGCGCCGAACGAGCGCGTGACGCGACTCTTCCGCGTCTGCAACACGGGCAACACGCCCGACTTCTACACCATCGCCTCGGCCGAAGTTACGGCCCCGGCCGCGCTCGTCGCGCTCCACTTCGACATAGATGAATCGGGCACGCTCACCTCGGCCGACCGCGCCATCACGCTCGACTCGACGATGAGCCCGCGCCTCGCGCGCGGCCAGTGCGTCGGCGTGCTCGCCGTCGTGGACGTGGGCGCGGGCCGCGTGGGCGAACAGTTCACCATCCGCATCGTCGCCCGCTCTTCCGTCGCCGACGCCTTGAACGCGGGCGCGCGGGACGTTGGTACCATCGTCAACGCCTACGGCAACGGCGCGCGCTTCACCTCGCCCAGTGACCCCAGTCTCCCGCCCGTCAAACTCGTCGAGGGCAAGGAGAGCGTCACGACTTCGCCGGGTCAGGTGCTCAACTACACCATCACCTTCCGCAACAGCGGCGACACGCCTGCGCGCAACGTCGTGCTGCGCGACGAGCTGCCCGTCGGACTCGACTACGTCCCGAACTCGCTCCGCCTCGGCGGGCGCGCGCTCACCGAGACGGAAGACGGCGACGAAGGCTCGGTCGTCGCGCGCCGCATCGAGGTGCGACTCGCGCAGGTCGCGGTCGGCGAGATTCTCGAAGTCGCGTTCCAGGGTCGCGTCGCGTCGGGCGTGGCGCACGGCACGGGCGTCGTCAACACGGCGTCGGTCGGGGCCGACAACGCGCCGTCCGTCGCGAGCACTTCGGCGACGGTCGTCACGAGCCCGTTCGGCGTCGTCTACCAGGGCCGCAGCGCGGGCACGCCCGTCCCCGGCGCGCGCGTCTCGCTCTTCGTTGACTCGACGACGGGCACTCTCGTTCCGCTCACGAACGGCGCGAACGAGGGGCTCGACCCGAACAACGACAACGCGAACCCGTTCGCGTCCGACGCGGCGGGCCGTTTCAGCTTCCTGCTCTCGAACACGCAGCTCGGGACGACGACGAGTCCCGCGCGTTACTTCCTCAACGTGACGGCGCCCGGTTACCGCGCGCGCCTCATCGAGACGACGATTGCGCCCGACGGCGCGGGGCTCTTCACGCTCGCCGTGCGCGCGCTCGACGGTCTGCCCGTCGCGCAGGCCGGCGGCTTCGAGCTGACCGAGGAGCAGGTTGACATCCCGCGCCTCGCGGCCTACGCGCTCAACGTGCCGATGTTCGAGAACTCTTCGCTGGAGATAACGAAGAGCGCCGACCGCCCGTCGGTCGAGGTCGGCGACACGATCACTTACAGAGTCGAGTTGCGCAACGCGACGCCCGCGGCGCTCGACAACGCGGAGGTGCGCGACCAACTCCCGCCGTCGTTCCACTACGCCGAAGGCACGGCGCTCGTCGAGAACCCGCCCGCGCCCGCGCGCAACGTCGAGCCCGAGCGCGCGGCGGAAAACACGCTCGTCTTCCGGCTCGGCCGCGTGGACGCGGGCGGGCGCGTGACGCTCGTCTACCGCGTGCGCGTCGGCGCGAACGCGCGCGAGGGCGAGCAGTTCAACACGGCTTCCGCGACGGGGACGCTCTCGAACGGAGAGCGTGTGTCTACCCCCCAGGCACGCGCGGGCGTGCGCGTCCGTCGCGGTCTCTTCTCCTCGCAGCAGGTCATCATCGGCCGCGTCTATTCGGACGCGAACCTCAACGGCCAGTTCGACAAGGACGAGCGCGGCGTGCCCGGCGTGCGGCTCTATTTGAACAACGGCCAGTCGGTCATCACGGACTCCGAAGGTCTCTACAACTTCCCCGTCGTCAACGAAGGCGCGCAGGTGCTCTCGCTCGACCCCGTAACGCTGCCGCCCGGCTACTCTCTTGTAGAGACCGGCCGCCGCGACGAGCGGAGCTGGACGCGCCTGCTGCGGACCCCGCTCGGCGGCGGCGCCATGCTCAGGCAGAACTACGGCCTGCGCGCGTCCGACGGCGACTCCGCGTCCGTGGCTCCGACGACGAACTCCACGTTAAAGAACAGCCTCGCTTCCAACTCAAAGTCGAAGGCGCCGCTCGCCGGTTCGCTCTTCGCTTCGACCGAGTCGAAGAACACGACGGAAGCGAAGCCGGTCGAGACGCGCGCGTCGGGCACATACGAGACGACGACCGAGGAGACGCTTGAGGCGGTCGCGCCGGGCGAGGTGCGCGTGCTCTCGCCGAAGCCCGACGAGGCTGTGACGGGCGCGGCGCTTGAGATTGAAGCGCGGACGAATGGCGCGTGGACGGTGACGGTCGAGGTCGCGGGTCAGCGCGTGCCCGACTCGAAGATCGGCGAGAAGAGAATCGACCGCAAGAACGACCTCGCCACCTTCACCTTCGTCGGCCTCGGCGTTCAGCCCGGCCCGAACCGCATTCGCGTCACGGCCGTCAGCCCTGAAGGGCGCGAAGGCAAGACCGTCGAGTTGACGGCCTACGGTCGCGGCCCCGCGAAGCGGCTTGAGATTGTGACCGACAAGGCGGAGCTTTCGGCCGGCGGACGCGACTCGACGCTCGTCCGCGTGCGCGCCTTCGACCAGTGGAATCATCCCGCCGCCGACGGCTCGGTCGCGCTCGCGGTCTCGGCGGGCCGACTGATGCGCGTCGATGAAGTTGGTGCTGACGGAAGTCGCAACAGCAAGGCCGAAGAGAAGGCCGCCGCAGCCGCGCTCAGGCAGAACGACGGGACGCACCGCGTCGGCTCTCTCAACCAGTCGGAGCCCGACGTGCGTTCCAGGGAGGACGGTTCACGCAGCGAGCAGATCGTCCCGCTCGTCGGCGGCGAAGGTCGCGCCGTGCTCGTCGCGGACAACACGCCGGGCTCGGCCGAGATTCACGCGACGACCGGCGCGGTCGAAGCAGAACGTCAGGTGCGCATCACTCCCGAAGTTCGCCCCTCCATCCTCGTCGGTCTCGGCGAGCTGAGCTTCGGCGCGGCGGCGCCCGAGTTGTCCGGCGCGGAGTCGGACGCGTCCGTGCGCAGCCGCCTCGCCTTCTTCTATCGCGGCCAGTTCCTCGGCGGGAAGAACCTTTTGACGCTCGCCTACGACAGCAACCGGCCCATCAACCGCACGGCCGGCCGCGACCGTCTCTTCCAGTTCGACCCGCTCGACCGCGCCTACCCGCTCTTCGGCGACTCCTCGACGCGCTTCGAGGACGCGCAGACCAACTCGAAGCTCTACGCGCGGCTCGACCGTGGCCGCTCCTACTTCCTCTTCGGCGACTTCGAGTCGGAGAACCGCCACGCGGGCCTCGCCTCCTACACGCGCAAGCTGACGGGCGTGAAGGTGCATCTTGAGAACGCGAAGGGCGACTACATCTCTCTGACGGGCGCGCGCCCCGACACGGCCTTCGCGCGCGACGTGTTCCCCGGCGGCGCGCTCGGCTTCGCGCGCCTCTCGCACGCGGACATCCTGCCCGGCTCCGAGACGTTGGTGATTGAAGTCCGCGACCGCCGCAACCCCGAGACGATTCTTTCGCGCGAGTCGCTCATCCGCTCGGTCGATTACAACCTCGACGCGGCGACGGGCGAGGTCTTCTTCCTCCGCCCGATTTCGACGTTCGACTTCTCGTTCAACCTCGTGCAGGTCGTCGCGACCTACGAGTACGGGGCCGACTCGATGTCGCAGGCCGTCTACACGGGGCGCGCTTATAAGAACTTCGAAGACCTCGGGCTCAAGCTCGGGCTCTCCCTGGTTGACCAGCGGCAGGGCGACTTCGGCTCGTTCGTGCTCGGCGGCCTGGACGTTGAGAAGACCCTTCCACATCACGGGCGCGTGCGCGCCGAGTGGGCCACGTCGCGCGGACGCGCCGTCACGGGCGGCAACGTCTTCTTCGGCAACACGGTGGACGACCGCCACGACGGCAACGCCTACCGCGTCGAGTTGGAGCAGCCGCTCGCGTGGCGCGAGACGACCGTGCGCGCGTCGTTCGCGCGCGCCGACGAAGGCTTCCTCAACCCCTTCGGCCAGACCGTTACGCCCGGCTCGCAGCGCACGGACATCTCGGTTGACATGCGCGCCTCAAGGACGGCGCGCGCGCAGCTCTCGTTCACCGACGAGCGCAACAAGACGGCGAACGTGGACAACAGCCGTCAGACCGCGTCGCTCATCTGGACGCAGCAGTTCGGCGACCGCCTGCGCGCGCAGTTCTCTTACGACTTCCGTCACCTCAAGGACGAGATCACGGGGCGCGAGACCGACTCGAACCTCGTCACCGTCGGCGCCGAGTACAAGGCGACCGATAAGCTCAACCTCTCCGCCAAGCGCGAGCAGAACCTCGGCGAGGCCGACCCGACCTACCCGAACCAGACGACGCTCGCCGCGACGTATCAGTGGAACCAGTACACGAAAGTCTTCTTCACGCAGCGCATGTCTTCGGCGCCCATCACGCCCATCGGCGACGTGTCGGGCACCGGTTTCGCCGCGACGGCCGCGCGCAACGAGACGGCCGTCGGCGTCGAGACGAAGCTCGGCCGCATCGGCAACCTCAACACGCGTTATCAACTTGAGAACGGCGTCAACGGCACCGACAGCTTCGCCGTCATCGGCCTCCAGAATCGCCTGCCCGTCAACAAAAAGCTTGCGCTCGACCTCGGTTACGAGCGCGGCTTCCACATCGCGGGCGCGGGCGAGAGCTTCAACGCCGGCCACCTCGGCTTCGCGTGGCAGCCGGTCGAAGGCTTCCGCACGACGGGCCGCTACGAGATGCGCGACCGGGGCGGCGTCGGCTCCGTCTTCACGCTCGGCGCGGCCGGACGCCTCGGCGACAACGTGACCTCGCTCGGCCGCTTCCAGCTCTCGCGCACCGACTTCCAGGGGCGCAAGGGCTCGGCGATGGCCGCGACGGGCGCGCTCGCGTGGCGCCCGCTGCACCGCGACTCGATGGGCCTGCTCTTCAGCTACACGCGGCGCGACCTCTCGCAGCAGAACGGCGCGGGCCTCGGCGAGACGCGCGACCGGTCGGATACGCTCTCGACCGACGGCTACTATCAGGCGACGCGTAACGTCGAACTCTACGGCCGCTTCGCGCTGAAGTTCGGCGACACCAGCTCATTTGGTATCGAGCGCGTCTCGACGCTCACCTACATGACGCAGGCGCGCGCGGTCTACCGCCTCGGCCGCTACGTGGACGTGGCGGGCGAGGGGCGTTGGCTGGCGCAGCCCGCGTCGGGGACGGCGCGCGCGTCGTTCGGCTCCGAGCTTGGCTTCTGGGTGATGCCGGACCTGCGGCTCGGCGGCGGCTACAACTGGACGGGCGCGACGGAGCCGGGCAACTTCGGGCTCGGCACGGCGCGTCGCGGCTTCTACTTCACCATCTCCTCGAAGCTCTCGAACCTCTTCGACCTCTTCGGCACGAGCAAGTCGGGACTCAACACCGAGAAGGGGCACGACGAGGAGGAGTAAATGGTTCGGCGGAGGGCTGACGGAAGGAACCGGTAGAGCTTGAGATGCATCGCGCGCACAGGTCAGAGACCGACGCCCGCCACCGCCGCCACGAGCGGCGCGGCGCGCGGACGGTTGCTCGTGCGCGCGTCGCTCACGCTGCTCGCGCTGCTCGTGCTCGCGCCCGTGGTCGTGGCGCAGACCTCCGTCTATCACATTCGCGGCAACGCCAGCGCGGGCAGCAACAACATCTGGCACATCAACCTGACGACGGGCGTCGAGACGATCGTCTACACGGGCTACCCCGGCGGCAACGCCGCGACGCTCGCGCAACGCCCTTCCGACGGCATGCTCTTCTACGTCATCAACTCGACGGCGGGCGAGAACGGCGCCGTCTACCGCTTCAACCCCGCGACGCCCACGGTCGCGCCCGTCCTGCTCGGCAACATCGGCCCCTCGACCTCGGGCGGGGATGTCAGCAGCGGCTTCCGCATGGCCTTCTCCCCGGCGGGCACGCTCTACTACATGTCGGGCGGCGGCGGCGCGGACAACGACCGGCTCTACACCGTCAACCAGACGACGGGGCGCGCCACGCCCGGCGGCAACATCACGGGCACGGGCAACGGCGGCGACATGGCCTTCAGCACGACGGGCACGCTCTACATCATCAACCAGAACCGCCAGCTCTACACGGCGAGCACGGCGGGCGGCGCGGCCACGTCCGTCGGCACGGTGACGTTTCCCGGCGGGGCCACGCCCGGCACGCTCGGCCTCGGCGTGGACGGGAGCCGCCTCCTCATCCAGACGCAGAGCCCTTCGAACATGTACGCCGTGACGCTGCCCTCGCTCTCGGCCACGCTCCTCGACACGCTCGGCGGCGGCACGACCTCGACGGGCGACCTCTCGACGGCCGTCGTCCCCGCGCCCTCGCTCTCCGTCACCAAGACGGACGGCGTGACGAACACGTATCAGGGCGCGAGCCTCACCTATACCATCGTCGTCACGAACAACGGCACCTACAGCACGACGGCCACCGTCACCGACACCATCCCCGCCGGACTGACGGGCGCGACGTGGACGTGCGCGGCCTCCGCGGGCTCATCCTGCGCGGCCGCGTCGGGGAGCGGCAACCTCAGCACCAGCGCCACGCTCGAAGCGGGCGACACGGCCACCTACACCGTCAGCGCGACGGTCTCGGCCTCGTCGGGCAGCATCGCCAACACGGTCACGGTCGCGCCGCCCTCGTGGCTGACGGACGCGACGCCCGCGAACAACTCCGCGACGGACACGGACACGGTCGTCGCCGCCGCCGACTTGCAGATCACGAAGGTCGCCGCGACGGGCTTCGCCGTCGGCAACACCGCCGACTACACGCTCACCGTCAGGAACAACGGGCCGCAGTCGGCCGCCGGCACCATCACCGTGAGCGACGCGCTGCCTTCGGGTCTCACCTACTCCACCGCATTCGGCACGGGCTGGACCTGCGCGCACGCGAGCGGGACGGTGACGTGCACGCGCTCGGGGCCCGTGACGAGCGGCACGACGCTGCCCGCCATCACGGTCAGGGTCAACGTCGCGGTCGCGGCCGCGCCTTCGGTGACGAACACGGCGAGCGTCGCGTCGAGCACGACCTTCGACCAGAACACGTCGAACAACAGCAGCACGGTGACGACGAACGTCGTCTACCTCAAGCTCGACAAGTCCTACACGCTCGGCGGGCCGAGCGCGACGCCGGGCACCGAGATCAACTACAGCGTCGCCTTCACCAACCTCGGCGGCGCGGCGCTCCAGAACATCGTGCTCGTAGACCCGAACGCTTCGACCACGATCAAGATCAACGACTACACCGACTTCAAGGTCGGCTCGGTGAGCAACACGCTCGGCAGCCTGACCTCCGTGACGGTCGCCTACTCGAACAACAACGCCGCGAGCTTCATCTACACGCCCGTCTCGGGCGCGGGCGGCGCGCCCGCCGGCTACGACCGCAACGTCACGCACATCCGCTGGACCTTCACCGGCAGCCTCAACCCGACCCCTCTCAACAACGCCGGCAACGTCTCCTTCGCCGTCCGCATACGCTAGTGCCGCGCCGCCACCCCGGCGGCCCTGAAACTCCCCGCGCTCTCTCCCGCTTTGAGTTATATTGTCGCGCGGCCCGCGACGCAGTCGTCGGACGGACGAAGGCTGAGGAGGGCTGACCGAAGCAGCGACGATGAACTTCGACGAGAAAAACCTGCCGAGCGCGCGCACGTTCTTCCTCGTCCTCGCGCGCGCGGGGGCGTCGAGGCCGGTGCGCCTCTGCCTCGTCGCGCTCTTCCTCTGCTTCCTCTGCGCGCGGACGGCGCGGGCGCAGTTGACCATCAGGACGGTGACGTGGGACATCATCGGCCTCGACAGCAACAACCCGAGCGTCGGCCCGAACTCGTTTCAGGTCGGCTCGCGCGTCTGCAACACTTCGGGGACGACGCTCAACAACGTCGTCGGCAACTTCTTCTGGGATTCAACGAACATCTACGTCAACCTCAGCGGCTCGGCCACCGGCCGCGCGCGTTTCCTCGCCTCGGGCGCGTGCGTTGACTTCTACTACCCCGTCGCGGTCACGCGCACGAGCGCCGCCTACAACACGACGCGCCGCTACCACATGACGGCGAGCGCCGACGCCGTCGCCGCCGTGAGCACGCCGACGCCGCGCGAGCTTTACGTCGAGAAACTCATCTCGCAGGGGCGCAACACCGTGACGAGCATCACCGGCCCCTCCTCCGTCACGGTCGGCGGCGTCTACCAGTACACGCTCATTGCCAGCACGGCAACGCAGGGCTACGAACAACTGGAAGCCTTCCTCGACTTGCCGAACGTCGTCTTCCAGGTCGTCTCGATTCAGACTAGTTACTCGGCGCCTTCGGGCGCGACGAACGACAAGTTCTACGCCGACGCGTGCGGCTGGAACAGCGTCCCCGGCACGTCGAACTACCGCGACTGCATCGGCCCCAACAACTGGCCCGGCGGCAAGGTCGGCGGCAGCCTGACCTCGGTCTACACGGTCAAGATTCTGGCGGGCGGCACGACCACGCCCGGCGCGCTCATCCTCGACTTCTCGGGCAGCAGCTTTCACTACAACAACGACTACGGGACGGGCGGCGGCGTCACCATCACCGCCTCCGACCCGGCCATCACCCTCGCGAAGACGGCGAGCGCGACGACCGTCACGGCCGCCGGCGCCGTCATCACCTACACTTTGCGCGCGACGAACAGCGGCACAAGCTCCGTCACGCTCAACGACTTTGTAGACACGCCGCCGACCTCGCCGGCCGCGACCGTCTACGTCGCGGGCTCCTCGAAGTTCAACAACGTCGCCATCTCGAACCCGACCTCCGCGAGCGGCAAGCTGACGTGGAGCGGGAGCTTCGTCGTGCCGGCCGGCACGTTCAGGGATTTGACCTACCAGATGACGATCCCGAACAAGCCGGGCACCTACACGAACAGCGCCGTCGCCATGTTCGAGTACGTGCAGATCGACACGACGACGACGACCGCCGACAACTCGCCCGCGACCGTCGGCGTCACGCGCACGCCGCCGAACGTCGCCCTGGCCAAGACAGTCAGCCCGACGGGGACGGTGCTGCCGGGCGCCGACCTCGTCTACACCATCGCCTTCTCGAACGGCGGCGGCGCGCCCGCGTCGAGCTTCGTCCTGCTCGACCCCGTCCCCGCCAACACCGACTTCAAGCTCGGCTCGGCCTCCGCGACGCTCGGCACGACCGGGCTCACCGTCACGACCGCCTACTCGAACAACAACGGCACGAGCTTCACCTACACGCCCGTCTCGGCCGCGGGCGGCGCGCCCTCGGGCTACGACCGCACGGTCACGCACGTCCGCTGGACCTTCACCGGCGACCTCACACAGACCTCGCCCAACCACGCCGGCAGCGTCGCCTTCGGCGTCCGCGTTCGTTGAGTAAAAGAAATTAACCACGGAGGCACGGCTTTGAGCACATGACTTCAAAGCCGTGCCTCTGTGTCTCCGTGGTTAAGCCTTCCGTGCGGTATGCACTCAAGTTGCGGATGATGTAATCTGCAATCCTACCCGATGACAGACGACAGACTTTTTCACGTGAGCGAAGAGGTGCGCGCGGCGCTTGATGAAGGGCGCGCGGTCGTGGCGCTCGAATCGACGGTCATCTCGCACGGGCTGCCGCGTCCGCAGAACCTTGAGACGGCGCGGCGACTTGAGCAGACCGTGCGCGAGGGCGGGGCCGTGCCCGCGACCGTGGCCGTGCTCGGCGGGCGCTTGTGCGTTGGTCTCGAAGAGTCGCAGCTCGCGCGCCTCGCGGAGGGCGAGGGCGTGCGCAAGGTGAGCCGGCGCGACCTCTCTTTAGCCGTCGCGCGCGGCGAGGACGGCGCGACGACCGTTGCCGGCACGCTCTGGATCGCGAGCCGCGCCGGCCTGAAGGTCTTTGCCACGGGCGGCATCGGCGGCGTGCATCGCGGGCAACTCCCCGACATCTCGGCCGACCTGCCCGAACTCGCGCGCACGCCGATGACGGTCGTCTGCTCGGGCGCGAAGTCGGTGCTCGACCTGCCTGCGACGCGCGAGTGGCTTGAGACGCACGGCGTCTGCGTCGTCGGCTACGGCTGCGAAGAGCTGCCCGCCTTCTACACGCGCCGCAGCGGGCTCCCCGTGGACGCGCGCGCCGACACGGCCGCCGAGGTCGCGCGCGTGGCGCGGGCGCGCGACGCGCTCGGGCTCGAAGCCGCGCTCGTCGTCACCGTGCCCGTCCCCGAAGGCTTCGAGGTGGACGAGCACGTGATGGAAGAGTCGCTCTCCGAAGCACTCTCGGTCGCCTCCGCGCGCGGCGTCACGGGCCGCGAGCTGACGCCCTTCCTCCTCGCGCACATGAGCTGGCGCTCCGGCGGCGCCACGCTGCGCGCCAACATCGCCCTCCTCGAAAACAACGCCCGCGTCGCCGCCGACATCGCCGTCGCGTCGGCATAAGCGTTCGGCGTTCAGCCGGAAACCTTCGTGCCCTCCGTGCATACCTTCGTGTTCTTTGTGGTTAAGCACGTCGAACTTAACCACAGAGGTCACGAAGGTTTTCACAGAGGGCACAAAGGGGTTGACTTAAGCTGAAAGCTGAAAGCTTCAAAATTCCTTTGAACTTAAGGCCGCGCGCCGTCGTTCTCACTGCTGGATCAACAAGCGGGCACTGCACATCATTGAAAAGAGGCGGATAATGAAAGGCAGAATCTTCGTCGTCGTCATACTGGTGGCCGCCGCGGCTTTCGCGGGGCGTTGGGTGAACAGGTCGGTCGGCGGTAACTCCGGCGGCGCGCGGCGCGAGGAGACGCGGCAGACCTTCAGGCTCGACCCCGGCGCGCGCGTCGAGGTGGCCAAGATCAACGGCGCGGTCAACGTGAAGACGGCCGACACCGACGCGGCCGAAGTCCACATCGTCCGCACCGCCAACAGCGCCGAAGACCTCGAATACGGCCGCATCAACGTCGAAGCCTCTTCGTCTTCGCTCGAAGTCCGAGGCGAGGGCAACGGCGGCGGTCGCGGCCTCTGGCACCGTCTGTGGAACGGCGGCGGCCAGGTGCGCCAGGAGGTGACGCTCGTGCTGCCGCGCCGCGTCGAGCTGTCGGCCGGCCACGTCAACGGCTCCGTCAGCGTCGGCGAGGTCAACGGTCCCGTCGAGGTCTCGCACGTCAACGGTCGCGTCGAGGTCGCGCAGTCGGCGGGCCGCGCGCAGGTCAGCCACGTCAACGGCGGCGTGAAGTTCGGCATCTCGCAACTCGGCGAAGAGGGGATGGATGTCAGCCACGTCAACGGCAACGTTGAAGTCCGCTTCAGCCAACTCGTCAACGCCGACCTGGAGGCGCACCATCACAACGGCGGTCTCTCGCTCAACGTCCCCAACGTCACGATGCAGGAGCGCATGAACCGCTCCTACGCGCGCGCGCGCTTCGGTACGGGCGGCTCGCCCGTCCAGATCAACCACGTCAACGGCAGCGTGCGTTTCGAGTCCGAGGCCGGCGCGGCTACGGCGACGACCAACGTCGTCCCCACGGTCATCTCCGTGGGCGCCCTCCCGCCGCCGCCCGCGCCGCCGGCACCCCCGGCGCCGCCCGCCCAGTAAATATTCTTTGACCGCAGCCTGACCTGAAAGTAAGTCCAAGACAACAGCCCGCGTCGAACTTCTCGACGCGGGCTGTTGTCTTTACGTGTGAACAAGCATAAAACAGGAGCCACATTTCATAACGGCAAAGGAAGGGACCGACGTGGGCGAAGAGGAGCGTTTGTGGGAGGTGGAGGACCAGCGCGGGCGTTTGGAGGAGTTGACGACCCACGAGGAGGCTTTGAAGAAGGCGCCGCTGAGTCGCGACGTGCGTTCGCTCGGGCGGCTGCTGGGCGTGGTGCTGAAGGAGCAGGCGGGCGAGGCGCTGTTCGACATCGAAGAGGAGTTGCGGAACCTGACGACCGCGCAGCGCGAGACGGCGGACGCGGCCGAGCGCGAGCGCCTGATGTCGCGCGCCGAGTCGGTCATCGGCCGCGCGTCGGTCGAGGAGGCTTACCGCCTGACGAAGGCGTTCGCCATCTACTTCGAGCTGACCAACCTCGCGGAGACCAACCACCGCAAGCGCCGTCGCCGCGCGGCGGAGGTCTCGGGCGCGCCGCCGCAGGCGGGGACGTTTCTCGGGACGCTCCGCCGCATGCGCGACGCGGGCGCTTCCGCCGAAGAGGCGTTGGAGATGCTGGCCCGCGTCGAGGTCGTCCCGGTCTTCACCGCGCACCCGACCGAGGTCGCGCGCCGCACGGTCCTCTTCAAACGCGCGCGCATCGCGGCCGAGCTTGAGCGACTCGACTCTTTGCCGCTCTCCGACCGGCGCGCGCGCGAGGCGTCCGAGCGCATCGCCGCCGAGATAACCGCGTTGTGGCAGACCGACGAGGTGCGGCGCCGCCAGCCGACCGTGCGCGACGAGATCAAGATGGGGCTCGACTACTATCCCGCATCGCTCGTCCCGACCGTGCCCGAGGTCTACGAGGAGATGGCCGACGCCTTCCGCGAAACGTACGGGCGCGAGGTCGAGGCGCGTGATCTGCCGCGCGTCGTGCGCTTCGGCTCGTGGATCGGGGGCGACCGCGACGGCAACCCGTACGTGACGCCGGGCTGCACGCGCGACGCGCTGCGGATGGCGCGCGAGACGGTGCTCGACTTCTACGTCGCGGCCGTGGACGAGCTGCACGAGCGCCTGAGCGGCTCGGCGGAGCAATCGCCCGCGTCCCGCGCGTTTGTCTCCGCGCTCGAAGAGGGCGAGCGACAGCTTCCGCCGGCGGCGCGGCGCCCCTTCGCGCCGCACGCGCCGGCCGAGGTCTACCGGCGCTTCCTCTCGCTCGTCATGCGGAGGCTCTCGGCCACGCGCGCGGCGCCGGGCGCGGGTTACGACGAGTCCGAGGGATACGTGGACGCGGGCGCGTTCACGGCCGACCTGCGGCTGCTGCGCGAGAGCCTCGCGGAGGGCGGGGCGCTCAGGCTCGCGCGTCAGTTGGTTGACCCGTTGCTGCGGCAGGTCGAGACGTTCGGCTTTCACCTGCACACGCTCGACGCGCGCCAGCACGCGCGCATCCATGTGCGGGCCGCCGAAGAGATGGCGCGCGGCGCGTCGATTGTTGATGAGAGTGGTAGGGACGGGAATGAAGGCGCGGGCGGCGCGGAGTCGAGACTTCCCGAGGCGCCTTCGGAGGAGACGGCGGCGACGCTCGACGCGTTGCGCGCGGTCGCGGAGTTGAAGCGCGAGTTCCCGCCGGAGTCGATCCGCAGTCACGTCATCAGCGGCGCGCGCGGCGCGGGCGACGTGCTGCGTTTGGTGTGGCTCGCGGAGAGTTGCGGCGTGAGCGTCGCCGCCGATAAGGAACGCAACGACCCGGGGTTGATGCCCGTCCCGCTCTTCGAGTCCATCGAAGACCTGCGCAACTGCCCCGGCGTGTGCCGCGCGCTGTGGACTTCCAAGGAGTACGCGCCGTACCTCGATTCGTGGGGCCGCAGGCAGGAGATGATGCTCGGCTACTCGGACTCGAACAAGGACGGCGGGATGTTGACGAGCACGTGGGAGATTTTCAAGGCGCACCGCGCGCTGCACGAGGTCGCGCGCGAGTGCGGCGTGCGCCTGCAACTCTTCCACGGGCGCGGCGGCACCGTCGGGCGCGGCGGCGGGCCGACGCACCACTCGATAGTCGCGCAGCCGGCCGGCGCGTTCGAAGGTTCCTTGAAGATTACGGAGCAGGGCGAGGTGCTCAACTGGAAGTACGCGGAGCCCGTGCTGGCCGAGCGGAACCTTGAGTTGATGGTCGCCGCGTCGCTCGAAGCTCTGGCGCGGCCGGGCGGAGCGGCGTGGCGCGCGGAGTGGGAGGAGGCGCTCGAATGGATGTCGCGGGCGGCCTTCGAGTTCTACCGCGAGCGCGTCGCGGAGAACCCGGACGTGGTGCCTTACTTTGAAGGGGCGACGCCGATGCTCGAATTCGACCTCGCGAAGATCGGCTCGCGGCCCGCGCGGCGCTCCGCGTGGACTCGCGGACTCGCGAACCTGCGCGCCATCCCGTGGGTCTTCGGGTGGATGCAGAGCCGCCACGTGCTGCCCGCGTGGTTCGGCGTCGGCCACGCGCTGGAGAGGTTCATGGAGGAGCGCGAGGGCGGCGAGGCTCTGTTGAGTGAGATGGTGCGCGGCCTGCCACTCTTCATGAACCTCGTGGGCGACGTTGAGATGGGGATGGCGAAGGCCGACCTCTCCATCGCGCGCAGGTACGCGGGGCTGGTCGGCGACGCGGACTTACGCGAGCGCGTCTTCCGTATGATCGCCGACGAGTTCGAGCGCACGCGCCGCGTCATCCTGCGCGTCAGCGGACAGGAGCGACTGCTGGAACGCAACCCCGTCCTCGCGCGCTCCATCGAGCTGCGCAACCCTTACGTGGACCCGATGAGCCTCATCCAGATCGAACTCCTCCGGCGCAAGCGCGCGGGGCACGAGTCCGACGAACTCGACTACGCGCTCGCCGCCACCATGAACGGCATCTCGGCGGGCCTGCGGAACACGGGATGAGTTAAGGGGAAGCGGACTCAGTCTGAAGTGACCGCGCGGAATGCCTCGCCGATGGAGCGGGCGCGCGGGGCGGCGCGTTGGAGGAGGTAGCCCGCCGCCGTGAACATGATGATCGTGAGGAGCACGGGCAGCCACGTCCTGCGCACGGCGGCGCCGAGCCAGTCGCCATCGCGGCGCGCGCGCCTCATCCCGCGATAGAGGCCGGAGAGCAGCACGCCCTCGACCAGAATCTCGGCCAGCAGCAGCGGCGCGGCGTAGACGACGTAGAGCGACGCGCACACGCCCGCCACGATCAGCGCCAACGCGAGCAGGAAGAAGACGCACCCTTCAGAGTCCGCGTCGAAGATGTCGAGGCCGGAGAGCCAGTCGCCGCCGCCGCCGCCACCGCCTCCCGAACTCACGCCGCCCGCGTCGTAGGCCGTCGAGGCTTGATGCACTCCCGAACCGATTCCGTCGCCCCAACTTCCGCCCGCGCCGCCGCCGCCGAAGTCGCCGCCGCCGCCGAAGATGCCCGGCCCCTCGCCCGTCCCACCAACAGAGTCGAGCGCGATGTCGGTCGCAAGGTCTGTCCCGTGCGGGTCTGAGTCAACCGTGTTGCCGCGCGGCTCGCGCCCGTGCAGGAGGAGCCAGACGCGCAGCAGCACGATGAAGACCGCGTAGGCGAAGAGCACCGCCAGCGGATAGCGGACCCACATCCGCCACACGCCGAGGTGCAGCATCACGAACGACGCGATAAACCCGGCCGCGCCCGTCGCCGCGAGTATCAGAGACATTTGCACGCGCGGCAGTCCGCGACGCAGAAGGAGCCGGCGCACGCGCTCGACGCGCCGCGCGGCGGGAGGCGCCTGCGGCTTCCGCGCCGCGCGCCCCTTCCTGCCGGCGGACTTCGTGCGTGATGCCATCGGTCGCGGCGCGCGCCTACCTGAAACCGGCGGCGGCGTTCGCGCGTTGGGCCGCGTTGGAGGCGAGGATCGGGGAGATGACCATCGCGAGGAGGAAGCAGAGCGGCAGCGTGATGAACCCGATGAGGACGAAGCAGAGCAGCAGGTTGATGAATTGTATGAACCAGTAGCCGAACATGAAGATCAGCCCGACGCCGACGTTGCCCGCATACATGTTGCCGATGCCGAAGGTCTGGAAGAAGAAGCCGGGCAGGACTTCCAACAGCACGGCCACGGCCGTGGCCTTGGGCGGCGACTGGTAGTGGTGTACGACGTGCCGCACGTGCTGCGGCGGGTAGGGGTAAGAGGGCTGCTGCGGCGGCGGCTGTTGATAGGGCTGCGGCTGCTGATAGGGGCGCGGCGGCTGGTAGGCGGGGGGCTCGTACCGACTCATCTGAAAGGCTCCTTTCGGGGACACGCACGGCTGAAGAGAATGAGCGCGCGGCCGAGGTGATGCGTCTGAGGCGTCGCCGCGCGCCAGATACTATAAAGCCGTGAACGGTGAACCGTAAACCGTGACAAGTAAGAACCGGTTTTATCTTGTCACGGTTTACGGTTCACCGTTCACGGCTTTAGAAGTTGAAGGCACCTTCGCAGGTTATCTCCGAGAGGGCTTTGCGGCCGCTGGGCGCCTCGCGCTCGCGTATGCGCTCGGGGAGCGTGGCGGGGTCGCCGGGATGCCCGACCGCGATCATCGCCTCGACGCGGAAACCCTCGGGGATGTTCAACTCGGAACGCGCGCGCTCGTAGTCGAAACCCTGCATGCCGTGCGTGACGAGGCCGAGCATCGTCGCCTGGAGCGCGAGGTTCTCCCACGCCGCGCCCGTGTCGAAGGAGTGCGTCGGGTAGGGCTTGCCGTTGAAGTCGAACGTCTCCTTCGAGACGAAGAGCAGCAGGGCCGCCGCGTCCTTCGCCCACGCCCGGTTGCCTTCGACGAGCAGGTTGAAGAAGGCGGGCCACTGCGCCGTCTCGCGCCGCGCGTAGAGGATGCGCCACGGCTGGTTGTTGTAGGACGAGGGCGCCCAGCGCGCCGCCTCGAAGAGCGTCAACAACTCCTCTTCGCTCACGCCCTCGCCCGACAGAGCGCGCGGCGACCAGCGGTCGAGGAACAACTCGTCAACGGGGTGCTGCGCCTGCGGCCCCCTCACGTCACTGCCGTCGATCATCTTTCCCTCCCTGTCTGGTTCGAAAATTTATAAGCGGCGAGCGCGATGGGCAGCCCGACCAGCAGCATGTGCCCCGCCCCGTTGAGGGCTACGGTGTAGGGCGTGAACGTTGGCTTGAAGTAGGCGGCCGAGAGCGGCAGCACGACGAGATACATGAACGCGTAAACCGCGAAGCCGTAGAGCAGGCCGCAGACGACCGGGTGCCGCGCGAGCACTTTCAACTTGCGGCTCGCGAGCCAGTAAATCGTCGCCCAGATGAACGCGATAAGGAAGTGCAACGCGGCGCCGAGCGCGGCCGTCGCCAGCCCGCCTTCGGCCGCCGCCTTCCCGAGCAGCCCCGAAGCGACCGACTGCAACACGCGCACCGGCCCCACCCCGCGCAACCCCGACATGACGAACGCGAACGTGATGTCGCCCACCCCCGCCAGCAGCCCGCCCCACACGATTGCGCGCGCCGCCCTCGACCTCTCGGCGGGAAGTTCGGCGGTTGCCATGCTCATAAAGTCCGTCTCCTTCCGCGAGGCCGTGCCGGTGGAACGCCGAGCGGGGATGTTTAGTCGAACGGTTCGTTGAACTCGCCGCAATATACCACGGGATGCGGGTTGGATTGTCCGCGGTTTCGCGGACTGGTGGAAGGAGTTGAGGGGCGGGTGCGGCCGGGGCTTGCGCCCGGACAGTCGTGTCCCTGTCCGGGCGCCCCCGCCGGCCTGAACCCCGGGCCGAGTCGCGTGCGTGATGGAACGGCGCCCTGGCGTCTACCGGATGGGTGCGACGCGCAGGTCCTTCGGGTCTCGCGGGTTGACCCAGCAGTAGCCGCGCGCCGGACGGTAGGAGCCGCCCTCCGTCTTGACCAGCCCCGGCATCAACCTGACCCGCCTATCATTCGGGTCATCGGCGTCCACCCACACGTAGCCGCTGGCGGGCATGAGCCGCCCGTTCGGCCCGTGGACGACGTTGGGATGGTCGCAGTTCGACCTGGTGACGACTTCGGCCGCGTCGCTCGCGTCGCCATCGTCACCCTCGTCATCCTCTTCCGAGTCAGAGTCTTCGGCGGACCTGCCGCCATCCCCCGGCTGCGCGATGAGGATCACCCAGTAGTGCCGGTATCGGCTGCCCGGCACGTAGGCGTGGCCCACGCCGTACTCGGTCTGGCTGGCGTAAAAATCGCTGAGACCGAGGAGGTGTGTGCGGTGGCTGGTCGAGCCCATCCAGTTCTCCCAGGCGTCTTCGGGAGTCCGGCTGCCCGACGCGATGCTTTCGATGTTGTTGGACGACATCTTCTTGCCGTAGAAGTCCGGCAGCGTGTAGCCGGCGCGAGTGACGAGGTAGTTCGGGCCGATGCCGTCGGGGTTCACGTGGTCGAAGTAGTTGCGCTCACCCATGTCTTGGGCCCGCGCGCGCGCCACGCGGGCGAGCGTGGCGTTGTAGGTGAGCGTGCGATGCCGCTGGCCGTCGGCCTGCCTCAGGAGAGCGCCGAGCGTGCGCTCGGCGTCGTCGTCCGCGCCGCGGCCCAAAGCGGCCGGGGCGAAGAGCAAGGTGGCCGCGGCGAGCAGCCACGCCGCGTAAAACTTCCCGCTTCCAGGTTCGTTCATGAGGATTTCCCCCTCTTAATCCTTGTTTGAAGTCGGGCGTGCCCCGGCCCGGGAGCCATGCGTAACGCGGCGGTAAGACGATTCGGTAAGAAGAGATTCACGCCGGCACCTCCTTCCCGCCACACCACGTCGGGGCGAGCGCCACACGTCCCACGTTGACCGGCGGCAAACAGGCGCGAGGTAGGAAGTTAACCCGTTTGCGGGCTCGGTCGGATGGATTGTCAGGCGGCGCGCGCGTCCTGGACGAGCCAAACGCGGGCCGCGCCGTTACTGCTTTGATGAAGGTTCGCGGGCGCGTGGTTGCGAGTTTTGTTGGCGCGGAGCGAGGGCTTTCGGCCGGGCGGGTGGAAACGGGGTGGGATTGGGTGTTTCCGGGAGGTGTAAGAATACCGTTGTCGGCGCGGGGGATTTGGTTTAACCTGTGCGCCTGTAACTGCTAACCGGACAAGTAAGGAGTCGGACATGCTCTCAGGAAAGCGTACCGCCGCCGTCTTAGGCGTGCTGCTGCTGGCCGTCGCGGCCTTCGTCGCCACCTCGTCGCGCGCGGCGTACAAGGGGAAAGGCCCGCAACAGTCAGCGACGCCCGCGCCCCCACAGTACCAGCCGCCGACCATCAAGCTCGACCAGGACGCGCAGGTCGTCACGCTCTGCCCAGACGCCGAGTCGATGGCCAACCCGCGCGTGCGCCTGAAGGCCACGGGCTTCAGCCCCGAGGGCAAGCCTCTGCGCTACAAGTGGACGGTCTCGGGCGGCCGGCTCGACGGCTACGACGGCACCGACGTGGTCTGGGACCTGTCGGACGCGCAGCCCGGCGTCTACAACGCCTCGGTGACGCTCGAAAGCGGCCCCGAGGGGAACCCGCTCTGCACGGCCTTCACCTCGACGAAGATCGTCGTGCGCAACTGCCCGCCGCCGCGACCCGTCTGCCCGAACGTCTCCATCTACTGCCCGGACGTGCAGCAGGCCGGGACGCCCATCACCTTCACGGCGTCGGTCTCGGGCGGGACGCCCGGCGTGACGCCCGTCTACAACTGGGTCATCTCGGCCGGCAAGATTCTTTCGGGGCAGGGGACGGCGACCATCACCGTGGACACGGCGGGGCTCGCGGGCCAGCCCATCACGGCGACGGTCGAGGTCGCGGGCTACAACCTTGAGTGCCGCGCGCAGTGCCAGGCCGCGGTGCCGACGCTGCCCAACCCGACGAAGTTCGACGAGTTCGGCGAGGTGCCGCGCGACGACGAGAAGGCGCGGCTCGACGTGTTCGCCATCGAGTTGCAGAACAGCCCCGGCGCCCAGGGCTACATCATCGGCTACGGCGGCGGCGGCAAGCGCGCCGTCACCGGCCAGAAGCGCGCGCAGAACGCGCGCGACTACGTCGTCACCACGCGCGGCATCGACGCCTCGCGCATCGTCGTCCTCGACGGCGGCCAGCGCACGACCGGCACGCTCCAACTCTGGCTCGTCCCGCCCGGCGCCACCCCGCCCCGGCCGTAGCGGGGAGTAGGCAGACGGCAGTAGGCAGTTAAGGCAGGAAGCCTTTTAGGGAACAGGTCTCAACAAAACGGAGGCGGCGAGATTCAACACTCGCCGCCTCCGTTTCGTTCGACTACTTTCTTTAAAGACTAACTGCCTACTTCTTGCTTTACCGCTTCGGGTAGAGCGGGCTCGACGTGGCGAGGCGGTTGACGGAGGTCGGCAGCGCCGCTTCGCCCTGAATGAGCACCTGCTCCTCTTTGAGTCTCATCGAACTGGGCTCGACGAGGTTCGAGGCCCAGGCCGGCTCGTTGGCGAAGGCGGCGCTGGCCCGCAGGCCGTCGGTCATGACGATGCCGTCGCCCATCAGGATGGCCGAGCCGAAGGGATACTTGTCCGCCATCAGAATCGCGTCGCTCATCAGGATGGCGTCGGTCATGACGATGCCGTCGCCCATCAGGATCGCGTCGCCGTACGGGCGGCCGTCGCTCATCAGGATGGCGGTGCCGAGGATGTCGTTCGGGGCGACCGTGTGGCCGTCGGAGAGCAGGTACGTGCCGTCGGAAAGCACCCTCCCGGAGACAATCACCCAGCCGTCTTTGAGCGTGCGGCCGTCGGGCAGGCGGAAGCCTGCCGTCAGCGTCAGGCGCTCGTTGAAGGCAACGCCCTCGACCCAGATGACGCCGTTGTTGAGCGGCATCTGTTCACCCGCGATGGGCGAGGTCAGGCCGAGGCTTGAGTAGGTCGTGTTCTTCGACGTGATGAGGTTGTCGCCCGGCGCGGCGCGGTTCGCATCCTTGCGGACGGCCTTCGCCACCGTCACGGCGGCGCTCGCGTTCAACTCGCCCGCGCCCTCGTTGATGACGCGCTCGAAGTGCGACATCTTCCCGTCGGCGACCAACTGTTCGTAGACGGGGAGGCGCTGCGCCGTCCTCATCAGCAGCGCCTTCACCATCGAAGGCGTCAAGGAAGGGTTAGCCTCCATCATCAGCGCGACCGTGCCCGCCACGGCCGGCGCGGCGAAGGACGTGCCGCTCATCACGCGGTAGGTGCCCGTCGCGTCGGGCGTGTTCGTGGACGTGCTGCCGAAGAGCACATTGCCGAGCACGCCGCCGCCGCCCGAAGACGAGTAGTTGTTGCTCGCCGTCGGCGAAGTCGAAGCCGTCTCGGCCGCGCCGAGCTTGTTGCCGGGCGCGACGAGGTCTGGCTTCATCACGCCGTCAACGAGCGTCGGCCCGCGCGAGCTGTAAGTGGCGACCACGTCGTCCGAACGCTGGGCGGTCTGCTGCGTGTTCGTGGCGCCGACCGTGATAACGCGGGGAGAGTTGGCGGGGGAGAGAATCCCGCCGTAGATGGTGCGGCCCAGCGAGTCCTTGCCCCAGTTGCCCGCGGCCACGACGACGACGATGCCTGCGTCAACCGCGCGCGAGAGCGCGAGGCACAGCGGGTCGGTCTTGTAGCTCTGCGTCGGCGGCGCGCCCAAAGAGAGATTCATGACGCGCACGTTATAGGTCTTACGGTTCTGGATGACCCAGTCCACGGCCTTGACGACGTTCGAGACCTTGCCCGCGCCGTTCGAGTCGAGCACGCGCACATCGAGAAGGTTTGCGTTGGTGGCGATGCCGCCGTAGGTCTGCGCGCCCGCGTTGCTCGCGGCGTAGGTCTCGCTCGCCTGGCCCGTCCCGGCGGCGACGCCGGCCGTGTGCGTGCCGTGGCCGTACACGTCGTCAACGCGCCCCTCGCCCGTGAAGTCCACGTGCTTGAGGATGCGCGGGTATGAAGCGAGATACTTCTGCGCGAGCAGCCCCAGCCCCAAAGTGCCCGAAGACATGCGCCACTCCCATCCCGCGAACTCGGCCGCGTCGGGCGGGCTGATGCCGCTGTCGAGGATGGCGACGCCGACCTTGTTCCCGCCGCCGCCGTTCGCCAGCGCCTCGTTGCCCGACGGCAGGAGTTTGCTCGCGCCGGTCGCGACCTCGTGGTGGCTCGTGTTATCCACGCCGGTCGAGCGCACGTCCTGGTCGGACGAGACCCACGACACTTCTTCGCGCGCCGCAAGCTCCGCGAGCCGCTCGACGGGCACGTCGGCGACGACGAGCCCGAGCGAGTCCAACTCGTCCGAGACGTGCGCGCCCGCGCCGCGAAGCACGTCGGCGGCGGAAGCGCCGTCCTGTCCTTCGGCCGCGCTCACGATGACGCGCGTCGTCTCGCCGGAGCCCCGCCGCGTGTTGTTGACGCGCGCGAGCAGGTCGTCGGTCATCTTCTTCAGAATGCCGCGCGGCGCGCCCTTCGCGGGCGACTTCGCGGGGGCCGCGAGCGCGCCGGCCAGAGGGGTCAAGAGAGAGAGTGTGGCGAGCGCCGCGATTAATCTGTTTCTGTTCCTCAAAATCGGTCGGCTCCTTAACAACGTCATGCTCGGCCGCTTCCTTAGTGAGAGCTCGTGCGACCGTGAGCCAGAGGGCAACGCGCGTGCCGCCGCGAAACCTCTGAGTAAAGGCGCGGCCGTCGCCCGAGTCCGGTCACGCTGACAGAAAGCGTTGACCGATTTTTCGTCAGGAAGAACGCGCGGTCAGGCGTTTGCTGTTTGAGGCGGGGCGAAATAGAATCGCGCGGGCGGACAAAATTTCACACTCAGTCGAGACGGACGGACGTTAAAGCTCTTGGCCGAAGCTCAGTCAGATGAGGCGGGACGCACGGGCGTGTGCCGCCACTGCGGGGCGCTCGTGGGCGCGGGCGAGGCGCGCTGCATGATGTGCGGCACGCCGGTCGCGCGTCACGCTCAGGAGCAGCCGCGCCCGCCGCGCGCGCCGCACGCGGACCCGGAGACTTTGCGCTTCCTGCGCGCGATCATCTCGCGCCCGGCCACTTTTACTTTCGTCTTTCTCATCCTCAACGTCTTCGTCTACGCGTTGATGTGGCTCTCGGGCGGCGCGACCGGCGCGGTGCTTGAGGCGTACGGCGCGAAGTTCAACGTCCTCATCAACGCCGGGCAGTGGTGGCGCTTCGTCACGCCCATCTTTCTGCACGTGCAGTTGCCTTCGCACATGGTCGGGCCGGGGCTGTTCGGGGGGCTGATGGCGAACATGCACCTGCTGTCGAACATGTACGGGCTCTTCATGCTCGGGCCGTACGTGGAGAAGCTCTACGGGTCGGCGCGCTTCGTCGTCTTCTGGATCGTGACCGGCATCGCGGGCGTCGTCGCGAGCTACTTCTCGGTGCAGCCCCAGTGGGCGCACGGCGCGGGGCAGTTCATCTTCAAGCCGGACACGGCGTCGGCCGGCGCGTCGGGCGCGCTCTTCGGGCTGATGGGCGTGCTCTTCATCTTCGGCATCAAGTTCAAGCACGAGCTGCCCGAGGGCTTGAAGCGGACGTTCGGGACGGGCCTGCTCCCGACCCTCTTCATCAACCTCTTCATCGGCTACGTCGCGCGGCAGTACATCGACAACGCGGCGCACCTCGGCGGACTGTTGGCGGGGATGGGGCTCGCGCTCGCGGTCGGCTACAAGCGGCCGGGCGCGCGCGGCCCGGTGGCGCGCGCGTGGCACGCGGCGCAGATCGCCTGCCTCGTGCTCGTCGCCGTGAGCTTCGTGATGGTCTATCGCAACTTCGACGCGCCGCCGCCGCGCCTGTCGAACCTGACCGAGCGCGCGCGCGACGGCGGCCAAACGTCCCGCGCCTACGTCGAGGCGGTCAACGCGGGGCAGAGCGCGCTCGCGGCCTTCACGCGGCGCGGCGAGGCGGGTGCGCTCGCGGCGGCGGCGGAGAAGTTGGAGCAGTCGCCCGCGCCGAGCCCCGACTCCGACGCGCTGCGCGAGGAGTTGCGCGCGCTCGTCGATAGCGCGCGCGCGACGGCCGGCGACGAGTCACTCAAACCCGAAGACCTCGACCGGCGCCGGCTCGAACTCGACATAAAACTCCACGCCTGGCAGGAGCGTTTCGAGCAGTGGCTCAAGGCCGAGGGCGAAGAGTTCGGCATCAGCATGCAGAACCAGGAAGAGAAGTAGGCAGTATGAACGCTGAACGCTGAACTGTAAGGCTGTCGTCTTACAGTTCAGCGTTCAGCGTTCCGAGTTCATAGTTTAAATCGACAGGAGAATATGTAGAGATGGAGATCAACAAAGTCGGCGTGCTCGGCTGCGGGCTGATGGGCTCGGGCATCGCGCAGACCGCGGCGGCCGCCGGTTGTGAGGTCGTCGTGCGCGAGACGACGCAGGAGTTGTGCGACCGCGGCTTCGCCGGGATAGAGAAGTCCCTGGCGAAGTTCGCCGAGAAGGGCAACATCACGCCCGAGCAGCAGACCGAGATTCGCGGCCGCATCAGCGGCACGACCTCGCTCGAAGACCTCAAGGACTGCGATATCATCATCGAGGCCATCGTCGAGAACCTCGAAGCCAAGCGCGACACCTACAACCAGCTCGACTCGTTCTGCAAGCCCGAGACCATCTTCGCCTCGAACACCTCTTCGCTCTCGATCACGGAGATGATGACGGCCACGCGGCCCGAGCGGCAGGCGCGCTTCGTCGGCCTGCACTTCTTCAACCCCGTGCCCTTGATGAAACTCGTCGAGGTCGTCCGCACCATCCTCACCGACGAAGCGGTCTACGAGTCGGCCGTCGAGTTCGGCCGCAAGCTCGGCAAGGTGCCCGTGCGCGCGGGCGACAAGTCGGGCTTCATCGTCAACCGCCTGCTCGTCCCCTACCTGCTCGACTCCATCCGCGCGCTCGAAGAGGGCGTCGGCTCCATCGTTGACATCGACAACGGCATGAAGCTCGGCTGCGGCCACCCGATGGGGCCGCTGACGCTGCTCGACTTCGTCGGGCTCGACACGACCTACTACATCGCCGAGATCATGTTCGACGAGTTTCGCGAGAAGCGCTTCGCGCCGCCGCCCCTGCTCAAGCGCATGGTCAAGGCCGGGCTCTACGGCCGCAAGAGCGGGCGCGGCTTCTACGACTACACCGACCCGAAGAAGCCCGTGCCGATGAACCTCGTCTGAGCGTCTTGAGTGCCGAAGTCACATCCGAGGAGCGCGGCGCGTTTCTCTTCGTTCGCCTCGAACGGCCGTCGAAGCGCAACGCTCTGACGCGCGCGATGCTCGAACGCCTCGGCGAAATCTTCGCGGGCGTCGAAGCGCGACGTGACCTGCGCGCCGTCATCCTCGGCGGCGCGGGCGCGGACTTCTGCGCGGGCACGGACATCGCGGAACTGGAAGCGTTGGACGAGGCCGCCGCTTCGGAGAAGGCGAGGCGCGGGCAGGCGGTCTGCGAACGTATCGAGTTGTGCGGCACGCCCGTCGTCGTCGCCGTGCGGGGCGCGGCGGCGGGCGGCGGCTGCGAGCTTGCGCTCGCCTGCCACCTGCGCGTCGCGTCAACGGACGCGCGCTTCAGCCTGCCGGAAGCACGCCTCGGCGTCGTTCCCGCCTACGGCGGCACGCAGCGCCTCGCGCGCGCGGTCGGCACGGGCCGCGCCCTCTCCGCGATGCTCGCGGGCGACGAGATAAACGCGGAAGAGGCGCAACGACTCGGCCTCGTCAACCGCGTCGTCGCGCCCGAACGCCTCAACGACGAGGCCGAATCCCTCGCGCAAGCCGTCATCGACAACGCCGCCCCGCTCGCCGCGCGCGCCTGCCTCGAAGCCGTCACGCGCGGCGCGCGTCTCCCGCTCGACGAAGCCCTCCGCCTCGAAGCCGAACTCTTCGCGCGCCTCTTCGCCACCGAAGACGTGCGCGAAGGCACCCGCGCCTTCCTCGAAAAACGCAGGCCGGTCTTTAAAGGAAAGTGAGCGGTGAGCGGCGGGCGGTGAGCAGTTTTAAGAAACCGCGCGCCTCACTTAACTCAGTTTCAACTGCTTACTGCTCGCCGCTCACTGCTCACTTGTAAGTCGCCACTCACTTTTCTATACTGCCTTCAGTTCTTAACTCCCACGTGATTCGGAGAAGTCGAGGAAGATTTTGGAGCCTGTGACGCACCAGGGTCAGTTGAGCGCCGGGGGCTTTCGCTTCGCGCTGGTCTCCAGCCGTTGGAACGACTTCCTGACGGCGCGCCTCGTCGAGGGCGCTTTGGACGCGCTCGCGCGGCTGGGCGCGGACGAGGGCGCGGTCGAGCACTTCCGCGTGCCCGGCTCGTTCGAGATTCCGCTGGCGGCGCTCAAGGCCGCGCAGTCGGGACGCTTCGACGCCGTCGTCTGCGTGGGCACGGTCATCCGCGGCCAGACGCCGCACTTCGAATACGTGGCGGGCGAGGTCACGAAGGGCATCGCGCACGTCAGTTTGCAGACCGGCGTGCCCGTCCTCTACGGCATCGTGACCGCCGACACCTTAGAGCAGGCCATCGACCGCGCGGGAGTTAAGGCTGGGAACAAGGGGTTCGAGGCCGCCATGTCGGCCGTCGAAATGGTCAATCTTTTTAAAGTGATGAGTGATAAGTAATGAGTGATAAGAAAATGCTCTACTCTTATCACGCGTCACTCATCACTCATCACGGCATTTATACATATGGGTTCAAGGCGTAAGGCGCGCGAGTGCGCCTTGCAGATGCTCTTTGCGGCGGATTTAGGTGGCGCGGCCGTGCGGCCCGACGACCTCGTTCGCTCTTACTGGGACGAGCTGGGCGAGCCGGAGATGGACGAGGGCGCGCGCGAGTTCGCGACGCGCCTGGCCGTGGGCGCGCTCGCGCACCTCGAAGAGATCGACGACCGCATCCGCTCGCGCGCCGAGCACTGGCGCATCTCGCGGATGGCCGTCGTGGACCGCAACATCCTGCGCATGGCCGTCTACGAGTTCCTGCACGAGCAGACGCCGCGCACGGTCGCCATCAACGAGTCGCTGGAGATCGCGCGCCGCTTCTCGACCTACGAGGCCACGCAGTTCATCAACGGCATCCTCGACGCCATCAAGCGCGACCTCGACCGCGAGCGCCCGCAGGAGGACGCCGTCGCGCACCCGGACGAGGAGCCCGGGCCCGAAGAGGCTGACGGCGAAAGTAAAGTAGCCAGTAGTCAGTAAAATCAAACTAGTCAGTAGTCAGTAGTCAGTAGTAGTCTAGAAGGCGGCGCGTCCCGGCATGGAAGTCTGGACGCGCCGCCCGACGTTTCTCAACTGCCTGCTGCCATCTGCCTGCTGCCTACTTCTTTTCATGGACGAACGCCTGCTCAGAGAGTTCCTGGCCGAGGCCGAAGACCTCATCGAGGAGCTGTACGGCGACGTGGCCGAGCTGCGCGATTCGCGCGGGCAGGGGCCGGCGCGGCGCGAGCTCGTGGCGCGCACGTTCCGGCACGTGCACACGGTGAAGGGGACGGCCGCGGCCGCTGGGCTCGACGCGGCGGGTCGCGTCGCGCACGAGTTCGAGTCGCTCCTGGACGCAGTGCGCAGGGGCGGCGCGCCGCTCGACGAGGAGGCGCTCGACGCGTGCGAGGTGGCCGTCGGCGCGCTCGCCGAGAGCCTCGACGCGGCGGCGCGCGGCGCCGCGTGGGAGGCGCCCGCGCGGCTCTTCGAGCACCTGCGACGCCTCGCCGCGCAGAAGCCCGTCGCCGCCGCGACGGACGCGCGCGCGGCCGAAGAGCTTCTGCCGCCGGAGGTCGCGCGCGCCCTGAGCGCGCCCGAGCGGCAACGTCTGGGCGAGGCGGTCGCGGAGGGCGCGCGCGCGTACCTCGTCAGCGTGGACTTCAATTTGTCGGACTTCGACGAGCAGTACAGGCGCCTGAGCGAGTCGCTCAAGGAGTCGGGCGAGGTTGTTTCGACGCAGCCCTTCGTCAACGACGTGGGGCCGGGCCGCGTCGGCTTCCGCATCGTCTACGCGAGCGCCGAGGCGTTCGGGAAACTCTCTTCGCGCGCGGCCTCATTCGGCGCGCGGCTCGCCCCGGCGAAAGAAGATGAAGGAACCAGGGACGCGGCGTCGGAGACTGTGGAGAGGGTAGAGGCCGCGCCTGCTCCGACCGCGACTCCTTCATCTTCATCGAGCCTGACGACGACGGGCGTGCGCGTCACGCTCGAAGAGTTGGACGAGCTTATCTCGACGACGCACGGGTTGTTCGCGGACACGCTCGGCGCGCTCGAAGTCGCGCTGGCCGTGGGCGCGGGGCGCGACGAGTTGGAGGCGAAGGCGCGCGGCGTGCGTCAACGCTTCTTCGAGTTGGAGGAGCGACTTATCGGGCTGCGCATGGTGACTCTGCGCGCGTCGCTGCTGCGCGCGGGGCGCGCGGGGCGGGCGGCGGCGCGCGAGGCGGGGAAGCGCGTGGAGTTTGAAGTGGCGGGCGGGGACGCGCGGCTCGACCGCTCGTTGGCCGAACGCGTCGCGGACCCACTGTTACATCTCGTGCGCAACGCGGTCGATCACGGCGTCGAGTCGGAGGCTGAGCGGGTCGCCGTGGGCAAGAGTCCCGAGGGGCGCGTGTCGATAGAGGCAGATTCGGAGGGCGGGCTCGTCGTGCTGCGCGTTTCGGACGACGGGCGCGGGGTTGACGTTGAAGCGGTCGCGCGCGTCGCGGCGGCCGCCGGTCTCATCGCGCACGGCGCGGAGATCACGCACGAACACGCGCTGCGGCTCATCTTCCGTCCGGGCTTCTCGACGGCCGGGCAGGCGTCGCTCGTCTCGGGGCGCGGCGTCGGCCTCGACGTGGTCGAGCGCGCGGTCGAGGAGGCGGGCGGCGAGGTCCGCGTGCGCAGCATTCGCGGGCGTGGGACGACCTTCGAGCTGCGGCTGCCGACCTCGCTCGCGCTTCTGCCCGCGCACGTCGTCAGGGTCGCCGGACGCCGCTACTGCCTCGGCGCGTCGCACGTCGTCGAGGCCGTCCGCGCCGAAGACTCGGAGGTCACGGGCGCGGGCCGCACCATCCGCTGGCGCGGGCGCGAGCTGCCGCTCGTGGAGTTGCGCGAGCTGCTCGGGCTAAGCACCGAGGAGGGCGGGACGAACGGCTCGGGCCAACGCGCTTACGTCGTCGCGCGCGCGCGCAAGGGCGCGGACGGCGAGGCGCGCGCGGCCATCGCCGTGGACGAGTTGGAGGGGCAGAGCGAGGTGCTCGTGCGCGGGCTCGGCCGTCACGCGAAGCGTTGGCGCGCCGTCGGCGGCGCCACGGAGTTGCGCGACGGCACGGTCGCCCTCATCCTCGACCTGCCGCGCCTGTTGGAGAGTTTGGACTGAGGAGTTAAGGGGCGACGAAAGAAAAGCGGCCCGCGCTCTCGACAGAGCGCGGGCCGCTTTTTTTAGTTCCGTATCGACGGCTCGTCTTTTTAGCGGAAGATGAGGCCGATGCCGATGCGGAAGTTGTGCGTGGTCTGGCCGTCCGCGCGGTTCGGGTTGTAGTCGAACTGGATGGCGCGCAGGTCCACGCGGTCGCTGAGCTTGAAGTCAACGCCGCCGCCGATGGCCGCGCCGAAGCCGGTCTCGGTCTCGGTGAACGAGACGGTCGCGTTGTCGGCCTCGACGCGCGCGTGCGCGACGCCGGCCAGGACGTGGGCGAACGGCTTCACCTTCGTCTCCTTGGCGTTGTCCTTGAACTCGACGCCGCCGAGGAACTGGTGGATGTCGCCGTCGATGTCGAAGGTGGTCGCCGCCGTGCCGCCGTTAACGTCGAACGACTTGCGGTGGAACGAGTACGAGCCCTTGAGGCCGACGTAGCGGCTGACGTTGCCCTTGACGAACGCCTCGACGCCGTTGAAGCCCTCGCGCTCGTCGATGAAGTTCTGGTTCGGGTCCTCGACGCCGATGTCAACGCGGTTGTGCGAGTAGAGCACGCCGATGTCGTACTTGTTGTAGTCGTCGCCGGTCTGCGCGAACGTGAACGGCGCGGTGCAGGCGAGGAAAAGCGCCGCCATGAAAATCTTACGCATGAGTAAATCTCCTTACTGAGTGTGTGTACTTCTGTCTGCCGGACATCACTTGATGACCCGACGCCGCGCGCGGGTTGCACCGAAAATTTTTTCGGCGCGCAACCTGCGCGTGAGCGAGAGACTGCGGCGCGAACGCCTCCGAGAGTCTCGCCGAAAGTGGCGGCGCGGTCCGCCGAACGTGTGACACTTCCGACACTGACACACGGCGCAAGGGCCGCGTCTCCCGTGTAAAATTTCAACAAGAACCCGTATCAGAGTTCCTTATCGAATCGCGGTTTCTGATAAGGCAAAGGCGATGCCAGAGGCGCGCGGGCAGTAAAAGCGCGAAGAACCGAGGCGGGCGCGCGCGGCGCGGCGCAGGAAGAGTCCGACAGTTGCAGCGGGCTCCGAAAGTATGGATGAGGCGTCGCCGTTTTCGGATTAGAAAAGTCGGGTTGCCCGATTAGTAATTTTATCCCTTGAAAATTTGTCTCTAAGTTGCCGCAGGAACGTGCGGGCACGGGGTATAAAGATAAATTTGAAATCCCAACTTTAGGACCTCAAATTTTTATGGCTCCGGTGGGCGGCGCGCGTGCCAGTCGGTGGCGGACTGGTAGGCGGTGGCGAGTTCGAGCAGTTCGCGCTCGGCCCAGGGGGGGCCGACCAGTTGGAGTCCGGTGGGCAGGCCGTTCTGGCCGAAGCCGTTCGGGACGGAGATCGCGGGCACGCCGACGAGGTTGCTGGCGCCGATGGGCGAGGCGGCGCCGATGCCGGGGTAAGCCTTGTCGAAGGTCTTGTCCACGGGGTACGAGACGGTCGCGCGCGAGGGCGCGGCGAGCACGTCCACCTTCCGGAACATCTCGGCCCACGCACGCCGCATCGGCGCGCGCAGGCGCATCGCGTGCAGGTAGTCCACGGCCGTCACGAGCGACGCCGCGAAACCGCCGACGCGCCCCTCGGGCGAGGCCAGCTCCGCGACGCGCCCCGACTCGATGAGGTCGCGGAACGCGCTCGCGCCCTCCGCGTCCACGATGGTGCCGACCGAAGGGCCGTAGGGGAAGTCGGGCAGCTTCACGTCCATCTCGACGGCGGCGAAGCGCTTGAGCACTTCGACGGAGGCGAGGAAGTTCTTGTTAACTTCGGGCTGCGCCTTCTCATATGAATCCTTCAACACACCAACGCGGAGCAGCCGTCGCTCGCGCCGTGGGTTGAGCAGCCGCCCCTCCTTCGAGTAGCGCGGGAGCGCGTCGGAGGCGCGCGAGGTCGGATCGAGCGGGTCGCGCCCCGCGATGCTCGCGAGCACGAGTCCGGTATCTAAAGCAGAGCGGCACATCGGCCCGAGCTTATCCAAGGTCCAGGAGAGCGCCATCGCGCCGTGGCGCGAGACGGCGCCGTAAGTTGGCCGCAGACCCGACAGGCCGCAGAAGGCCGCAGGCGTGATGATGGAGCCCGAGGTCTCGGAACCGATGGAGAAGGCGACGCACGCGGAGGCCGTCGCCGCGCCCGGACCTGAAGACGAACCGCCCGACCAGAAGCCCGTGTTCCACGGCGTGCGGCACGCGCCCGTCCACGAAGCGTCGGCCTGGTTGTAGCCCATGCCGCCGGCCAGTTCGATCATCGCGAGCTTGGCGACGAGCACCGCGCCGGCCTCGCGCAGGCGCGTGACGACGGTCGCGTCGTAGTCGAACCGCTGCTCCTTGTAAGGCGTCGCGCCCCACGTCGTCGGCGCCTCGCGCGTGGCGCAGAGGTCTTTGACGCCGTACGGGATGCCGTGCAGCGGCCCGCGATAGCGCCCGCGCCGAATCTCGTCCTCGGCCGCGCGCGCCTCCTTCAGCGCCGTCTCGCGCATCACGTAGGCGACGGCGTTCAGGCGCTTGCCGACAGTCTCAAGTCTTTGCAGATAAGCCTCGGTCAACTCGACGGGCGAGAGTTTGCGCGCGCGTATTTGCGCCGACAACTCGGAGACGGGTGCGTAGAGTGTCTCGACTGAAATCATGCGTGTGACTTTCAGGTTGAGTTCGCGCTCAGGCTTCAAAGACGAAGTCGGGCTCGTCGGAGTTCTTGAGCTTGGAGGCGCGCAGGCGTTCGGCCGCGCGGACGTTGCCTTCGAGGTCGCGCTTGACGGCCTCCAACTGCTCGGGCGTCAGCCGCTCGCCGAAGCGTTGGCGCGCGACTTCGAAGTAGGCGAGCGCCAGCGGCGAAGGCGCGGGCGGCCCCTGCGGCTGCCGCGCGGGAGTCGGCTGCGGCTGCGGCGGTGCCTTCGGCTCCGAAGTGGCGGGCGGCGTCTGCGCCCTCGCGGCCAGCGCGGGCGCGGCGATGAAGGCGGCCGTCAAAGTCTTCGTGAAGCGTCGCCGCGAAGTAGTCAGCTCCGCGTCGTGCTCGGTCCGAGGTTCGACCGCGTCACTCTCATCAATCGTCTTCCGTCTTCCACTCATCGGCTCACTCCATTACGTGCGGCAGGTGCTCGTGCCCTTCCACATCGGAGCACTCGCCGAAGATTTCGGCGGGCGTGCTGTAGTCCTCTTTGAGAAAAGCCTTGACGACGCCGACCAGCTCTTCCAGGCGCAGGAGCGGGATCATGTGGCCGGCGCCGGGGAAGGTGCAGACGAACGCGCGCGGGTACGTCTCGCGCAGGCGCCGCCGCTCCTCGGGCGGGACCATCGGGTCGTCGTCCGACTCGATGACGAGGACGCGGCCCGGCCAGTCCGCGTGCGTCGTTGGTGTGTAAGTTTCGTTGCGGTTGAAGTCCACGCTCAACGCCACGCGCGACAGCAGCGTCCGTTTCGTGAGCGTGTGTTTGAAGTAGTCTTCGAGCCGCTGCCGGAACTCCGCGACGCGCGGGGCCTGCTCGGCGGGGACGGGCGCGTCGAGGTGGCGCGAGATTTCGAGCCGCATCATGGCGCGCATGAGCGGGAAGGGAAGCAGCCGCATGAGCCTCGTCACGCGCGCGGTGCGTGCGCCGACGGCGGGGCTCGGCGCGCCGGTCGAGAGCAGGACGAGGTCCCGCACCTGCGCGCTCCGCCTCTGGAAGAACGCCTGCGCGACCAGCCCGCCGAACGAGCCGCCGAAGACGACGGCGCGCCCGACGTGCTCGCGGTCGAGGATGGCGCTCACGGCGTCGCACGCCTCTTCGAGCGTCGTCACGTCGGCGACGGTCGGCGCGATGGTGCGGTACTCGTCCTCGAAGGCGTCGGCGAACCAGCGCATCGTCTCGGCCCCGCCCACGGCGCCGTGAAAGAGCAGCACGGTCTGCTCGCCACGGCCGCCGGTGACGTAGTGCCACTCGACGCCTTTGATCTTCAGGCTCTTGTCGGGCATCAGTTTTGAGAACGTAAACGTAACGGCGGGGCGTTCAGGCCGCTGGCAGATGATAGTGGCTCGCAATCAGCCCCGCAACCTCGTCGGGCGCGAGCGCCGTGTTGTCTATCTCAAGGCTCTCGCGGTTGGGCACGGGCGTGAAGAGTTCGTGGCTCTCCAACAGCCCGCGCAGCGTTTCGAGCGAGGCCAGTTTGCCCGCCTCCGCGCGACCGGGCCGTGGGAGGCGGCGCTCCAACTCCTCGCGCGCACAGAAGAGTCGGACGAGTAGCGCGCGGCCGCCCTGCGCCTCGAAGAAACCGCAGAGGCGTTCGACGGCGGACGTGTCCTGTGGGTGCGAGTAGACGAAGGTGAAGACGAGCGAGACGCCGTTGGCCGCGGCCTCTTCGAAGACAAGGTTGCGGATGGTCCCGACGATTCTCAGGAAGGGCTTCGTGCCGAAGTCGAAGACCGAATCGGCGCAGCGGATGCTGACGTGGTTGTCAAAGAGCTTGTAGCCGGTCAGTCGCGCCAACTCGCGCGCCACCGAGAGCTTGCCGACGCCCGGCGGGCCGTAGATGAAGACGAGGTCCATATGAAGAATGTGTATCAGTGATTAGTGATGAGTGATAAGAGAAAAGTGGAGTTACCTGCTTCACTTATCACTTCAGGAAGTCGAGCAGCGCGCGGTTGAACTCCTTCGGCGTTTCGACCGGCGGGTGGTGGCTCGGGCCGGGGATGACGACCTTGCGGGCGCCGGGGATTTGGGCGGCGAGCGTGTCGGCGATGTTGCGGAGGTTCGCGCCGTCGCGCGAGCCGATGAGGACGAGCGTCGGCGCCTTGATGTCCGCGAGACGCTCGGCCGTCGGCGTGTCGGGGTACTTGATGAGCCCCGGCCGCAGCGACGGGAGCGCCTTGAAGTTGTCGAGCAGCATCCGCCGTAGCCGCGCGTGCGCGCGCGTGCCCGGCCGGACGGCGGCGTATAACTCACGTTTCATGGTGGCGTCGGCGAAGGCTTCGGCGCCCTGTTTTATCGCCTCGATGGCGACGGCGGCGTCCTTCGGCGGCGGCTGCTTGTCGCCGCGCAGTCCCGGCCCGACCAGTACGAGGCGCGACACACGTTCGGGGTGTTCAAGCGCGAAGTCGGCGGCGATGATGCCGCCGAGCGAGAGCCCGACGAGCGTCGCCTTCTCTATCCCTAACAGGTCGAGCAGGCCGCGCAGGTCTTCGAGGTGCGAGAACGGCTCGGCCGCCGCCGCCGAGCGCCCGTAGCCGCGCAGGTCGTAACGCACGACGCGGAACCGCTTCGAGAGCGGTCGCATCTGGTCGTCCCACTGGCGGCTATCCACCAGCCCGCCGTGGATGAGCACGACCGCCGGCCCCTTCCCCACCGACTCGTAATACAACCTTGTCATGTTCACCTCCGCGAAGCCCGAACCGTTCCCGGCCCGAGCCTGCGCGCGGACCGCGACGGCGCTCGCGCAGAGCAGGACGCACACGGCGATAATTCTCGACAGCCACACTCCCGTCATCGCTTTCGCCTTTCAGTCGAACTCCCCGCGCATCATAGCCGCGCGGGAGAAGGCGCGGCAACGTTTATCCGCGCCGCGCGGGGGCGGGCGCGAGGTGTGTGCAAACGGGTGCGGTTGGTGATAGGCTATAAAGCAAATTTCAGAAGGCAGATTTCAGCGTGTGCGGCCGCCGAAGGGTGGGGCGGAGCGGGCGCGTGTTGAGGTGATAAGACCTTGAGTCAAGAGATCAACAGACAGGATTTGTCGGAGATTATCGCGGAGAGCTTCGGCGCCAACGCGACGTATGTCGAGGGGTTGTTGGGACGTTACCGCAGCAACCCCGCGTTGGTGGACGAGGCTTGGCGCGCATACTTCGCGGAGCTTCTGGGCGACGGCTCGGCCTCGGCTGGAGGCAACGGCGCGGCGGCCTCGGCACAGCCCGCCGACGGCGGTCAAACGGCGCAGCCGCAAGCGGAAGCGCAGCCGCAGGCGGAAGCGCAGGCCGCGCCCGCGCAGGCTCCGGCGAGTGCGGCGCCGGCACAGCCGGCGGCGGCGGCGGCGCAGTTGCGCGGCGAGGCGCAGCCCATCCGTGGCGGCGCGCTGAAGATCGTCGAGAACATGGAGACGAGCTTGACGGTGCCGACGGCCACGTCGAACCGTCTGGTGCCCGTCAAGGTCCTGGAAGAGAACCGCGCGCTCGTCAACCAGTATTTGAAGGAGCACAAGCGCGGCAAGGCTTCCTACACGCACTTCGTCGCCTACGCCATCCTGCGCGCCGTCGAACGCTACCCACGGATGAACGACGGCTTCGCGATGGTTGATGGCCATCCCGCGCGCGTCCACCGGACGGAAGTCAACCTCGGCCTCGCCATCGACCTTGAGAAGAAGGACGGCACGCGCACGCTCCTCGTCCCGAACATCAAGAACGCGAGCGCGCTCAACTTCGCGGAGTTTCTCGCGGCCTACGACGACGTGGTGAAGCGCGCGCGCGGCGGTAAGCTCGGCATCCCGGACTTTCAGGACACGACCATCTCCTTGACGAACCCGGGCACCATCGGGACGGTCTCGTCGAACCCGCGTTTGATGGCGGGGCAGTCGGCCATCATCGCGACGGGCGCGATTGAATACCCGGCCGAGTACCACGCGATGACGCCGCAGGCGCTCTCGCTCCTAGGCATCAGCAAGGTCGTCAACGTCTCCTCGACCTACGACCACCGCGTCATACAGGGCGCGGAGTCGGGCGCCTTCCTCGCGCACGTCCACGAACTGCTGCTTGGCGAGCACGACTTCTACGTCCGCATCTTCCGCGACCTCGGCATCCAGTATCAGCCGATGCGTTGGGCGTCCGACTACAACCCCGCGCTGCTCGGCCGCTACGACGCGCGCGAGGAGGTCTCGAAGGAGGCGCGCGTCCTCGAACTCATCAACGCGTACCGCGTGCGCGGCCACCTCGTCGCCGACATCGACCCCTTGCACGCGCTCCCCATCCAGTATCACCCCGAGTTGGACATCGAGACGTACGGCCTGACCATCTGGGACCTGGACCGCGAGTTCATCACGGGCGGACTGGGCGGCAAGGAGAGCGCGACGCTGCGCGAGATACTCGACATCCTGCGCCGCGCGTACTGCGGCAAGGTCGGCACGGAGTACAGGCACATCCAGAGCAAGGAGCAGAAGCTCTGGATACGCGAGCGCATCCGCGTCGAGTTCGTCAACCCCGAGCCGCTCTCGGCCGAGACGAAGAAGGCTCTGCTCAAGCGTCTCATCCGCGCCGAGCAGTTCGAGCGTTTCCTGCATACGAAGTACCTCGGGCAGAAGCGTTTCAGTCTTGAGGGCTGCGAGACGATCATCCCGCTGCTCGACCAACTCGTCGAGCGCGGGGCCGAGAAGGGTATCGAAGACATCACGCTCGGCATGGCGCATCGCGGGCGTTTGAATGTGCTCGCCAACGTCGTCGGCAACTTCTCCGAACGCATCTTCACGGCCTTCGAGGGCTCGGTCCACCCGGACTTTCCCGCCGACGAGGGCGACGTGAAGTACCACCAGGGCGCGGCGGGCGAGCGTGAGACCGCTTCGGGTAAGAAAGTGCGCATCACCATCTCGCCCAACCCGAGCCACCTCGAATTCGTGGACCCGGTCGTCGAGGGCATGGTGCGCGCCAAGCAGGACGCGTGGCAGTTGGAGGGACAGCCGCGCGAGGAGGTCATCGACCGCGCGCTGCCCGTGCTGCTGCACGGCGACGCGGCCTTCGCGGGCCAGGGCATCGTGATGGAGACGTTGCAGCTCGCGGACCTGCACGGCTACCGCACGGGCGGCACGATTCACATCATCATCAACAACCAGATCGGCTTCACCACCTCGCCCGAGGACAGCCGCTCGTCCATCTATTCGACCGACGTGGCGAAGATGACGCAACTGCCCATCTTCCACATCAACGGCGACGACCCGGAGGCCGCGTTCCGCTGCCTGCGCATGGCGCTCGACTACCGGCAGGAGTTCAACAAGGACGTGGTGCTGGATGTCATCGGCTTCCGCCGCCTCGGCCACAACGAGGGCGACGAGCCGAGCTACACGCAGCCTTTGATGTACGCGCGCGTCAAGGCGCACCCGGGCGTGCGCGCCGTCTACGCGCAGCGTTTGGTGAGCGAGAGCGTCGTCACGGAAGAAGAGGTCGAGCAGATGACGCGCGAGGCCGTCGAGCGTTACGAGCGCAGCCACGCGCGCGCCAGGGAGATCGTCGCGCAGAAGGAGCCTCTGAAAGAGTTGCCGCCGCCTCCGCCCGAAGAGGACGGCTCCGAGGTCGTCGAGACGGGCGTCGCGGCCGAAGTCATACGCGACATCGCGCACCGCATCGCCGTCGTGCCCGAAGGCTTCAACATCAATCCGAAGATGGTGAGCCAACTCGCGCGCCGCGCGAAGATGGGCGAGGGCACGTTGCCTGTGGACTGGGGCTTCGGCGAGTTGATGGCCTTCGGCTCGTTGGGGATGGAAGGCACGCGCGTACGTCTGTCGGGGCAAGACTCGGGGCGCGGCACGTTCTCGCACCGTCACGCCATCATGTACGACACGCAGACGGGCAGGCCGTGGACGCCGCTCTCGGAGATGACGAAGCGCAACGAGACGCGCGCGCTCGTCGAGGTCTTCGACAGCTCTCTGTCGGAGCAGGGCGTGCTCGGCTTTGAGTACGGCTACACGGTCGAGGCGAAGGACGCGCTCGTCGCGTGGGAGGCGCAGTTCGGCGACTTCTCGAACGGCGCGCAGGTCATCATCGACACCTTCATCGCGCCGGGCGTGGACAAGTGGAACCAGCCCTCGCGCCTGGTGCTCCTGCTCCCGCACGGCTACGAAGGGCAGGGGCCGGAGCACTCGAACGCGCGGCTCGAACGTTACCTGCAACTCTGCGCCGAGAACAACATGCAGGTCTGTTACCCGACGACGCCCGCGCAGTACTTCCACCTGCTGCGGCGTCAGGTCAAACAGCGGGAGGCGCGACCGCTCATCGTGATGACGCCGAAGAGTCTCCTGCGCCTGCCGGCGGCCGTCTCTTCGATTGAAGAGTTGACGCAGGGCGGCTTCCGCCCCGTCGTTGACGACGCGGAGGTGACTGATAGGAACGCGGTTCGCCGCATCGTCGTCTGCGGCGGCAAGGTCTTCTACGACCTCGCGGCGGCGCGCAAGAAGGCCGACGACTACCGCGTCGCCGTCGTTCGTCTGGAGCAGTTCTACCCGTTCCCCGAACGCGCGCTGCGTGAAATCTTCGCGTCCTACCCGAACGCCACGCAGCTCGTCTGGTGTCAGGAGGAGCCGAAGAACTACGGCGGCTGGCAGTTCGTCGAGCCGCGACTGGCCGGACTGCTCAAGGGCAGCGAGCGCCCCTTCTACGCCGGCCGCGCGGCCTCCGCGAGCCCCGCCACCGGCTCTTACACCATCCACGAACTCGAACAGCGCAAGCTCATCGACGACGCGCTCACGGAGCACTCCCCCTACGTCTCCGGCGCCAGCACCGCCCGCTTCGCCGGCCAGGCCGACTCGTGACGAGATAAGCAGTCACGCGCCCGGGAATGCCGTGCGCATCGATGCGCACACGATGCGCACCGATGCGCACGGCATTCTCACGCCTGCGCACAGCCTGCGCACCGATGCGCATAACATGCGCACGCCTGCGCACAGCATTCTCACGCGTGCGCATGACATGCGCACGCCTGCGCACGGCATTCTCACGCCTGCGCATGACATGCGCACGCCTGCGCACGGCATTCTCATGCCTGCGCACACGATGCGCACGGGCGCGCAAAGGATTCTCGTCGATGGGAAAGGCGTGCGCGAGCGTGTTACTGCCCGTCGCCTCTCCAACCTTCCGTTTTCATCGTCCCGACGAACTCGGGCCACGCGTCGTAGAGGTAGAGCGAGAAGGGTATCCACCAGATGAGGTCGTTGGTGAGACAGAGGATGAGAGTGGAGGGCGGCCAGGCGCCGGTGTAGATGAGCTGTGCGAGGCCGACGGGGCCGAGCAGTTTCCCCAGCAGCCCGACGGCCGCCAGCAGCCAGCCGCGCTCGGGCACGCGCGCGACCTCGAAGTAGATGATGCCGTAGAGCCCGACGACCATCCCGAGGCAGGCGAAAATCTGCGGGTGGTTCTGCAACGGCAGTCCCGAGAAGCGGAAGAGCCACTGCGGGTCGAGCGCCGAGTAGAGACCCCACGCGATGTTGTAAACGCCCGCCGCGCAAAAGACCGCGCGGTGAAACCCGCGGCGCGCGATCAAGCCTTCACCCCTTCCGCCCGCCAAGGCCACGCGCCGCCCGGGAGCCCCAACGCCGCGTACCCGTCGCGCAGCCCCGAGAGCGCCACGCCCACGGACATCAACGTCAACACCCAGACAAGCTCGACGGGTACGACCTGCGTGTGCGCCGCGAGCGCCGTCGGCTCACGACGCCACCCGAGCAGCGTGGGGAGCAGGTTCGCGAGCATCGCGCCGTAGATGATCGCCATCAGGGTGTGCGTCGTGCGCTCGCCCGCGAAGACGCCGCCGAGCGGCGCGCGCACCTCGTCCTCGACGACGAAGTCGCGCAGCGTGATGAAGACTTCCGCCGCGAGCAGCGCCACGAGCACGTAGGCCCACGCGCCGCGCCACTCGACGCGCGGCAGCAGCCCGAAGAGGATCGCGTAGATGAGCGCGCGCGCCGCGTGCAGACGCAACTCGGGCCGCGCCCCCGCGAGCGCCGGCAGACGCGCGCGCCACTCGTGGTAGTAGAACGTGTCGAAGGCGCCAATCGCGCCCTGCAACGCCATCAGCCACAACGCCGTTATCAAACCGTCTCCTCCTCGTCGTCGATTCTGACCAGCCCCTCGTAACGTATCAACAGCCCCGCGAGCGGCGCCGTCACGCAGACGTTGACGCTCACGCCGCCCTCGACCGCGCGCTCCCACGCCTCCACGCGCGGGGCGAGTGGAGGCGGCAGTCTCATCCTCAAACTCATAACGCGTAAAAACGCGCCGGCCGGGCGATACGCGAGCGCGCCGCCCTCGACGCACAGGCGGAAGTGCAGCTCGAAAGGCCCCGCGCGCTCCGCGAGCAAAGGCCCCGCGTGCTCGCCCTGCTCCGTGACGAACTCCCTGCCCGCGAAGTTGCGCCGCCAACGCTCGCCGCCCGCATGCGGCTCGACCGAGAGCAGCAGCGGCACGGCCTCGCCGCCCGGCGGCAGTCCCAACAGCCGCGCGACCGCGCGCGCGAAGCGCCCCTCCCCACGCCGCACCGCGAACACACCCGCGCCGCGCGCTCGCAAATGGAAGCGACGTACCGGCTCGTCCAGCCCGTTCCACCCGTCGCCGACCAGGCGCTCGTAGAGCCCCGCGCGCGCCGCCTCCCTGGTCTGTATCTCGCCGGACATGAGCGGATGATAACCCGAACGCGGGGGGCGCGCGCCCCCAGTTTGACGTTCATAAAAATTAACGGAGGGGCGAAGGAACGTGTGACGCGTCCATCGCCCCTCCGGGGCTCGAATCCCTTTCACGGTTCACGCCTCAGGGTTTCTTCTCGGGCGGCTTCGGTGGGGGCGGGGGCGCTTCGGCGGGTATCTCTTCGTCGAGGATGTCGTCGTCGAGAATCTTCAACTCGGTGCCGTACTTCTGGTAGTTGCGGAAGCGTATCTCGTTGCGCCTCTGCTGCGTCTCGCCGTGGCGGACGGTCGTCAGCACGCTGACGGAGCGGGAGGGCAGGAGGTACTCGCCCTGCCCCGGTATCGTTACCCAGTCGTAATCCAGCTCGACGGCGGCGGCGCGGATGGGGAAGGTGTCGGGCACGTCGTAGGACTCGAACTCGATGCGGAGGATGCGCGCGCGCTCGCGGTCAACCCAGAGCTTGCCGCGATGCGCGGAGACGAGAGCCCCGCTCTCGGCCTCCAGAATCCACTGCGAGTTCACCTTCTTGATGTCGTAGCTGTAGACGACGGTGCGGCGCCCGCGCAGCGTGTCTGTGTCGAGCGGCTTGAACTCCGCCTCGCTCGTCTCCTGGAAGAGCGTCTTCAGGATGGAGACGAACTCGCCGGTCGAACTCGCCCCGCCCGAATCCTTGTAGTCGTTCTTCTCGCTCGCGGCCTGCATCATGACGCCGTTGATCTGAAGGAGGCGATACTTCTCGCCCTCGCTCGGGCGGTAGCTGACGCCGACGATGAGCCGGTCGGCGACGCGCCAGTTGCGCGTCGTGCCCGAGGCGTACGAGCGCGTCACGTGCTGCTTGACGACGAAGTCGGGCATCTGCGTCGTCGCTTCGAGCGTGGCGAGGCGCGTGCGTTCGAGCAGCTCGGCGGTCTCCGCCTCGGGCGGCAGCCGTGTAGCCTCCGAAGGGTTGAGGAAGCGGCGCTCGGCCTCTTCGAGCACGCGCTTCAGCTCCACGTCGTTGCCGCTCTTGGTGGCGACGAAGGCGCGCAGGCCCGAGGTCAGAGGGAAGTTGATGCCGCGCCGCCGTATCTCCGCGACGAGCTGGTCCTTCGTGCCCGGCCGCTGCGGGAGCTGCCGCACGAGCGCGAGAAACTCCGCGTTCGTCAGCGGCGCCTGCGGCGGCTGCCGCGCCGCGCCCACGCCCGCCACCGCCGCCACGCACAACGCGACCGCCGCCATGCGCGGCAAGAACTTTCTTAAAAGGGAAAAACTCATTGATGAATGCCTCGAAATGATGAAGTAGGAACGATGAACGATGAACGATGAACTGAAACTCACTGTCTTCAGTTCATCGTTCATCGTTCCTACTTCATCGTTCTATTGATGCTCCGACCCGCAAAAGCGTTCGATTGTATGGCGGAGGACGCGGGCGCATTCGCGCAGCTCTTCGACGGGGACGAACTCGCCCGTGCGGTGCGCGACGCGTATGTCGCCGGGGCCGAAGACGACCGCGTCGGCGCCGAGTTCGGCCAACTGCGGCGCCTCCGTGCCGAAGGCGACCGTGCCCGCCGTCCGTCCCGTCAACTCTTCGAGCGCACGGACGAGCGGCGCGTCCGGAGGCGTCTCGGCCCCGCCGTCGAGCCGCGTGACGGTGACCTCGCAGTCGAAGTCCGCGTCCTGTTCGCGCAATCGTTCTGCCTCGCGCCGCACGAGTTCGACGACCAGCTCGGGCGACTGGCCCGGCACGGGACGCCATTCGAGCGTGAAGCGGCACGCGCCCGCGATGATGTTCTTGGCCGTGCCGCCGTCGATGAGCCCGACGTTGAGCGTCGTGTGCGGCGGGTCGAACGCCTCGTGCGGAAGTTCTTTCAACTCCTCCGCGACCGCTTCGATTCGCGTGATGAGCCGCGCGGCGCGCATGATGGCCGACGCCCCCAGGTGCGGGTAGGCGCTGTGCCCTTCGCGCCCGCGCACCGTCACCTCCGCGAGGCAGTAGCCCTTGCCCGCGCGCATGGGTCGCAGAGACGTGGGCTCGCCGACGACCGCCGCGCGCGCGCGGAAGGGCTTCGCGTCGGCCAGACGTTTAGCGCCGAGACACCCGACCTCTTCGTCGGCCGTCAGCACGAGCGCGAACGGCCGCGCGAGTTTTTCGATCTCCAACTCTTCCAGCGCCGCGAGCGCCGCCGCGATGAAACCCTTCGTGTCGCACGCGCCGCGCCCGTACAACTTTCCGTCGCGCTCCGTCAGCGTCAAAGCCTCCGCCCACGCCGGGTCGAAGGGCACGGTGTCGGTGTGCCCGACCAGGGCGAGTTCAACTTCGCCGCCCTCTTCAAAATTGTTCGGGTGGACGGCGACGAGTTGCAGCTTCTCGACGCCGCGCTCGTCCGTGTAAGGGTAGAGGAACGTGGTCAGCCCCAACGCTTCGGCGCGCGCGGCGACGTGCCTGACGACCTCCGCGTTCGAGCGCGACGAGGTGGAATCAATCGCCAACAGTCCCGCGAGTATCTCTTCGACGCTCATTTGTTCAACCAAAACGCACGGCCGCCGCGCGCCGCGGCTCTCCGGCCGGGCGTCCGGCGGCCTGCATTGAATGTCTGTGTGAATCTACGGCGCGCTCACCAGGGCACGGTGAACTCGCACGAGATGATCTGCCAGCGGCCGCCGCGCTTTTCGAGGTGGCGCGTGTAGCCGTAGCGCGGCGTGGTGAACTCGCGCTTGCGGAAGCTCCCCGACAGGCGCGCGGTCCCCGTGACGATGGCCGTGCGGCCGTCGATGACGACCTGCACGTCGGAGGTCTTCAGCGAGGTGATGTTGAAGAGCGGGTTCGAGATGAGCGCCAGCCGGTGCTCCTTCGTGACCCTCCCGCCGAACATCGAGAAGTCGTCGGCCAGCACGCGGTCGAGCGCCGCCACGTCCCGCTCGACGTGCGCGCGGACGTACTCGCGCTCGACGGCGAGCACGTCGCGCTCGTCCGAAGAGCCCGCCCAGACGTAGCCCAGAAGGTTGGCCGACGCGACGCCTAAGACGAAGGTGATTAAAGCCGCGGGGATGCGTGTGGCGTAATATCTCATGACCCTTTTACTCCTTGGTTGGTGCCCCGAGCGTAGCACGCGCCGCGCCGCCGCGACAAGAGTCTCGCGACGAAGAGTCGGCTGAACGCTGACGCCTCAAACATTCCCCCAAAGTTTCCGTTGGAGCGCGTTGAAGCGCGAGACGATGTCGTCCTGCGCGGGGTGGCGCGCGGCCTCGACGACGAGGCGGCCGCCGACGGCCGTCTCGCGGACGGCGGCGCGCGAGAGCGAGAAGACAATCGCGGGCAGCAGGTCTTCGGCGCTCGCGCCCGCTATTGTGGGGTCGTCGAGATCGACGGTGAAGAAGTCCGCCGCGCTCCCCGGCTCGAACTGGCCCGCGTCCGCGCCGATGCTGCCGGCCCCCGCGACGGTCGCGCACTCGAAGAGGCGCGCGGCGAGCGCCGCGACTTCGGGAGTCCCTTCCCGACCACTCTCATCTTCAACCCACGGCGCGGCGGGCGCGAGGACGTTGCGCCGGAGCGTCTTCAGGCGCAGATGGTATTCGAGCCCGCGCGCGTCTTCGAGCAGGTCTATCTGCGTGTGGCTGTCGGTGCCGAGCGCCACGCGCACGCCCTCCTTAAAGTAGAGGTCGGCCGGCACGACGCCGTCGCCGAGGTTGCGCTCGGTCGTCGGGCACGCGCACACGAAGGCGCGCGCCTTCGACAGCAGCGCGACCTCCTCCGGCATGACGTGCACGGCGTGGACGCCCGTGAAGCGCGGCGAGAGAACGCCCTCGTCCGCGAGGAGCGCGACGGGCGTGCGCCCCGTCTCGGCCACGCACGCCTCGACCTCGGCCGGCTGCTCCGCGACGTGCATGTGCACTGGTACGCTGGCCGCGCGCGCGAACGCGCTCACTTCGCGCAGGTACTCAACCGGCACGGCGCGGACGCTGTGCGGCGCGACCCCGACCCACGCGTGCGGGTCGCCTTCGAGCGTGTGCGCGAGCGACTCGACGTGGCGGATGAAGGTCGATGGGTCGGGCTCAATGAAGCGCAGTTGTCGCGGGTCGGGCTCCTTGTTGAAGCCCGCGCGTGCGTAGGCGACGCGCAGCAGCGCGATGCGCAGGCCCACGTCGCGCGCGGCGCGCACGACCTCAAGGGCGAGCAGGTTCGGGTCCGTATACTCGTCGCCCTCGGGCGCGCGGTGCAGGTAGTGGAACTCGCCGACCGAAGTAATGCCCGACAGCGCCATCTCCATGAAGGCCATGCGCGACGCGTCGTAGATGTCTTCGGGCGTGAGGCGCCGCGCGGCCGCGTACATCATCTCGCGCCAGGTCCAGAAGGAGTCGGACGCGGCGGCGCCTCGGTACTCCGTGCGACCGCGGATGACGCGCTGGAAGGCGTGCGAGTGCGCGTTGACCATGCCGGGCAGCAGCGCGCGGTTGCGGAGTCGGACCGCGTTGGACTGTTCGGATAACTCTTCGACTCTTTCGACGGAGACGACGCGCCCGTCGGCGCCGCACACGAGCGCGAGCCCGCGTCGGAACCGCCCGCCGGTGTAGAGCAGGTCGGGGATGAAAGTGGTCGGGTCGAGAATGTCGGCGCCGTTCGTCGTCACTTGTTATGCGCGCGCTGGCTGACGGGCCGCGCCTTCTGTTGTTTGAGCCACGCGTCCACGTTGCGCTCCAACACGTCGAGCGGGAGGGCGCCGGAGCCGAGGACGATGTCGTGGAACTCGCGCACGTCGAACTTGTCGCCGAGTTCGGATTTGGAGCGCGCGCGCAACTCCTTGAGTTTGAGTTCGCCGATCTTGTAGGCGAGCGCCTGTCCGGGGTCCGTGATGTAGCGGTCGATCTCGTTGGTCACGTCCAGCTCGGTCTTGGCGGCGTTGTCGAGGAAGTAGTCAATCGCCTTCTGGCGGTCCCACTTGTAGAAGTGCATGCCGGTGTCCACGACGAGCCGGACGGCGCGCCACATCTCGTAGGTGAGCTGGCCGAACTTGGAGTAGGGGTCGTCGTAGAGGCCCATGTCTTCGCCGAGTGATTCGGCGTAGAGGCCCCAGCCTTCGATGTAGGCCGTGTAGCCGCCGTAGCGTCGGAACTTCGGTATCTCGCCCAACTCCATCGCGCGCGCGATCTGGAAGTGGTGGCCGGGGACGGACTCGTGCAGGCTTAAGGCCATCATCTCCCACTTGGGCCGCGTCTCGGGCTTGTAGAGGTTGACGTAGTAGTAGCCGGGGATGCTCCCGTCGGCCGAGGGGCGGTTGTAGTAGGCGGTCGTCGTATCGGGCGCGAGCGTGTCGGGGATGGGGATGACGCCGTAGGGCATCCGGGGAATGGTCTTGAAGACCTTGACGAGGTTCGGGTCGATGCGTTTGGCGACGGCGCGGTAGGCGTCGAGGAGGTCTTCGGGCTTCTTGTAGTAGAACTCGTCGTCGGTGCGGAGCTTCTTGAAGAACTCTTTGAGCGAGCCCTTGAAGCCGACCTGCGTCATCACCTTCTGCATCTCGGCGCGGATGCGCGCGACCTCGCTCAAGCCCTTCTGATGAATCTGCTCGGGCGACATGCCGGTGGTCGTGTAGCGGCGCGCGAGGAAGGCGTAAGCCTCCGCGCCGTTCGGCCACTGCCACGCGCCAACCTGGTCGAAGGAGGCGGGCAGGTACTCTTTGACGAGGTAGTCGCGGAACTTCCTGAGCGCGGGCATGACCGACTGCTCGACGGCCTCGCGCCCCTGACGCGCGAGGCGCTCGCGCTCGGCCCGCGGGATATCTTCGGGGAACTTGCGGAAGGGTTTGTAGAAGCCGCTCTCGTCGGCGCGCGCGGCGAGTTGGCGGTCGAGTTGGCCGGGCACGCGCTGCAAAGTGACTTTCGGCCAGAGCATCTTCACGCGCACGCCCTCGCGCAGAAGCTCGGTCGTCTGCTCGACGTAGGCCGGATAGGCGCGCAGGCGCGCGAGCCAGTCGTCGTAGTCCTTGACCGTCTGGAAGCGCAGGCGGTCGCTCAACTGGTCCGCGCTCTGGATGCCGCCGCCCTGGTTGACCGGCATGAGGTAGAAGCGGAACTTGAACTCTTCGATGTCGTCTTCGAGGTCTTTGCGGAAGAGGTCGTAGTTGAGCTGGTCGGCCGCGCCGAGCCGCGCGCGGTCGATGCGCTGGAGGCGCGCGAGCGTCTGCTGGCGGTGCTGCTGCCGGCGCTCGATGGCCGCGAGACTCATGTCCCCCCAGCGGTCGTTGTAGCGCCGGTCGCCTAAAGACGAGGCGAAGGTCGGCGACTCGCGCATCGCCCACTCCCACTCCTCCTCGAAGAGTTGGTTGAGGGCGGCGGCCGGCGCGGCGGCGCGGCGCTGCGCGCCCACGGGCGCGGCCTGTAGGAGAAGCGCGGCGGCGAGCAGAGAGAGAACAAGGCACTTCGCGGGGGAGCGCATGACGTTTAGATTCCTCCGTGGACGGGTCGCGAAATGGGTAAGACGGGAGACGCGTTGGAGGATACCGTAAGAACTTGAAATTTGAAATTTCAAATTTGAAATTCAAGAATGTGTGTCGGGCGCGTTGCTGGCTACCCATCCACCCGCCTCAAGCATCAAAAGCTCATCATGAGTGTTTCAGTCAAGGAGTTGAGGACTTATACGAGTTTCGCGCGGAGGTTCGCCGGCAAGTTCATGCGCGAGCGCATCGAGGAGGGGCGAGTGCCCGTCCTGCCCGCGCCGCACAGGCCGGAGCCTTCCGCGTGGAGTGATGAACGTCTGACGGCGGCGTGGCTCGGGCACGCGACCGTGCTGATAAATTTTTACGGGACGTGGCTGCTCACGGACCCCGCGCTGCGGCGGCGCGTCGGGGTGCGCGTCGGCGGGTTGACGCTCGGGCCACGGCGGCTGGTGCAGCCGGCGCTGACGTTGAAGGAGCTGCCCGCGCTCGACGCCGTGCTCGTCTCGCACGCGCACATGGACCACACGGATTTGGGGACGTTGCGTCGTCTGCCGCGCGGCACGCGCGCCGTCGTGCAGGAGGGTAACGGCGACCTCGTGCGCCGCTTCGAGCGCGTGGACGAGTTGAAGTGGGGCGAGGCGACGGAGGTTAACGGCGCGCGCGTCGAGGCGATTGAAGTCAACCACTGGGGCGCGCGGCGTCTGACGGACAAGCATCGCGGCTACGGCGGCTTCCTCGTCGAGAAGCGCGGCCGCGCGCTCGTCTTCGGCGGCGACACGGCCTATACGAACGCCTTCGCGCGCCTGCGCGGTCGCGCGACGCCCGTCACGCTCGCCATCCTCCCCATCGGCGCTTACAACCCATACGTCAACGTCCACGCCAACCCCGAGCAGTCGTGGCGCATGGGGCGCGAGATGGGGGCCGAGTACATCCTGCCCATACACCACTCGACCTTCCGCCTCAGCCGCGAGCCCGCCCACGAGCCCCGCCAACGCATCCTCGCCGCCGCCGGCCGAGAGCACTGGCGCGTCGCCCTGACCGAGATAGGGCAGACGTGGGTGCTGCCGGAGGAGTAGTAGACAGTAGGCAGTAAGCAGATGAGATGAGGTGGGCACGGGCAGGGTTTGAGCCCCGGAGGGGCTCGGGAGATTAGCCGGGGGTGAGCCGAAGGCTTGAGCGACAGCGAACGCCGACGCGAGCCCCCGGTTAGGCGTTGATAAAAATGTGTGAGCCCCGGAGGGGCGAAGGAACAGACGTTGACGATAAAGCACGTCCGTTCCTTCGCCCCTCCGGGGCTCACTGGCCGCTTGCCATTCAACTGCCTACTGCCTGCTCTTACCACTCAAACCGCTGGCGGTACTCCGTGGCCTCGATGAAGGCGCGGACCATCTCGGCCTTGTGGAAGTCGCCGCCGTTCTCTTCGAGCTTGGAGAGCCAGAAGTTGAAGCCGGTGAGGTCGGAGTCCGGCCCCTCGTCGGGGTTGCGGTGCAGGTAGCCGAAGTACTGCATCAAGACGAACGCCGGGTTCTGCTCCTTGCGACGGAACTCCGCGTTGTCGGCCACCTTGCGCAGGACGGTCGCGCGCGTCTCGGCGCCGGAGTTCAAGCCCTGCACCAGCGCGTTGCGCGCGTCGCTGGCGAACACGCCCGCGTTCGCGAAGAGCGCGTCCACGTACTGCTCGTTGCTCATGGAGCCGTAGCGTTGTTTGAACTCGTCGCGCGCCACCCACGCGTCGGCCACCGCCGCCATGTTCGCCGCGAGCTGCTCCGGCCAGCCGTCCCGCCCGACGACCACGCCCCGCGCCGCCGCCTGCATGTCCACGAGGAACGCGTTGCGGCGCGGCATCGTGCCGAAACTGGCCTTGTTGAAGAGGTAGAGCGTGTAGCCCGTCCGTTGGAACTCAATCGACAGGAAGAACGCGCCCGAGGTGTTCACGCGCCTCGCTTCGACGCAGCCCGCGTCGCCGTTGCACTGCGCGATCTCGTTCGACCAGAAGCCGAGGCCGGAGTCGTCCGCCTCGCGGCCGAGGAAGTCGCGGTACTGCTGCTCGACGAAGAACGTCGTGGCGTCGATGTCGTTCGCCTGCTGCGTGACGAGCCCCGCCGTGTTGAAGACGCCGGAGAGAATCGTCTGACCCTGCGCGTTCGAGACGACGACGGTCGTTGCCGTCGTCACGTTCGGCACCGCCTGGCCGCGCTCCTGCTCAAGCTCGAACTCTGCTTCGAGCGTCGGGCCGATGACCAGCTCGCCCACCTTCACGCCGTCAACGAAGGCGTTGAGGATGGTGCCCGCCGGCACGTTCACCTTCTCGACCTCGACCTCGAAGTTGCGATTGCCCGTGCGGTCGCGGAACCTGGCGACGCCCGTGGGCGTCAGGCCGTTGATGGGCGCGCCCGCCAGCCGCGACTCGATGCGCAGCTCGCCGCCGGGTCCGGGCGTCGGCATCGGCGCGGGGCCGGGGTCGCCGAGCACCTGCGGGATGTTCGAGAAGGAGCCCGCGAGCAGCGTCGCGCCCGACTGGTCGGCGACGACGACGCGCGTGCGCGAGTTGATCTGCGGGACGGTCTGGCCGTTCTCCGTCTTGAGCCTGAACTCGCTGCGGTCGAGCGACGGCGCGACCGAGAGCGTGCCGATCTTCAAGCCGTCCACGAAGACGTTGAGCACCGTGCCGGCCGGCAGGTTGACGCGCTCGACGCGGACGCGAAACTCGCGGTTGTTGAATTCAATCTCGTACTGCGCGTCGCCGCGCGGCACGATGCCGTTGATGGCGGCGCCGGTCAGGTCGGCCTCGAACTCGTTCATGAAGGGGGTCGGGCTCGGCGTCGCGCCCGGCGTCGGCGTCGGGCTCGCGCCCGGCGTGGGCGTGGCCGTGGGCGTGGCGGTCGGGCTCGGCGAAGGCGTCGCGCCCGGTGAAGGTGTCGCGGTCGGAGTCGCGGTCGGGCTCGCGGTGGGCGTCGGCGTGGCGCCGGCCGAGCCGAAGGTGCCGGTCACAATGTTCGCGCCCGCCTGGTTCCTGACGGCGACCGTGGTGCCGTTCGTGACGACGGGGACTGATTGCCCGCGCTCTGTCTCAAGCTCAATCCGGCCGGCGCGGAACGCGTCGATGGCGAGCGTGCCGACCTGCTGGCCGCCGACCACGACGTTCAAAACGGTGCCGGCGGCGAGGTTCACGTCCTGCACTTCGACCTCCAGCTTGAGGTCGTTGCCGGGCCTCTGCCGGAACTCGGCCTTGCCGACGGGCGTCTGGCCGCCGATGGCCGCGCCCGCGAGGCCGGCGTTGATGATGACATCGTCGTCGTTCGCGAAGGCCGGCGCGGCGGCCAGCGCCGCCAACGTCGCGAGGAGCGCGACGAAGGCGAGCGCGGCGCGCCCGAGTGACGAATGGGATGAAGGTTTGGTATGACCCTGTGGCATGAAAGCTCTGCTGCTCATCGGTTTCTCTCCGCGGTTCTTGTAAAGTCTCTTAGAAGTCGGGGAGCCTCTACCACGGGGACAGTGCGCGGGCGGACGGAAAAAATACGCGGCGTTGAAGAAGTTTTCACCGCGCCGCGTTATCATTGGCCGCAAAGTCGAACGCGCGGGCAGCACTCTTCGTAAATCAGTGGCGAAAGGACAGCGGAGATGAGCAGGGAAGAGTTCGAGGGCGGCGGCTTCCAGACGCGCGCCATCCACGCGGGCAAGGGCGCGAACCACACGCGCGCCGTCACGTCGCCGATTTGGCAGACGACGACCTTCAGCGCCGACTCGTCCGAGCACTTCGCGGAGATCGCCTCGGCCATGCGGCCCGCTGAGTTCTACACGCGCTACGGCAACCCGACGCACAAGGAGGTCGAGGCCACCGTCGCCGCGCTCGAAGGCGGCGCGGCGGCGCTCCTGACCGCCTCGGGGATGGGCGCCATCTTCACCGCGCTCATCTCTTCGCTGCGCGCGGGCGACCACGTCGTCGCGCAGACGAACCACTACGCGGGCGCCATGACGTTGTTTGAAGACCTGCCCGAGCACTTCGGCATAGAGGTCACGATTGTCGATCAGACGAAGACCGAAGAGTTCGAGCGGGCCGTGCGCCCCAACACGCGCGTCATCTACGCGGAGTCGCCGACGAACCCGCTCATGCAGGTGACTGACCTGCGCGCCGTGGCCGAGTTGGGGAAGAGTCGTGGGATAACGACCATCGTCGATAACACCTTCGCCACGCCCGTCAACCAGCGCCCGCTGGAGTTCGGCTTCGACTGCGTCGTCCACAGCGCGACCAAGTACCTCGGCGGCCACTCGGATTTGACGGCGGGCGTCATCATTTCCAACAAAGAGTTTATCGACCGCGCGTGGCACTTCTCGCTGCTCGCGGGCTCGATCCTGAGTCCCTTCGACGGCTGGCTCCTGCTGCGCGGCCTGCGCACGCTCGCGCTGCGCGTCGAGCGACACAACTCGAACGCGCACGCGCTCGCGCGCCTCCTCGAAGGTCGCGCGGAGGTCGAGCGCGTGCATTACCCCGGCCTTGAGTCGCACCCGCAGCACGAGCTGGCCTCGACGCAGATGTCGGGCTTCACGGGCATGCTCTCGGTCGAGCTGCGCGGCGGCTTCGAGGCGGCCGAGCACTTCATCGCCGCCCTGCGGCTCGCCACCAACGCCGCCAGCCTCGGCGGCCACGAGACGCTCGTCGTCCACCCCGCCGCCATGTGGCGCGGCTACATGACGGCCGAACAACTCCGCGAACGCGGGCTCAGCGACGGCCTCGTCCGCATCTCCGTCGGCGTCGAAGATGAAAAGGATTTGCTCGAAGACTTCGGGCGTGCTCTTACTTAACACCGTTTCGGAGGACTGATGCGACGACTTCATTATCACCTTGTTGACGTGTTCACGGACCGCGCGTTCGGCGGGAACCCCCTGGCCGTGGTGACGAACGGGCGCGGCGTTTCGGACGAGACGATGCAGGCGGTGGCGAAGGAGTTCAACTTGTCGGAGACGACCTTCGTGCTGCCGCCCGACGACCCGCGTCACGACTGGCGCGTGCGCATCTTCACGCCGTCGAGCGAGTTGCCGATGGCGGGTCATCCGACCGTCGGCACCGCCTTCGTCCTCGCGCGCGAACACCTCATCCCGCGCGCCGAGCGCGAGGTGAGCATCGTCTTTGAAGAGGGCGTCGGCCCCGTCCCCGTCCGCGTCGAGTACGAGAACGGCGAGCCCTCGTTCGCCGAGATGAGTCAGCCGCTCCCGACCTTCGGCACGCGACTGGACGACCGCCAGGCCGTCGCCGCCATGCTCTCGCTCGAAGAGTCGGACATAGAACCCGACCTGCCCGTCGAAGTCGTCTCGTGCGGCGTGCCCTTCATCTACGTGCCGCTGCGCGGCCTCGACGCGGCGCACCGCGCGCGGCCCCGCGTGGACTTGATGGAGCGCGTCTCGAACGAGCACGGCGTCTCGCCCGAGGTCTTCGTCTTCACGCGCGAGACGGAGAGCGCGGACTCGACCGTGCACAGCCGCATGTTCGCGCCCGTCTTCGGCATCACCGAAGACCCCGCGACCGGCGCCGCCAGCGGCCCGCTCGGCTCCTACCTCGTCCGCCACGGTCTGGTGCCGTGCGACCCCGCCGCCGACATCGTCAGCGAGCAGGGCGTCGAGATGGGACGCCCCAGTTACATCAAAATAAGAATCGAGCGCCGGGGCGACGACATAACGTCCGTGAAGGTCGGCGGCCAGTGTCACTTCATGGGCGAAGGCTTCATCGAGATACCGTGAACGGAGTGAGCAATGGTCGCTGCGACAATCCCTCAAGGCCCGCGCGGCGGGCGTGTGTTGGGCAACATGCGCGAGTTCAACAGCGACTCGCTCGGGTTCGTCGAGCGGTGCGCGCGCGAGTTCGGCGACGTGGTGCCGACGCGCTTCCTCTACGTCCCCGCGCTCTTCCTCTTCCACCCGGACCACGTCGAGTACGTGCTCACCGCCGGCAACAAGAACTTCATCAAGGCCGCGTCCCTGCGCTCGCCCTTCTTCCACACGCTGGTGGGGAAGGGACTCGTGACGAGCGAGGGCGACTTCTGGCGTCGGCAGCGCCGTCTGGCGCAGCCCGCGTTCCACCGCGACCGCGTCGAGACGTACGCGCGCACGATGGTCGTCTACGCCGAGCGCATGCTTGAGCAGTGGCGTGACGGCGCGACGCTCGACGCGCACGAAGAGATGATGGCGTTGACGCGGGCCGTCGTCGCGCAGACGCTCTTCAGCGCGGACGTGTCGGGCGACTCAAACGAGATCGGCGGGGCGCTCTCGCGCCTCATCCGCCCCTTCGCGTCGCAGGCGACGCTCAAGTGGATTCTCGACAACCGCCTGCCGACGCCCGCGCACCTGCGCTTCAACCGCGACGTGCGCAAGATCGACCGCTTCGTCTACCGCCTCATCGAAGAGCGGCGCGCGTCCGGAGAGGACACGGGCGACCTGCTCTCGATGCTCCTGCGCGCGCAGGACGAGGACGGGAGCGGCATGACCGACCGCCAACTCCGCGACGAGTTGATGACCATCTTCCTCGCCGGCCACGAGACGACGGCGCTCGCGCTCACGTGGGCCTGGTTCCTGCTCGCGCAAAACTCGGAGGCGGAAGCGCGGCTCGGGGCGGAGTTGGAAGAGGTCTTAGAGGGGCGCGCGCCGACGGTCGCGGACCTGCCGCGACTGCGTTACGCCGAGTGGGTCGTGAAGGAGTCGATGCGGCTCTACCCGCCCGCGTGGGCCGTCGGGCGCGAGTGCGTGCGCGAGTGCGAGGTGGGCGGCTTCCGCGTCCCAAAGGGGATGCAGGTCTTCGGCTTCCAGTGGGTCATCCAGCGCGACCCGCGCTGGTTCACGGACCCTTCGGCCTTCCGTCCCGAACGTTGGGGCGACGAGGCCGTCTCACGTCTCCCGAAGTACGCATACTTCCCCTTCGGCGGGGGCCCGCGCCTCTGCATCGGCAACTACTTCGCCACGATGGAAGCCGTCCTCATCCTCGCCACCATCGCCCGACGCTTCCGCCTCCGCCTCTTGCAAGGCCATGAAGTTGAGGTGCTCCCGGCCCTCTCCCTCCGCCCGAAGCACGGCCTGAAGGTGAAGCTGGAGGCGCGCTAAAGACCAAGAGCCTATAAGGAAAACCATTAACGCGACCGCCCCCCCCCCGGGAGCGCGGGCATCCTGCCCGCCAAAGCGTGCTTCAGCACGCTTAGCCGTGAAACTCTATCCCTCAACCTTGAGTCTTAACGTCTCACTGCAATTCGCGCTGACGCGCTCATGGCGGGCAGGGATGCCCGCGCTCCCGGCGTTTAGTCGCCTTATTCCCAACTGTTTCCCGACCGGCCTCAAGAATTCCTCAAGTCCCGAGTCGTACACTCCCGTTGGTTTTAGCGTCGGGGGCTTGCCCGCCGCCGCCCGTTGGAAATTCAGCCCCGGAGTGGAAACATTGAACGCCTCACCGCGAAAGCTCAGAGGAACTCACATGGCGCGGGTCATCCCCGAAAAGATCACGCCCCCGGCCGAACTCCCGCGCGTCTCGCGCGAGCGCCTGTTGCAGACGCTCAGGGAGAGCATGGAGGGCTGCAACTCGACCATCGTCGCCGGCCGCGCGGGCACCGGCAAGACGATGCTCGCCACGGACTTCGCGCGACAGTCGGGGCGCGGCGTCGCCTGGTACAAGCTCGACGCGCCCGACTCGGAGCTGTCCGTCTTCCTGCGCCACCTCTGCGCGAGCCTCGGCCGCGCGCGGCCGGGTTTCGGCGAGAAGACGCTCGAACGGCTCGGCGCGGAGGTGGCGTTGGACGACGTGCCGCTCGCGGTCGAGTACCTCGTCTACGAGCTGCTTGAGTCGGACGAGCCCGCGCTGGTCGTCATCGACGATCTGCACCTCGTCTACGACGCCGAGTGGATGGTGCCGTTCTTCCGGCGCTGGCTGCCGCTGCTGCCGCCGGAGGTGCACGTCGTCCTCTTGGGCCGCAGCCTGCCGCCGACGCCGCTCTGGCGCATGCGCTCGAAGCAGACGCTCTGCGTGCTCGAAGAGGAGATGCTGGCCTTCACGCACGAAGAGGCGCGCGCGCTCTACGCCAGCTACGGGCTCTCGCAGGAGCGCGCCGACGCCGCCCGCCGCGAGACGCGCGGACGCGCCGCCACGCTCGACGCGCGCGCCCGCCGCGACGGCGTCGCCGCCGAGTCGGAACGCGCGCAGTCGTCGCAGCGTGGCGCGCGGCAGACGGGCCGGCTCTCGCTCCGGCTCGTGAAGTCCCCGCGCAAGACGTTGGGCACGGCCTGAAGTCAAGAGACCAGCCTCGCGGACGGCCGAACTTAAGTTATACTTTCGGCCACACACGCTTAGTCGTTCAGCGAAAAGGCACGCGCCCCCAGCGAAGCCATGTCCAACTTGCCGCACCGACAGGAAGGGAACATCCACGACACGCAGCCGCCCACGGCCGCCGTGCCGCAACTGCCCACGTTCTTCCTGCGCACGAAGCTCCTGCCGCCGCGCCCCGCGCCGTCGCTGCTTCCGCGCCCGCGCCTCGTCGAGCGTCTGGAGCAGAACCTCGCGCACGCCGTCACGCTCGTCACCGCGCCGGCCGGCTCGGGCAAGACCACGCTCGTCGCGGACTTCATCCGCACGGCCGCGCACCCGTTCGTCTGGTATCAACTCGACAGGGCCGACTCCGACCCGCTCGTCTTCCTCGGCTACGTCGCGCACGGCATCAAGCAGATCGTGCCCGGCTTCGGCGACGCCACGATGTCCTACATGCAGGAGGCGTCCAAGGAACTCGCGCAGGCGCCCGAGCGCGCCGTGGACGTGCTCCTCAACGAAGTGCTCGACCGCGTCGAGCAGCAGTTCATCCTCGTCCTCGACGACTACCACCACCTCGGCACGGAGACGCTCGTTCACAAGGTCGTTGACCGCCTGCTCGCCTACCTGCCCGACCTCATCCACGTCGTCATCATCTCGCGCGACATGCCGCCGCTCGCGCTCGCGCGCATGAGGACGCAGGCCAGCCTCGCCGTCATCGACCGCCAGGAGTTGTTGTTTACAGACGACGAGACGCGGGAGCTTTTCCGCAAGGTCTTCGATTTGGAGTTGACGCCCGCGCAACTCGCCGAATACCGCGAGCGCACGCACGGCTGGATCACCGCGCTCCAACTCGTCCGTCAGGTCGCGCAGCGGCAGGCGCTCGCGCGCAGCGGCGAAGCTTCCGCCGCGCCGCCCGACCTCGTCGAAGTTCTGCGCCAGAGCGAGCGCGACATCTTCGACTACTTCGCCGAAGAGGTCTTCGCCGACGAGAGTGACGAGGTACAGCAGCTTCTTCTTCGTGTCTCCCTGCTTGAACGCGTCGAGCCCGACGCCTGCAACCGCCTCTACCCGCAGTCCTCGGTCGTGCTCAACACGCTCGTCCGGCGCAACGTCTTCATCTCGCTCGCCTCGGACGGGCGCGGCGAGGAGTACCGCCTCCACCCGCTCTTCCGTGGCTTCCTGCAACGACGCTTCCGCGCCGAGCAAGGCAAGACGGCCGTCGCCTCGGAGCACGCGCGCCTCGCGGACTTCTTCCTCGAACGCGAGCAGTGGGAGCAGGCCATGCACCACCTCGTCGCCGCCGAAGACTTCACGCGCGCCGCGCGGACCGTCGCCGAGCGCGGCGGCGCGTGGATCACGGCCGGCGCGCTCTCGTCGCTCGCCTCCTTCGCCGACGCGCTCCCCACGCAGGCGCTCGAAGCGCACCCGCGCGCGCTCGCGCACCGCGCCGAGGTCGCACGACTGCGCGACGAGCACGACCTCGCGCAGTCGCTCTTCAACCGCGCGGCGACGTTGCTGCACGAACTGGGTGACGCCGAGGGCGAGGCCGAAGCCCTGCACTCGCTCGCCACCATCGCGCGCCGACGCGGCGACTGCGACACGGCCTTCAACTACCTCGACCGCGCCGTCGAGCTAACCGACGAACGCTCGGTCGTCAGGACGAAGTGCGGCAACACGCGCGGCCTCTGTCTCGTCGGTCTGGGCCAGTGGACCGAGGCCGAGCGCGAGTTCCGTCTGGCCTTGCAGTCGGCCGAGGAGCGCGGCGACCGTTACTACGCGCAGCTCGTCGCGCACAACCTCGGCATCCCGCCGGGGCTGCGCGGCGACTTCGGCGAATCGATTCGGTGGATGCGCCGCATGCTGCGCGAAGAGGGCTCGGGCGCGCCGCCCGTCCCGCGCGAGGCCATCGCGCACCTCAACGTCGGGCGCTGCCAGTGGCACCTCGGCGACTTCGAGGGCTGCGAGCGCAACCTCGACCGCGCGCTCGAAATCTGCCAGCTCTTCAACCTCTCGGGGCTGCGCGGCGAAATCTTCGAGTTCTACGGCAACCTCTACCGCGAGCGCGGCGAGCTTCAGCGCGCACACGAGTTCTACGAACGCGCCGCGCGCGCCTACGACGAGGCCGGCGTGGACATTACGCGCCAGGAGCTTCTGGAAGAACGCGCGCTGCTCGCGCTGCAACTGGGCGACCTCACGGAAGCACGCGCGCTGCTCGACCGTCTTGTTGAAGAGCGCGAGGGCGAGGAGTTGCACCGTCACCGCGCCGTGCTCGCGCGCGCGCGCGTGGACGTGGCCGGCGGGCGCTACGCGGAGGCGGCCGCAGACCTGCGCGGGGTGCTGCCCTACATCCGCTCAAAGCAGCTCTACTACAGCGAGACGCAGGCGGCGTTGCTGCTCGCCGTCTGCGAGCACGTCCTCGGGCACGAGACGGAGGTGCTCCCGCACCTGCGCCGCGCGCTCGACCTCGCCGCGCGCTACGACTACGAGTACTGGCTCCAACGCGCGGTCGCGCAGTTCCCGCAGGTCTTCTCGACGCCGGAGGCCGCCGAGTTACTTCCCACGGACCTGCGCGAGCAACTCCCCGCGCGCGAGGCGGAGGCGCGCGCCGCCGCGACGGCCGAACGTCCCGCGCTCGTCGTCGTCGTCCAGCAGGGGCCGGCGGCCGACCTGACCGTCAACATGCTCGGCGCGGTCGAAATCTTCCGCGAGCCCGCGCGCCCGCTCGCCGCCGACGCGTGGGTCACGCGCCGCGCGCGCGACATCCTCTGCTTCATCGCCTCGCGCCGCCACCGCCGCGTCTCGAAGGACACGATCATCGACACCTTCTGGGGCGAGTCGGACTTCGGCTCGGTCGAGAAGAACTTCCACCCGACCATCTCGCACATACGCAAGGCGCTCAACAGTAACCAGCCGTTGAAGCAGAACTTCGTGCTCTACCGCGACGGCGACTACCAGTTGAACCCCGAGTTCTCTTATCGCATCGACACGGAAGAGTTCGACCGCCTCGTCGCGGAGGGCGACGCCGCGCGGCGCGCGCGCGACACGGAGGTCTTCGTCAAGGCTTACGAGAAGGCGGCCTCGCTCTACCGAGGCGATTTCATGCAGGGCTCATACGACGAGTGGGTCGAGGAGCAGCGCACCTACTGCCGCGAGCAGTACCTCCGCATCCTCGAACTCCTCGCGCGGACCGCGCAGAAGGCGGAGGACTGGGCGCGCGCCCTCACGCTCTCGCAACGCATCCTGCGCGAAGACCCCTTCCGCGAGGACGTGCACTGCCACCTCATGCGCGCGCACGCCGCGCAGGGCAACCGCGTCGCCGTCCGCGAGCAGTACGAGACGCTGCGCAAACTCCTCCGCAAGGAACTCGGCGTCGAGCCCGCGTCCGAGACGCAGAGGGTCTACAGGGAACTGCTCAAGTGACCCCACGGTTGCCAGGAATTATGCGGTAACGAAGGGGATAGTAATTTAGAAGGAAACCGTAACAATTAGCTTTAGAGGATGAGATACAAAATTAAGGCCGGTTTTTGGCGCGCAACCCTCGCACAGACCTGCTCCCGACGCGGGCGACGCCCCGTGTTGCGAGCCGGAAACAACGTCAGCCCCAAAGCCCCAAAGATGGTTGAAATCTCTAGCCTGAACAGTCTCCGTCGGGCCGTCGCCGTGGCCCTCGTCCTCGTTCTGTGCTCGCTGCGCGCGAGCGCCGGCATCGTCATCCACGGCACGCAGGGGCTCACGCTGACGGGCGCCGACGGCATCTACTACGACAACGTCTCCGGCCTCACGCTGACCGGCGCCGACGCACTCACCTACAAAGTCAACGGTATCTACATCACCTCGACGACCGACGGCCTGACGCTGACGGGCGCCGACGGCGCCCCCTACGCAACCATCGACGGCGTCAGCTACACGGGCGCCAACAGCTACTTCGCGACGCACGCCGACGGGTTGACATTGACGGGCGCCGATGGCTTGACGCTGACCGGCGCGGACGGCCTGACGCTCACAGGCGCCGACGGCGCGACGTGGCAGGTCTCCTCCGTCAACTTCCGCCGGCCGCAGGGCTTGACGCTGACGGGCGCCGACGGGTTGACGTTGACGGGTGCCGACGGACTGACATTAACAGGCGCGGACGGGCTCACGTTGACCGGCGCCGACGGTGTGTTGGCCGGGGCCGTGCAGGCTGCGCACGTCGATTCGGCGGCTCAGGTCGTCGCCACGCGACTCGACGGCACGATCTTCTACGCGCCCGTCAACGGGCTGACGCTGACGGGCGCCGACGGCCTGACGCTGACGGGTGCCGACAACCTCCGCGCGTGGGGCGTGCAGGGCTTGACGCTGACCGGCGCCGACGCGCTCGCCGCCATCGGCGCGCAGAGCCCCGTCGGCGACGCGGGGCTCATGGGCTTTGACCCGGAACTGGCAGAGAAGCTCGACGCGTTGACCGACGACAGCAACGTCAACGCGGCCGTCGTCTATCATCACCCGATTACTGATTCAGACATCGCCACCCTCAAGGCGCTCGGCGTTCGCGGCGGCACGCGCTTCGTCGCGCTCCCCGTCGTCGTCATCACCGCGACGAAGGAGCAGATCGTCGAGATCAGTAAGCTCCCCGCCGTGCGCCACGTCACGGACGACCGCACGCTCCAGTGGAACGCGGACAACAGCCGCGCGCAGACGGGTCTCCTGCGCATGCGGCAGGACGCGGACCTCCAACGCTTCCGTGGCATCGGCACGCTGCAAGGGAACGGCGTCGTCGTCGCGGTCATCGACACGGGGCTCGACGCGACGCACCCGGACATCTCGAAGAACGTTCTGCGCAACGTCAAGCTCGCGGACCTTCAGGGCTTGAACCCTGTCGAGTTCCTGCCGCCCGTCAACGTCGAGAAGCTGCCGGACACGGACCAGTTGAGCGGCCACGGCACCTTCGTCGGCGGCATCATCGCGGGCAGCGGCACAAGCTCCGCCGGCAAGTACGCGGGCTACGCGCCGAAGGCGAAACTCGTCGGGCTGTCGGCCGGCGACTACTCGCTCTTCAACGTGCTCGCGGGCTTCGACTACATCCTTTCGCACCCCGAACTCAACATCAAGGTCGTCAACTGTAGCTTCTCGGCCAACACCACCTACAACGAGCACGACCCCGTCAACGTCGCGACGCGCATGCTCTACGAGCGCGGCGTCAACGTCGTCTTCTCCGCCGGCAACGCCGGCCCCGGCATGCACTCGCTCAACCCTTACGCGGCGGCGCCGTGGGTCATCTCGGTCGGCGCTTTGGACGAGCGCGGGCGTTTGGCGAACTACTCCGCGCGCGGCGACTTCGGCAGCCGCACGTTCCGGCCTACCTTGGCGGCGCCGGGGACGAGCATCGTCTCTTTACGCGCCTCGGGGACGAACCTGACGGGGACGGCCGGTCTGCCGGCCGACTTGCAGGGTCTGACGGCGACCGAGATTCCTTACTACACGACGGCCTCGGGCACTTCGTTCAGCGCGCCAGCGGTGGCGGGCACCATCGCGCTGCTGCTCGACGCAGACCCGACGCTGACGCCCGCGCGCATCCGCGACATACTTCAGCGCACGGCGACGCCGATGCCGCCCTACTACCAGCACGAGGTCGGCGCGGGCGCGCTGAACACGCACGCCGCGGCCTTGCAGTCGGCCTTCCCCGACCGCCAGATCGGGATGTTCCGCGCCGTCCTGAATCGCGGGCAGGTGCGCTTCGTCAAAGACCCCGTGCAGCACTTCTCGGGCACGGTCAACCCGGGCGGCGCCGTCGAGGTTAACTTGAACGTGCCGGCCGACACCGTCTACGCCGCGACCGACGTGGCGTGGGGGCCGATGAGTTCGACGAACGACCTCGGGCTCATCACGTTCAACCCCTGGGGGCAGATCGCGGGACAGTCGAACTACCTGAACCTGCCCGGGCTGACGGGCAAGCACGAGCGGACGCTGGCCTCGCTGCCCGTGCAGGGCACGTGGCGCGCGCGCGTGACGCACACGCTCGCGGCCGTGGCGACGCCGCAGGAGTTCGCGGGCGCCTTCGAGACGGCGCGCGCCCAGTACGCGCCGATGGCGGACCTCGCGGGGCTCGACGCCTTCACAATCGATAACATCCGGCGGGCGGTGGCGTCGCTGGCGATGTGGCCGTACGCCGACGGGCTCTTCCGGCCCGGGGCGACCGTCTCGCGCGCGGAGCTGGCCGAGGCGATGATCGCGGGCGCGCGCATCCCGCAGTACGTCCCGAACACGCCCTCCTTCGTGGACGTGCAGGACACGACGACGATGAACTTCGCCGAGGGCGCGCAGTCGCTCTTCCACGACGCGGTGCGCGGCGGCACGTTCCGCCCGGACGACCGCGCGTCGCGGCTCGTGACGGCCGTCGTGCTCGTGCGCGCGGCGGGTCTGAAGGCGGAGGCCGACTCGAAGGCCGGCGTCTTCCTGCCCTACACGGACGCGGCGTCGATACCCTACGACCTGCGCGGCTACGTGCAGGTGGCGGTGCAGTACGGGCTCATCAGCTCGGCGCCGCAGTTCAACCCCAACGGCCCCGTCACCCGCGCCGAACTCGCGCGCGGCGTCTCCGTCATCCTCCAGAGGAACATGGTGCCGTAGGTCGGGGAAGGTCAAACACAGAGACGCGGGGGGG
>DASVGG010000139.1:0-26524 GCA_036379655.1 Pyrinomonadaceae bacterium
GCCACGCAGCGGCGCATCACGGCGCACTTACGGCGACGCAACCGCCGCCGAGACCGGTATCTCAAGATCAGGTACCTTGGAGATACTCACAAAACGTAGGTGACAAATAGTCACATCAGCGATGTGACACTACGGTTAACCGAGACCGGCGCGAGCAGTTCCCGGACGCGCCGCGCGAGCACGGGGTCGCCGGGCGCCGCGTACTTGACCTCGTACAGTTCTCGCGGGAAGCCGCCGAAGTCGTGGATGGTGCGCGGCGCGGGACCGCCGGTCACCAGGGTGGCCGGAAGATACCAGTGGGCGGAGACGCAGAGCACGGCACGAGGGCGCGGAACGTCTTTGCCGATGGCGGCCCAGCCGTCCGTCCAGGCATTTCTCGCCAAAGCGTTCAGCGGGTTGCCGTGCCCGAAGAAAATAGCGGGCATCCGTTCAGCCATTTTCAATACTCCTTACCTCAAACAACGAGTGACAGTATTCTCACATCACTCCGACCTGCTTCATTCTCATTCCTCATCGGGGGCCGAACGCGCGACGGGCAGTTGCCAGCCGCGGCGGATTGCGACCAGGCGGAGACAGAAGCAGAGCGCCGCGCCCAGAATCGCCGCCCCGGTAGCGTCGGCGGCCAGAAGGTAGCCGATCACGACCACGATTGCCCCCGCCAACGCCGCCACCGCGTACAGGTCGGCGCGCAGCACGTTGGGAATCTCCGCGACCAGGATGTCACGCAACATCCCGCCGCCGATTCCGGTGAGCATCCCGAGCAGCGCGGCCATCGCCGGGTTCAGCCCGTAGCCCAGAGCCTTCTGCGTGCCCGCGACGGCAAACAGCCCCAGCCCCGCGGCGTCAAAAATCAGCACGAGGTTGCGCGCCCTGGGCAATTGCCGGCTGCGCGGGAACCAGACGAATACCAGCAGCCCCGCGATCAGAGAGGCGGCCAGATAACGCCAGTCTCTGATGGCGACCGGGGGCACCGAGCCGATCAGAAGGTCGCGCATGATGCCGCCCGCGCTGGCCGCGGCGAAGGAGAGGACGAGCACGCCGAAAATATCGAGACGTTGCTTGATTCCGGCCACCGCGCCGCTCACGGCAAACACGAACGTGCCGATCAGATCGAGCGCCAGGAGCGTGCCCGCCGCGTACTCTTTAAATGCTGCCGTCAGTTCGTTCAAGACATTCCTACCTTGCGGTCGTCTTTGGGCACGGTCATGATAATCGCGATTATCGCTATGACCACCGTCAGGACGTTGAACAGCAGTGCCACGGCGGCCGCGAATCGAATGGCGACGTTGTCAGTCCTTCCGAGGAACAGGTCTGACAGGGCCGTGAAACCGGTATCGAGTTCGCTAAGTGCGGTGAAGAGCGCCGCGGAGATGTCCACGCCGAAGGCCGCCTTGTCGGTGCCTCGATATTCAACGGGGCCCGCGGCGGCAGTTGTCGAAGTCATGGCGCGGCCCTCACTTCGCCAGATAAGTCAAAGCGGCAACCACAAGGGCCTGGGTGCCGACGGACAGCGTCGGCTCGATGACCGGCGCGAAGAATTCCGAGTGGTTGACCGGGATGTCCTGTTCCACCCGGCCGTCCTTGACGGCTTGCTCGTACTTCTCCGGGTCGATACAACCGACCCCCCAGTAGGTGTAAGGCGTCCCCAAGGCATCGGGGACGTGGCTGAAGTCCTCGCTGGCGGTCACACGCCCGAGATCGAAGACCGTCTCCGTCCCGAAGTGCTCGCGGAAGGCGGACGTGACCTTCTCCGTGACCTTCGGGTCGTTCTCGGTCAGCGGGTACTGGTCGTAGTACTCGAACTCGGGCGGGTGCGGCGAACCCGAAGCCTCGCACTCGGCCCTGACCATGCGCTCGATGCTGTCGATCATCCTCTGGCGCACGTCCATGTCGTAAGTCCGCAGATTGACCAGGAGCACCGCGCGGTCGGGGATGATGTTGCTCTTGGAGCCGGCCACGCTGCTGCCGACGGTCAGGACGGCGAACTCGCCGGGCTTCGTCTCGCGCGAGACAATCGTCTGGAGGCGGAGCACCACCATCGCGGCCAGCACCACCGTGTCCACGCTGTTATGGGGCATCGACCCGTGCGCACCTTTGCCGTGCAGGGTGATGCGGATGCTGTCCCCGGCGGAGAGGACGGGCCCGACCTGTGTGCCGACCTTTCCCGCCGGGTAGGCCAGCACGTGCTGCGAGAAGGCGACATCCGGTTTCGGTATCCGCTCGCGCAGGCCGTCCTCTATCATCGCCTTCGCGCCGCCCGCGACCTCTTCCGCCGGTTGGAACAACGCGATGAAGGTTCCGCCCCACGAGCAACGCGCCCTGGCGAGCAGTTCCGCCGCGCCCAGCAGACACGTCACGTGCGCGTCGTGACCGCAGGCGTGCGCCACGTTGACGGTCTGCCCGTCCGAATCGGTCGCGGTCAGCGTCGAGGCGTAGGGCAGTCCCGTGTTCTCCTTGACCGGGAGCGCGTCCATGTCGGCCCGCGCGAGCACGGTCCGGCCTTCGCCGTTCCGCATGACGCCGACGACGCCGGTCCGGCCGACCCCTTCGAGGACTTCGTAGCCGAACTCCTTGAGTTTCGACGCCGCGAGCGCGGCCGTTTCGGTCTCCTGAAAACTCAGCTCGGGGTGCGCGTGGAGCTGCTTGTAGACACGTTCCTGCCAAAGGGAGGTCGCCTGGAGGTCGGCCAGCACGTCGCTGATCGGAAGTCGGCCGCCTGATTCTTCAGTCATGGTTTTCTCTTCTCGACTCTTGCGAGCCGGCCCTACGAAGCCTTCCGCATACCGGCGTCAGTTTCGTCGGCCGCCTCCGGGTCTTCTTCTTCGTGGCGGCGCGGGTAGAGAATGATCGTTCCGAACACGGCGGCGATGAGCGACGCGATGAAGATTGCGATCTTGGCTGCGGCGTAATCGGCCGGGTCGGGAAACGCCTGCCCCGCGATGAACAGCGACATCGTGAAACCGATCCCCCCCAGCGCCCCCGCGCCGATCAGGTGACGCCAGGAGTAGGCTTCGGGCTTCACCGCGATGCCGCTCCGCACCGCGAGCCACGCCGACGCCACGATGCCAATCGACTTCCCCACGACCAGTCCCAACGTGATCGCGACCATCAGCCGTCCTTGCTCCCGGAATACGTCAGTCGACCAGGCGACGCCCGCGTTCGCCAGCGCGAAGATCGGCAGCACCACGTAGCTCGACCACGGCTCGACCGACCGAAGGAGCTTATCGGCGGGTGACTCGATCTGAGCGTGGATCGTATCCAGTGCCCGCAGTGCCGGCTCGGACGGCCCCATTCGCATGGCTTCGCCCCTGTGGAGGTCTTCTTTGTGGATCACCGTCGCCGCCTGCGCCAGCAGCGCCTTCAGGTTGGCCGGCGGGCGCGTCGGGATGAGCACGGCCAGGATCACGCCCGCCAGCGTGGCATGCAACCCGGCCTCGTGCAGGAAGAACCAGAGGACGATGCCGCAGACCGCATAGGGGACTGCGCCGTACACGCCGACGCGGTTGAGCACGATGAGCAGCGCCGTCACCACGGCGCCCGCGAGCAGGTAGCCCGTGGCGATGTCGCCGGTATAGAAGAGCGCGATGACCATGATCGCCACGATGTCGTCGATGATGACGGCCGCGGTCAGGAACACGCGCAGCTCGATGGGGACGCGGTCGCCGAGCATCACGATCAGCGCGACCGCGAAGGCGGTGTCGGTCCCGATCGGAATCCCCCACCCGTGCCGCAGGTGGGGCGGCGCGAGCGAGGCGTAGATGACCGCCGGCAGGACGATGCCGCCCAGCGCGGCGACCACCGGGAGCGCGCCCGAGCGAAAGCTCGCGAGGTGGCCGACCGTGAACTCACGCTTGATCTCAAGCCCGACCACGATGAAGAAGATCGTCAGGAGCCCGTGGTTGACCCAGTCGAGCAGTGTCAGGGCGAAGGCGGATGCGCCCCACTGAAATCCCAGCCTCGTCTCCCACCAGGACTGGAACGCCGCCCCCACGGGCGAGTTGCTGAGCACCAACGCGAGCAACGTCGCCAGTCCCAAAAGCAGCCCCGATGACGGCCCCCAGCGAACGAACTTGAACGCGGCGGCCTGGATGCGGTGCCCGAGCGAGCCGAGCATCGCGTCGGCCAGCGAGCTTTCGTCCCAGGCGCCCGCATAGCGGCGGCCGTTGATGAAGAAGGTCGGCGTCACCCGCACGCCGCCGCGCCGCGCACTCTCGACGTTCTCGCGCACCTTGGCCTGCGCCGCCGCCGCCGCGACCTCGTGTGCCGCGCCGCTCGGCAGGTCGAAGTCGCGGGCGATCCGTCCGAAGTCGCCCTCGGAGAACGCGGGTCCCCGCTCCATCAGCGCCTCGTGAACTTCCCAGAACCGTCCGGTGGTTTCCGCCGCGTACTCCGCCAGCTCGGCGGCGCGAACCGCGTCCTCGCTGTCGGCGACGGGCAGGTGCCGAAACACGTACCGCATCCGCTCGCCGAACCGGCTCCGTAATCCCTCGATCACCGGGTGAACCGCGTGACAGTGTCGGCAGGCGTAGCTGCCGTACTCGACCAGCGTCAGCTCGGCGTCGGGCGGCCCTAGAACGTGGTCGCGGCCCAGGTCAATCGAAGGGTCCAGCTTCTCTAGTCTCATATTCACCCCGTGGATGGACACAGAACGGGGACGACATGCTCAATGCATACCTTTTCTGAGTTCCACCATCACGTTATCGATATCATTCATCCCGACCAGTTGAGCGCCACGGTGCGCTCGGTCGAGATGTTCATCATCCTGCTGATGGCGGGGAGAATCTGCAACGCGACCGGCTGATACCCGGCGTCGCGGGTGGCCGCGACGGCCTGCGTCCAGATGTCGTTCTGCAAAGTCTTCGAACGGTCGAACTCCGCCTGCGCGGCGCCAAGGTCCGGCATCCTGCGATACGCTTCCAAACGCGAATCTACATACTGCCGAAACCTGTCTCGCAGCGGCGGCTGGGCTTCGGGCGGCAGCAGATCGACGAGCATGTAGGCGCTCCCGATGTCGTTTGCTTCGTCTACGATCTGCCGCCGCCGCGCGTCGAAGCGGGCCGCCGCGCCCGAGAAAGAGAACGCGATGAGCAGTCCCAACAGCGCGAGGAGCGCGCCCTCGACCGTCCCGATGCCCGCCCGCGCGCCCTCCGTATCCTCCGCCATCCGCCTCAGACCGATGCGCCGACCGACCTCCAACAGCAACAACATGCCGAGCAGCAAGCCGATAGTGTAAATAAAATTGATGAGTACAAAGCTCATTGCATCCCTCCCCGCTCTGAAGGCATCGGCGCGACGGCATCTTCGGGAGCGGGCGCGCGCGGGTCGTGCTCCACCGGCGAATGCGCCTCCGCGCTCCTGGGGAAGGCGAGCGACGCGACGACCGAGAGCAGCAGGACCAGCGCGATGACGCCGAGCGAGAGGCCGACGGGAACTTTGTACACGTCGGTCAGGAGCATCTTCGCGCCGACGAAGACGAGAACGACCGAGAGACCGAGTTTGAGAAAGTGAAATTTATGAATCACCCCGGCGAGCAGGAAGTAGAGCGAGCGCAGGCCGAGGATGGCGAAGACGTTCGACGTGTAGACGATGAACGGGTCTTCGGTGACGGCGAAGATCGCCGGGATCGAGTCCACCGCGAAGATGAGGTCGGTCGTCTCGACGAGTACGAGCACGACGAAGAGCGGCGTGGCGACGCGACGCGGCGCTCCGCCCGGCCGTTCGGCTTCGCGCACGAAGAAGCTCTGACCGTGGTAGCGGTTCGTGACGGGGATGATGCGGCGCACGAGCCGTATCACGGGGTTCGACTCCGGCTCTATCGCGTGCTCCGTCTGCGTCGCCATCCTGACGCCCGTGATGACCAGAAAGCCCCCGAAGACGTAGATGACCCAATGGAACTGCTTGATGAGGTAGGCGCCCGCGCCGATCATCGCCCCGCGCATCACGAGCGCGCCGAGCACGCCCCAGAAGAGGACGCGGTGTTGGTACTTCGCCGGCACCTTGAAGAAGGCGAAGACGAGGACGAAGACGAAGATGTTATCGACCGACAGCGCCTTCTCGATCAGGTAGCCGGTCAGGAACTCCATGCCGGCCTGCCGCCCCATGAAGTGGTAGACGCCGTAGTTGAACAGGAGCGCGAGCGAGACCCACACGACACTCCACCCGGCGGCCTCCCTGGCCGAGACCTCGTGCGCCTTGCGGTTAAAGACGCCCAGGTCCACCGCGAGCATCAGCAGCACGAAGACGTTAAACCCGACCCACAACCAGATTTGATCCATGACTGCTCGTCTTCGTTAACTTCATCGTTATCCTAATCGCCGTTATCAGGAGAATGCGCGGCGCCGGGTGTCGCGGGGGCGACGAGCACCTTGTCCACGCGCCTCCCGTCCATGTCCACGACCTCAAAGCGCAACCCGCCCCACTCGAAGTAGTCGGCCGCCCGTGGGACGCGCCCCATGCATGTCAGCACGAAGCCGGCGAGCGTCTCGTAGCCGCCGCGCTCCTCGCCGGGGAGCATCCCGACGGGGAAAATCTCTCTGAATTCGTCGATGAGGAGCGTGCCGTCCAAGAGCCAGGACCCGTCCCCGCGCTCGACGGCGTGGGCTTCCGCCGCGCCCGCCGTGGGCATGTCCCCGACGAGGGCTTCGAGCACGTCGTGCATCGTCACCAGGCCCTGCACCGACCCGTACTCGTCAACCACGAGCGCGAAATGCGTGTGCGCGTTCTTAAACAACTCCAGGAGTTGCAGGGCCGTTTGGGACTCCGGTACGAAAAGCGGTTGCCCGCTTGAAGCGCGCAGGTCGAGCGTCTGGCCCGCGAGGCAGCGGCCGAGCAAGTCCTTTGCTTTGGCGATGCCGAGCACGTTGTCGAGATTGCCCCGTGCGACCGGGAAGCGAGAGTAATGGCTTTCGGCCAACTTGAGTTGGACGGCTTCGGGAGGTGCGTCGGCGTCGAGCCAGACGATCTCCAGGCGCGGCGTCATCAGCGCGGTCACGCGCCTGTCGTCGAGGCGGAAGACGCTCTCCACGATCTCCCGTTCCGAGTGCTCGAAGACGCCCGCCTCCGCGCCCTGGTGGATGAGAACCCTGATCTCCTCCTCCGTCACCGGCGGCTCGGCGGTGGCCGTCACCCCGAAGGCTTTGAGCAACGACGCCGTCGAAAAACTCAAAAGGCGGACGACGGGCGACGCCAGCCGCGAAAGCGCGCGCATCGGGCGTGCGACCATCGAAGCGATCTTCTCGGGGTTGTTGAGCGCGAGGCGTTTGGGGGCGAGTTCTCCGACGACGAGCGAAAGGTAGGTGATGGCGAGCACCACGACGCCCAGACCGATGGCTTCGCCGTACGGCGCGAGCGCGGGGACGCGGGCGGCCTGCGCCGCCAACTGCTTGGCGAGGGTCGAGCCGCCGAACGCGCCCGCGAGGATGCCGACGAGCGTGATGCCTACCTGCACGGTGGACAGAAACGTGTCCGGCGCGTTGGCAAGTTCGAGCGCGGCCCGCGCCCTCGCGTCGCCCGCGCCGGCGCGCTGCTGGAGCCGCGCTTTGCGCGCCGACACGAGCGCCATCTCCGACATCGCAAACACGCCGTTGGCGACGAGGAGCAGCAGGATGAAGATAATCTCGAAGCCTACGGCAGACACCTCTTCTCCGAGCCTCCCGATGTAAAGCTCCTCACCCGGGCTGATAGATTTTCTCTTGGGGTCCGGAAAACTATCATATATAAGCTAAGCACACAACAACTGTCTTCTGTCGCCTGCTCACACCGGAGGGGCGCAATTTACACGGCGCCTGGCTCGGTCGGCGGGAAGGACGGCCCGCTGGCGAACTCGAACCAGCGGGGCGATAAAGGGTTCATCACGACATACGAGGTGGCGCGGACAGTCGCGTTCGTCGGCAAGTTCAAACTCGACTGGGTATTCGTCAAGCCACCCGCGCTCACAGAGCCTTATGACGAAGAGGGACCGCACCGCTTCGGGCGCACGCTGAAGACTCTGAACGACGCCGTCACGGAGCGCGTCTCCGACCACTCGCCCCTGACGGTAGACCTGCCGCTCGGCGAGCCCCGGATCGTTAGGGGTGAAAGAAGGCGCGCGGGCGGCGTAACGAATAAGTTTGAGGAGGAATAACATGAATAGCGCGGAGCAGAACGATGCGGCGAGCCTGGGCAGCGGAAATTCCATCTGGCAGAACAAGCACGTCAGGCGCTTAAGCATTTATGCCGCCGTGCTGTTGGGCGTCTTCCTGCTCGGCCTCGTCCCCATGTGGATGACGGCGCGTGAACGCGCACAGGAGCGCGACACGGCGCAACACGCGCTACGCATCAGCACCTTGCAGAACGCTCTGGCGAGCGCCGCGATTGACGCCAGGCGCGGCGAGTATGAACCCGCGCGTCAGGCCGCCAGTGATTTCTTTACGAACTTGGGAACGGAGCTCGCTCGCGGCCCGGATTCGGTCTTCGACGAGACGCAACGGAACAACCTGCGTTCGATGTTTACCGTACGAGACGACACGATCACGCTGCTGGCGCGCAGCGACCCGGCTTCCGCCGACCGGCTGGTAGAACTCTACAACACGTACCGGCAGGCAACCGCGAGCGCACCGCCACGTTGAGGAATCAGCGTGCGGTGAAGAGCTATTGGCGGCGACGTTGACAATGGTAGTGATACTAACCTGCATCACCACGGCATGATTAGCTTCGATACCTTCGGCCGTGGGTCCACGAAGGAACCAGGATTGAACCCTTTTTGTGATGATGAAGATGAAGAGCCTGGGTCGAAGAACCTGATTGGGATGCGGGCACGCTCGGAGTTGAGACTGTCCTAATTATAGAGATGGTTATCTCTATACCGCTTAACCCACAAATGAAACACGACACAGGATGCTTGTAATTTATAACCCCACAGCCGTCAAAAGCCGTCAAGGCTTTTAGGAAGGTCGCGGCCCTTATCGCCCCTCGTTCGCGTGTCAGTAGAACCGGAAGCCCTTAGAGTTAAGAGCGGAGATTTCCCAAGACCTTTGAACTGCTTCGTATGGACTTGTCACGAGCTGTCGGCATCGGTCTTCATTCCGCTCCGAAGCTACGCCTGAGTATTGACTCACGTCCGGCATGGCGTAGATTACTTATGAGCCAAGCTCCTCGGAAAAGGCGTTGAATGTAGATGAGGTATAGATAATGAGTCAGCAAGTTACCATTCAGGTATCCGAACACGTTATCCGTCAAGCCGCAGAGGTCGCCGCTCAGACTCACCAGAGCATCGAGGACGTACTGGCCGCGTGGCTGGAGTCTGTGACAACCGAGAGACCCGTCGAAGAGTTGTCGGACGACGAGGTGCTGGCGCTCTCGGAACTCCGTCTCGCCGACGAACAGGACGCAAGTCTGAGCGAACTGCTTGAGCGGGACCGAGAGGGGGCGCTCGATGCAGGCGGCCAGCGCGAGTTAGATGAGATGATGCGACTTTATGAACACGGGCTACTGCGTAAGTCGCAGGCGCTCAAGGTGGCCGTACAGCGGGGCTTGCGTGAGCCGCTTCAGGCATGAGCGGAGCGGACGTTTCAGAGGCAGTCCGGCAGAGTGTTCGTGAAGCGGCGGGAGACCGGTGCGGCTACTGCCTTCAGTCCACAGCCCTTGGTGATGGGGCAGCTCGAAAATCGAAGCATCTATTCCCGCGCGCCCGCGGCGGCGGCAATGAGGAGTCAAACCTGTGGCTGTCATGCAGCCTATGCAACCGCTATAAGGGCACTCAAATCGGAGCCGCCGATCCGCTCTCCGGAGATGTAGTGCCGCTCTACAATCCGCGGACGGATAATTGGCACGAACATTTTAGCTGGAGCGCGGACGGCGCGAAGGTCGTCGGACTGATGCCGGTGGGCCGTGCGGCAGTAGTCGCTCTCAAGCTGAACAACGAGGTGGCGGTCGAAGTCCGGCGCAACTGGATTCTGGCGGGATGGCACCCTCCGAATGCTTAACCTCGACGTAAATTGAAGCGGTAAGTGGGGCGCTCATCTTTACCCGCCGAGGGCGAAGAGGCGTGCTGCGGAAAAAGGATTTGGGTGATGGAGAAATTGGTTGTTGATGGAGAAGGCAAGATGACCGTTCCATCACATATCCTAGAAAGACGCGGCCTGCGCCCGGGCGACGAACTGACACTGGTCGATGCGGCTGAAGGGTTATTGATCTATCAACATGGTGCTGATCCGGTGACAGCCCGCTAGTGGAGTGGTTTGAGCAAGGACGAGCGGCGGCAGGCTGAGGACGAGGCGCGACGCGATGAGGGCTTAGGCGAAGAGGAGCAAGACCGCGTGTGGGAAGGGGATGACTGACCAATCGGGGCGGAGCGGCTGGCAAGGTAGGCGCATAGTGCGCCCATCCTAAGGCCAGCAGTAAATATAAGTCTTTGCCGACTTGGATAATATGCCGTAAAGTCAAAAAAATGCTGGGATTAGCGTATCCCGATAATATCAATGTTACGAGTAATTTAATTGACTATGCAGGCATGCCAGTCCGTCATTCACCCTGGGGTTGCTTATCGAATCCGCTCTGGGCCCCGGCTCGGTCTCCGTCACCTTCGCCCATAACCCCGACGCTTACGTGCCGTGGCCCCCGGCCGTGCCTGTGAGGCGGGTTCGCCTTGGATTGAGAAGGCAGCCCAGAAGTAAGGCTGCTCCCAGAGCCCGCCCTTCGACATCTCGATCTGGGCCGCCCGCAGCGCGGCGGCCGGCGTGAGCCGTTCCGCGCCCAACATCTTCTGGTAGAACGATGCCATCAGTTCCGCCGTCGGCCTGTCAGCCACCGACCACAGGCTGACGACCACGCGCGGAGAACCGGCGTACATGAAAGCCCGTGCGAGCCCCATCAACCCCTCGCTGCGCACCTCCCGGCCGAGCGCCGTGCGGCAGGCGCTGAGGACGATGAGGTCTGCCGCCAGCTTGAGGTTGAAGATTTCGTGCGCGCGCAGGAAGCCGTCCTGAGGGCGTCCCTGCTCGTCTACCATCGAGAGGACGACGCCGGACAGCTCCGGGTGGCGACTGTTGATGAAGGCGTGAGTGGCGAAGTGCACGATTCGGTAGCGGCCGAGTTCGGGGGAGATGGCCGTCGCGCGATTGGCGGCGAAGTCGAGCGCAGACATGGCCTCCCGCTTCGGCACCAGCGAGACGATCCTTTCAGCCTCCCAGCGGGAATTCTCCAGCCGCGCGAGGCGTGTCGGCAGCCCTGCCTCGTCGGTGTCTTCGACCGCCCTGAGAAGGTCGCGCCGCCGCGCGTCATCCGCCGCCGCGTTCGCCTTCTTCACCCGCGCGTCGTCGCCGTCGAAGACGGGGTCGGCCAGCACCGCTACCGTCTTTCGCGCCGCCTCGCGCTGCCTGCCTTCGCGGCGCAGCGCGGAGAGTACGGCCGCCGAAGGCAGGTAAACGATCTCGTGGTCGGCGACCAGCGGCCGGGCCGGCGCGCCCGAAGGCTTCGGCAACGCCGCGAACGGCACGAACTGTAAGGGGCCGTCGGCGACAATCAGAAGGTGGCGGCGGCTCAGTTGCGCCGCCGTCGGCGTAAGCACCATGCGACTCAACTCGGCCGCGGCCGCCGGATACTCCGCGTCGGCCCGCCTGATGCGCTCCTGCCGCTCGGCATACGTCTCACCTTTCGGGCTCTGGTTGCGCGCCGTCAGCAACTCGTAGACGCGCTTCGCCGCCTTCTCCAACGCGGCGCGGCCGGGCAACTCGTAGCTCAGCACGGAGTCGGACGTGACGGCCCAAAGGTAGCTGCGCTCTCTGCCGAGCGAGTACTCAAGCAGCAGCGTCTCGGCGTCGAGCAGGCGGCCCTGAAGCTCGCGCAGGTCGAGCGGCTGCGGCTGCGTCAGCTCGGCGTAGCGCGGGCTGCGCTGGCGGATGAGGCTCTGCACCTCCTGGTAATGAATCAAGGCGGCCTCGAAGTCCTTGCGCGCCGACTCCGCCAGCTCCCGCGCGCCGGGGCCGCCGCCGCGCAGACGGGCGAGGCGGGCGCCGTGCTCTCTGAGCAGGCGTTGCAGAGCGCGCTCGCGGCCGAGCAGCGCGGGGTCAACCCCCTCGCGGATATCTGCGCCCGACTCGGCGAGCAGGTCGAGCAGGCCGCGCGCGCGGGCACGCTCGCTGGCCCGGAGGGCTTGCAGGTCGAAGCCCTCCGCCGGGTGGCGCTTGTGCAGTTGCATCAGCAGATCTATGTAGAACTGGTAGCCGTCGGCGACCGAGGCGAAGTAGGAGGTGCGCAGGTCGTGGCCGGCCACCCTGGCGCGGAACGAGTCATAGTATTCGAGCGCCGCCTCGATGTGCGGCAGGGCCGACAGCGGTTGGTCGCGGCGGTATTCGGCACGCGCGACGAGTGACCGCGCCGCCGCGACCGCGCCCTCGGCCTCCTGCGCCCGGTAGATGCGTAGCGCCTGTTCGTAAAGTTCGAGGGCTTTCGCCTGATCGCCGGAGTCGCTGTAAATTTCGCCCTTCAGTATAAGGATGTCGGCCAGCCGAAAAGTCGGGCTGCCCGGCGCCTCAAACTTCTGTAAGACCTTTAAGGCCGCCTCCACGTCTTCGAGGGCTTTCTGCCTGTCGCCCAGTTCGTAACGCGCCCTCCCTCTCTCAAGGAGCGAGAGGACTTCGCCGTAAGGCGCGCGCCGCGAGCGGAACTGCGCGAGGGAGCGCCCGAAATAGTCGAGCGCCTTCGACCACTCGCCGAATCGGCTGTAGGTGATCCCGACGTTGACGAGCACGTCCGCGCTCGGCTCGGCCCGCTGCTGATCGTAGAGGGCCAACAACTCCTCGGCGTAGGCGAACGCCTTCTCCCCGTCGCCGAGATACACGTAGAACAGCAAAACCTCGGTGAGCGCGCGGGCCTGCTCCCCGAAATCTCGCTCCGCACGGGCCAGCTCCAACGACTGGAGAAAATAGTCGAGCGCCTGCTGCGGCTCGCCGAGGGCGTAGTGGATTGTTCCCACCCAGCCCAGGACGGTCGCCTCCCTCTTCCGGTTGCCGAGGGCGCGGACGAGCGCCAGCGACTCGTTCGCGTAATCGAGTGCACGGCGGTATTCGCCGAGTGCGGTCTGGTGGAGGGCGATGTTGTACAGCGCCCGCGCCGCGCCGAGTTGATACCCGGCGGCCCGCGCGAGGGGGAGAGCGCGCTCGTAATAGGTGATTGACTTCACGTCCACCTGCTGGCCTTCTGTGAAGTTATTACGGTAAACGTTCCCGAGGGTGTTAAGCACGTCAACCTGCTTGACGGCGTCGCCGACCGAATGCCAGAGCAGCAGCGCCTGCTCATAGAGAGGCGCGGAAGCCAGGGCGGAATCCGCCGTCTGCTCCTCAAGGAGTTTATCCGCCGCGGCCTGAAACTCCCCGGCGATGCGGCGCTTGTCATCAGTCGAGACGGCCCGCAACTCCTCGACTCTGACCTCGTAACGGCCCGGCGCGGCGTCCTTCAGCGCCAGGACCTCCAAGCGGTAAGAGCCGGTCGCGTTCGCCACGAACGAGAGAGGCTCCAGCCCATGCGTGCCGTTCGGGTTGTCTATCTCGATCAGAGTCTCGCCGCCGGGCGCGAACAGCCTGACGACCACATCTATCCCGCGCTGCTCTACGACGACGCGCAGGTATTGATCGGCGGCGAGCGAGAACTCATAAACGTGCGCCTGCCCGCCGTTCAACTCACGCTCGGCCGACTCGCCCGCGCCGAGCCGTCGGGCTTCCTGCGCGCCTCGCCAGGCGGCCTCAGCCCGCGGCGGCGGCGTGAGGAGGCAAGCGAGGCATAAGAGGTGTCCAAAGCCGCGCAACACTCGACGCGTATACTTCGTCTTGCCCATCGCACCCTCCAACGCCCAGCGTGAACAGCGCCCACTTCGGTCAGGGCTCTCTCGCACGCGAAGACTTTTTGCCAGCGCCCTCAACGACCAGCGGGAAATACTCTGGTGAAGCGCCTTCGCGCACGAGGCGAAGGCGGTATTCGCCCGACTTGAGCTTGCGCGCGTCGATGGCGACCTTGAGGCTCTTACCGTCGGGGCTGCGCGCGAGCGCCGTGACGAGCGCCTTGTCGAAGGCGTCAACGACGCTCACGCGGTAGGTCCCCGCGAGCCCCCCTTCGGGAAGCATCAGTTCTAAAAGCGTGGGCGCCCGCCGCAGCGAGATGACTTTGCGGTCGGCGCCGGGTTGGCTGGTGTCGCGCACGACCGCGTATTCTTCTAGGTCAACCCGAACCCTGTTCAAGGCGACGATCTCTTCCGGGCCGCGGCGACGCGGGGCCACGGGCTGGTCGCCCCCCGTGGGCGACGGCTGCGCGACGAGCAGGGGCGGGGAAGACTGAGGCGTGGGTTGAGCCGATTGGGTGGGCGCGGGAGTGGCGGCGGGCGGCACTACGTGTTCCGGCGGCACAACCTTTGCCACTTCCCCCGGCCCGCTCCCGCGTCGAGACTGCCAAAAATAGAAGCCCGCGAGAGCGACGACCAGCAGGCAGAGCGCGGCCGCCGGCCTGGGCGCGAACGCCCGCGCGGGCCACGCCCACCACGCTTCCGTCTGTCGCGACATCTCGCGCGCCTCCATAGCTGCGCGGAATTCGCTGAAGCATTTGGAACAGCCGAGCAGGTGCGCACTCAATTCATCGTGGGGCGGCCGGCCCGCGCTGACGAGTGCGCGGAGTTTCTGTGCGGGCGGACAGCCGACCCGACCGGGATTCGGGAAGTCGGACGCGAAATAGTCACGCGCGAAGGCGACCACGTCGTCGGGCGCTTCGAACCCCGACGGGCCCGCCCCGCCTTCCCGTTGCCCCGGCGGGACTCGCTCATCTGCGTCAGAACCCATCCTTCCTCACTTTTCGATCCCGCACAGAATCCCTCTCTATATTAAAGAGGGGCTGACACCGGAAAAACGCAACCTCACAGGACGTTGCTGCCGGCGTAACCTCCTACGTCAGTTGGCCGCCAGAAGAAGTAAATACTTCGCGAGGTTGGCGGCGGCGCGCTTCTGCTCCGCCGCCCTAGTTTCGGCCTCCAGCTCTTTGAGCAGAAGGTGCACTTTCTTGGCGAACCTCGTCCTGATGCCGTCACCGCTCGCGCCGCAAAACTTCCCGATCTCGTCGAAGGTGTAGCCGTAAACACGCAGAACGAAGATTTTGCGCGTCCACTGATCCATGCGGCGATAGAGCCCTTGAAGCTCAATCTTTTTATCCAGGTCGGCGGCAGTGGTGTCGGGCTCTGAGGTGAGCGCGACGTGGAGTTGGGCGTCGCGCTGCCGATGCCCGTTCAGTTTCTCCAACTCGGCGAGCAGCAGGCGCTTATAAGCAGTGTAGAGGTAAGAAGGGAGGTTTTCTATGCGCGCGTTCGGGTTGAGGTAGACTCTGGTGACGTTGGCCGCCGCTTTAAGCATCAGCCGCAGCCCCGCGTGCGCATCGCCCAGCTTCGAGCGCGCCAACTGCTGACCTCCGCCTTCCCACACCGCTTTGGCCGCCTGGTACACCTCCGGCTCAATGCGTCCGAATTCATCAGTGTAGGCGGCCTGGAGCGGGGGCCAGTCGGTAAGGTCGGACTTCTTCATGACCTGACCACGCCCGCCGGTGGTTAAGAGTACTTTACGCGTTGTGTCGCTTGTTCAAGTGGCATAAGGAACGCGTTGAGCGAGGAGGAGGAAGCGGCGAGGCTCAGGCCCGGCGGGGGCGCCTGTTCACGCCAGGGTGTTCTGCCTCCTTGAAGGCGAGAGCATAGCACGCACCCCCACAGCCTCAAAGCTCGTTAACAAGTCGGAAAAAATTCCGGAGATTGGGCGCGCTTTTAGTCGCGTCGCCCCCTCTTCATAAGTAGGAGCGAGATGTTAGGCGGGGATGTCGATGCCGCGCGCAGCGTCTCATAGACCGGCGGATTAACGTCGAAATAGTGGAAGCCGAGAGGTGTTCAGGCCATGAAGAGAAAGAGGCTGTTTCTGTCGCTCATGTTCTTGACGGCATGCGCGCTGGCGTTGCTCGCGCCCGGCGTGCGTGCGTGGATGACCACAGTCTCGCCCGGTTCGAGGGCTTCGGCCGTCGTGGTGGATGCCGCAGGCGACGTGATCGCCGCGGGCTACTCGCCGCCGTCGGTCGTCAAGATGTCGGGGGCCACGGGCGAGGTGATCTGGCGCTGCGAAGTCGCCCTCTCCGAAACGCCGTCCGACCTCGCGCTTGACGCGAACGGGGACGTGTTCGTCGTCGGGTTCTCCAGAGGCGTGACGAAAGTCTCGGGCACCGACGGCTCGGTCATCTGGCGACGAGGGGTTGGCGGGACAGCCCAAGCCTTCGGGGCCTTCCTCAGCGCGGTCACGGTGGATCGCAACGGTGACGTGCTCATTGCGGGCCAAGTCAGCGGCATCTTCAACGTCTCCAAGCTGGACGGACAGACCGGCGACGTGGAGTGGTTCTACGAGCGCGAAGGCTTCGCGTACGCGGTGGCCGTAGACCCTTCGGGGGACGTGGCGGCGGCCGGCTTCTCAAACAAGAATTTCGCCGTGGTGAAGCTGCGCGGCTCCGACGGGCTCGAACTCTGGGAGCGTGAGTTGAACGGGGCGGGCAACTGGACGGACGTGTTCGAGGAGGCGCGCGCGGTCGTGATGGACGCCGACGGGAGCGTCATCGCCGTCGGCAACACTGCCAACATTTTCGCCAACGTCAGCGACTTCACCATAGTGAAGTACGCGCCCGACGGGACGCTCAAGTGGTCGCACGCCCTCGACGGCGGCTGGTGCGTGCTGAACCACCGCAACGAGATCGTCTGCCAATCGACGGACGGGGCCAACGCCGTGACGCTGGGCCCGGACGGTAGCGTCTACGCCGCAGGCTTCATGGAAACCGAACTCGACGGAGACACGCCCGGCGCGGGCTCGCACATGTACGTCGCAAGGTTTTCGAAGGACGGCGTGCAACTCTGGGGCGAGGCGGCCGAAGACCTCCCCTCGCGCGGCGAGTACACGCGCGGCTTCGTCATGAGCCTCGCGGTTGATGCCGTGGGCAACGCGTACGCGGCCGGTCAGCACGACTTCCGCTTCGCGGCGGTCAAGTTCAACGGCGCGGGGCAGCGCATCTGGCTGCGTCAGGCCGGGGAATTGCCGGGGGCCGGGAATCATTGCACGGCCGTGAAGGTCGTGGCGGACGCCGCGACCAACGTCGTAGTGGCCGGCGAGACGCTGATGCCGAATCAGTTCACCATCTACACGGTGATTAAGCTGCGCGGGGCGGACGGGGCCGACTACACGGGCGAGCCGAGGCCGGAGGTGCCCGAGACGGTGACGAAGTACGCGCCGCTCGTCTACCTGCATCCCGACGACGAGTTCCGGCCCGCAGACCCAGCGCAGTTCATACGCCGTTCGGAACTGCGCTGGTCGCACCAGGCCGTCGTCGCGTGCGGCGACCACGCGGTCGCGGAGCGCGGCACGGTCATGGCCGCCAGGCTCGGGCAGGAGCCGGCTTACACGCACAACCCTCGAAACACGTCCGACCTCTTGTGCCGCCACCGCGAGGACGTTGAGTTGAGCGCGCACGCGTACACGCGTCCGTTCGACGGCTCGAAGCGCGACAACGTGCTCGGCAGGGAGGACGGTTACTTGAAGGAGGGCTTCTTTCTCGACCCGGAGAACGACCCGGCGCTGCGTCGTGGGATTCAGGCCATGCTGGGCGGCGCGAGCTACACCGGCGCGCCCGTGTTCTACGAGTACGAGAAGGGCCGTTACGTGACCTACTGGTTCTTTTACGCGTACAACGAGTACAGGCCGCCGCTGCCGAACCTGGACGGGCCGCTCCAAAGCCACGAGGGAGACTGGGAGCGTGTGAGCATCCAACTGGACGCGGAGGACAACCCGCTGAACGTCTTCTATTACCATCACGCTGACGGCATGCTCGCGCAGTGGGACACCATCGCGAAGCACGACGGCACGCACCCCGTCGTCTACAGCGCGAAGGGCAGTCACGGCTCCTACCCGGACGCGGGCTTCTACCCCACGGAGTTGCCGGGCGCGATGGACGACGCCGCGCGCGGGCCGGCCTGGATCACTTGGGAAGACTTGTCCGACGTAAAGGCCCAGCCGTGGTACGGCTTCGGCGGCGCGTGGGGTGAGGTAAGCGGGCTAGTCATCATCACGACGCCCTTCGGTGACCTATCGGGCGGAGACTTCACAGGCCCGCTCGGGCCTTCTCCGTACAAGAACTCGCTCACGAAGTGGGCGCCTGGCATCAACGGGCGCGTCTCGACGAGCAACGGGAAGGGGCTTGCCAGCGTGCTGTTGACTTTGGCTGATGGCCCCTCCGTCATAGCCACTACGACAACGGACTCGAAAGGTGAGTACAACTTCCCCGGCCTTGTGTTCGGGCAGAGCTACACGGTCATGGCGGCGAAGGAGGGGCACGTCTTCGACCCCGTGGTGCGTACCTTCACCTTCTTGGCGGAGAACCAGACGGCCGACTTCGCGGCGCGCGACATCGTCCCGCCGATGCTGACGGTGCCAGCCGACATCACCGCCGACGCCGTGGTCGCGGACGGGACGACCGTCTACTTTACGGCGACGGCGACCGACAACGTCACGGCCGAGCCGCGCGTGATCTGTGAACCGCCGAGCGGTTCGCTCTTCGGCGTCGGCATCACTAACGTCAACTGCACCGCCACCGATGACGACGGCAACACCGCGAGCGGCACTTTCAGAGTCACCATCCGCGGGGCCACGGAGCAGATGACGGAATTGCTTTCCGTCATCCGCCAGTTCAACCTCCGGAAGGCGGACGAGCAGAAGCTTACGCGCAACCTTGAGCAGGCGCGGGAGGCTCTGTCGCAAGGCCAGCCGCGCAAAGCCTGCCGTGACCTCGAACAGTTCGCCACGAAGGTGCGGCAGGAGACGGGCAAGAGCCTGACGGCCCAACGCGCCGCCCAATTACTCGACGCGGCGGCCCGCATTAGCGCCGTCGCCGGCTGCCGCTGAAGTGACGATTTTACCGGCTCAAGACACAAGAACCAAAAGGGAGGCCCGGCGATGGTGCCGGGCCTCCCTTGTTATTCAACTTTCCGGTGCTGATTGGTGATCATCTGCCGGCCGGTAGGAGGTGAGGAGCTTGCTATTGAGTGCCGCGCTCCAGTTCGGAAGCGGCATTACATCTGGTTCAGAAAGGCAATTGTCCGAGGAAGAGCGCGAACAGAGAGGTGAAAGGAACTCGCTGCGCGGTGACGATGTGCCCGGAATAGCAACGAGAGATAAAAACAGTTGACACCAACCACCGCTTCACAGAGAGATGGAAGTGATTCTATCTTTGCAGCTTTGTGAGGGTGGAATTAAAGCGATGGGATCGAAAAACTGCGATTAGAATGTAGGCACGGTCGGGGTTGATGCTGCCGCGATCATAACGGTGGTTATTGGCATCCCTATGGCTTGACCCACAAATCAAACACAGCATAGGACGCTCGTAATAGTTAATCCCGCAGCCGTCAATAGCCATCAACGATTAATTGTTGCCTTGTAAGCCGTTGTATTTAAACGAATTGTCTCTGCTATTGCAGTTGCCGAAGAAGACGTTGCCGGCGCCCTTCGTCCCCGTGAGCGCCGGCTCCTCGCCGAAGTGCGGCGTGTAGGAGGAGACGACGGGGAGCGCCGCCGAGAAGCAGCGGGCCAACTCGCCCTTCAGACGGTTGTTGCCGCAGTCGAGCGGGCAGACGGTGCAGGCTTTGAGCAGGCGTTCGAGCGCCTTCGACGCGCGAAACGAGTTCGCCCGTCTCGTAGAGTTAGAGGTAGGAGGCGCGCGGGCTCAAAGTTTTCTCCTGAGCGTTAAGGGGTTGAAGTGCGGGCTGCGCGTCTGCCGCAGGTCGGGCGGGGCGAGCGCGCGGCCGAGTTTCCAGATGAAGTCCATCTCGGCGTTGAGCGAGTCCTGCGCGATGCGCGACTCGTGGATGAGCAGGACGCTGCCGTAGAAGAGGCCGCAGGCGCCCGAGAGCCCGAGCACGACGGGGAACCAGGCGTACGACGGTTGGCCGACCGCCGCGACGAGCCCGATGGCGACGCTGGTGGCGACGAAGACGCCGAGCGCGAGGTAGAAGACGCGCATGCTCCTCTGTAGCAGGCGCGAGCGCGTCGTCAGCTTGTCGAGCTGGTTGAAGAGGTACGAGCGGCGCTCCTCGAACAGCTCGACGCCCGCCTCCCCGGTCTTCATCATCTCCTCGAAGCGTTCGATGAGCATGCGGACGCGGTCCACGACGCGACCCAGACGCGTCGAGGTCGAGAGGATGAGCGCGCCGCAGGCCGAGATGAGCACGGCCGGCGTGATCATCGCCGTCAGGACGGCGACCGCTGAAGAGAAGGCTTCCATCAGTCTTAACATTATTCCCTTCATCTTCATTATGGCGGCACGCGCCGCGCGCGGGCAACCTTTCCGCGACCGAGAGTTCGACACCACGCAGAGCCGAGGCGCGCGCGTTAAATTTTCGACGGCGCGATTAAAGTAGTGGTTCGCGGTGTCGAAAGTTGTGCTATCCTCCGCCGCAAACAAACGTGAAGACAGTCTGCGGGTGGTACTTGTTTTTGCGCTGCACTTATCGCAAAGGCACCGCCCCGTCCATTCGGCGGGGCTCAACACTTCTCACAAAAGGAGTAGAGGATCGATGTCCAGTGAAAGAGACGACAGAGACGAAGCGGCAGGCGGCGCTACCGAAGGTGGCGGCGGCACGCACGGCGGCGTGGCCATCGGGCGCACGACCGGCATGGGCGCGGGCATCACCGGCGGCGGCACGCCGGGCGCGGGCGAAGGCTCGGGCGGCGAAGGTGGAGGCACGACCGGCGGCGATGATACGGGCGGCGGCGACGAAGGCACGACCGGCGGTGACAGCAGCACCGGTGATGCCGTTGGTGGCGGTGAGACCGGCGGTGGTGCCACGGGCGGCGGGACGGCCGGGGCCGGCGGCGGCCTGACGGGCGGAGGTACTTCGAACCGTGGCAGTTCTTCGCGCGCGGGCGCGGGCGGCACGTCGAAGAGCGGCGCGAAGGCCGGCGCGAGTAAGACCGACCGCGGCGGTGCGGTTAAAGGTGGCGGTGCCGCGAAGGGTGGCGGCGCTGCCAAGAAGGGCGGCGGTGGTGCTAAGGGCGGCATAGGCAGAGGCAGCGCGGCCGAGGGCTCGGAGAGGGGCGGGGCCAACAAGGGCGCCTCGACGAAAGGCGCGGCGAAGGGCGGTGCCGCCAAGGCCGGCCCGAAGGGCGGAGGGGCGGCCGGGAAGGGCGGCGCGAAGGCCACGGGCAAGGGCGGCGCCAAGAGCACGGGCAAGGGCGGCGGCGGTAAGCCGGGCGCGGGCGCGAAGGGCTCGACCAAAGGCGCCGCGAAGGGCGGCTCGAAGAAGCCGGGCGGCGGCGGCGCGAAAGGCGCCACCTGGTCGGGCGCGCGCGGCGGAGCCAAGGCCGGCGCTAAGGGCTCGACGACGAAGGGCGCGGCCAAGGGCGGAGCTAAAGGCGCGACTAAGGGTGGCGCTAAAGGCGCGGCCAAGGGCGGCGCTGCTAAGGGCGGCGCGGGCAAGGGTACTTACAAAGGCGTCGCGAAGGGCGGCCCGAAAGGCGGCGCCGGTAAGGGCGGCGGCAAGGGCGTTGCGAAGGGCGGCGGCAGGAAAGGGGGAGGCAGTAGGTAGCCCCGAGGGCCTGCTCAACTCCGTCGCGGAGACGGCCGGGCGCGCGGCGGCGCGCGTCCTGGGCGTCATCGAAAACCTGACCGGCGGCACTTCGCGTAAGCGCGGGCGCTGAGAAAAAAAACGCGGCCGCCAGTCCATCCGCGCGGGCGCCCGCGCGCATCACACGCAGCATGGCAGACAGTAGGCAGCGGGCAGCGGGCAGCGGGCAGAAGTTGAGGATGAAGGTCGTCGTGTCCTTCGTCCTCACTTCTGCTTGCTGCTGTTTGCTTGCCGCCTACTGCCTTCCGCCCGACGCCTCCGCGCAGGTCGGGCGGAGGTTCCCAGGGAGTGAGCCGGCGAAGAAGAAGCAGGAGACGCCGGCCGAGGCGAAGCCCGCCGAGACTCCCAAGCCGCAGACGCGGGAGGCGGAGGAAGACCAGGAGGTTGACGACGGCGACGCGGTCAAGGTCGAGACCAACGTCGTCACCGTGCCCGTCATCGCGAGCGATCAGGGCGGGCGCTACATCCCGGACCTCAAGGCAGAGGAGTTCAACGTCTCCGAGGACGGCGCCGAGCAGAAGGTCGCCTTCTTCGCCACCGTCACGGAGCCCTTCAGCGTCGTCCTCATGATCGACACGAGCGCGAGCGCCTCGGTCGAGAAACTGCGCGAGGTGCAGGAGGCGGCCGTCTCCTTCACCGAACAACTGCGCGAGGGCGACCGCGTCAAGGTCATCTCCTTCGACGACGAGGTGCGCGACCTCTGCGACTTCACCAACGACCGCGGCGTGCTCGCCTCGGCCATCCGCTCGACGCGGCGGGGCAAGGGCACGCGACTCTACGACGCCTTCGACCAGGCGTACCGCGCGCTGCGCCGACTGAAGGGGCGCAAGGCCGTCATCATGCTCACGGACGGCGTTGACTATCACAGCGACCGCCGCACGTACGAAGACAACCGGCGCGCGGTCGAAGAGTCGGACGTTATCGTCTATCCCATCCGCTTCGACACGCGCGCCGAGACCGAGCGGCTCGCGCGCGATCAGGCGCGCGGCGGCGGCGGCCCCGTGGACCTCGGCGGCGTGCTCGGCCGCATCCCCGGCGTGCCGCCCGGCTCGGTTGTCATCAACCCGCGCGGCGGCGGGCGCCGCCCGGAGGATGACGAAGACCGACGCAACCCCAACGGCCTGCCCGACGCGACCTCGCGCCGCCCCGGCGAAGGCACGGGCACGGGCACGACCGGCCCGCCGCGCGACCGTGAAGAGGCGAGCGACCAGTCCATCGCGCGGATGCTCGACATCCTCTACCGCACGGCCGACGACTACCTCAACGAGATGGCGCGCACGACGGGCGGACGGCTCGTGCCGGCGGATAATCCGCTCCTGCTCCGTCGCTCCCTACAGCAGATCGCCGAAGAGCTGCGCACGCAGTACAGCCTCGGCTACTACCCGACCAACGTCGCGCGCGACGGTAAGTACCGCAAGATACGCGTCCGCACCACGCGCAAAGGCGTCGCCCTCCGCACACGCCCGGGATATAGAGCACGCAGGTCTTCGTGACCTCTGTGAATCCCTCTGTGACCTTTGTGGTTAAGAAGGTCTGACTTAACCACAGAGGACACGAAGGTATGCACGAAGGTCACAAAGGGTTTTGACGTTCAAAGAAAAAGCTTTCAACTTTCGACTGCGGACTTTAAACTCTGGGCGCTTCCTATGCGCCTTTGGCTCTCGAAGAACAGCAGCGTGCCGCTGCGCGAGCAGCTTGTGCGGCAGATCATGTTCGGCGTGGTGAGCGGCGACCTGAAGCCGGGTCAACGCCTGCCTTCGACGCGCGAGCTGGCGCGACGCTTCCGCATCCACTCGAACACGGTGAGCGCCGCCTTCGGCGACCTCGAACGCGCCGGGTGGCTCGAAGTGCGCAAGGGGAGCGGCGTCTACGTCCGCCAGCTCGGCGATGACCCGGCGGAGGCGCCGCTCGACTCGCGGCTCGAACTCGACCGCCTCATCAACGCCTTCCTCACGCTCGCGCGCGGACAGGGGCACACGCTCGCCGACGTGCAGGCGCGCGTCAAACACTGGCTGAGCCTTGAGCCGCCCGACCACTTCCTCGTCGTCGAGCCCGACGAAGGCTTGCGCGAAATCCTGATGGCCGAGATCAGTGACGCGACCTCGTTCCGCGTCGAGGGCTGCGACTACGAGGAGTGCTCGGACTCGGCGCGGCTGACGGGCGGGACAATCGTCGCGCTCTACAGCAAGGCCGAAGAGGTGCGGCGCCTGCTGCCGCCCGACGTGTCGCCCATCTTCCTGCACACGCGTTCCATCCCCGAGTCGCTCGCGGGCGAGAAGGTGCCGCCGCGCGACGCGCTCGTCTCGGTCGTCTCGCGCTGGCCGCTGTTCCTTGAGTGGGCGCGCGTCTTCCTCGTCGCCGCCGGGGTGGAGGCCGACGCGCTCGACCTGCGCGACGCACGCGAGCCGGGCTGGGAGCGCGGCCTCCGCTCCAGCATGCACGTCATCACCGACGCTCTCACCGCGCGCCAACTCCCCGACGAACTCCGCCCCCGCGTCTACCGCGTCGTCGCCGACTCCTCGCTCGCCGAACTGCGCGCCTTCGTCGAACGCTTCCTGACGGGGGAGAGCAGTGGGCAGTAGGCAGACGGCAGTAGGCAGTTGCCGCTGACGCGGCGGATTCACGCCTGGCTTTCAACTAACTGCCTACTGCCTACTGCCGTCTGCCTACTGCTTTTTCCCCTCTCCTGCACTATCATTGACCGGCCGGGAGGGCTTATGGCCGAAGAGCAGACCTCAGACCATGCCTCGCGAGAAATGCTGGAGCAGCTCGCCGCGCGCATCGAGCACCTTGAGCGCGTGATGCAGGCGCAGACGACGCGCCTCTACGCCATCGAGTTGCGGATGGGACTCGGACGCGAGGCGCGCCGCCCGCTCTACGAGTCGCTGAAGGACGAGCGCGAAGAGGGTCGCGGCGCGGGCCACGACGACGCCACGCGTCCGACCGAAGCGGGCGCCGCGCCTGCTTATGACCCGTCGCGGCCGGAGGGCGCGCCGCGCCGCGAGGCCGGGCGCCGTCCCACCTTCGGATACCGCCCCGGCCCCGGCGTTGATGAACGCACGCGGGCCGAGGCGGGCGCCGCCGCGCGGGGCGGTCCCGGCGTGGCCGCGAAGCCGCGCGACCTGGAGTCGCTCATCGGCGGGAGCATCTTCAGTTGGCTCGGCATCCTCGCGGCGGTCTTCGGCGCCGCCTTCGCGCTCAAGTACGCGTTCGACAACGACTGGATCAGCCCGGCGGTGCGCGTCGCGCTCGGCGCGCTCGCGGGGCTGGGGCTGCTCGCCGTCGGCGAACGCCTGCGCCGCAAGGGCATGCGGCCGTACGCCTACGTGCTCTCGGGCGGCGGCGTCCTCATCCTCTACCTGTCGGTCTACGCCGCCTACGATTTCTATCAACTGCTCGCGCAGCCAATCGCGTTCCTTCTGATGACGGCGGTGACGGCCGTCGCCGTGCTCATCTCGGTGCGACTGAACGCGCTCCCCGTCGCGGTGCTCGGGCTCGTCGGCGGCTTCCTGACGCCGGTGCTCCTCTCGACGGGGCAGGACAACCAGCTCGCGCTCTTCACGTACATCTCGCTGCTCGACGCGGGCGTGCTCGCCGTCGCCTACTTCAAACGCTGGCGCGTGCTCGACTTCCTCTCGTTCGCCGCGACGACGTTGATGACGCTCGGGTGGGCGCTGAAGTACTACAACGACGGCAAGCTCTGGACGACGCTCGTCTTCGTCAGCCTCTTCTTCGTCGTTTACTCGCTGCTCTCCTTCTTCCACAACGTCCTGCCGCGCCGTGGCTCGCGCTGGTTCGACGTGGCGCTGCTCGCGACGAACGCGACCTTCTACTTCACCTTCTGCTACGCGCTGTGGGTGGGCGCGCACTACGCGGACGCCGCGCCCGCGACGCACGCGATGCTCGTCGCGGCCTTCTTCGCCGCGCTCTTCTACGCCGCGCGCGGGCGCGCTCCCGGAGACCGTCTGCTCGCGCACGCGTACGTCGGCGCGGCCGTGACCTTCCTGACGGCGGCCGTGGCGATTCAACTCGAACTACAGTGGGTGACCATCGTCTGGGCGGTCGAAGGGTTGATGCTGACGTGGGCGGGCCTGCGCGCGGGCGAGCCTGCGGCGCGGCGCGCGGCCATCGCCGTCTTCGCCTTTGCGTTGTTGCACTGGTTCGGCTTCGACGCGCAGCAGTATGCCTTCGACCCGCAAACGCTCGCGGCGGAAGGCAACAACTTCGTCCCGCTCCTCAACGCGCGCGCACTCTCCTGCCTCGCGCTCGTCGCGTCGCTCGCGGGCGCCGCGTGGCTCTATCGCGGCCACGCCGACGCCGACACGGGCGAAGGCGAAGGGCGCGAAGGCTTGAGCGAGGGCGAGCGTTCGGCGGCCGTCGGGCTCTATACGCTGGCCGCGAACGGGCTCGCGCTGACGCTTTTGACGCTGGACCTGAGCGACTACTTCGGCCGCCAGAAGGCGCTCTCGGAAGGGCTCGCGCGCGAGCGCGCGGAGGGCGCGCGGCAGTTCTCTCTGACGGCGCTGTGGTCGCTCTGGGCGGCGGGGCTCGTCGCCTACGGCGTCCGCCGCGCGCAGCCGGCGGCGCGCTACGCGGGGCTCACGCTGCTGGTCGTCGCGACGGTGAAGGCGCTCGTCGTGGACCTCACGTTCTACGAAGCGGTCTGGCACGTGCCGCTCCTCAATCACACGTTCCTCGCCTTCGCGCTCGTCGTCGCCGCTTACGCGGCGGCCGTGCGCCTCTACGCGCGCGGCGAGGGCTTGAGCGACGAAGAGCGTTCGGTCGTGCCCGCGTTGGTCGGCATCGCCAACGTCATCGCGCTCGTCGCGCTGAGCGCGGAGGCGGTCGGCTACTTCGAGTCGCGGGGGGGGGGGGGGG
>DASVGG010000140.1:0-11809 GCA_036379655.1 Pyrinomonadaceae bacterium
CCTGCCCGCCATGAGCGCGTCAGCGCGAATTGCAGTGAGACTTTACACCGCAACGTTGAGAGATAACGCTTCTGAGCTAAGCGTGCTTTGGCACGCTTTGGCGGGCAGGGATGCCCGCGCTCCCAGGGAAGAGGGTACTTAGTATGGCAACGATCTTCTCCGCGACCGAGCCGGACGAGGGCTCGGAAGAGGGCGGCGCGAGCGGGGTTGACCTCGAAAAGATAGAGCGCGGCGTGCGGCTCATCCTCGAAGGCGTGGGCGAGGACGCGGAGCGCGCCGGCCTTCAGCGGACGCCGCGCCGCGTCGCGGAGATGTACGCGGAGCTGACGGCGGGGATGCGCGAAGACCCCGTGGAGCACGTGCAGGCGCTGCCGGGCGACCGTCATGACGAGATGGTCATCGTGAAGGACATACACTTCGCGTCGCTCTGCGAGCACCACCTCGCGCCCTTCGTCGGCAAGTGCCACATCGCGTACATCCCGAAGCAGGGGCGCATCGTCGGACTCTCCAAACTCGCGCGTCTCGTCGAGAGCTTCGCGCGGCGCTTGCAGGTGCAGGAGCGTCTGACCTCGGAGATCGCGGACACGCTCTTCGACGGATTGAAGCCGGTGGGCGTGATGGTCGTGATGGAGGCAGAGCACACGTGCATGACCATCCGTGGCGTGAAGAAGCCGGGCGCCATCACCATCACGTCGGCCATCCGAGGCGGCTTCCGCAAGGACCCGCGCACGCGCGCGGAGGCGATGGCGCTCATACGCGATAAGTGAATATGAGAATGGTGCTGACGAGAATCGCGCTGTCCGCGTGCGTGCTGTTGACGGCGTCGCCGCCGGCCGTCGCGGGCGCGGGGGCGGGCGCCGTTGTTCAGAAGAAGAGAACGGGCCGCACCTCTCAGCGTCGGCAGAAGCGTCTGCGCGAACCGGACGTGATCTTCGTGCCGACGCCGCCCGAGACCGTGGACGAGATGCTGCGGCAGGCGCGTCTGAAGAAGGGCGACGTGCTCTTCGATTTGGGTAGCGGCGACGGGCGCATCCCGCTCGCGGCGGCGAAGCAGTACGGCGTGCGCGCGGTCGGCATCGACATCGACGCGAAGCTCGTCGCGGAGGCGAACGAGACGGCGAAGCGCGAAGGGCTCGACGACCTCGTCAGCTTCCGCCTCGGCGACATGTTCGCGGCCGACCTGTCGGGGGCGACGGTCGTCACGCTCTATCTCTCGGACACGCTCAACGTCATGCTCCGCCCGAAGCTTTTGCGCGAGTTGCCCGTCGGCGCGCGCATCGTCTCGCACGACTTCCGCATGGGCGACTGGCCGCCCGAGAAGGCCGTGCGCGTGCCCTGGAAGAACCTGTATCGCACGGTCTACGTCTGGACGGTGCCGCGCGGGAGACGCTATAAGAAAGGCTGAGCCTCCCGCGTAAATGACATGCGCACGCGCGCGCGGGACGTGCGCACGCATGCGCATAAGGTGCGCACGCATGCGCAAAGCAAGTACACGGCCGCGCACGACATGCGCAGGCATGCGCACGACATGCGCAAGGCCGCGCACGACACGCGCACGATTGCGCATTGAATGCGCGGGCACGCGCACGGCATGCGCACGCGCGCGCATAAGGTTCGCAAGGCCACGCATGACATTCGCGAGCCGGTATAAGTACTGAAACGAGGTGATAAAGCCTTCGCTTACATGAAAACCTTCTACGTCACAACTCCTATCTATTACGCGAACAGCCTGCCGCACATGGGGCACCTGTACACGACCGTCGTCGGCGACTTCCTGAAGCGCCACCACGGGCAGCGCGGTTATGAGACGTACTTCCTGACGGGGACGGACGAGCACGGGACGAACATCGAGCGCGCGTCGGCGAAGTCCGGGCGCACGCCGCGCGAGCACGTCGATTACGTCGTCGGCGAGTTGAAGAAGATGTTCGGCGCCTTCGCGCTCGACACGGAGCACGGCGGCTACGACGTGTTCATGCGCACGACCGAGCCGTTTCACTACGAGGGCGCGTCCGAGTTCTGGCGGCGCGCGGCCGCGAGCAAGACGCCGAAGGGGCGCGAGAACATCTACAAGGGTTTCTACGAAGGCTGGTTCTGCGCGCCGTGCGCGACGTTCAAGACCGAGGCCGAGATGATACCCGCGACTGAAGAGGGCGGCTCGCCGCTCTGCCCCATCCACGAGCGCCCGCTCGACAAGGTCTCGGAGGAGAGCTACTTCTTCCGCCTCTCGGACTACGACGAAGCGTTGCTCGAACTCTACGAGTCGCGTCCGGATTTCGTAAGACCGGAGGGGCGGCGCAACGAGGTCGTCAGCCTCGTGCGCGGCGGGCTCGAAGACGTGTCCATCAGTCGTCTGAAAACGTCGGTCAGTTGGGCCATCCCCGTGCCCGACGACCCGCAACACACCGTCTACATCTGGTTCGACGCGCTCATCAACTACATCACGGCGCTCGGTTGGGGGAGCGAGCAGCGCCGGGCGCACCTCGGCGAAGACCTCTTCGAGAAGTTCTGGCCCGGCGTCCACCTGCTCGGCAAAGACATTCTGCGGCAGCACGCGGTGCTCTGGCCGGCGATGCTTCTGGCGGCGGGCGTCGAGTTGCCGCAAACAGTCGTCGCGCACGGGCTCTGGCTCGACCAGACGGGGCGGAAGGGGTCGAAGACGCTGGGCAATGCTCTGGAATTGCCGACCCTGCTGCGTCACTTCCAGGTGGACGCCGTGCGCTACTTCCTCCTGCGCGAGATGTCCTTCGGGCAGGACTGCAAGGTCGATTACGAGGTCATCATCGACCGCTCGAACAGCGACCTCGCCAGCGGTTTCGGCAACCTCTTGAGCCGCACGCTGACGATGATTCACAAGTACTTCGACGGCGTCGTCCCCACGCCCGACATCTCCGAGGCGCGGCGGCTGCTGGCGAAGCGCGCGGGCGTCGATTCCGACGCGCAGGAGCTTTCGAGCAGACTTGAGTTGATGCGCGACCAATTCCTCGTGCACGTTGACGAATACGCCTTCCACCGCGCGCTCGAAGCGGCGTGGGGCATGATCGCGCGCGTGGACAAGTTCATCTCCGACGCGAAGCCGTGGGAGCTTGCGCGCGACGAGGAACAGCGCGAGACGCTCGGCGCGGTGCTCTACCGCGCGGCCGAGACGCTGCGCTGGCTCGCGGTGCTGCTCTACCCCGTGATGCCTGAGTCGGCGCAAGCGGTCTGGAAGCAGTTGGGTCTGGAAGGCGACCCGCAGGAGTTGGACCCGGCCGAGTTGAAGTGGGGCGGCCTGCGCGCGGGCGAGCGCGTCGGCGAGGTCGCGCCGCTCTTCCCGCGCATAGACAAGGCGAAGACGATGGCAGAGATTGAGAAAGAGATTGCAGAGCGCAAAGAGTCGCAGGCGGCCGAGGGCGGTCAGGCGACAACGACAACAGAATCGTCGGGCACGCACGCCACGCAGGCGGCCGTGCCCGGCGCCCCGACCACGGCCGGCACGCAGCCCGCGCAGCCTCCGCAACAGGGTGCGACCGAGGCACAGGCGCCCGCGCCGGAGGGCGTCGCCACCTACATCGACATTGAAGACTTCGTCAAGGTCGAGCTGCGCGTCGGGCAGGTGTTGACGGCCGAACGCCTTCCGAAGTCGGACAAGCTCCTGCGCCTCACCGTGGACGTGGGCGAGCCCGAGCCGCGCCAGATACTCGCCGGCATCGCCAGGCACTACGAGCCCGAGTCGCTCGTCGGCCGTAAGCTCGTCATCGTCGCCAACCTCAAGCCGCGCAAGCTTCGCGGCGTCGAGTCGCAGGGGATGTTGCTCGCCGCCTCCGTCGGCGAAGAGGGCCGCCCCGTCCTCGCCACCTTCGCCGAAGACGTGCCGAACGGGGCAAGACTGAAATAGCACCCGGCATTCAGCACCCCTTTGAGTTCTTCGTGAATACCTTCGTGACCTTTGTGTTTAAATTGGATGCGCTTAACCACTAAGGTCACGAAGGTATTCACGAAGAACTCAAAGGTTCTATAGCTGACCGATTACCGCTTCAAGATGTTCGTCGATTCCCACGCGCACATTGACGGGGAGAAGTTCGAGGCCGACCGCGACGCGGTGGTGGCGCGTGCGCGCGAGGCGGGCGTGCGCGCGATTTTGAACGTGGGGACGGGCGACCCGCACGGGGGGAACTTCGAGCGCGCGGTCGCGGTGGCGGAGAAGTACGAGGGCGTCTACGCCGCGGTCGGCGTCCACCCGCACGACGCGAAGTTATATAACGAGGCGGCGGAGCGGTTGATGCTTGAGTTCGTGCGGGGCCGGCGCGTCGTGGCCATCGGCGAGATCGGGCTCGACTACCATTACGACAACTCGCCGCGCGAAGTGCAGCGCGAGGTCTTCGCACGTCAACTAAGACTCGCGCGCGCGGAGGGTCTGCCCGTCATCATCCATTCGCGCGACGCGGACGAGGAGACTTTGGAAATCCTCCGCGCGGAGTACGCGGGGACCGCGCGCGGCGGCGTCATGCACTGCTTCGGCGGCGGGCCGGCGCTGGCGGAAGGCGCGCTCGCCCTGGGCTTCTACATCTCGTTCGCGGGCAACGTTACCTTCAAGAAGGCCGAAGCGTTGCGCGAAGTCGCGCTCACGGTCCCTCTTGACCGTCTGCTGGTCGAGACGGACTGCCCGTACCTCGCGCCCGTGCCGCTCCGTGGGCGGCGCAACGAGCCGGCCTACGTCGTCGAGACGGCGCGCTTCCTCGCCGAACTGCGCGGCGTCGGTCACAAAGAGATGGGACGCATAACCTCAGAGAATTTCACGCGCCTCTTCGGCGTCGGAATGGCCTGACTCAGCCCGCGCGGCGGCCGCCGCGCTTGCGCCAAGCGTCACAATCAACTTTTCCTCAACGCCCTTAAATGTTATAAAAGCCGTGGCGGGTTGGCGGCGACTTTTACACTTCTTATGGCTCAGCAGAACTCATTCGACATCGTTTCGAAAGTGGAGATGGCCGAGGTCAAGAACGCGCTCGACCAGACCATGAAGGAGGTCCGGCAGCGCTTCGACTTCAAGGGCAGCCGCGCCGAGGTCCGGCTCGAAGGCGAGGAGGAGTTGATCCTCACCGCCGAGGACGAGACCAAGCTCCGCAACATGAACGACATCCTCCAGCAGAAGCTCGTGCGGCGCAGCGTCCCGCTCAAGGCGCTCGACTACGGCCGCGTCGAGCCCGCCGCCGGCGGCACCGTCCGCCAGCACGCGGCCATCCAACAGGGCATCCCCTCGGAGAAGGCCAAGGAGATCGTCAAGTTCATCAAGGAGTCGAAGCTCAAGGTGCAGGCCGCCATCCAGGGCGACACCGTCCGCGTCACCGGCCGCGACCGCGACATCCTCCAGGAAGTCATCGCCCTGCTCAAGTCGAAAGACTTTGGCATCAACATGCAGTACACGAACTACAGGACGAATTAGTACTGAGGACTGAGTGCTGAGGACTGAGTGAAAGACACTCTTACTCAGTCCTCAGCACTCAGTCCTCAGTACTCAATGACTATGAACACTTCCGGTAACACAGCGGCGGTCGAGGAGCAGCGGTTGACGGCGCGGCGCATCTTCAGTCTGGTCGCGGCGGAACTCGCGCTCGTCGAGCTGGAGTTTGAGCGGCAGGCGCGTTCAAACATTCAGGTCATCGCCTACATCGGCGACTACCTGCGCGCGTCGGGCGGCAAGCGCGTGCGGCCGGCGCTGACGCTTTTGTCGGCCTACGCGGTCGGCGGCGACGCCTCGCGCCAGAACGTCGTGCGGATGGCGACCGTGATGGAGTTCCTCCACACGGCCACGCTCGTCCACGACGACATCATCGACAACGCCGAGACGCGCCGCAACCGCGCCTCCATCAACTCGCGCTTCGGCAACCAGACCGCCGTGCTCATGGGCGACTGGCTCTACATGTCCGCCTTCGAGACGAGTCTGAAAGAGCGCTCGCTCGACATCCTCGACATCCTGACCGCCGTCACGCGGAAGATGACCGAGGGCGAACTGTTACAGTTGACCCTGCTCGGGCGCGCGGACGTGACCGAGGAGCAGTACTTCGACGTGCTCCGGCGCAAGACCGCGTACCTGTTCAGCGCCTGCTGCGAGATCGGCGCCATCCTCGGCGGCGCCAATCCTTCGCAGTGCCGCGCGCTGCGCGACTACGGCATGAGCCTCGGCACGGCCTTCCAACTCGTGGACGACCTGCTCGACTTCACCTCCGACGAAGGCTCTCTGGGGAAGGCCGCTGGCGCGGACCTCTTGGAAGGGAAGGTGACGCTGCCCCTCATCCACCTCCTCGCGGAGGAGCCGAGGATGAAGGCCGGCGTGCAGACCGTCATGCGCGACGGCGCCTACGGCGAGTTCACGCGCGACGCGCTCGTCCGCGCCGCCGAGAAGAGCGGCGCCCTCGAACGCGCGCGCACGGCCGCGACCTCCTACGCCGAGGCCGCCGTCAAAGCCCTCGAAGAGGTTGAGCCCTCCAGGTACACGGACGGCCTCCGCTCCATCCCCTCGTACATTCTCGAAAGGGAGATGTGAGAGAGAGTAGTCAGTAGACAGTAGTCAGTAATCAGTAGGCTCCGCTCTGCTGACTTTGACGATGATATTCGGGTCGCTCAACTAACGAAGGTTTTTCTACTGACTACTGTCTACTTCGGCTTATGCCTGACGAAAATCTTCTCGCCACACTTGAGAACGGGCTGAGGCAGTCGCGCGCGACGCGCTCGCGCCTCGCCGCGCGGCTGGCCGACCTTGAGGCGGAGGCCGAGCGCGTCCGCACCGAGCTGAACGAGATGGACGCCATCATCAGCCAGACCGAGGCGGCCATGTTCCGCATCATGTCGTCCATGTTCGGCGCGGCCCAGTCGGCGGCGCCGCCCTCGGACGCGGAGATCGAGTTCGCGCTGCGCCGCGACGCGGCGGCCAACGCCCGCTCCACGGCGCAGTCTCCACCGTCCCACACGCCTTTCCAGCAGAGCCAGCCGCAGCAGCAGGAGCACCACTTCCGCCACCACATTCCGCCCATCCGCGCGGACATCGCGCCGAAGAGCGACCGCTTCTTCGAGCGCACCATCCCGCACGCCGCCGCCGTCCTGCTGCGCGAGTCGGGCGGGCCGCTCCACGTCAACGAACTCTACAACCGCCTGCTCGAAGGCGGCTTCCAGTTCACGGGCCAGAACCCGACCATCAGCATCGCCGTCTCGCTCAACCGCAACCGTCGCTTCCGCAAGGTCGCCCCCGGCACCTTCGACCTCACCATCCGCGACGCCGCGCAAGCGTCATAAAAACGATGAACGATGAACGATGAACTGAAGGCGATTGTCTTTCAGTTCATCGTTCATCGTTCATCGTTCATCCTTTCATTCGCCTTACCGTGGGGCGGCGGCGAGGCACTGCTTGTGGTCCGTCTTGGCCGTGGCTCGCGCTCCCTTGCGCTCGTTGCCCTTCAGGCTCTTGGCCGATTTGAGCGCGGCGGCGTAGTCTTCGTTGCACTTCCTTACGGCCGCGACGTGCTCGGCGCTCGGCCGCTTCGTCTTGGCGAGCGCGGCCGGCGCCCCGGCCGTGACGGCGAGCGCCAGCGTCAACATTGCCTTCGTCAGAACGTTCTTCATCGTCGTCTCCTCTTTACAAGTTTGAATCCCGCTTGAAGGTCGGAAGCTCTCCGAGTTCCAACGCGGAGACGGATGGCAAGCGACGCGCCAGGACTCGCGCGACTCACAGTCATGCTGTTTTCTCGCAAATCGACACACAAAATCTCGAAGGTCATTTCTGCTCACTCAAACGGCTGTGGCTTTTTTGTCTGAGCCGACAAATCGGCCACGGGGAGGGAAGCGTTCTGCGTGTCTCTTTCATGCGCGGCGCGCCGATGTGCTAAGTTCTCCGGAAATGCTTTCGACACGAAATGTGAGAGAGAGGCACTGAAGGCTTCATGCGCGCGATGATTCTTGCCGCGGGTTACGGGACGCGGCTGTGGCCGCTGACGATTGACCGCACCAAGCCCGCCATTCCCTTCATGGGGCGGCCGCTGATCGGCTACGTCGCAGAGTACCTGGCCGGCTACGGTTTCGACGACATCGTCGTCAACCTCCACCACCAGCCCGAATCGGTTCGTGCGGCGCTCGGCGACGGGAGCGCGTTCGGCGTGCGCTTCCACTACGTCGAGGAGCCGGTCATCCTCGGCACCAGCGGCGCCATCGGCAACGCGCGCCGACTGCTCGACGGCGACCACTTCGTCGTCATCAACGGCAAGCTCGCCACCGACATCGACCTCCGCGAAGCGCTCGACACGCACCGCCGCGCCGAAGCGCTCGCCACACTCATCCTGCGCCCCAACCCCGCGCGCGAACGCTACAGCACCGTCAAGGTCTCGGACGGCCTCGTCACCGGTTTCGGCGGCTACCCCGCGTCCGCGTCCGATAAGGCCGGCAGCGCCCCCGGCGCTGCTCAAAAGCATGAGCCGCAACGACGGGGAGTGTGGGCGACGGTTGAGGATGAAAGTGTCGGGGAGGGAACGTTAAAGGAAAGTGATGCGGTCGAGGCGCCTTTGATGTTCACGGGCATACAGATTCTCGACCCGAGGGTCTTCGAGTACATCCCGCCCGGCGTCTTCTCGCATTCGGTGACGGATGTGTACGTCCCTGCCATCGCGCGTGGCGACCGCGTCGCGGCGCACGTCGCGCGCGGCTCCTGGTATGAACTCTCGACCGTCCGCCGTTACCTTGAAACGAGCGTCACGCTCATGAGGCGCGAGGGTCGTGACGTTCAACTCGGCCCGGGCTCCGTCGTCGAAGACGGTGCGAGCGTCGCGGAGAGTGTCCTCTGGGAGAACGTACACGTCGCGCGCGGCGCGCGCGTCCTGCGCTCCGTGCTCGGCGCGGGCGTCCGCGTCGGCGCGGGCGAAGTCTTCGACAACGTCGCCGTCGTCCGCGCCGAACTCGCGCGCGGCGCCGAGCGGCCCGAGAAGGGTTTAGAGGGCGAGTTTCGCGGCTCAAATTTTGTGGCGCCAATACCGGGGTGATACAATCCACGCGCGCCGACAGGCAGCTAAAGTCAAACTAAAGATCGCAATCGCAGCCGCAAAACGAGGCGGAGACGGGCACGCCCCCGCAGGCCCACCCTTCCACTCAAGTCGTCTGCACCCTTGAACGCCGCCCCGACGTTTCGTCCGATGCACCACCCTTCGCAGATCACCCCGAACGCCTTCCGCACGTCGGCGCGCGAGCGCCTGACGGAGTACGTCGCGCGGCTCGGGGGCGACGCGGAACAGGTGCTCGCGCTCACGCCCGACGCCTCGACGCGCGAATACTTCCGCATCCCCTGGAAGAACTTGAAGGCCGTCGCCGCCGTCTACCCCGAGCCGTTCGACCCCGACATACATCCCTTCATGGACGTGACGCGGCTCTTCACGGAGGCGGGCCTGCCCGTCCCCGTCATCCTCGACGTTGACGCCTTGAACGGCATCATCGTGCAGGAGGACTTCGGCGACCGGCAGCTCCGCCGCGTCTTCGAGACAGCCTCCGAGGACGAGCGCGAGTCGTACCTCGAACAGGCCATCTCGGTCATCGCGGACGTACAGGCCGCGACCGCGCTCGCACACGAGCGCCAGTCCATCGCCAGCCGCCTCGCCTTCGACGAGGCCAAACTCTCCTGGGAGCTGGACTACTTTTTCGAGCACTACTTCAAGAGCCTGCGCGGCGAAACCATCAAGCACGGCGACGAGGCGCAGTTGAAGGCGGAACTGAACGACGTGGCGGCCGAACTCTCGAACCGCCCGCGCACGCTCTGCCACCGCGACTTTCATTCGTCGAACCTGATGGTTGACGCCAAAGGGCGGCTGCGCATCATCGACTATCAGGACGCGCGCATGGGGCCGCCGAGCTACGACCTCGTCTCCCTCCTGCTCGACCGACGGACGACGATGCCCTCGCTCGCGGAGGTGCGCGAGCGCCGTCTCTTCTTCCTCGAAGAGCGCCGCGCGCGCGGGCTCGACCCCATCGACCCAGACGACTTCGCATACGAGTTCCGCCTGATGACCGTCCAGCGTTGTTTGAAGGCCGTCGGCACCTTCTCCTACCAGACGGCCGTCGCCGGGCGCGGCGAGACCTATGCGCAGTTCATCAACCCGATGCTTGAGATCGTCGTGCAGGCCGCCGACTGGCTCGGCCGCTTCCCGCTACTGCGCTCGACGCTACGCGCGCGCCTCGACGGCTCGGCGCCTTCGAGCAATGGGAGCGACAACACCTGATTCAAAGACCCGAAGGGAGGAAGGGCGGCCCCGCGTCGCTCAAGTTTTAGAACAGAGATGCAAAAGGTCTACATCAACCAGCTCTCGCGGCACGTGGGCGAAGAGGTCACGGTGGAGGGCTGGGTCTACAACACGCGTTCGAGCGGCAAGCTCATGTTCCCGCAACTGCGCGACGGGACGGGCGTCGTCCAATGCGTCGTGCTCAAAAAAACTATCGCGCCCGAGGTCTGGGAGGCGCTCTCCCACGCCGGGCAGGAGTCGGCCGTCAACGTCCGCGGCACCGTCCGCGCCGACGAGCGCGCGCCCGGCGGCTACGAGATCGACGTGGCCGACGCCGAGGTCACGCAGCGCGTCGAGGGCTACCCCATCACGCCCAAGGAGCACGGGACGGAGTTCCTCATGGACCACCGTCACCTCTGGCTCCGCTCGCGCCGCCAGCACGCCATCCTCCTCGTCCGGCACACCATCATCAGCGCCGTCCGCGACTTCCTCAACCGCGACGGCTTCGTCAACTGCGACACGCCCATCCTGACGCCCGCCGCGTGCGAGGGCACGACGACGCTCTTCGAGGTCGATTACTTCGACGACGACAAGGCGTACCTCTCGCAGTCGGGTCAGCTCTACAACGAGGCGACGGCCGCGGCCTTCGGCAAGGTCTACTGCTTCGGCCCGACCTTCCGCGCCGAGCGCTCGAAGACGCGTCGCCACCTGACAGAGTTCTGGATGGTCGAGCCCGAGATGTCCTATCACACGCTCGAAGACGTGATGGACTTGAGCGAGCGATTCCTCTCGGCCATCGCCGCGCGCGTGCTCGAAGAGCGGCAGGAGGAACTGAAGGTCCTTGAGCGCGACACGTCGAAGCTCGAAGCGATTGTGCCGCCGTTCCCGCGCGTGCACTACGACGACGCCGTGAAGATTCTTCAGGAGGGTCACGAGCGCGGCGAGCTTGAAAACCGGTTCGAGTGGGGCGGCGACTTCGGCGCGCCCGACGAGACATACATCTCTTCGCGCTTCGACCGGCCCGTCATGGTCCACCACTACCCGGCGGCCGTCAAAGCCTTCTACATGAAGCGCGACCCCGAGCGGGACGATGTCGCGCTCGGCGTGGACGTGCTCGCGCCCGAGGGCTACGGCGAGGTTATCGGCGGCGGCGAGCGCGCCACCTCGCTCGAATTCCTCGAAGAACAACTGAAAAAACACGATCTGCCCCGCGAAGCGTTCGAGTGGTATCTCGACCTGCGCCGCTACGGCAGCGTCCCGCACGCGGGCTTCGGCATGGGCATCGAGCGTTGCGTCGCATGGATGTGCGGCCTTGAGCACATCCGCGAGACCATCCCGTTCCCGCGGATGCTCTACAGACTAAGACCTTGAAGGGGTGATGAGTGATGAGTGATAAGTGATAAGAAAACCCGACGCTTCTTATCATCACTCATCACTTATCACTTAACCGTAGTGTCACATCTGTGATGTGAGTATTTGTCACATCGGTTTTGTTAGTATCGCTGAACTACTCTCCCGGTCGGAGGTTCAACGATGCCACGTTCTTTGAAAGTGCGACAGCCGCGGGCGGCTGACATCCGGCG
>DASVGG010000141.1:0-7695 GCA_036379655.1 Pyrinomonadaceae bacterium
CGCCGGATGTCAGCCGCCCGCGGCTGTCGCACTTTCAAAGAACGTGGCATCGTTGAACCTCCGACCGGGAGAGTAGTTCAGCGATACTAACAAAACCGATGTGACAAATACTCACATCACAGATGTGACACTACGGTTAAGAGTTGAGAAGGAGTTAGCAATGATTACTTTCAGAATCACCGGGACGGTTAAAGTTGCTGAAACCGGAGTGGGCCTTCCCGGCCTCTTCGTCAAGGCGTACGACAAGGACATTCTGTTCGACGACCTGCTCGGCTCGGCCGTCACAGGCGAGGGCGGGGCTTTCGAGATCATCAGCGAGCTGAAGGATTTTCGCGACTTCTTCGAGCAGAAGCCGGACATCTATCTCAAGGTCTACACACGCGACGGCAAGAAGCAGATTCACGCCGTGGACGAAGGCATCCGCTGGGGCTCCGGCAAGGTTGAAAATTTTGAGGTGCTCATCCCGCTCAAGAGCCTCGGCAAGAACGCGCCGCCGCGCAACGTCGGGCTCCTCGACGAGCGGGGCGAGGCACGCACCAGTTACGACCCCGGCGAATCGCTCGTCGTCAATCTCAAGGGTCTCGAAGCCAACACCGTGCACGACCTGACCCTGTCCGACGAGAAAGGCGCGCCCCTGTTTACCAGCACGCTGTTGAGCAACCTCAACGGCGAGATTGAGCCGACGCTACTCTGGGCGCAGTTCGGCCTGACCGACCCGCGCACGGACGAGCGGTTCACCGTGGCGCAGGCGCGGAAACATTGGAAGGGCCGTTCGCTCACCCTACAGGTGAAGACGCGCGGGAAAGCGGTGTTGAAACAGTCCATCAAGATCGCCGACACGTTCAAGCGCCCGTTCGTGCTCAACACGGACCCGGAAGGCTACGTGCTCAACAGCTTCGAGGTCGGCCGCAACGACGCCCTCGTCTCGGCGTACAACCTACCCTTCTCTGGGACCGCGCGGGTCTACATGGTGCCCCGCCAGCACAACTGGTTTACGGGGAATACCTTCGCGCCGGTGGAACTCGCCAGCGGGCGCGCGGCCTTCGCCGACGCGGAGGTCGGGTCGAACCGTTCGCTGTCGAGCGTCCGTCTGGCGCGCGCGAAAGAGCTGCGTCCGGGCGCGTACGACTTCATCATTCGCGAACTCCGCTACGGTTACGAAGACGACGAGGTGATGACCTTGCGCGAGTCGGACGTGGTCACGCGCATGGTGACCGGGCTGGTCGTGCGCTGGGAGTTCATGGCGTGGAAGGCCGTGCTCGGCGGCTGCACCAACACGCAGCCCATCAGCGGCCGGAGCGTCACGGGCGCACCCTACTTCCAGTTCGCCGACACGTTCCAGCCGGGCGAAAAAGTATACGGCGCGCTCGACCCCGCCGCGCTCTCGCCCGACCAGAAGGGCAAGATGGTGGCGCTCTATGTCGTACAACGACCCGTCGCCGATTATCTTGATCTGCATCACCTGCCACAGCTCGGCGGTAACGCGGCCGTTCAGAAAATCTTCACGCAGACGGGCTGCATCAACCAGAACAAGGTGCTGCTCTGGAACAGCGCGGAGGTGGGCGACTACGACATCATCGCCGACTTCGGGAACAACACGGCGGACCCGAACGCCTTCCTGCCGGACGCCGCCCACAACCAGCCGCTCGACATGGTGGACGGCAAGCTCCTCGCGGGCTTCCGCGTGGTGGCCGACCCGGGGACGGCGACCAACCCTGGGATTCCGCACAGCGGCTCGTTCGGCTACACCGAGGCGCAACAGGGGACGATTAACATCAACGACCCGCATTCGGGGATGACCACCGTGAACCTCGTGGCCGAGGTCCGTTTCCCCGCCGCGCTCGCGGGCGTCACCGACCCGGCGCAGATCAGCAACTTCGCCGCCAGCTACCCGCTCATCGTGTGCGTGCACGGCAACGGGCACAACTTCAGCAACTACACATACCTGCTCGACCACTGGGCGAAGAACGGCTTCATCGCGGCGAGCATCCACCTCAACAACGGGATGGCGAAAGAGGGCCGCGCGCGCGTGATGTTCAAACACATCGAGATTCTGAAAGCGACGTTCGGCACGCACGTGCAGAACAAAATCGGCATCATGGGCCACAGCCGTGGCGGCGAGGGCGTCGTGGCGGCGGCGCGCATCAACCAAACCGAAGCCCTTAACCACGGCATCAAAGCCATCATCTCGCTCGCGCCGACGGACCAGTACTTCCCGCGCGAGATACTGGCCGCCCCCCACGCCACGCCTTACCTCGTGATGCACGGCGCGATGGACGGCGACGTGGCTAACGCAGGCTTCCAGGGCTTCTCGCTCTACGACCGCGCGAGCGGCGAGCCGAAGAGCATGGCGTGGCTGTACGGCGCGAACCACAACCGCTTCAACGAAGTGAACCCCGACGGCGACCTCAACACGGGGAAGATGGACCCGGCCGACCACCCGAAGATTCTCACGGCGGCCTCGCACAAGGTGCTCGCGCTGGCCTACATGACCGGCTTCTTCCGCTGGCAGCTCTACGACGCGGTCGAGTATCAGGGGATGTTCAGGGGCGAGTGGACGCCCCCGAGCGTCGCGCAGGCGGAGCCGGCCATCAACAAGATATACTTCCAGTATGGCGACCCCTCGACGAGCGTCGTGGACAACTTCGAGCAGTTGCCGCACGACTGGCAGACGGGCACCAACGTCGCCGTCAACGATTCGAATACGCTTCCCGTCGACCCGCAGGAGGACGCGCTGGCGACGCTCGACACGCACTCGTCGCAAGACACGGCGGGCCTGCTGCTCCGTTGGGACACCAACACCGACCGGCTCGTCTTCACGCCGGCCGCGACGCTGGACGTGAGCAACTTCAACGCGGTCAGCTTCCGCGTGGGCCAGAAGGTGGACAGCGTTCATAACACGGCCAATCAGCCGCAGGACCTGTACCTGACCCTGACGGACGCGACGAACAAGAGCCGCTCGATTCGCGTGGACGCCTTCGGCGACGTTCCGCCGCAGCAGAAGCGCGTGAAGAACCAGTTCACCATCTCGGCGCTGACGACCGTCCGGATTCCGCTCCACGTCTTCCAGACCGAAGTCATCAACACGCAGAAGGTTGACCTCACGCAAATCCAGACCGTGGCCTTTGACTTCAAGGCGAACAACTCAGGCGAGATAGAGATCGACAGCGTGGAGTTCACGGACTGAGCCGAAGCGGTTCGCCCGAACGTAAAGGAGAAAGCAAGTGTTTACAGATCTCATCGAATTTCCAATCGAGAGCCCAAAGCTGAAATGGGAAGCCAAGGTGGTTGTCCGCGAAATCAACGAAGGGCCGCGGCTCTACGTCCGCCTCAAGCTCACGGGCACGCGCTTCCCCATCTTCAACACCATCCCGTTCGTGCGCATCGGGAGGACGGTGACGCATCACGTTGACATCGCGGACGACGGCCTCAGTGCGAACGCGTATTTCGCGCAGGCCCCGCCGGAAGGCGGCGTGGTCGAGTTCGGCTACGACGTGGAGACGATGCTGCGTTTCCCGCGACGCTATTCGGGCGACGCCGTAACGCGTCTCGACCAGCAACGTTTGCCCAAGGCGTTGCAGTATCAGGACCGTCTGTTCAGAGAAGAGATCGGCTGACGTAACAGGGCCTTTCTAAGTTCACCTGCCGTCGCCGACGACGACGAAGCCCGCCCAGTAGAAGGGGTGCGCGTACCTCTCTTTACGCGAGAGCGCGAGGGCGGCCGAACGCAGCGCGCCCGCCGTGCTCACGGCCGTCCGCGCGTTCATCAGCTTCTCGCGATAGAGTCGGTGGAACTCGACCATCAGTTCCGTCGTGCTCGACTCTTCGACCTTCCACTGGCTGACGACGGTCGTCGGGCTGCCCGCCACGAACAGCGCCCACGTTAAGCCGAGCACACCTTCGCCCGCGCCGACGCGGCCGCGCGCCGTCTCGCAGGCCGACAGCACCACGAGGTCCGCGTGCAGTTCCATCTGCATCAACTCGCGCGCCTCAAGCATCCCGTCATCGCCCCCGGCCCCTTCGCCCTTCGAGAGAATGACGTGCGACGCTAAGGGTTGCGCGTCGTCGAGCACGCCGTGCGTCGCGAGATGCAGGACGCGCGCCGTCGCCGCTTCGGCCTTCAACCTGTCTTCGCGCGCCGCCGCGCCCGTGTAGACGGCGCTGCGCTGTGGCCTGTACAAGCCTTCGAGCGCGCGCACCTGCCGCTCGGCTTCGGGCAGCGCGGACGGCGCGCTCAACAGAGTCCCCCGCGCGGGCGCGGCCGTTAGCGCGGCGCCGCCCGAAGGGTTGCCGAAGGCGAGCAGCGCGAGTTGCGACCGCGACGCGCTTGGCCGCGCGCGCGGCTTCGACATCTCGCGCAGCACCGTCAGAGACTGCCCGTAAGAGACTTCGGCCTGCTCGATCAGGAACTTCCCTTGACCCGTTATGAGCGCCTGAAACGGCAACTCCCAGAGCCCCGCGTCGGGGACGACGACGAGCCTCGACCTACCCTTCAGGTTCGTCTGCGCGGGCTTGAGCAGTAGTTCATACAACTCGCGCGCGGGTCCGCGAAAGCCGAGGGCGCGCGACGCGAGCTGTTCGCGGAAGCCCGAGGCGCGCGCGTCCAAATCCTTCCGTCCGATGTTCAGTTCATAGACGGCGAGATCGACGGGCGCGGCATTCCCTTTCGTCAAAACGAAGAGGTGCGTCTTCTCTTCGCCGACGACGTACTCAAGGAGCGCCGTCCGCGCGTCGGGCAGCAGACCTTCGGCGTCCGCGAGCGTGAAGGGGTGCACCTCGCCGCGCCGCACGCGCAACTCGGGGTGCGCCGCGTAGAGGTCCGCGCGGAAGGCGTCGTAGTCGAGCCGTGCCTTTTGCAGTTGCGTCTTCAACTCTTCGAGTCGCGCAGGGCCGCCCTTGCCGCGCAGGCTCTCTTCGGAGACCTGCGAGTTGAGCGTTGATATTGACTGTTGGAGACGCTGCTCGCGCTCGCGCTCGGGCGCGGTCATGGCCTTGCCGACCTGCGCGCGGCCGTCGCGCAGCACTTCCAAGAGGACGCGGGCCTTGGCGCGCTCGGCGTAGGCGAGCGCCTCACCCGCGCGCCCCCGCACGACCAGCAGTTGGACCATGCGCTGGTAGGGCGAGACCCTGTCCTCAAAGTATCGCTGCCGCGCGACCTCTCCACCCGCGACGACGGCCCGCCCCTCCTCCGTCCCCGCGACGGCGTCTTCGAGCGCGCGCCGCGCTTCGTCCAGACGGTTGAGGTTGAGCTGCGCGGCGCCTTCGAGCGAGCGGGCGTTCGCGTACGACTCGCGGATGTTGAGGTCGCGCGCGAGCACGCCCGAGCGCGCGGCGTAATCGGCCGCCGCCTCGAAACGCCCGAGCCTGTAGTTGGTGAGCGCGAGGTTGTAGAGCGTCTGCGCGACGCCGAGCCGGTCGCCGAGCGACTCGCGCATCGCGAGGCTCCGGTCGAAGAACTGCAAGGCTTGCTCGTACTCCCTGCGCAGGCGGTGAACGACGCCCACGTTGTTCAGCGTCAGCGCCACGCCGCCCCGGTCGCCCAACTCCTCCTTGAGCGCGAGACTCTTTCTATAGAACTCAAGCGCCAACGCATAGTCGCCCGTGATGAGGTGGACGTTGCCGATGTTGCCGAGCGAGGCCGAGACGCCCGTGCGGTCCCCGGCCGACTCGCGCAGCGCGAGGCCGCGCCGGTAGAAGTCGAGCGCGAGCGGGTAGTTGCCCTGGGTGAAATGGACGATGCCAATGTTGTTGAGCGTCCGCGAGATTTCGATTTTGTCGCCGATCTTCTCTTTCAGCGCGAGACTCTTCAGGAAGAGTTCCATCGCGCGGCCGTAGTTGCTCTGGAGGTTATAGACGACGCCCGTGTTGTTGATGGCGATGGCGACCCCGGCCTCGTCGCCGATGCGCTCCGAGACGGCCTGCGCCGACTCGTAGGCCGCGAGCGCCTGTGCGAACTCGCCGCGCGTCCTGTGCCGGTCGCCGGTCGTGATTAAAGCCTTGCGGAGTTCGACCGTAAGCTGTGCCTTCTCGCGCGCAAGCACCGCTTCGCGCGCGGCGGCGTCGGGCGCTGCGACGAGCGCGGCGGCGACGCGCTCGTGCTCGGTGTTCGTCTGCGCGAAGGGATGTGTCGTGAAAGTCAGGAGCAATGCGAGCAACGCGCAGAGGCGTGAGGCCGCACGGCAATTCTTTGTCGTGAAGTGTCGTGTGAGAAGTCGGAGCGGCATGAAGGGTCGTCCTCCGGGTCAGGGTCGCGCGGACGTTTGTGTCAGGGCCGTCCCGTGGACGGCCGTTTGTATGCAACTCAATAACGGCCGACGAGAGACGCAGGTTCCCGCGTCGGCGCCGCGCGAAATTTATTTCGCCGTCCGGTAATACGCGCTCGGGTTGAGCGTCGAATGTCTTTGTTGACAGGAGTGACGCGCTCACGCGTTCGCGGCCCACTCGCGGCGCGTGCGGCGTTTTTATCAACCCGACCGGAAGGGCTTCAAACCCCTCCGCCCCACTTCACGAAAGGATACAGACTCATGCCTAAAGCACTTCAACTCAAGCGACAGTTCGGACGGATGTTCACGTTGGCCACGGCGCTCCTGCTCGCGGCGTGGCTCGGCGCGTTCGCGCCCGCGTCGGCGCAGACGACCGTGGAAACAGAGACGCTTTCCGGCACCTGCACGGAGTTGCCCGACGGACTCACTTCATGGTGGACCGCCGACGGGACGGCGGAAGATTTTCAGGGCAACCACGACGGCACGCTGATGCACGGCGCGGGCTACGGCCGGGGCGTCTTCGGCCAGGCGTTCACCTTCGACGGGCAGGACGATTACGTCCGGCTGCCCGACAACTTCTTCCCTTACCCGCAGACCGGCGAGGGCGGCGCCCCCTTCACCTTCGCCGTGTGGTTCAAGACGACGGGCAGCGGCATGATCATCGGCCAACACCTCTCGAACGGCAACCCGGAGCAGGACTCGCACCCTTCGGGCTGGGCGCCCGGCATCTACGTCGGGACGGACGGCAGGCTCTACGTCGAGATGTTCTGGGGGCGGAGCGGGGGAACCTTCGTCAGCACGGCGGTGGTCGCTGACGGCGAATTCCATCACGTTGCCGTCACGTATGAAGGGCCGGTCCACTACCAGTCCATCTACCTCGACGGGCTACTGCTCGAACGCAGTTACCACTCGCAGAACGGCTACATCGAGCCCGGCACGGTTTACAAGTACCAGTTCGGCACGGGCTACGCGAGAAACAGAGTGGGCACCAACAACCGTTGGTTCTACTTCAACGGTTCCATCGACGACCCGCAGCTCTACAACCGCGCCCTCACGGCGGCGGAAGTCAGTTCGCTCTACGAGGCGCGCGAGGTCGGCGGCTACTGCTCGTTCGTCATCAGCGGCAGGGTCACGAACGTCTGCGGGCAGGGCGTGCCCGGCACGCAGATCAGCTTGAGCAACGCGGACTCTTTGAAGAGCGTGCCCGTGCCGGCGCGGACCACCTTCACGGACGCCAACGGCTTCTACCGCTTCGACCACGTGGAGCGCGGCGGCGACTACGTCGTCTATCCGCCCGCCTCGGTGCCGCACTCGCCCTCGAAGCACTTCGTCGAAGACCTGAGCGGCAACCGCACGTTGGACTTCACGGACCTGACCCCGGTCCTCTGGTGCCAGCCTCTCAACTAAGAAAGAGTTAACCACGGAGACACGG
>DASVGG010000142.1:0-376376 GCA_036379655.1 Pyrinomonadaceae bacterium
AGCAGACGCTTGCGGCGCTCCTTCTCCTCGTCCCACTTCCCTTCCGCCTTCAAACGGTCGAGCGCGCGGACCGCCGCCGCGTGCGCCTCTTCGCGGGCGTTGTCGGCCACGCGCTCGGCGTCGAGCAGCAGGTCGGCCGCCACCGCGCACCGCTCAGCGGAGAGGCGCAACACGCCGTCGGCCGGGAAGCCCGCGCCGCGCAGCGCCACGCAGCGCCACAGCGCCCACTCACCGCCGGGCAGTCCCAGAAGATGCGGCGCGAGACGGGCCTGCCCGTCCTCCTCTTCGACGAGATACTGTGCTTGTGTCATGTTCAGGGAACGCGGGTGTTGGTGGGCAGACCCGGAGGGTCGGGCCGGGGCACGTCGTCCCCGGCCCGCCGTCGGGCGGCGGCCCGAATATAAAAGTCCGTTGGGAGTTTTCGGTTTTACCCGGCGGGTTTTACTCGCTGCGGAGCGTGACTATCGGATCGACCTGCGTCGCGCGGCGCGCGGGCAGGAAGCTTGAGAGCAACGCCACGAAGCCCAGCAGGAGCGCGATGCCGATGAAGGTCGCGGGGTCGGTCGCGCTCACGTCGTAGAGCAGGCTGGCGATGAGGCGCGTCATGATGAAAGCGCCGATGAGGCCGATGGCGATGCCGATGAGCGCCAGTTTGAATCCCTGCCCGACGATAAGCCCGAGGATGTCGCGCGACTGCGCGCCGAGCGCGATCCTGATGCCCAGCTCGGTGTGCCGCTGGTGGACTGAGTAGGCGATGACGCCGTAGAGCCCTATGCAGGCGAGCAGCGTCGCGATGCCCGCGAAGATGCTCATCAGGAGCGTGCTGAACTTCTGACGCGCCAGCGAGGTCGAGATGGTCTGCTCCATCGTCGTCACGTTGTAGACGGGCACGTCCTTGTCCACGTCGCGCGCCGCCTGCCCCACGGCGGAGGCCAGCGCCGTCGGGTCGTTCGCGGTGCGCACCGTCAGGTAGCTCGCGAGCGACTCGTACTGGTACTGCGGCACGTACATCTCGGGCTTCGGCTCGGCGTCAAGACCGAAGTGCCTGACGTTGCTGGTGACGCCCACGATCTCGCGCGCCACGCCCTGGTCGTAGTCGATGAGTATGCGCTTGCCGATGGGGTCTTCCTCTGGGAAGTAACGCTTGGCCATCGCCTCGTTGATGACGGCGACGGGCGTGCTCTCGTGGCCGTCCTGCGGCGTGAACTCGCGCCCCTTGAGCAGAGGGATGCGCATGGTGCGGAAGTAGTCGGGGAAGAGCGCGATGTGTTCGGCGAAGAGAAACTCGCCCGGCGGCAGCGGCGGGCGGCCGACGACGGTGAACGAGGTGTAGTCGCTCCCGCTGCTCATCGGCAGCGAGGTCGTCCCGCTCACAGACTGGACGCCCGGCAGCGACTTCACGCGCTCCTTGAGTTGACGGTAGAAGTTCGAGGACTTCGGGTCGTCCATGTACTGCGCCAGCGGCAGCGAAATCTGGAACGTCAGGATGTTCGAGGCGTCGAAGCCCGGGTTGACGTTGTTGAGCCGGACGAAACTCCGCAGCAGGAGCGCCGCGCCGATCATCAACAGCCCGGCCAGCGCGATTTCGGAGACGACGAGCAGGCTGCGCAGCTTCTGGCCGCCCTCGCCCGACGTGGTGCGCCCGCCCGCCTTCAACGTCTCGGTCAAATTCACCTTCGATGCCTGGAAGGCAGGGGCCAGTCCGAAGAGGACCGCCGTCAAAAACGAGATGCCGAGCGTGAAGATGACGACGCGGCTGTCGAGCCCGACGCCGGCCGAGAGCGGGATGCTGCTCGGCGCGAGCGAGATGAGCAGTTGCACTCCCCAAAGCGCAAGGAGCAGCCCGAGCAGTCCGCCGCACAGCGCCAGCAGCATGCTCTCGGTCAACAGTTGGCGGATGACGCGCGCGCGGTTGGCCCCGAGCGCGACCCTGACCGCCATCTCCTTCTTGCGCGAAGCCGCGCGGGCGAGCAGGAGGTTGGCGACGTTGGCGCACGCGATGAGCAGCACGAAGCCGACCGCGCCGAAGAGCACGAGCAGCGCGAGCTTGATGGAGCCGACGGCCTGCTCCTGCATCGGGATGACCTTCGCGAACCAGTCCTTGACCTGCACGTGCTGCTGCTGAAGCCCGTTCGCGACGAGCGTCAACTCGGACTGCGCCTGCTCGACGGAGACGCCGGGCTTGAGCCGCCCGACAGCGAAGAGGTAGCGCGAGCCGCGCGCCTGCCAGTCCCTCGGGCCGAGCGCGAGCGGCACCCAGAGGTCCATCGGCTTCGTCAGCCCCGCGCCGCCGTTGGGCATCACGTCCTTGCTCGGGAAGTTGAAGCCCTTCGGCATGACGCCGACGACCTTGTAGTTGACGCCGTTGAGGTTCAGCGTCTTGTTGAGGATGTCTTTGTCGGAGCCGAAGCGGCGCTCCCACAGGCTGTGGCTCAGGATGACGGAGTTGTTGCTGCCCTGTACCTCTTCTTCGGGCACGAAGGTGCGCCCGAGTTCCGGCGAGACGCCGAGCGTCGGGAAGAGGTTGGCCGAGACGGTCGCGCCGATCACGCGCTCGGGCGGGCCGTCGCCCGCGAGGTTGAAGCCGCTGCGCGCCGTGATGCGGTACAGGCCGAGGCTCTGAAAACTCTTGCTCTGGTCGCGGTAGTCGGCGAAGTTCGCGGGCGCTATCGAGACCTGGTTGATGGACGCGTGCGGGTTGATTTCGCCCACCAGCATCAGCCGCTCGGGGGCCTCGTACGGCAACGGCCGCAGCAGCACCGCGTTGACGACCGAGAAGATGGCCGTGTTGATGCCGATGCCGAAGGCCAGCGTCAGGATAGCGATGATCGTGAACGCCGGACTCTTGAGGAACGTCCGAACGCCGTACTTGATGTCATGCCACAGGTTATTCATACCGAACTCACTCCGTCTAACGTGTCAATACCGGTCGGAGACTTCTTGCCTTGCAGATTGAGGTTCGAAGGGCGGTGGAATAATTATTCCACAGCGAGGGCTTGAACGCCACGGGCGCGGAGGCGCCTTACTACTGCTCGCGCCGGTCGCCGCGCTGTCGTCTTCTGGCTTCGCGCTGACGCCGTGCGCCTTCGCGCCGAGCCTGCGCGCGGTCGGGCTCGGGCGCGCGCGGCGCCTCGGCCTCGGCCTCTTGCCCGACGAGGTATTCGGCCAGCGCGCTCACGCTCGGATACTGGAACATGTCCATCACGGGCAGCACACGGCCGAGCGCCGCCTGAAGCTTGCGGTTGGCCTCCATCATGCGTATCGAGTGGCCGCCGAGGTCGAAGAAGTTGTCGTGCAGCCCAACGCGCTCGACGCCGAGCACCTCGCACCAGACGGCCGCGATGGTCCGCTCCAGCTCGGTGCGCGGCGGGGCGTACGGCGTCTCCTCAACGACGCGCGCCTCCTCCGACGGGCGCGGCTCGGACTCCCTGCGCGCCGCCAGAATCTCCTCCTCCACGGCCGAGAGGAACTGCTGCTCGTCGTGGTAGGCCAGCGGGTTGAGCGCCATCGAGCGCAGCACGCCCGCGTAATGGCCGGCCAGCGCCTCGATCTGCTCGCCGCTCAACTCGTCGGAGTTGTATTCGAGTTGCAGCTCGAACTCCTGCGTGCCGATGCCGAGCGAGAAGTGCGCCTGGAGCGTCCAGTTCGTCGCTTCGGCCGTCTTGGCGCCGAGGACGCTCACCTCGCCGGAGCGCAGAACGCGCTCGACGACGTGGAAGTGGATGAAGTTGAACGCGGTCTCGTACAACTGCCGCCCGAGCCGGTTCTGCAACGCCGCCATCGGGTAGCGACGGTAGGGCAGCAACTCCCACTCGTTGTCGAAGGTCGAGCGGACGAGTTCGAGCCACGTCGCGCGCTCGACCTGTTGGCGGAAGGGCAGCGTGTTGAGGAAGAGCCCGACGACCTGCTCGCCGCCCGCCTCTTCGACGCGGCCGTTGCTGACGAGCCCCGTCAGAATGTCGGCCTCGCCCGTGGCAAGGCTCAGCACCTTGAGGTGCGCGGTGAGCAGCACGCTCTTGACCGGCACGGCCGCGCGGCGCGCGAGCGCGCTCAACCCCTCCGACACCTCTGGACTGATTTCAACGGTGCGGAACCTCACGCGCGGCGCTTCCGGCGCGTCCACGGTCTCGCCCCAACGCGGCAGCCGCGCCGGCCGCCCGCCCGAGAGCTTCGCGTCCCAGTAGGCCGCGCACTCCGGACTGTCGAGCGCCTCGCGTTCGAGTTGCACGAAGTCTCTGTAAGTGCTGCCGAGCGGCTCCGACGCGGGCAGCTCTTCGCCCTTCAGCGCGGCGACGTAGCGGCCGAAAATCTCCGCCAGCATCGTGTGCAGGCTCCACCCGTCCTGAATCGCGTGGCATTCGGTGAGGGTGAACTGAAGCTGCTCGTCGTCCAGCAGTTGGATGTGGAAGCGCAGCAGCGGGGCGCGGTTCAACTCGAAGGGGCGGCGCCTCTCGGCGAGGATGAATTCGTCGATGCGGCGCTCCTGCTCCTCCGCGCTCAGCCCGCGCAGGTCTTCCAACGTGACGGGCAGCGTCGCCTCGCTGTGGACGAGTTGAAGCGGCTCGCTGTAGCTCGTCAGGTCGAACGAGGTGCGCAACATCGGGTGACGCGCGACCGAGTGCGCCACGGCCTCATCGAACGCCTCGGCCTCGAAGCGCATGCGCATGAGCATGCTGTCCACGTTGTGATACAGCGGCTCGTCCGGCGTCATCTCCATGTGGTAGAGCATGCCGGCCTGCAACATTGCCAGCGGGTACGCGTCCTCCACGTCCTCGGGCATCTTCGCGCGGTCAACGGGCGTGATGAGGTCGAAGGGCTGCGTGCGTTGGCGAGCCTGCTCGCGCCCCTCTGCTTGGAGCGAGGCGGCAAGCTCGGCCACCGTCTGGTGCTGGAACAACTGCTGAAGGTTGAAGTTCAGGCCGCGCTCCTTCGCCTTCGCGAGCACCTTGATGCTGCGGATGGAGTCGCCGCCGAGCGCGAAGAAGTTGTCGTGGATGCCGACTTGCTCGACGCCTAACACCTCGGCCCAGACGCTCGCCAGCATCCCTTCCGCCGGGGTGCGCGGCGCGACGAAGGCGCGCTCCAACGACGGCCGCCCACGGTCGGGCGCCGGCAGCGCGCGCCGGTCAACCTTCCCGTTCGGCGTCAACGGCAACTCGTCTAACACGACGAACTGCGAAGGAATCATGTACTCCGGCAGATGCTCCTTGAGCGCCTGGCGGAACTCCGAGTTGCTCGGCGCCTTCCCCTCACCCAACACCACGTAGGCCACGAGCCGCTTCTCGCCCGGCGCGTCCTCGCGCGCAAGCACGATGGCCTCGCGCACCGAGGGGTGCGCCGACAACGCCGCCTCTATCTCACCAAGCTCAATACGGAAGCCGCGTATCTTAACCTGATGGTCGATGCGCCCGAGGTATTCGATCTCTCCACCGGGCAGGAAGCGGCAGAGGTCGCCCGTGCGATAGACGCGCGCGCCCGGCTCCGTTGAGAAAGGAGCGGGGACGAACTTCTCGGCCGTCAGCGCGGGGCGCGCGTGGTAGCCGCGCGCCAGTTGCACGCCGCCGATGTACAGCTCGCCCGCGACGCCCACGGGCACGGGCCTGTAGTTTTTATCGAGCAGATAAATCTGCGTGTTGGCGATGGGCCGGCCGATGGGAACACTGAAATGTTCGTCGCCCGGCTCGCACGCCCAGTTCGTCACGTCCACGGCCGCCTCGGTCGGCCCGTAGAGGTTGTGCAGCTCGATGACACCCATGCGCGAGTGGAAGCGCTCCTGCAACTCGCGCGGCAGCGCCTCGCCGCTACAGATGACGCGGCGCAGGCCGTCGCACGTCTCGACGCCCGGCTCGTCGAGAAAGACTTGGAGCATCGGCGGGACGAAGTGGAGCGTCGTCACGCGCTCGCGCCGGATGAGGTCGATGAGGTAGGCGCTGTCGCGGTGTCCGCCCGGACGCGCGAGCACGAGGCGCGCGCCCGTCGCCAGCGGCCAGAAGAACTCCCACACAGACACGTCGAAGCTGAACGGCGTCTTCTGAAGCACGCAGTCGTCGGCCGTCAGGCCGTAAGCCTCCTGCATCCAGCGCAGCCGGTTGTAGATGGCCGCGTGCGTGTTCATCGCGCCCTTCGGCCTGCCCGTCGAACCCGACGTGTAGATGACGTACGCGAGGTTATCGGCGTCCCACGCGCACTCGGGACGCGCCGTGCTTTGGCGCGCGATGGCCTCCGCTTCAGTGTCAACACAGACGACGTGCTGCGGCCTCGTCGCCAGACGGCCGAGTTGCTCGGAGTGCGTCAGCAGGACGGGGACGCCCGCGTCTTCGAGCATGAAGGCGAGCCGCTCCTGCGGGTAGTCGGGGTCGAGCGGGACGTATGCGCCACCGGCCTTCAGTATCGCCAACAGCCCCACGACCATCTCGTGCGAGCGTTCGAGCATGATGCCGACCATCGATTCCGGGCCGACGCCGAGCGCGCGCAGGTGATGCGCCAACTGGTTCGCGCGCTCGTCCAACTGCCGGTAAGTCAGTTGCCGGCCCTCGAAGACGAGCGCCACGGCGTCGGGCGTGCGCTCAACCTGCGCCTCGAACATGCGGTGCAGCGCGACGGGCTCGCCGTAGTCAGTGCGCGTCGCGTTCCAATCGACGAGCACCTGTCGCCGCTCGTCCTCGGTCAGCAGCGGCAACTCGGAGACCTTCCGCGCGGGGTCGGCGACGACGCCCGCGAGCAGTTGCCTGTAGTTGCCGAGCAGGCGGTCGATGGTCGGCGCGTCAAAGAGGTCCGTGTTGTACTCGACGCCGCAGACGAGACCAAGTTCGCTGTCCTCGATCATCATCAAGAGGTCGAACTTGGAGGTCTGCGTTGCGGCCTTGAGCGGGTTCAGGCTCAACTCGTGACTGCCCTCGCCCTGCCTGGCGGCGTGCTGTAGGAGGAAGAGCACCTGGAAGAGCGGCGAGTGGCTGAGATTGCGCTCCGGCTGCAACTCATCGACAAGCTTCTCGAACGGCACGTCCTGGTTGGCATAGGCACCAACGCACGCCTCGCGCACGCGCCCGAGCAGTTCGCGGAACGAGGGGTCGTTAGATAAGTCTGCCCGCAACACCAGCGTGTTGACGAACAGCCCGACCAATCCTTCAACCTCACTCCGCCCGCGCCCCGCCACCGGCGAACCCACCAGCACGTCCTCCTGTCCCGACATGCGCGACAGCAACGCCTGGAAGCCCGACAGCAACAGCATGAAGAGCGTCACGCCCTCGCCGCGACTCAACTCCGCCAGACGCGTGCTCAAGTCCTGACCGAGCACGAGAAGCCTCTGCGCCCCGCGATAGGACTGCACGGCCGGGCGCGGCCTGTCCGACGGCAGCTCCAACAGCGCCGGTGCACCGGCCAGTTGCCGCCGCCAGTAGCCAAGCTGCGTTTCGAGCGTGCCGCCGCTCAACCAGCGGCGCTGCCAGTCGGCGAAGTCCGCGTACTGGATTGGGAGTTCGGCGAGCGGCGACTCCTCGCCGCGCGAGTAGGCGCCGTAGAGCGCCGTCAACTCGCGCATCAGAATCTCGGCTGACCAGCCGTCGCTGACGATGTGATGCAGCGTCAACGAAAGGACGTGCTGTTGCGCGCTCATCCTCATCAGGACGGCACGCACCAGCGGCCCGCGCGCCAACTCGAAGGGGCTGCGCGCGAGGCTCGCGATCAGCGTGTCGCGCGCGCTGTCGCGCTCGGCCTCCGGCAGCGCCGAGAGGTCAACGAGCGGCAGCGCGTCCGTTGGCGGCGGCGAGATGAGTTGGATGGCCTGACCCTCGAAGGTGGCGAAGGTCGCCCGCAAAACCTCGTGGCGGCGCAGCACCTCCACGAAGGCCCTGCGCAGCGAGCGCAGGTGGAGCGGGCCGTCGAGACAGACGGCCGAGGAGATGTTGTAGGCCGGCGAGGCCGAGTCGAACTGGTCGAGGAACCAGAGGCGCTGCTGCGCGAACGAGAGCGGGAACGAATCCTGGTCGGCCCGCCGCGTCACGCGCGGCGAGTCCGAGAGCGACACGCCCTGCTCCTCCAACATCACCCTGACAAGCTCGCGCTTTCTAGCCAAGTCACTAGTTCGCATCGACACCTCTCTTCTGCTTGAGGAGTTCAAGCAGCTCGTCTTCACCCATCTCACCCACGGTCTTCAAAACCTGCGCGACCTTCTCGCTGCGCCCCGGCTCGGGCTCGCCCGCGAGAATGGCCTGCGCCATGCCTTCGACCGTCATGCCGTCGAAGATGCTGCGCACGGGCAGCTCAACCTGGAACTCCTCGCGCACGCGCGAGATGACCTGCATCGCGAGCAGCGAGTGGCCGCCCAGCTCAAAGAAGTTGTCGTTAACGCCCACGCGCGGCACGCCGACCGTCTCGGCCCAGATGGAGGCGACGACCTCTTCGAGCGCGGTGCGCGGCGCGACGTAAGACTCTTCGAGACCCGTGCTCCCCAGACCCGGCGCGGGCAACGCCGCGCGGTCAACCTTGCCGTTGAGCGTCAAGGGCAGCGCCCTCAACGTGACGATGGCGCCGGGGACCATGTACTCCGGTAGACTCTCGCGCAGCGCCGCGCGCAACTCCTGCGTGGAGAACTGCTGCTCCTGACGCGGCACGACGTAGGCCACAAGGCGCGTGTCGCCGGGCACGTCCTGACGCGCCACGACCACCGCCTCGCGCACCGCCTCGTGCTGCCAGAGCGCCGCCTCTATCTCGCCCAACTCGACGCGGAAACCGCGCACCTTCACCTGATGATCCGTGCGCCCGAGGTACTCGATGTTGCCGTCGGGCAGGTGTCGCGCGAGGTCGCCCGTGCGATAGACGCGCGCCCCGTGTGACTGTGCGAAGGGGTTCGGCAGGAACCGCTCGGCCGTCAGCCCGGGCCTGCCGAGGTAGCCGCGCGCGAGGCCGTCGCCGCCGATGAACAACTCGCCCGCGACGCCGGCCGGGACGGGCCGCAGGTACGCGTCGAGGATGTAAAGCTGCGTGTTGGCGATGGGCCGCCCGACGGGGACCGTGCCCGCGAAAACATCGCCGGCCGCCACTTCATAGACGCAGCAGCCGACGACCGTCTCGGTCGGGCCGTACTCGTTGACGAGCCTGACCTCCGGCGCGGCGGCGCGCCAGTTGTGCAGCGTCTCGCCCGAGAGCGCCTCGCCGCCGATGATTAAAGCCCTCGCCGTCCCGCGCAGTTGCTCGGGCGTGAGCAACTGGTTGAGCACTTCAAGGTGCGACGGCGTGATCTTGACGAGGCTGTAATCGCCGCGCTCGCGCAGCGTGGAGGCCAGACCCTCGACGCCTTCCTCTTCAGTCAGGAGGACGGCGCTCTGCCCGGCCAGCAGCGGCGCGAAGAGACTCGTCACCGTCAGGTCGAAGCCGAGCGGCGAGTGGACGGGAGCGCCCGCGCCTTCGCCCGCCCCGTAGGCAGGGACGCACCAGCTCAGGTAGTTGACCAGCCCCTGGTGCGTGACGGCGACGCCCTTCGGCCTGCCCGTCGAGCCCGACGTGTAGATGACGTAGGCGGTGTTATCCGGCAGCGCGCGGTTGGGCGCGTCGGTGTCAGCCTGCGCGTCTATCGTGGGCCAGTCCGAGTCAACCGAGACGACCTGCGCCTGATGTGCGGGGAGCCGGCCCGCGAGATGCTCCTGCGTCAGCAGCACCGCGACCCGCGCGTCCTCCATCATGAAGGCCAAACGCTCCTGCGGGTAGGTCAGGTCGAGCGGCACGTATGCGGCGCCCGCCTTGAGCACGCCGAGGATGGCGACGACCATCTCCGCCGAGCGCTCCATGTGGACGGCGACGAGCACCTCGGGGCCGACCCCGAGCGTGCGCAGGTGCGCGGCGAGTTGATTGGCGCGCGCGTTCAGCTCGCGATAGCTCAACTCGAAGCCCCCGAAGACGACCGCCGCCCGTTCGGGCGTGCGCGCGGCCTGCGCTTCGAAGAGCTGTTGGACGCACTTCTCTTTCGGGTAGTCGCGCGCCGTGTCGTTGAACTCTACGAGGAGCCGCCGCAGCTCGTCTTCGGCGACGAGTTCAAGCTCGCCGACGGCGCGCTCGGGCGCTTCGGTCGCGCTCGACAGCAGTCTCGCGAACTGCGCCGACAGACGGTCGGCCGACTCGGGCGCGAGCAGCGAGGAGTCATATTCCAACTCCAGCCGCAACGCCTGCTCCTGCTCAAGGCAGTTGAGCTTGACCTTGAAGCGGTCGAAGTGTGAGTGCTGCCTGACGACCGAAAGGGTGACGCCGCCGGCCTCGCGCGGGGCGGGCCAACTCGCGAACTCGAACGCCGCTGAGAAGAAGGGCGTCTCGGCCGCGCCTTCGCCCGACTCAGTGCTGTGGGGCCATGCGAAATACTCCAGCCAGTCCTGCGCCTCGCGCGTCTTCTCGTCCGTCTCGCGCAGGACTTCGGCGAAGGCCGCGCCCGCCTCGAAGCGGCCACGGATGGGCAGCGCGCGCGCCACCAGACCGAGCGACTCCTGAAGCTCTTCGTACTTGCGCCCGTCGCTCACGCAGCCCACGACGACTTCGGCCAGACCCGTCAGCCGCGACAGCAACGTCCGCCAGCACGCCAGCAGCAGCGCCGAGAGCGAGACCTCGTGACGCGCGGCGACGGCCCTGAGCCGCGCCGTCATTTCCGCATCGACCTCGAAGGCGTGTGCGCGCGGCTCGAAGTCGGAGCCGGCCGCACCCGCGCGCTCGTAAGGCAGCGTGAGGGGCGAGTAGTTCGCGATGTCATCGCGCCAGTACTCCCTGCTTGAGAGCGCGTCGCCGTCGGCGATGACCTCGTTCTGCCACTCGGAGAATTGAAGGTACTGCACGACCTCGCCCGGTTCGGCGGCGGCCTCCGGCCCGGCGGCGTAGGCGTCGGCGATCTCGCCGAGAAGGTTCCTGAGCGACGCGGCGTCGGCGCACAGCGCGGGGAGGGTGATGAGTAAGAGGTGCGACCGCGCCGAGACGTTCATCAGCGTCGCGCGTACGAGCGGGCCGCGCTCGAAGTCGAAAGGCCGACGGCCGTCCTCTTCGAGCACGCGGTCAATCTCGGCCTCCCGCCCTTCGCCGTTCAGTTCGACGACACGCCACTGCGCCTGGCAGTCCTCGCCGATTGACTGGACGGGGAACCGGATGCCGGGCGGGCGGTGGAAGGTGGTGCGCAACACTTCGTGCCGGCGGATGACCCTGTAGAGGGCTTCGCGCAGAAGCTCGCGGTCGAGTTCGCCCGCGACGCGGACGACACACTGCGACAGGTAGGGCGCGCCCTCCTGCTGAAGCAGCCAGAGGTGCCGCTGCTGCGGCGAGAGTCTGTAACCTTCGATTTGACCAAGCATGGGTAATTCCTCTGTGGCAGATGTGTGGCCCGTTCAACCGTTCAGGTCGGGCAGGGTGACGGGGCGGGGTTTGATGCTCCTGAACTTTTCGAGATTGGCCGTGCCGCGACTTTGCCGCTCGGCCGCGCCGGGCCGGGCCTCGTCCGCGCGCCCGGACACGGCGCGCAGGTACGGGTGCGCCGTCGTCGTCAAAGCGAGTCGTAAAGAGTTGAGGTGGCCGAAGGTCAACGGCTGTTCGAGCGCCGTTAAAATCTCGCGCATCGTGCGACGGCCGTCGGCGGCCTCGTAGACCGCGAGGGCCGCGCCCTTCGGCGCCGTCGCCGGGTAGGCGACCTGCTTCGGCGACGGGCGATAAGACTCGCCGACGCGGATGTAACTCTGCTGCACGGCGCCCGCGCGGACGAACCTCTGTTCGAGGAACTCGGCGCAGACCTCCTGCTCCGACTTGCGCGGGCGGCCCGCGTCGCGGCGCTGGAAGTAGAACCAGAGCTGCGGCGAACGCTCGAACATGAGGTGGTTCGTGACCTGCCAGCGCGGGAGGTCGGGCAGCGCGTCGTATTCGCGCCGCAGGTCGGGGTCAGTGAAGGTCAGGTCCCACGGCGCGTCGGCGCGCGGGTTGTCGAAGAGGTCGCAGCAGGGATAGAGCATCTCCAACCCGGAGGCGGCGCCCAACTCGATGAACGACTCGACCGTGTAGCTGTTCTCGACGGGCTGGATGAGGAGGTCCGCGATGAGGCACTCGGGATACTCGTCAACGTTGTTGCGGTCCAGTTCCTCGAAGTTCGTCAGACGCAGGTCGCTGATGATCTTGCGCGCGCGCAGGATGTCTCCGTCGAAGTCGTCAGTGCCGCCGCCGCCCGCGAGCATCCGCACGGCCTTCTGGAAAGCGGTCGTCGGCAGACGCTCGTAGCGGTTGTAGACCATCAACTCCATCACCCCGCCGGGACGCAGCGCGGCGCTCAGGCGGTCGAGCGTCGCGCCGGGGTCGGCGTTGTGGTGGATGACGCCCGTGCAGATGACGTAGTCGAACTGCTCCGTGTAGCCGGCCTCGTTGATGCTCTCGCGCCGCAGTTCGAGGTTGCGCACGCCGAGTTCCTTCGCCGTGCGCGAGCACAGCTCCAGCGACTCCTTCGATAAATCAGAGCCGACGACCGTGGCACGCGGGAACATGAGGGCGTTGATGAGCGCCTGGTTGGTGCCGCACCCGGCGACCCAGATGCGCGGCCGCTCGGGAATCAGTCGGTGCTGCCAGTCGCCGAGGTTCTGGTTGAGCATCACGGTCTGGAAGTCCGAGTCGAGCAGCGAGTCGAACTTCGCGGGCCGCCAGGGGAACGGGAAGCGCCCGTAGAACCTCGCGTTCAACTCGTCCACCGTCACGATGGCCCCGGGGCGCGGGCCGTCTTGTACGTCAACGTGATTCATAAGCGTCGTCTTTGCGCGGGGGTGGCGTTAGACTTCGTCGTAGCCGAGCAGGTCGCCCATCGCCACGAGGAGTTTGCGCTCACCGGCGTACGGGTTGCGCGCGTGGGCCGTGGAGAGGTTGTCGAGCATCAGGATGTCGCGCGGCTGCCAGGGGAAACTGACTTCAAGCCGCTGGTAGAGCGAGAGAATCTCTTCCATGTCGGAGTCGGCAATCGGGCCGCCGTCGCCGTAGTAGCAGTTGCGCGGGAGGTCCTCTTCGCGGAAGACGGAGGTGAGGGACTTGCGCGTCGCCGCGTCGAGACAGGAGGTGTGCCAGTGCTGCGCCTGGTTGAACCAGACCATGCGACCGGTCTGCGGGTGCCTGACGACGGCCGGGCGGACGGCGCGCGTGCGCAGCCCGTCGTCGCCCGTCCACTCGAACTCCATCTGCGACTCGCGGCACATCCTTTCGACCTCGGCCCTGTCTTCCGTCTTGAAGACCGTCCGCCAGTCGAGCCCCGGCCCCTTGCCGTAGTTGCGCACGTACATGACCTGCCGCTCGGCGAAGCTGTCCCTGATGCGCGGCGCGAGCAGATCGTAGAGCCCCCGGCTGTCGGCCACGGGCGTCTCGCCGCCGCGCTCGGCCGGCCTGACCGAGCAGAAAAAGATTTTCCGAGGCCAACGGTAGTTGAAGGAGTTCTCGTTGTGCCAGAGCACCTTCTTCTCGGGCGGGTAGAAGATCGGCGTGTAGACCTTGCCGCCGAGACTCTGACGCGGGTGCTCGCCGTTGTCCGTGAAGAGCGACGGGCAGAGCGCGGCGGCGAAACGCTCGAAGTCCGCGGCGGGGTCGAGCACGAAGCCACGGAAGAGCAGCGCGCCGTGCTCAAGCAGTCGCTCCTCGACGAGGGTGCGGTTCGACGCGGCCCACTCAACAAGGTCAACGCCTTCGGCGCCGGGCCGCAGGACAAGCGGGAGCGGGCCGCCGCCCGGCAGCGTCTCGCTCCTCACAAGGCTCTCGCCCGACAGCGTGACCGCCTTCGGCGTAATCTTTTTGAAACGGCCCGGGCCGGCGTGTGCGTGAACTGGTTCGGTCATGCTCTATTCCTCTTCGGACGGCACTTCAAACTTCAACGTCGTGCGGCAGAACTCGACCCACACGGGCGTCACCATGTCGAAGACGACGCTCTCGCCGGGGAAGATGCCGCTGGTGACGGTGAAGTCCTCTTGCAGGTAGAGGTAGCCCTGCCCGCCGTCGCCCTCGCCCCGCTCCAACCAGCCCGGGAACTCGGCCAGCCTCGCCGTCTCGTATGCCTTGCAGTACGTGCCCATCAGTTTCAACGCCTTCCCTTACGTATGAATCAAAAGGTGAACGAACGGCTGACCAGCGTCGAATCGCCGAACGGCACCGAGGCCGGGATGAGGTCGCCGGGACGCTCCTTGTACGTGAAGCCGGAGAGCGCCGGGAGGCCGTAAGACTGGTCCACGACCTTGAGCGCCAGGGGCGCCGCCGACTTCGTCTCCAATGTCAGCTCGATGCCCTCGGCCGGGAGCGCGAAGTAGCGCAGCCCCCACTTGTTCGCGCCGGCCGCCTGCGCCACGTCGATGCGCTTGCCGTTCACAGTCGTGCCGCGCACCTCCGCGTCGGCTTCGACGCCGATGGAGACGACGGGCGCGCGCCTCGGCGAACTTATCTTCAAACGCAGGGCGCGAACGCCGTCGCGCTTCTCGTCGGACAGCACTTCGACGCTCGGCGCGTCCAACTGCGCGGCCGGCGCCGCCGCCGCCAGCATCTCCGGGGCGCGCAGCGGGAAGAAGTCCGCGAGGCTCTGGCGCGCGGGGCTAGGGATGAACTGCGAAGTCCAGGCGTCGGTCTGCGCGTCGGCGCTGGCCCAGACCGCGCCGCCCGTGCCCGCGTTCAGACCGTAGAAGATGCTGTCGCGTCGCGGCCTGCTCTGGTCGAACCCGGCCGTCGCGGCGCCCGCCGCGATGAACCCGACGCTGACGAGCAGCATGCAGACCGGCATCAGCCAACGCCTGCGCTCGGTCATCAGACTGAGCTGCGGCACGAACAGTCCGAGCAGCAACGCCACCGCCACCATCGCCAGGCCCGAAGCGTTGACCGTCAACGCGACGCTCATCAGGTGGATGACCGGCACGAACAGAATCGTCCCGACCACCGCGCCTATGAAGAGAATCGGCAGGCGCCCGGCGCCCGTCCGCTCGTCGGAGAAGAGCGTGAGGCCGAGCGCCAAGAGGCTGAACAGCAGCGGCCACGTCAGCAGGTAACTGGCGCCCGGCAACAGCAGCGCGGTCGGGACAAGCAGCACCAGCCAGAAGACCAGCGCCCCGGCCCACAAATCCTGCATCGCCGCCCAACGCCGAAACAGCACCAGCAGCGACGCGGTGACGGCCGCCGTGAGGGCGACGAAGCTCGCGAGGTAGAGCCAACTGTTGTATGTGTCGCCCGGCATCGAGCGGTACGCGTCGTGGGTCGCGCGCACCAGCCACCAGACCGCCGAGACGACGCCCCACGTCGCAATCATGCTCGCGAGCATGGCAACGAACCCGAGCACGACGCCCGACAGACGCAGCCGCTTTCTCTTCAACCCGAGCCAGACGACAGCCAGCAGCGAGAGCGCCGTCAACGCGGCCAGCGGAAGCACCCACGCCGTGGGGTAATGCACGAGGTAAGAGCCGAGGAGGCTGAAGTAGACGGCGTCGCCCGTCGCGGGCTTCGGCTCCGCGTCGCCGAGGCGGCGCGCGAGCGCGAGCGCGTATGTGCCCTGATGTTGCAGGCTCCGCTCGTCAACGTTCTCGACGCTGTCGAGTTGCGTGTGGTAGTTCGGCGAACGGCCGATGAAGGCGAAGTTCATCCCCTCCAGCTTCGCGCGCTTGAAGACCGTCAGGTCGGTGTCGTTCGGCATCAGCTTGTAGACTTCGTACATCAACGAGCTGGTCGCCGGGTACGGCGCCGCCGCGAGTTCCTCAACGAGGTGCTGGTTGCCGACGCTGGTCTCAAACATGTAAGCGGGGCCGCCGCTGCCGCGCGCCTCGAAGTTGAGCATCACGCCCGCGCCGCGCGTCAGAGGGTGTTCGGCGGCGAAGGCGTTCGCCCCCAACAGTCCCGCCTCCTCACCGTCGGTGAAGAGAAAGACCACGTCGTTCTTCAGCGGCGTGCCGCCCGCCTTCAGCGCCCGCGCCGTCTCCAGCATGGTCGCCACGCCCGTGCCGTCGTCGGACGCGCCCGGCCCGCTCGGCACCGAGTCGTAGTGGCTCACCAACAGCACCGGCCTGCGGTTCGCCGTCCCCTCCAGACGCGCGACGATGTTCTCGACGGTGCCGGCCGTGACGGGGTTGGCGAGCGTCGGGTTGATGCCCGTCGTCTTCTGCACCTGCGGGTTCAGACCGAGGGCGGTCAGCTCCTTCACGATGTAGTCGCGCACCGCGTCATGCTCGGCCGAGCCGAGCGGGTGCGGTTTGGACGCGATGCCGTTGAGGTGCTGCATCGCGCGGCCGGAGGCGAACTCGCTCGCGGGCGCGGTTGACACAGCCGTGGGCGGCCGCTCGCGGTAGACCGCGAGGGAGACGAGAATGATGACGCACAGCAACGTGATCAGGCCGACCGGGATGCCCTGCCTCTTCGCCTTAACCTCGGGTTGCGTTCTGTCCAGCACCGTCACTTGTTCCATCTGTTAACCTCGACTGTCTCCCGCACGTTTGCGCGCGAACCTCAAACTCCGTCGAACCCTTTAGACCTTCGCGCCCGACCTCTTGCCGGCGACGCACCACTCAAGCACCGCCATCGCGCTGAAGAGTTTGTGTTGAGCCTGCCGGAAGGCGAGGCTCTGGGGTCCGTCGAGCACTTCGTCGGTCACGTCCGCGCCGCGCACGGCCGGCAGGTCGTGCATGAAGATCGTGCCCGAAGTTTTCGACACGCGCGCCATGAGCGACCGCGTGACCGAGTAGGGCTCGAACTTCTGGCGCCAGTCGGGGTCGGCCTTCGGCACGCCCATCGTCTGCCAGCGCGTCGCGTAGACGGCATCAACGCCCTGCGGCAGACGGTCTACGTCGTGGTGCTCTTCGACGGCGGAGCCGTGTCGCGCGGCGAGGTCACGCGCGGCCTCAAGCAGACCGCCGTCCAGCCCGTAGCCCTCCGGCGTGACCAGCGTCAGGCGCATGCCCGGGGTCAGCGCGACGGCCAGCGCCAGCGACGCGGCCGTGTTGTTGCCTTCGCCGAGGTAGAGGACGTGCAGGCCGTCGAGGCGGCCGAAGTTCTCTTTGAGGGTGGACAGGTCCGCGACGGCCTGCGTCGGGTGCTCGTTCTCGCTCATGGCGTTGACGACCGCCATCCGGTCCTGCCCCGCGAAGCCCCTCATCTCCTCAATCGAGTCGTTGGTGCGGATGACGAGCGCGTCGAGGCTGCCCGACAGCACGCGGGCCGTGTCGGGGATGGTCTCGCCGGTCGCGAGTTGCAGATCGTTCGGGCCGTAAGTGATCGTCCCCGCGCCGAGCCGCAGCGCGGCCACGGTGAAGGACGTGCGCGTGCGCGTGGACGTGCCGCGAAAGTAGATGCCGACGACCTTGCCTTCGAGCGACCTCGCGCCGCCGCCGTCGCCCGTGGCGAATTCGACCGAGCGGTCCACAAGATATGAGAGGTTCTCCGCGCCGACCTCCGCGATAGAGAGCACGTGTTTGACGGTCATCCTCTTAACTCCTCTTCGGCGCGGGCATCCTCGTCTATCTGCCCGGATTAAATTGCTGGACGTGAACGTGAAGGTGTTTGAGAGCCGGTGCCCGGTGCGCGTCTATGGGTTGTGAACGCCGAGGCGTCGTGCGGGCAGAGCTACCGCAGTTTGCGCCAGGTGGGCAAACTGCGTTGTGAATGATTTGGCTGGGGAAAAGTCGCCTGACGGAACGGAGGGCGGGCAGCCCGTGTTGAATTACTCCGTCAGTCGAACAAATTACGCTCGTTCATGCGGCGAGCATGAACATAAGGGCAGCGTAAAACTTTTACTGCCTCCGCCGCGCGTCTGCCTCCGAAAAGAAAGACAGACGCCGTCGAGTCGTCTCGACTCAACGCGCGTGTGCGGTGGACGCCTTAATGACCGAATCCCTCGGGACCATGACGCGGCCCTGAAAATTGATGGCCGAGAGCAGGATCATGACCCTGTCGCTATCCTTCACGCTGTACTGGAAGACGCCCGCGAGGTCTTTCAACGGGCCGTCCTTGATGACGACCTTGTCGCCGTCCCGCAGCTCTTCAGCGGTCGAGACGAAGCCGTCCGCGCCGATGCGGCCTTTGATGAGTGTGATGATTTCGTCGTCAATCGCGGTGGGGGCGCCGTTAAAGCTCACGACGCTCTGGACCCCACGCGTAAAAACTATCTTGTGAAAGTTGCGGGCCGCGAACCTGGCGAAGATGTAGCGCGGGAACAACGGCTTCGGGTAGTAGACGGGCACGCCGGTGAAAGGGTTGGGGCGGCGCTCTTTCATCTTCGGGCTCAGGGACTCGACGCCCCACGCTTGCAGGTTCTGGTGGACGCGCTCCTCCTGCTTCTGCTTGGTGTGGATCGCGTACCAGTGAAGCTGCTCAAACGTTTCGTTATCCACTATTATGTCTCCCCTCTCGGTGCAGAAGGCGCTACGAGCAGAGCACGAGGTCGGGACACTCGCACGCACGCGAACGGAAAGAGTCAGACCTGGCGGTCCGCCCCCGGCTTTCGTCCGTGTTAATGGACTATTCGACTATTCTTTGCGTGCGTTGTGGTCTCTGAATATCGACCGCGTGGGAAGACGACAGGCGCGAGAAGACCAAAGTGGGCAGCACACATCTGAGTGAATAGCGAAGCTCTTCCTTTAAACGCCGTGGCTTTTGCGCTATGATGCGTGCTGTCAGGGCGATGCACCATCGGCGCGGAACCGCGGCGGAGGTTATTGTCCGGTTAAGCTCTGTCGCTACCTGCAAGTAGCGACAGAGCTTTCTTCTTTAGCGAAGCTCTCGACGCCCCCGAGGGTTGGCACGAATTTTTTGGACGATTATTCATCGCCCGCCAAAGCCTGGCGTTCCACGGAGACATGTTTGCGGCCGACGAGCGGCACGCTATACCTCGGACGTTTAGACAGAATTCGTCCGGGTAGCTAAATGAGTGCCGGCCGGGACAAAAAAAAGCAATTGGGTTGAAGCATGAGGTGCTTGGGGCGTTCTTTATCCGTTGTTCAAAAAAACCTTGAGTACACGAGGACACGTTCAGAACGCCAAATGTATAGCAGTCGGCGTAACTGCCTGTCTGTCGTAAATTAGACATAACAGGTCGGTCGAGAATTTTTTTCAAATTGCATCTAACTCGCAAGAAAATTATCCACCTCCTCTTTAATAATCTCGTAACATTCGCACGAGGAGGCGCGTAATTTTTCATGGTTTATGATGACGATTTTGCCCCGGCTGTAGCGAATCAGACCCGCACGCTGGAGCGAGCCGGCCGCCATGGTGACCCCCGTGCGGGGGATGCCAAGCATGTGGGCGATGGTCTCCTGCGTCAGGTCGATGGTGTTGGAATTAATACAGTCGCGCGCGATCAGTAGCCAACGGCAGAGACGTTTTTCCACGGTGTGGAAGCGGTTGCAGACAGCCGACTGCGAAATCTGCGTAATCAGGGCGTGCGTGTAGCGCAGCATCAGGTCGTGGAGGCGGCCGCCGCGATTGAACTCCTCTCTGGCCTCGTTCGCCCTCGTCCTGATCGCGGCGCCCGCCATCTGAACCATCACCTCGTAGGGAGTCTTATCTATACTCATCACCACGGGGAGGCCCACGACGCCCTCGCTGCCCACCATCGCGACCTCGATGGTCGCCCCGCTCCCGGTCGTGGAGAGCAGCGAGACCATGCCTGTGAGCGGGAAGTAAATCTGCTCGATCATGTCCCCCGCCATGTAGAGAATTTCGCCCTTTTCGACCTGGACCAACTCGGCGCGGGGAAGCAGACGCTCGTACTCTTCCTCCGACAGTGCGGCGAGAAGTTTGTTCGTACTCCTGTACTCTGCTGGCAGAATTGAAGACATACAAGGTTACGGTAGAGGTTCTGAGTAGCAGTAAGAGTTTCAGGGCCGCATGCGGAGGCTGTGCTCGCGGCGCGGATAAACCAGTAAGGTCGAAGGCGCCGTTTAAATAAGCATGACTTGGCCTCCTACTCACGTGCCGTCGGGCGGAGAGGCGCGGGGCTTTCAAGCAACGTGGCTTTCGCGACGTTGCCCGCGCACGATCTCGGCCCGCACGGTCTGGGAATGGGCAGCTACCAGCGGCGCACTTCGAGGCCGCCGGCGGGTCAATTGAAGCAGTGCTTAGTCGACCGCGTCAGGTACGTCCTATGTTCATTTACGGCACGGCGCTCTTACCGGTTCTCTCTCTCCTCCACACATATCTCGTGCGGACGCCGTGGGGCCGACAAAGGACGCAGTTCTGCATAGAGGTTAGGGGGCAAGCGTTGGTACTGGAAGACGTACCCTGGCGAGGTGAGAACCACGTTCGAGACATAATACCCTGATTGACGGTTGTGTCAACTCAACCTCAGTCAGGGTTTGTTGCAATCACCACTGAGGTTGAGTCTCGGCCCTACTGCGAAGTGCCCCGCGAAGCCACACGAAACGATGGACCAAAAGGCAGGCTAAGTGAACTGACGAGTCTCACGACATCCGACACGCCATAATCAATCCACGCACATACCTTCGGAGAACAGCGATGCTTGCCACCGGAGATTTCTCCCCCTTCAAAGCTTTCTTAACCGCGAGGACTATCGTCGTGTTCTAGCAGAGATGCGACTCTTCGGCGGGGAGTTGTTTGAGCCATCAATCTACCCTGGATAACTATGTACGCATCCTCTCCTTTTTCATCGAACGGGATTTCATACGAGCAACCACTTCACAAACGGAGCGACAACGCTGAACTGATTCGTCTTGTGAAACAAGCTTGAAGGCAGGGGCCGTGAACCTCTCGGGCATATCGTTAGTCGCGCGCGCACGCGTCTCAATTTACCCGGACCACTGCCAGCGGCGGAGACTCCAACCTTCGCCCTCCACGGCCAGCGCCGCCACGTAGCCCTTGGGCACGCTCAACTCACGAAGCGTCCAGCGCGCCGCGCCCTCCTCTTCGTCGTCGGTGCGCAGCAGCGCGGCCGGCTCGCCGGGCGCGAGCGACACGTCGAAGCCCGCGAGTGGGCGTGACAGCCCCTCGCCGCGCGCCTTGATGTAAGCCTCCTTGCGCGTCCAGCAGTTGAAGAAGGCTTCCCGCTGCGACTCGGCCGGCAGGGAGAGCAGTGTCCGAACTTCAAAGGTTGAAAAGAAGCGGCCCGCGAGCTTCGCGCATTCAACCTCGGTCTGTATGTGCTCGATGTCTACGCCGACCGCGCGCGCGTGCGCGAAGGCGTAGAGGGCGAGCCCGTGCGCGTGGGAGAGATTGAAGTTGAGCGGCCCGCCGCCGTTGAGCGCGGGCTTGCCGTAGGCGTTCACGTCGAAGCGGAGTTCGGCGGGCGGGCGGCGGAGGTAGCGGCCGACGAGCGTCCGCAACAGGCCGCGCCCCGCGACGAAGTGACGCTCGTCCTTCTCGAAGTGATAGCGGTCGGCGCGTGCGAGTTCATCCGGGGCGAGGAGTTCGCGCAGCGTTGAGAGGACGTGCGGCGGCTGGTCGAGTCGCGCGCACCAGACGTGGACCTCGTCGGGGGCGAGCTCTGGGTGCCGCGCGGGGCGCGCCCAACTGTCTGAACTCGGCGGCATATGTGAAGCGATGGTCTGTGTGCGCGCGGTGCGCTCAGGTGGCGGCCTGCTCTCGTTCCAGCCGCCAAAGGTACTCAACCACCTCGGTCGCCTCCTCCTCGGTCCTGAGCGGGTGGGCCTCGTCCGCGTCCCTGGCGGCCAAAAGCCTCGCCGTCGAGTAGGCGGGCCGGCGACTCTTCCAGTATTCGAGTCGTTGAAGGTAGAAGTCGATGTGAGCCTGTTGGCGTTCGTTCATCGTCAGCCATTCTATCATTGTGCGTGGCGCGCGCGCGGTACGTCCGACAACGTTTTTATTTTCAATTTACAGCCCAAGCGCCTCCGGCGAAGACCACGCGGAGTTTTATCTCGACACGGCACGGCGGGTTGGTTAGGATATTGTGTGCGCGTCGCGCGAGTCGCGAGACTCTAGCGGACGCCGCCGTCGGCCTTACACCCGAACCGAGTCTGCATTTAAAGTCGGAGTTATCCAACAAGGTGGAACGCACTCATCTCACCATCCCCGGCGCGGGCCTCCCGGTACAACCGAAGTGAAAGACGAACACAGGCAAGTGCGCGGCGCGAACCTGCGCAGGAACAAGCGGGTCAACATGTGCTTCCCCGTGAGGGTCGAAGTACCGGTCGAGGACGGCCGCACGCGCGTGCTACAGGCGCACACGGTCGTCGTGAGCCACGCGGGCGCGACGCTCGACGTGGACGAGCCCATCCCCGAGGGCATGGGTCTTCAGGTCTCGCCGCCCTTCGGCGGGTCGTTGCTGGCGGAGGTGAACGGCGTCTGGGTTGACGCGGCGAGCGGCCGTCACCGCGTCAGCATACGACTGCTCGACCCTCTGTCGTGGACCTCGCCGGAGCGGTTCGCCGCGTCGCCGGACCACGAGCCCGAACGTGTGAGCGTCCGTATTCATCCCTGGGTCTGGCAGATGCTCGGCGAGTACACCTCATTCCTCAACGAGACCGCGCCGGAGGCGTCCTCGGTCGATAAAGTCGCGGAGGGCATTCTTGAGCGGGCCTTAATCTCCGACGAACAGTTTCAGAAGTGGTTCGCGCTTAAGATTACCGAAGACATCGAGGCGTGGGAGGAGGAGTACTTGCAGGAGGGTTGAGCGGCGTCTCTTCACCGACCCGGGCCGCGATTGATAGTGATTCTCGGCAACGTTACCGCAACAAAGACGCAACCACGCGCGGGCCGCGTGGACGTAGGATGACTCGCGAGGGGAAGGACGGCCTTCTCCCTTCACAAGAAAGCCGGGGCGCCACTTTCGTCGGGGATTTGGCGTCCCGGTTTTTAATGCCGCGTGTTTCGGGGCACACAGATAACGGCGAGACTCGACATCCGAGTCCGCCGTTTAATACTTAAGTGCATTATTACGCGCCGGCCGGCGCAACGATTCCACACCTTATTCGTAAGACTCGCGCAACCCAACGCGTACGCGCGTAGGGTTATTGTCTTCATAGTCTAATCGCCGCCGCGCCGCTTTGGAGACACTTCCTTCGCACTCTTTAATAGTGTGATCTCCGGCCGTGCGCGACAGGCGAACACTATTCTTGTGAAAGGGAGATTTTGTTAATGAAGTCCAACCTCTTTAAGAAGTCAGTCTACCTGTGTGCCTCGCTCGTGCTCGCGCTGACGATGGCGTCGGCGGCGTTCGCGCAGGACGGTTCCACGTCATCGACAAGCAGCAACCCCGCCTCGGTCGCGTCGGGTCAGAGGATGAAGCTGAAGGGCGTCGTCACGCGTCGCGACGCCGACACCTTCGTCGTGCAGGACCAGACCGGCAACTCGTACACGGTTCTTCTCAACGACCGCACCAGCGTCAAGACGAAGGGCGGTTTCTTCGGCGGCGGCACCAAGTACGGCGTGACCACCATCCTGCGCGGCCTCAACCTTGAGGTCGAGGGGCGCGGCGACGGCACCAACCTCGTCGCCGAGAAGGTGCGCTTCAACGACACGGACCTGCGCACGGCGCGCACGGTCGAGGCCAACGTGACCCCGGTCGAGAACCGCGTCGGCGAGGCTGAAGGCCGTATCGGTCAGGTCGAGCAGAACGCGCAGCGTCTGTCGGGCCAGTTGGACGAGTTGGCGGCGGTCTCGAACGCGGCGCGCGGCGGCGCCAAGGCCGCGCAGGAGACGGCCGACCGCGCGGTCGAGGGCGTGAACGCCACCAACGAGCGCATCTCCGCGCTCGACGACTACGAGGCGCAGAACAGCCAGAGCATCCTCTTCAAGGTCGGCAGCGCGGTGCTCTTGCCCGAGGCGAAGCAGCAGTTGGACACGGTCGCGCAGCAGGCGAGCAACGCGAAGGGCTACGTGCTTGAGATCAGCGGCTTCGCCAGCGCCGACGGCTCGACCGAGGCCAACCGCCGCCTGTCGCAGCGCAGGGCGGAGACGGTCATCCGTTACCTCGTCGAGAATCACAACATCCCGCTCCGGCGCATCGTCACGCCGTACGGCTACGGCGAGTTGCAGCCCGTCGCGGACAACACGACGCGCGAGGGGCGCGAACAGAACCGCCGCGTCGAGGTCAAGGTGCTCATCAATCGTGGCCTGACGCAGGGCGCGCCCGTCGCGGCGGCGAGCAGCGCCACTCCCGAAAGCGAGCAGTAGTTTCAGAACGCTTCAACCATGCGCGAAAAGGCCGGGAGGATTTTCTCCTCCCGGCCTTTCGCGTTTTAAACTCCAAAGCCTTCAGACGACGGTGCTCACGATTCACGTCAACGCGCTCAGCCGTAGAGGAACCCGCTGACGGTCTTCTCCAACTGCGGCATGTCGAGCGGCTTCCTGATGTACGCGTCGCAGCCGGCTTCGCGGGCGGCCTCCTCGATGCCGAACGTGTCGTATGCCGTGATGGCAAGGATGGGCAGGCCCGCGCAGTGCTCGTTGTACTTGCGAATCGCCTGCGCGGCCGTCAGCCCGTCCACCTCGGGCAGGTTCAGGTCCATCAGGATCAGGTCGGGGCAAAGCTCCTCCGTCATCCTTATGGCCTCAAGCCCGTTGTTCGCCTCGATGACCCTGTATCCCCACCGCTCCAGTTCCAGTCTGATGATAGCGCGCGTGTCGTCGCTGTCTTCGACTACGAGAACTGTCGGCAAGCCTCCTTCAAACTTACTCATAACCGCAACCCCTCAAGCCAATCGGGAGGAGGTTGCAATTAACGTGCAACGTTGCGGGTAATTAGTCCGATTCAGGTGAACGAGCAGGGATGAAGTAAGAAAAAATCTCTTTTTCGTGCGGTTTTATTAAGAAACGGTCGTTAAAGTAATTCCCTGTCGCCCGAAACGTCGGAAACGGAGCCGTGCCCGGTTTGTTGACCTGCTGTTACAAAATCCTGCACAGAGTCCTGTAAATTGAATCGCCTGAGTACGCTCGTCATTATCTTAGAAGTTCACACGAGACTGATGCCCTTCTCCTCGAACCACCACTCGTCCTCGGACACGGGCGCGCCGCCGTCCGCGTTGTAGTTGATCGTCAACTCTTCGTCCCGCGCGATGTCCCTGACGGCCACAAGGCGAAGGACGCGCGCTTCTTCGTCGGTCTCGTAACGCATGTTCGAAGGGTTGGCGTGGTTGTAAAGGCTCCCGTATCCGAGCGCGAGCGCCTGCCTGGCGGCCGCGCCTTCAGGCACGGGCCAGTGAAAGACGTAGTTCTTGAGTTCCTTGTGGATCACTTCGTAGGGCTTCTTTATGAGCAGAACGGGGCACTCTTCGATAGCCTCGCCCGCGCCGAAGGCGCGCGCGGCGAAGACCCCGCGACCCTTCGGCGTGCCGGTATCCTTGACGTAGACGCACGGAGGCTTAAGATGCATACGCGACCTCTGAAATATAGATTCAACCCGGGCACTCGGGCCGGTGTCAAACGCGGTCCGACGTGCACGGCCCGCCATCAAGCCTTTCGGGCACGCGGTTCGCAAAGGCAATCTCCGGAGGATTCATAACACCCGTGAGCGCACCCGTCAGATACAAAAAACTTCGCCCCGGCGACGACGCCGAAACATACTGCGGTCGGTGTAAAGCCGAACGCATGCATCAGGTCGTCGCCCTGAATGCGAACGGCGCGCCCGCCAGCGTCATCTGCCGCACGTGCGGCAACCAGCACAAGTACCACGAGAAGAAGGAGCCATCCTCCTCCACGTCGTCGGGCACCACGACGCGCAGGGTTCGCGCGAGCGCCGAGCCCGCGCGCGACGCCCCCGTGGGTCCGTCGCGCCCCTACTCGCCGAAGGAGGTCTACACGTCGGGCGAGTGGGTCGATCATCCCAAGTTCGGACAGGGTAAGATTATGCAGGCGCGCGCCGGCAAGATTGAAGTTCGCTTCGACTCGGGAAACCGCCTGCTCCTGCACGCGGGGTAAAGTCACACACGCCGCACGCGCTCCGTCATTTCGAGATGGAGCGCAGAAGGTCGGCGGCCATGTCCGCGTTCAGGTCTTTGAGGATGTAGTACTGCTGCATGGCGGCGTTCTTGTCGCCCGTCGTGACGTAGGCCATGCCGAGACTGTAGACGGCGAAGACGTGCGTCGGCTCCGTCTGCAAGATTTTCCTGAAACTCTCAATCGCGCCCGCGTAGTTTCCCTGCCTGAAGTAGATGCCGCCCTGCTCGTAGAGCGCGTGGGTGAAGGTCGGCTTTATCTCAATCGCCTTCCGGTACGCCTCCAGCGCCTCCTCGAACCGCCCGAGCTTCTTGTAGCTGTTGCCGAGGCTGTAGTAGATGACGTGGTGCGGCTTGAGTTCGGCCGCGCGTTTGTAATGCTCGACGGCCTTCTCCGACTTCCCCCACTCCGAGTAGTTGATGGCGAGACGGTTGTGATAGTCATAGTTGTCGGGGTCGAGTTTGACGGCGGCCTGGAACTCGACCTCCGCCTCCGCGTAACGGCCGAGCGCGTAGTAGGCGTGGGCGAGGGCCGCGCGGGCCTGTGCCTTCTTCGGGTTGGCGGTCGCCTCCTGCTTGTAGCCCTCCAACTGCGGCGCGAGGTGCTTGCGCGCCAGCGACACCTGCCGGCGGTCCAGTGACGGCGCGTGGTCCGGCTTAACTTTGAGCGCCTCGTCGAAGGCGTCGATGGCCTCGTCGTAACGGCCCGCCATCATGTATGTGTTGCCGAGGGCGAAGAGCGCCTCGGGGTCGTTGGGCGCGCGGCGCGCGGCGCGGCGCAAGGGTTCGAGCGCCTCCTCGAATTTGCCGGCCTTGAGGTACGCGTGCGCGAGGGCCGTCTGGGCCTGCGAATCGTCCGGCTTATAACGCACGGCCTGTTTGAGCGCCTCGACGGCCTTGTCGATTTCACCCTTGTACTCGTAGGATTCGCCGAGCCAGAGGTACGCGTCGCCGAAGTCGGGCTTCAAGGCGACGGCGCGTGAGAAGGCTTCCACGGCCTCTTCGTGCCGGCCGAGCTTCTGCGTGGCGATGCCGAGGTTGTACTGCGACATCGCGTCCTTCGGGTCGAGCCGGACCGCCTCCCTGAAGGCTGCGGCCGACTCCTCCAAACGGCCGGCGCGCTCGTAAGCGACCCCGAGCCCCTTGTGCGCGTGGACGAAGTCGGGCTTCAGAGCCGCCGCACGCGCGAACGACTCGACGGCCCCGGCCGTCACCCCTGCCTTGAGGTACACTTCGCCCAACTGCATGTGCAGAAGCGGGTCCGACTCGCGCAGCCGAATCGCCTCCGTCAGGACACGCACGGCATCTTCGCGGCGGCCCAGCACGCCGTACGCGTCCGCGAGGAGTTGGCGAGCCTCGACCATCTCCGGGTCGAGCCGCGCGGCCTCTTTGAAGGCTTCGACCGCTGTCGTCGGATGCCCGGTCGCGAGGTAGGCTTGGCCCAGGTAGAGCCGCAGGCGCGCGTCGTCGGGCCGGGCGGCGACGCCCTCCTTGAAGGCGGCGGCGGCCTCCTCATACTTGCCGAGCGCCATGTACGAGATGCCGGAGTTGACCCGCGCGCCCAAGTGCTTCGGGTCGAGCCTGAGCGCCGCGACGTAAGCCTCCAGAGCCTTCTCGTGCTCACCCGCCTGTTGCAGCCTGAAGCCCGCCGCGAAGTGCTCGTCGGCGGAGTTCGGCCGGACGGCCTGACCGTCGGCCGCGCTCGTTAACAGGAAGATGGCGCAGAGAAGCGCGACGACTCGATTGACCCGTACACTCTTGCCAACGTTGACCACGGAGCCTCCTTCTAGCTCACTCGTCCGACACCGTAACGATAAGTCACGCAGAAAAACTTCATTCAGTAGGGCAGCACCATCCTCTTAATCTTCCCTTCCCCGATCATCCGGTTGATCACACCGTCGGTGTTTTTGACAATCGCCCGGAGCCGCTCGTAACCCTGCGCGTCCAGCATGATCATGACGCCGCCCTTGCCCGCGCTCGAAGGGTCCGCGGCGTAGACCTGTATGTGCGCGTCCCCCTCGGGGCTCATCACGAAGGTGAACTGAAGGCTGCCGAGGAGCGTCTCGATAGAGCCGAGGTCAACCTGTGTTTTGGCGGCGTCTGGCATGGCGTCTCTTCCTCAAATCTTCCGTTTGAAAGTGTCGTCCGGGTTCTTCTCCAAGTACACGCGCGCGCAATCATAACTCATGATTGAGTCCGTGTTGACATTCTTCAACCCGTAAATGTATATCGGCGTGTCGCCCGCGCTGGCCGGCGCGCAGGTGAAGACGGCCGCACAACAACGACCGCTCGTTTTCACACACGCGACGGTGATTGATACGACGGGCGGACGCGTCGTCGCTCTCGGGAGGACGGGGCGGGTTCGCATCCCCGAAGGCGCGCAGGTGTTGCACGCCGTTGGAGAGCCTCGGCAACACGCGAAAGATTGTCGCCGTGGTGGCCGGCGGGAGATACCTGCCGAAGGAGACTATCCAAAGGATGCTGGCGGAGGTCGAGGCAAGGGCGAGCAGGAACTAAGCGGCGTCGGCCTCAACGGCGTCCGGTCTCTTGAGCGACGCCTCGCGCGCGCAGGCGTGACAGAGCCAAACCCTCACGCGCGGCGCGTCGGACCAGAAGAAGGCGCCCACTTTGCGCCCCAGCGCGAGGGCCGCTTCGCCGCGCATCCGCTGTAACGCGGAGACGTAGGCGTCGCCCGCGTAGAATTCGCCCGCCGCACCCTTCTGGCGGTGGATGCACTCGCGCTCGTGATGGGATTGTTCGGCGGGCGTTTCTGTCGTCAGTTCTTCCATAGCAAAGCTGGGGGACTCCGTTCCGAAGGCGCCGCAGCTTCTAGCGCGGCGAAGGCCGGCCGTGTGGGATGCCTCTGGTGATAAAAGATCGGCCGCACCCATCCTGCCACCCGTCGTAAGGGGAGTCAAGACGTTCTCGGAAACCCTTCGCTACGGGCCGAAAACGTCAGGCCAAACGTCCATTCGTGAAACGACGCGCGGACGCCGCTGAGGTTTTCCAGACCTCAGCGGCGTCCGCGCGCGTCTTGAGAATTACAACTCGGGGCGGTCTCTACTCTCCGACGGGGACGCGCAGCGTGAGCGCGCCGACCCATTGGCCGGGGTTGTTCGTCTGCTGGAAGAACTGCGGGGTGAAGTTCGTGTGGCAGAGCGCGCAGCTCGTGTGGAACGAGTTGCTCAAAGCGACCGAGCGGCGGTAGTACCAACGATTGCCGTGGCGCTCGACGGTGGTGTTCCCCTGCCCCTGGAGCGCGAGCGCCAGCGACTCCTGCTCGAACTGGTCGCTCGGGATGTTGTTGTTGCCGCCGAGGAGCGGCTGTGCGTTGCCGATGAGACGGATGTCGCGGTTCGCGTCGTGGAAGATGAGCGAGACGGCACGCTTGCCCTGCTCGATGTTCTCGGGCGTCGTCTCGCCGAACTCCTGGAGCAGCGCGGCGAAGACTTCGTTCTGGAGGAGGTCGGCCGTCTGCACGGCGAACTCCTTCTGCGCGTTGGTGGGGGGGTCGTTGTTGACGCGCCCGTAGGCGACGAGCGCGGCGACGGCAATCAGGACGACGAGTGCGGCGGTACGCTTAATGTTTGGATAGCGCATGGGCTCTCTCCTTTTCGTGCGAGGTGGTTTCCCCTTGTTGGTGGGTATGAAGACGGCGGTGGTGCCGCCGACGGGGGCGCCGGGCAAGAAGTTATGACGCCTCGACACGTAACGCGTACTTTCGCGTCGGGAGGGATCACGCTCCCGACCCGGCGGCGAACTTTTTTATAAACGTCTCCGGCCGCGTCGCACGCCTTCCGACATCACGGTCGTTGCGGGAATCGCACACGCGGTTATAATCATCCCTTCAACCCGGACGCCGTGAGGACTGTCGGGAACGTCCACGCCCTTAAACTTTTCTCGCAACATAACCGCCGCATGAAACCCAAAGCCCCCGTCCTCTGCTTCGCGGCGCTCGCGGTCGCGTGCGTTATGCTTCTCTGCGTCGCGGCGCGGACGCCCGCCGCGCCTGCCTTCAAACTCACGGCGGAAGATTTGAAGGACGGCGTGGCCGAACTGAAAGAGACGGAGTGGGCCTATCGCTTCGGGGACGACCCGGCGTGGGCGGCGCGCGACTACGACGACTCCGGTTGGGCGACGAGCGGCTTCGACGCGGCGGTGCGCCACCCGGAGCAGTCGCCGCCCGGCGAGCGTTGGGAGGGGAGGGCCTGGTTCCGCCTGCGCCTCGACGTTGATGAGGAACTCGCGGGCCGGCCGCTGGCGCTGCGCATGGAGCACTGGGGCGCGTCGGAGGTCTACGTCGATGGGGTGCTCGTCAAACGCTTCGGCGTGATCGAGCCGGGCCGTGACGTGGAGTTGAACCCGCGTTACACGCCCGTGACCTTCGCCTTCAAAGAGGGTGGGCGGCACTCCGTCGCGCTCCGCTATTCGCACATGGTCACGCGCGACCCTTCGAAGGGGCTCGGGCGCTGGCTCACGGAGGGTAACTTCGGACCCGGCTTCGATGCGTCGCTCTACACGGCCGACGGCGGCGTCGCGCGCAGCCTCCGCGCCGCCGCGAGTTCGCTCGGAAACCGCTTCTTCGTCGGCATCCTCGCGGCGCTCGGGCTGTTGCACCTGCTGCTCTACGTCTTCTACCGGCGCGAGCGCGGCAACCTCTTCTACGGCATCTTCGCCTTCGGCCTGGCCATGACGCAGGTCGTCAACCGGCTCTACCAGAGCGGCGCGTGGGGCGGGGTAGAGACGAGCACGGCGGCGGCGGTCTGGTTCGTCGTCTGGTGCGTCCTCTTCGTCTTCGTGATGGTCTCGCTGCTCGCGTTCCATTACGTCGCCTTCGGCGTCAGGTTCTCGAAGCTCTTCCGGCTCATCACCGCGCTCTGGGTCGCCTCGGCGCTTCTTTCGACCTACTACGTGCGGCAGAACATCTCGCTCCTCATCCTGAGCGCCTGCTTCGTGCTGACGCTGGGCGACGCCATTCGCATCATGTGGGGGGCGCTGCGGCGCGGCCTCGACGGCGCGCGCATCGTGATGACCGGCCTGCTGCTCTTCACGGCCGGCGTCTTGTATCAACTGGGCAGCGAGGTCTTCGGCTACAGGCGCGAGCCGCTCGCCGACGAGTTGTCGGGCTTCGCCATCCTGCTCGCCGTGCCCATCTCGGTCTCGGTCTACCTCGCGCGCAACTTCGCGCGCACGAACTCGACGCTCGAAACGCAACTCGCGCAGGTGCAGGAGCTATCGTCGCGCGCGCTGGAACATGAGCGGCGTGAGGCGGAACTGCGGCTGCGGCATGAGCAGGAGCGCGCACAGAACGAGCGGCGCGCGCGCGAGTTAGAAGAGGCCAAGCAGCTTCAACTCTCGATGCTGCCGAAGTCTGTCCCACGCCTGCCCGGCGTCGAGGTCGCCGCGTACATGAAGACGGCGACCGAGGTCGGCGGCGACTACTACGACTTCCACGTCGGCGAGGACGGCACGTTGACGGTGGTCGTGGGCGACGCGACGGGCCACGGCCTGCGGGCCGGCACGGTCGTCACCGCGACGAAGAGCCTCTTCAACGCGTACGCGTCGGAGCACTCGATTCCGCTCTTCCTCGGCCGCGTCTCGGCCGCGCTCAAGTCGATGAACATGCGCTCGCTCTACATGGCGCTGGCGCTCGTCAAGGTCAGCGGCGGGCGGCTCAGCCTGGGCGGCGCGGGCATGCCGCCCGCCTTCCTCTTCCGAGGCGCGAGCGGCGAGGTCGAAGAGGTCGCGCTGAAGGGGGCGCCGCTCGGCAGCTTCCCTTCCTACGCGTACCGCGAGCGCGAGTTCGCGCTGGCGCCGGGCGACTGCCTGCTGCTGATGAGCGACGGCCTGCCCGAGATGTTCAACGAGCGCGGCGAGATGTTCGAGGGCGAACGCGCGCGCGACGCCTTCGCGGAGGTCGCGCGCGAGGACGCGGCGGCGGTCGTCGCGCACCTCGTCGGCGCGTGCGGCGCGTGGGCCGGCGGTCGTCCTCTCGATGACGACGTGACCTTCGTCGTGCTGAAGATGAGATAACGCGGGCCGCGTTTTTATTCGACGTGCGTGTGGCTGTATAGTTTTCCCGCCCGTCAGCGCCGCTCGAAAGTCCGCCGGGGCAGGCCCGGCAGGTTTGAAGGAGACTCTTCCCGTTGCCAAGTCCGTTCTCAGTTAAGACCGACCTCGAAGGCGGCTTCGCCGTCATCCGTCTTGAGGGCGCCGTGGACGCGCACACGGCGCCGCGGTTCGAGGCGGCGGTGCAGTCGGCCATCGACGCGGGTCAGCGCCGCATCGTCGTCGATTGCGAGCGCCTGACCTACATCTCAAGCGCCGGGCTCGGCGTCTTCATGGGCTTCGTCGAAGAGGTCCGCGACGAGGGCGGCGACATCAAAATCTGCGGCCTCAACGAGAAGGTCAAACAGCCCTTCGAGATTCTCGGGTTCGAGTCGCTCTACGACTTCTGCCCGGACGTTGAGGCGGCGAAGGGCCGTTTCGGCGAAGCCTCGGGGAGGGGGGAGTAAAGACATGGAGCGGGTCGAACGCAGATTCATGTTGCAAGTGCCTTCCTCGACCGAGAACCTCGCGCTCATACGCGAGTTCGTCGGCTCGACCGCGCAGCAGGCGGGTCTCGACGCCAGGGAGGCGGCCGGCTTAGAGATGGCCGTGGACGAGGCGTGCGCCAACGTCATCGAGCACGCCTACGGGCACGACGTGAGCAAGGAGGTCGTCGTCCGCGTCACGCTCGACGGCGAGACGCTCAGCATCGACATCGAGGACACGGGGCGCGGCTTCGACCCCGGCGCCATCGACCAGGAGGAGCTTGAGCAACTCATCAACAAGCGCAAGACGGGCGGGCTCGGGATGCGCCTGATGACCAAGCTCATGGACGAGGTGCGCTACGAAATCGAGCCGGGCAAGAAGAACGCCCTCCACATGACGAAGCGGCTGCGCAAGCAAACGTAACGGGCGCTGACGGCGCTCCTCCTTCCAAACTCAACACCAATGACGACCACTTCGCTGGATGCCTCGCGCCTTGAGTCGCTGCTCGAATCGGCCCAGCTCCTCAACGCCTCGCTCGACCTCGACAGTCTGCTCCGACACCTCCTGCGCACGGTCATGGGTCGGCTCGTGGTCGGGCGCGGCCTCATCGCGGTCGAAGACGAAGGCTCGATGCGACTGGCGCGGGTGCGCGGGCTCAAGGGGCTTGAAGCCGGACAGACGTACGAAGAGGAAGCGGCGCGCGCGGCGGGCGTCCAATACGTCTACCCCATCGGCGACGCCGAACGTCCGACGGGTTTGCTCGCGGTGGGACGACCTCCCGCAGGCTCCGTCGCGCCCGAGGAGGAGGCGTGGCTGCGCGCGCTGCTCGGGCTCGCCGCCAGCAGCATCGAGAACGCGCGCGCGCACGCCGAGGCGCGTCGCTTCAACCGCGAGCTTGACCAGAAGGTGCAGGAGTTGCGCGCGCTCCTCGACCTCGTGCGCGGCCTGACCTCGACGCTCGAACCCGAAGAGGTCGCGCGCCTGCTCGTGCTAACGCTGACGGGGCGTTGGGCCGTCGGCAAGTACGCGCTCGCGGTCTGGAAGGAGGGGCACCCGGCCGTCGCGCGGCGGAAGGGGCTCGCGCTCCCCGCCTCCGAGACCGTCCGGCAACTCGCGGCGGAACTTCCCGAAGCGGCCTTCGTCGCGGACCTGCCTGCGGGCGACTTGAAAGAGTCGCTCGTCTTGCAGGGCGCGCAGGTGCTCTTTACGTTGCGGCCGTCGGCGAACGCGTCGGGCCTCCTCGTGCTCGGCTCGCGCGTGAGCAAGCTGCCGTTCGCTGAAGCGGACCTTGAGTTCGGCGCGGGGCTCGTCGCACAGGCGGGCGTCGCGTTCGAGAACTCGTGGCACGTCCGCGAGACGCTTGAGCGCAAGAAGATCGAGCAGGAGTTGGAACTGGCGGCGAGCATCCAGGCCGGGCTCTTCCCGGAGCTCCTGCCGCGCGTCGAAGGCTACGACCTCGCGGCGCGCAACCGCGCGGCGCTCTGGTGCGGCGGCGACTACTACGACGTGCTGCCGGTTGGGGACGACGGCGACGGCGCGGAGCGTTCATACCTCTTCTGCGTCGCGGACGTGTCGGGCAAGGGGCTGCCGGCCTCGCTCCTGATGAGCACCATGCAGGCGACGCTGCGCGCACTGCTCGGGCGCGTCCCTTCGCTCGTCGAACTCGTCACGCGCACCAACGAACTGCTTCACGCCACGACGCCGTCGAACAAGTTCGTCACGGCCATCCTCATCGAAGTGACGCCTTCGACGGGCGAGGCGCGTTACGTCAACGCGGGTCACGGCGACTGCCTGCTACTGCGCGCCGGGGGCGCGGAGGTCGAGCGGCTCGAATCGACGGGGCTGCCGCTCGGCATGATGCCGCCCGACGTGTTGGAGATGTTGGGACAGGGTTACGAGGAGCGGCGCGTCCGCATCGGCGAGGGCGATTTGCTGGCGCTCTACTCGGACGGCGTGACGGAGGCTTACGACGAGGCCGAGAACGAATGGGGTAACGAACGTCTGCTCGAATGCCTGCGCCCCTCTGCCGCCGCGCCCGCGAGCGACATCGTCGAGCGCGTCTTTGAAGAGATCGACCGCTTCGCCGGAGCCGCGCCGCAGCACGACGACATCACCCTGCTCGTCCTCAAACGCGCCGCCCTGCCCGCCACAAACTGACTTTAACTAACGAAGAGTTGAGAGTCGGCGCTCAATTCGCCGCGTCGTGTGTGAAGTCCGCGTCGAGGGTTCTCGATATCTTGTCGAGGTTCAGGCTCCGGGCCGAGGCGTTGAAAATCTCGCTGTAGGTCTCGCCGCGCTCGTAGAGTTCGTCGTGCGTGCCATGCTCGACGACGCGCCCCTCCTTGAGCACGAAGATAACGTCCGCGTCGATAATCTGCGAGATGCTGTGCGAGATGACGACCGTGGTGCGTTCCTCCTTAATGGCGTCGAGGCTGTTCTTGATCTGCTCGGTGGCGACGGCGTCGAGGCTCGCCGTCGGCTCGTCGAGGAAGATAACCGGCGGGTCTTTCAGGAAGAGCCGCGCGATGGCGATGCGTTGCTGCTGACCGCCCGAGAGCAGGTGCGCCTCTGACTCGTAGCCGTTCGGCAGTTGTTCGATCTGTTCGTGCAGGTACGCCTTGCGCGCGGCCTCGACGACCTGCTCGAACGAGGCGTTAATCTTGCCGTAGCGGATGTTCTCTTCAATCGTGCCCTTGAAGATGTGATTCTTCTGTAGGACGAGGCCGATTTTGCGGCGCAGCAGGTCGGTCTCGTACTGGTCGAGTTCCTTGCCGTCGAGCAGAATCTTTCCGCTCGTGGGCGTGTAGAAGCGCGTCAGCAGGTTCAGGAGCGTTGACTTGCCCGCGCCCGAGAGGCCGACGAAGGCGACCGTCTTCCCGCCCGGAATCTTCATGTTGACGTGGTGCAGCGCCTGCGTGCCGTTCGGGTATGTGAAGCTCACGTCTTGCAGCTCGAACGTGCCTTCGAGGTGCGATACATCGAGCGTGCCGCCCGTCTCAATCTGGTCGTCGGCGTCGAGTATCTGGAAGTAGCCTTCGGCGTAAGTGAGGGCGTCGTTCATCTCGTCGTAGATGCGGTGCAGTTGTCGGATGGGCGCGGAGACGTTGTTGAAGAGCATGATGTGAAACATGATGGCGCCAATCGTCATCTGCCCGCCGAGGACGAGGTAGGCCGTGAGGATGATGATGAGCACGACGCCGATCTGCTCGACGAAGGTCTTCAGCCCGTCGAAGATGAAGTTGGTCTGCCGCTGCTTCAACTGAGCGCCCACGAGGTTCTGTTGTAGACGCGCCTGCTTCTCCTTCTCATACTCCTCGCGCACGAACGACTTGATGACGACGATGGACTCGATGATGTTGTGCAGCCCGTTGTTCTTCTCCTCGCGCAAGGCGCGCAGGGCACGCCGCGCGCCCTTGAGCATGGACGCCTGCCGCTGGCTCAGCAGGAAGTAGACCGGCAGGATGGCCGCGGCGGCCAGCCCGACGTAGACGTTGGCGAGGAACATGATGACGAGCGCGAGGATGGAGCTTGCGAAGAGCGGCAGGATGTCGATGAAGGCGCTCTGGACGAGTTTGGTCAGGCTCTCCGCGCCCCGGTCGATGCGCGTCTGGAGGATACCGGTCTGGTTGTCGGGGTCGGTGTAGAAGGCGAGGCGGTACTTGAGAATTCTTTCGACGGCGGCCTGCGTCAGGCGGCTCGACACGTTGACGCGAATCCTCTCGCCGAACAAATTCTGCCCGTAGCGGACGCCCGCGTTGAGCACCTCCTTGCCGAGCAGCACGGCGCTGATGAGCAGCAGGAGCGAAGCACCTTGCGACGCGGTGCGTCCTTCGCGCAGAAGCCGCTCGATGGTGTCCACCGTGTAGCGCAGCACGATGGGGTTGGCCTGCGCCGCGCACGCGCCGACGAGGGTCAGCGCCAGCGAGAGGGCGACCCAGCGGCGGTGCGGCTCGATGAAAGGAACCAGGCGACGGATGATTTGCCAGATGCTCATTCGTTAATAGATTGCAGTAATATTGTCTGCGACACCGACGCGTCGCAGACCGACACTAACACCGCTTTAACCTCACCAGTCTATAATACTCCCGAATTGACAACCTCCAGCGCGCGTACTATCTTCCCGTCGTCTCATCGCTGCTTTTTCCAGCTCGTCTCTTTTTCAAACTTGAAACCCAGGCAGGCGCCGGCCGACGTTGCCCGTCTCGCGGCCGACTTCGCGTCTGAGCCGCGACGGTTCTGCATCAAGCCCCCAACCTCAACGACCATCGAGCGTAGCCGCGCTCGCGGCGGCTCGGTACCAACCACGGGTCTGAGGCGTTCATGGGTAACATTCTGCTAGTCCCCGTCCGCGCCGACGCGCTGTCGCTCGCCGCCGACCTGCCCGTGGTCGAGGCGATGGCCGACTTCACGCGCCTGCCCTACAACGACGGCGAGCGCGACGTGAACGCCGACACCGCCAACATCAGCGAGGAGATCGTCTCGCAGCCCTTCCAGGACCAGAACCTCTACCTCAAGGCCGGCATACACCTTCACTGGTCGCTCCCCGACACGCTGACCGTGGGCGCGCACGACGCCGATGGGACGAACTTCCCTTCCGTGCCGAACCGCTGGCTCGTCAGCCGCGGCCGGAGCGTTGATGGCGGCGCACCGGTCGTCGAGAAGCAATGGCTCGTCGAGAGCGATTACCTCTACCCGGACGGCGCGGGCGACGGTTCGGGCAGCGTCAGTTACCCGCACGTGCCCGACGCCGCGAAGGGCGAGACGCGCCCCTTCCGCTACCTCGGCCGCACGATGCCCGTCGCGGCGTGGACGGGCGAAGACCCGCAGTCCGAACACCTCACACAACTGACGGCGGTCGGCTACGGCGAGTCCTCCTTCGCCGCCTTCTACCCGAACTGCCACAGCGTCTTCGGCTTTCACGACGACGACTACGCCGGCACCCCGCTCGCCGGCCTCCGCTACGACCTGTTCGGCTGGTACGCAGACGCCGCGAACGATTTCTTGTAGACCTTCGTCGCCGATTACACCTCCGAGTTTAAGAAGGATAACAACGGCGCCGAGCCCGCCAGCGCCGACCTCGTCGCGGCGCTCGCGGACGAATGCGAGTGGGCGTTCACGCTCGACGAAGGCGCGCGGTTCCCCACGCACATGCTCTGCTACGCGCGCGTCACGTTTCAGCCTGAAGGGGAAAACGAAGCCGCCACGAGCGGGGCCGCGCGCCCCACGGTCGCGCTCGCCGACACGGGCACGGAGGCGCTCTCGGCCTACCTCGCGCAAGAGGTTGACCCCGAACAGAAGTCGGAAATTGAAGACCAGCTCGAAGCGTTGTCGCTCTCGTCCAAGCTCTCGAACCGGCAGTTGGACGTGGGGCCGAAGTTTCAGGAGGCGCGGCACGCTCTGGTCCGTCACGCGGGAGACGAAAGACCCCGCGCCCGCCGACGCGACCGATCCGCAGGCCGAGTCCACCCTGCCGGAAGAGCTTGCGCACCAACTCAATTATTTAAACACGACGCAGGGCCAATTCGACGACGCGCTGGCCGGGCTCGACTCGCTGCGCGGACAACTCTTCGCGGACTGGTACAAGTACATGCTCTGCGCCTACCCGCCCGAAGACGCGAAGGACGATTATCCGCAGGTCGATAAAGTTCGCTCGCCGCGCGCGTGGTCGCGGCCCTCGACGAACTCGTCGTCTCACTCGCGGCTTACAACGACAGCGCCGACGTGCAGGCCACGGCCGTCTACAAGCTCTCGGCGCAGTCCCTCTCGACGCTCAAGACGGCGGGCGTGCCCGAGGACGTGTTAACCAAACTCGGGACGTTACAGGATCAGAAGTTCGTCGGGCTTGAGCAGTTCGACGCCGCTCTCGGCGCGGCCGTCAGCGCGGAGGAGGTCGCGCAGTACGGCGCGCAGGTTGTGGACGCGGCGCGGCAGACGAGTTACGTGCTCAAACAGACGCCCGGACCGCGCTTCTATCAGCCGACCGACCCGGTCGTCCTGATGACCGGCGCGGCCGTCGAGCCGACGCTCCGGCACGGGCAGGACAGCGCGAGCGGCGAAGGGACGCTTGCCTGTCAACTCTTCGTCACTGACGCGGCGCCTGAGATGTTTCTGCCCTCGTCCGCCGCGCCTCTCGTCGAACGCGTTGACCGGATAGAGACGGAGACGGCGGGCGCGGGCTTCGGCTTCAACGTCTGGACGGGGCAACCCTGGAACCCTTTCCTTCTGGAGTGGGAGGCCGAAGTCTTCCCCGTCGAGAGCGGCGGCAACCTCGAACCCGACAGCGGCCGGTACGCGCCCGAGTTCATCTCAAGCAACTTCACGCTGATTGAGAACGACGTAGACCTGACCGTGCGGAGCGGACGCGGCTTCGTCACGAAGGCCGCCAACCTCTACTCGGGCTCCTGCGTCCTGTCGCCGCACGCCAGCGTGCAGCTTCAGGGGCAGATCGAGACTTACCTGCAAGACCAACTGCTCGACGACTACTACGGCGCGCGGAACGTCCCGGCCGAAGAGCGCACCGACGACTACTTCGCCGAGCACACCGACGCCATCCTCGACTGGTACAAGCAGGCGAACTGCACGCCAGCGCCCGCCGGGGCGCTCTGCAACATCATCGCTGCTTACGAGCGCCTGAACGACCCGAGTTTCTACTGCCTGTCGCAGGCGCTCGCCGGCTTCAACGAGGCGCTGCTCATGCGCAAGCAGACGCTCCAACTCGACATCGCGGACCCGCTCGCCTTCGATGACTACCGACAGTTCACGAAGGACGTGAGCGCGGCCGTCGGCGACAGTCTGACCGTCGCGCCCGAGCCCTTCAACGACTTCAATCCCATCCGCACCGGCGCGCTCAAACTGCTGCGCCTGCGCATCGTCGATAACTTCGGGCAGTCGCGCGACGTGGCTTGCGAACAGCTCATCACGACCGAAAAGTTGAAGGTCGCGAACAGCCCTTATCCGATCACGCTGCCGCCGCGTTACGCGCAGCCGGTTCGCCTCGACTTCCGCTGGCTCTCCGCCGCGAGCGACGAGCAGGAGATGAACGACCACCCGGCGACGACGCCCGTCTGCGGCTGGGTGCTGCCGAACAACCTCGACGACAGCCTGATGATCTACGACAACGAGGGGCGTGCGCTCGGCTCCGTGGACGAGTCTGCGCGCTGGCAGCTCGCGCCCGGGGCCGCCGACCCCGTCGCCGTCGAAGAGATACAGAACCCGCACCTCAGACAGTTGGTCTCCTACCTGCTCGCGCGCGGCGAGACGTTCCTGCGCGACTTCATCTCCGCGCTCGACAACGCGCTTGAGAACATCGAGCCCGAGAACTTCGCGCAGCACCAGGGCATGGCGCTGCTCATGGGCCGCCCCATCGCGCTCGCGCGCGCCTCGCTCAACCTTGAGCTGCAAGGGCGGCCGGCAGTGCATCAGGGCTGGAACGCTTTCCGACAGGACATGCGGCGCAACGCGCGCGAGACGAACGGCTTCGAACGCGTGAGCTTCCCTGTCCGCATCGGCGAGTACCGGCAGTTCAACGACGGCGTCGTCGGATACTGGCGCGAAGCCGGCGGCGTTTACGAAGACGACATCTTCTACGCGCCGCAGAGCGACCACATCGAGGACGAACACATCCGCACACACGCCGACGACCCGATGACCGTCTACCAGAGCGCGGACTCGCCGCCGCAACTCCTCGCGCTCCTCTTCGACGACGACGAGAAGCCTTCGCCGCAGGTCATCACGCTCGGCCAGTTGCAGAACACCCCGAGCACGCAGGCGCGCTTCCCGCAGTTCACGCTTGAGCCCGGCCAGCACGCGGACGACCAGATGACGGTCATCGACATCAAACAGACTTTGCTCGCGACGCTCCTGCCGTCGGTGAACGAGTTGGCCCTGCTGGCACACGTGCGACAGCGCAAGGACGCGAACGGCGACGCCGAGGGCGACGAGTTGGCCGTCATCATCGGCAACCGTCTACCGCCGAAGGGCGCGGCCGCCACCGTCCATCTCGTCTCGCTCGAAAGGCGTTACCAGGACGCGGCCTTCGACTATCAGGGGGCGCAAACGCAAGACCTCATCCGCCTCGTCAGCCTGCGCAGTTGGCGCTTCACATGCCTCGCCGATCACCCGAGCTTCAAAGACCTGCTCGTCAACCTCGACCGCAGCCCGAGCGCGCCGCGCCTGCCGTCAAACGAGCCCGAAGCGGCGAAGAGATACCTCGCGGCGGGCTGCGTCCCGCTGCCCCACTTCATGCGCGAAGGCGACACGACCGTCTCATGGTATCGCGGCCCGCTCGCGCCCGGCGCCGACGATTCGCAGTCGCCGTCGCTGCCCGCGCGCGCCGCCGACGAACTCGCGCGCTACGACCCGTCCATCGGCCTCTTCGACGTGTCGTACGCGGCCGCGTGGGAGTTGGGACGGCTGTTGGCGCTCCAGAGCAAACAACTCTCCGTCAGCCTCTACAACTGGAAGCGCCAGCACGCGCGGCAGCAGCTACAGGCCGAGCAGCAGTTGTTGTACCCGCACCTGCCGCCGCAGGGTGGGACGACAACAACGACGGACATGCCCTCGGACATCACCGCCTGGTTCGACGACCTGAGTCTGCTCCGTGGCGTCCCCTTCAACTACCTCGTGCCGGACGAGCGCCTGCTGCCCGCCGAGTCGATTCGCTTCTTCCAGTTGGACCGCTTCTGGCTCGACTGCCTGCTCGACGGCGCCTTCAGCATCGGGCGCGTCACCACCGCCGACCAGCAGCAGGACGAGGGACACGTCGATAGCCCCGCAGCCAACGCCTACGAGTTGGTGAGCGGGATCATCATGCGTTCGTCCGTCGTCGCGGGCTGGCCGAGCCTTCTGGTGGACGCCTACGACGAGGCCGACCCGGCAAAGGGCGCGCAGCTCAAACAGCTCCGCATGGAACGGCTCTCCGAAGGCATCCTGCTCTGCCTCTTCGCGGGAGAGATGGGCCGCGTCGAGATACACCAACAGCCCGAAGCCCTGCACTTCGGTCTCGACGCGCCCGACGAGCAGCACGCCGACTACTATAAAGACATGCGCGACCCGAACGGAGAGAAAGGCGCGGCGACGGTGAGCCCTGTCCCCTGGCGTCAACCGCCCGAGCAGAGGGTTCTCGACATCGACGCCCTCGCGCGGTCCTTCCAGGCGATGACGAAAGACACGGCCTTCACCTCGGCCCTGTTCGCGCTTCAGATGATTGAAGGCGTGGACAAGGTCATCTTCCGAGCCTCCGCCGCGAGTAATGTTTAATACCGACTTGCGAGATGAGATAAGGCGACTAACGCGCCGGGAGCGCGGGCATCCCTGCCCGCCAAAGCGTGCGCCAGCACGCTTAACAGTGAAGCGCCATCACTCAACGTTGAGACTTAAAGTCTCGCTCTATTCGCGCTAACGCGCTCATGGCGGGCAGGGATGCCCGCGCTCCCGGCGGTGCGCGGCCTTATGTTGATTAGCTAGTCAGTATAAGTAATTGAGCGGGAAGGATGGAGAGTTAACCACGGAGACTTAGAGACACGGCTTGAAGAGGGTTACTCAACAAGCCGTGTCCCTGTTTCTCCGTGGTTAATTCTTTTGCGGTCGCTCTCAGGCGATGACCGCCTGTGCTTCCCGCCGGTCGGCCTCGGCGAGAATCTCGGCGCGACTGTCGCCCGTGAGTTCTTGCAGGTATTCGAGGAAGTCTTCGCGCGCGTCCTCGTCCACGAGCGCGGCTTGAAGGCGTTCAACAAAGTCGTCGTAGTCGTTCATGCTTCAGCGCCTTTCGCCCGGCGCATCATGTCGAGTGCGGCCGAGAGGTGTCGCACGGCGGCGGCGCGGAGCGCGTCGGACGCGGCGGCGCGTTCAGCGGTCTCGGGTCCGCCCGTGAGGTCGATGACGGCGGCGATGGCCGCGAAGGCCGCCAGCGCTTCCGACTTCGCGTCTTCCAGCACGCGCGTTGCTTCGCCCATCCCTCACCCTCCTATTCGAGATAGTGTTCGCCCAGACGCTTCCGCAGCGCGGCCGGCAAGGCTTCCCAACGCGCGACGCAGAGCACGCGCTGCGCCGGCCGGTCGAGGCTGACGCGCGAGTAGTGCCAACGCCCCGCGCCTTCGGCGTAGAGCCAGCGGTAGTACGGCCCGTCGGCGCGACGGCTGTAGAAGGCCGTCTGCTCGACGCGGTCCCCACGGCCCAGGGGTTCGATATAGATGTGCAAGTCTCTCATGCTTGCGTCGGCGTGCGTTGCCGTCAGAAGAGTCTCAGAAGATGGAAGAGGCCGGCCGCGTCGAGGGCCGCGACGACGGCGACGTGCAGCCAGGTAATGGTCGAGCGGCGGCAGTCGGGGCAACGCAGGCGGAGCCCGCGCAACTTGGCCGCGCAGTCCTGGCAGTATCTCCGCATCCTTCGTTCAAGCCCTCTCGAACTGCCCCGTACAGCATGTCATCGAACGTTCCTGTCACGGAAGGACGGAAGACGACATGGCCTTCTCGGCGTGTCCGTCGCCGGCCTCGTCCGCCTCATCCTTCGTGTTGTTGATGAAGGGCACGAGCCCGAGCTTGACCTCTTCGAGCGCGATGCTCGTGCTCCGGCGTCTGTTCGGGTCCGCCGCGATGCGCGGCCGCGAGCCGCGCTGGAGTTGCTTACTCCTCTGCGCGGCCACGACGATCAGCCGGAACCTCGAATCGATCCCGGGCCATCCGTCGTTGCCGTCTTCGCGGTGGAACCCGCTGCTCGTCTGCCTGTCTGATTCGGGCATTACGCGCTTCCCCCTGTCCTGCGCTGATGACGGCGTCTCAAACTCCACTTTCGTGAGAGGCTAAAACGCGCGCATCAGGAAAAGAGAACGGTCGCCTCGGCGGCGATTTCGTCTGATGAATTGGTCTTGGTTGGAAAGACTACGCGGCGGGTGAACATCTCTTCGGCCCCTGCGTTTGCGCTGTTGACTTCAGGCGATCCGGGTAATTCCGGAGGGGCTGAGAAGGGAGTGAGCTACACTCAGTTCTTAACCATCTTGGGGCACGCGCGGGGGTACGTCAACCTGCGAGCATACTTCGCGCGTTAAATGTTATCAGAGTCTGTTAAGTAATCGGCGCGCGAAGAAGAGGTCGCACACGCACGCACCAACGGTTAATGTTGAAGCCTGCCGGCGAGGTTCGCCACGACCGCCACCAACTCGTTCGGCTCAAGCGGCTTCGGCACGTGGAGCTGGAAGCCGGAGCGGAGCACCTTCACGCGGTCTTCCGCGCGCACGTAGGCCGTGAGCGCGGCGGCCGGAATCCGCCCGCCGCGCTCCGGCGGGAGCGCCCTCACCTTGGCAATCAGCGCGTAGCCATCCTCGCCCGGCATCCCCACGTCGCTGATGAGCACGTCCGGGCGCGACTGCGCGAGGGCCTCCAGCGCCTCCTCCGCCGACGCGGCCGTGATGACTTCCATCTTGCAGTGTTCGAGCACGGCGCGAATCATCTCGCGCGTGTCCGCCTCGTCGTCCACGGCCAGCACGCGCAAGCCCTGGAGCGAGGGCGGGCAGCTAATCTCCGGAAGCGTGATGGCGCCCGGCGGCACGCGCTCGCCGCGCTCCGGTCCACGCCTGAAGTTGACGAAGGGCAGGCTGACGGTGAAGGTCGAGCCCTTCCCCTCACCCTCGCTCTCGGCCCGCACGGTGCCGCCGTGCAGCTCGACCAGTTGGCGCACGATGGAGAGGCCGAGGCCCATCCCGCCGTGAATCCGGTTGGTGCCGGGGTCGGCCTGGCGGAAGCGGTCGAAGATGTACGGCAGGAACTCGGGCGCGATGCCGATGCCGGTGTCACGCACGATGATCTCGACGCGCGTGTCGATGCTGCGCAGCGTGACGGCGATTTCGCCGCCCGCGTCGGTGAACTTGATGGCGTTGGTGAGCAGGTTCCAGACGACCTGTTGCAGGCGGTCGGCGTCGCCGTTGATCGGCCCGGAGCGCGGGTCGAGCGCCGTCGTCAGGCGGACGCCTTTCGCCTCGGCCGCGGGGCGCGTCGCCTCGACGGCTGCCTCGATGATGGCGGGCAGCTCGACCGTGCGCAGGTCGAGCCGGAGCTTGCCGCTGATGATGCGCGACACGTCGAGCAGGTCGCTGATGAGTTGATTCTGCGCCTGCGCGTTGCGGTGGATGATGTCGAGCGCGCGGTCGTGCAGCTCGCCATCAAGCCGCCCCGCGAGCAGCATGTTCGACCAGCCGAGGATCGCCGTCAGAGGCGTTCTTAACTCGTGCGAGACCGTGGCGAGGAACTCGTCCTTCAGACGGTTGGCCTCCTCGGCCTCCTCGCGCGCGGCCTTCTCACGTGCGAGCGCCCTGGTGCGCGCGTCCACCTGCGCTTGCAGCTCGGCCTCGCGCGCGACGCGCTCGGTCACGTCCTCGATGACGGTCAGCGTCCCGATGACGCGGCCGTCTTCGGCGATGAGCGGCGAGATGCGCGCCGTCTGCTGCATCTCCGAAAAGCCGCTCATGCCCGCATCCGTCGGCAGCGGCAGCAGGTGACCGTGAAGGCGCTGCGAGAGAATCCGCGTCTGCCCCTCCAAAACCCACTTGTAGTGACGGTCGAGCCGCCGCGTCTCCAACTCGGTATAGACTTCCAGCAGGTGACGGCCGAGCACTTCGTCCGCGGTCAACTCGCCGTGCTCTTCGAGCCAGTGGTTCCACGCGCGAATTTTCAGCTCGGCATCGGTAATCATGATGCCCTGCCCCGCGAGGTCGTTTATCCAGCGCAGCAGCGCCGCGTTCAGCAACGCCTCGTGGTCCGGACTGGGTCTAGTCATGGTGATAATGTCCCCTGTCTCGGTCGGCCTTCAGGATTGACCCTGCCGCTCTTCCCACGCATCGACTTCCTGCATCAGACGGTCGAGCGAGCTGACGCTCAGGACCATCACGAGGAATCCCCTGACCGAACTGTCGCGGATTTGAAACGCCGTGTAGACCACGAGCGCGTACTGCGGCCCCTTGTCGCCCTCGATGAGGGAGGCGAGCAGGTCGTCGAGCGTGTCGAGGTGCAGGCGCGGCACCGAGAACGAGACGCGCACGTCGAGCAGGTTGCCGAACATGCCGAGACACGCGTTGAGCAGGATGTTGCCCACCTCGGTCAACACCTCGCGCGCCGACTCGTCGAGGCGGCTGGAGGGCGGGACGTTCCCGTCCGTCAGCAGGTCGGTCAGGTGCACGGCGCCGTCGTGGTTGAGCAGCAGCAGCGCGTCGCCCGCGACCGGCCCGCCGAAGACCTGATGGATGGAGGCGACTTCGCCGGGGATGAACTTGGCGAGCGCCACGGGCAACTCCGTCGTCGGTTGGACGGAGACCTCGGGCGCGTTGAGCAGGACGCGGTGCCCGGTCAACTCGGAGAGCGCGGCCCCCGTGCGCGCGAAGGCGATGTTGATCAACTCGGAGATAGCGTCGCGCTGGCGTGCGGTCAGTTCCATGGCGCTACTCTCCCCCCAGCGCGGACTCGACCGCGCCGAGCACGTTCTCGGTCCCGAACGGCTTGTTGATAAAGGCGCGCGCGCCCGCCTCTTCGACCATCTCGCGCGTCGAAGTCTGGATGTCGGCGCTGGCGACGACGACGCGCGCCTCGGCGTCCAACTCGCGCAGCTTCGACAGCACGTCGAGCCCGTACATGCCTTTCATCACGAGGTCGAGGAAGACGAGGTCGGGCTTCTCTATGAAGTAGAGTTCGAGCGCGGCCATGCCCTCCTCGGCCTCGACGACGTTGTAGCCGGCCGTCTCAAGGATGCGCCGCAGCGTCCTGCGCGACAACGCGGAGTCGTCCACCACCATGATTTTTTTACTCACACCGCCTCCCGAATCGCCTGCGCCATCCTGTCAAGCGGCACGCTGCGGTCGCTCAGGCCCGCCTCCACCACCGACGAAGGCATGCCGTAGACGACGCACGTCTCCTCGCTCTCGGTGTAGACCAGACCGCCCTGCGCCTTGATCCACGCGGCGCCCTGCTTGCCGTCCGAACCCATGCCGGTCATCACCACCCCGAGCACACGCTGCCGGTAGACTTCGGCCGCCGACTGGAAGAGCACGTCCACCGCCGGCCGGTGTGGCAACTCGAACGGTCTCGAATCCAAATGCGCGACCACCTCGCCGCCCTCGCGACGGCGAAAGGTCAGGTGACGGCCCGCGGGCGCGAGCAACGCTAACCCGGCGCGCATCACGTCCCCCTCGTGCGCCTCGCGCACTTCGAGCGGCGACAGCTCGTTCAGTTTTCGCGCGTACATCTCAGTGTACCCGACCGGCATGTGCATGACCATCGCCACGGGCGCGCTGAAGTCAGCGGGCAGTTGGGGGATCAACTGTTTGAGCGCCTGCGGCCCGCCGGTCGAAATCCCAATCACCACCACGTCCGCCAGTTCCCTGCGCGTGACCGAGGCCGGGCTCTGTTGTTGCGTCGCCTCGGCGGACGGCGCCGAGATTTTGACGCGCGCCATCGGGATGCCGGCGGCGGACTTGACCTTCTCGATCAGCTCGTCGCTCACCTCGAAAATCTTCTCGGTCGCGAGCGCCGTCGGCTTCTGCACGAAGTCCACCGCGCCCGCGTCGAGCGCGGTCAGCGCGGCCTCGCCCGTCTCGCTCGCGATGCTCATGATGATGATCGGCAGGGGCCGCCGCCGCATCTGTTCGCGCACGAACCCCACGCCGTCCAACTCCGGCATGATGAGGTCGCAGGTGACCACGTCCGGTTCCAGTTGTTCGACCAGCTCAAGCGCCTCGCGGCCGTCGCGCGCCGTCCCGACGACTTCGAGGAACGGGCTGCGCGACAACATCTGCTTCACGACCTTGCGCACGTACGCTGAGTCGTCCACCACCAGAACTTTTAAAACTCGGTCCATGAATAAATCCTCGGCGCGGGCCTTCAACCCGCGCGCGGCCGCCTCACGTAGACGAACGCGTTCCCCATCTCCTGCAACTCGAACTCTTCCGTCAACCTCAACAGAGACTCGGAGGCGGCGACGAACAGGCAGCCCGGCGGCCGTATGTGTTTGGCGAACGTGCGCACCGTCCGGCCGATGGTCTGGTCGGAGAAGTAGATGAACACGTTGCGGCAGAAGATGACGTTCGCCGACGCGCGCGGCGCGACCTCCGCCTCGTCCATCAAATTCACGATTTCCCACCGGACGGCCGCGTGCAGTCTAGCGTCAACGCGCCACGTTTTTGTTTCGCCCTCCTGCGTAAAGTATTTGGCGCGCAACTCCGCCGGCAGGTTGCGGAACGCGCGCTCGCGGTAGACGCCGCGCCGCGCCTTCTCGACGGCGGCCGGGCTGGCGTCGCTGGCGTAAATCTCGACGGGGACGCGCCCGAGCCACCCCGCCTCGTTGAGCGCCATCGCAATCGTCAGAGGCTCCTCGCCCGTCGCGCACGCCGCGCTCCAAATCCTGAGCGGCCCCGCGCCCGGCTCCGCGAACCAGCGCGGCACGACCACATCGACCAGCGCGCGCACCTGGTCCATCTCGCGCCAGAAGTAAGTCTCCGGAACGGAGAGCGCGTTCATCACGCTCCGCCACTCGTCCCGCGCCTCCTCGTCGTACTTCAGCAGGTAGTAATAGTCCAGCAACGACGTGAACCCGCGCTCGATGACCAGCGGCGACAACTTGTCCGTCAGGATGTCGCCCTTCCCGTTGTCAAAGAAGAGCCCCGTGCGCTCGTGTATCAGGTCGCGCAACAACCTGTCCGCCCCGCCCGTGAGACCTAAACTCCCCGTGTTGACGCCCATTGTTCTTAAAACCGTCAGTCGGCATCTTCCCGCCGCGCGGCGACATTCTCAATCTGACCAAGAGCTTCGGCGGCCACGCGCGCGAGGTCTGGCTCGTCCGACTTGAGAAGCGGCGCGACCGCCCTCGCGGCCGTCTCGCCGCCGATGTGCCCCAACGCCTCGACGGCCGCGATGCGAACGTGATTCGCCTTGTCGTCATGCGCCAACGCGGCGAGCGCCTCCGCGCCTTCGGCGACCCTCAAACGTCCGAGCGAACGCGCGGCGAAGTAACGCACCCAGGAATCCTCGTCCCCGAGTGCTTCAACCAAAGAGGCCGCGACCTCCGGGCCTTCGGCCAGCGCCAACGCGCCCGCCGCCGCCGCGCGCACCTTCGGCGTCTCGTGTCGCAACGCATGAACGAGCGCGGGCGTCGCGCGTTCGTCTTCGAGAAACGGCAGATGCTCGACCGCCGCGCGTCGCACGCGCTCGTCTTCGTCGCGGCAACGCTCCAACAGAAGCTCCACGCATTCGGGATAACCGAAGTAGCCCGCGATCTTCACCGCCGACTCGCGCACGTTCGGGTCTTCGTCTTCTAAGAGCGGCAGCACGCGCGCCGGCATCCGCGGCGAGCCGAGCGAGTTCAACGCGCCGACGACCGACTGCCTGACGCCCGCGTTCGCGTCGCCGACGAGTGTGAGCAACGCCTCGAACGCGCGCGGGTCGCCAATCTTCGCCAGCGCGTCCGCCGCCGCAATCACAAGCTCCGCGTCTTCGTCGAGCACTTCGATGAGCGCGGGCACGGCGCGCGCGTCGCCGATGCGACCGAGCGCGACGACGGCCGCCTTCCTGATTTCGAGGTCTTCCGACGCGAGTTGTTCAATCAACAACTCGGTCACGCCCGAGCCGTGACGCACCAACGCTTCGATGACTTCGCCGCGCGCGTCCGCGTGCCCGAGCAGTCGCGTCAGCGCGCGGTCAACCGCCGCGCCCTCCAACCAACCGACGACCAGCGCGAGCGGTCGCAGCTCTTCGGGGCGCGAATCGTTTAAAGCATCGAGCAAGTTCCGCGCGCCGGTCGGGTTGACGGCCGCGCGGCTCAGGTCGGCGATGTACGAGCCCTCGCCGTACTGCTTCTCGTAACGGTCGTGCAGCGCGGCGAGCGCGCGCGCGACGACGGTCGTTGGTGCTTCCGGTTCGTTCAGCAGCGCGGCGAGCGGCGCGACCGTCTCTTCGTCGCCGAGATGCCCGAGCGCGTCGGCCGCCGCCTCGCGCAGCAACTCGTCTTCGAGCAGCGGCACGACGCGCGGCGCGACGCCCGCTTCGCCGATGCGCGTCAACGCGTCGAGCGCGGGGAACGCGAGAAAGAAGTCGCGCGTCTCCGCGACGCCCGCGAGCGCCTCGGCCGCCTCGGGCGCGCGGAGCTTACCCAACGCTTCGATGGCGTGATAGCGCACGTTGGGGTCCGCGTCCGCGAGCGCGTCGAGGAGCGCGGGCGCGGCGCGCGCGTCACGCTGTTCGCCGAGCGCGAGCGCCGCCTGCATCCGCAGGTCCGCGTCCTCGCCGTTCAAAAATCCGACGAGCGGCGAGAGCGTGTCCACGTCGCTCATCGCGAGCACCTGAAGCGCGCTGTTGAGGAGGCCGAGGTGATGATGATTCTCGCGCACGGAGGCGAGCAGCGCGGCGATGGCGTCCGGCGCCGCGCGGCGCGAAAGCCCTTCGACGGCCACGCGGCGGACACGCCAACTCTCGTCCTTCAACGCGCCGAGGAGCGGCCGCGCCGGTTCGAGCGATTCGTCTCTCGCGAACTCATGCGCGGCGCTCAACCGCGACTCCTCGTCCGCGTGGGCGAGTTGCGCCGAGAGAGTGCGCTCGCGCTCAAGACGCGCCGTGACATCTTCGATGGTGACGAGCGCGCCGGCTATCCGACCCTCCTCGCGCAGCGGCGCGATGGTCACGCGCTGCTGCATCCGGTCGAAGTGTTGCGAGGCGTTCACGGGCGGGCACGGAATCAGGTAACGGTGGAAGGCCGGCGCGAGGACTTCGACGACACCCTCGTCCAGCACCCGACGGAAACGCGCGAGCAGACGGCGCTCCTCCAAATCGGGAAGAAGTTCGACGAGCGTTCTGCCGCACGCCGCGTCGGCGGGGATGCCGGTCAGGCACGCGAGCGCCGCGTCCCAGATTTGGATAACGAGGCTGGCGTCGGTTGTGAAGACGCCGATTGAATTGTCTGAAGTGCTCACGTTATCCATCTAAGGTCACACCAACGACCGCGCCGAACCCTTAACGAACGGTGACGAAAACTCTCTTCAGCCTCCCGATTCGTCGGGACGTTCCGGCCCGCCATTCTCGGCGTCAACGGCCGTGGCCTCGTTCTTTTTCGCGCGGCGCGGTTTACCGTTCGCGCGCGGCCTTGCGCCCGAGTCGTTGACGATTTCGGCCAGTTGCCGCGCCCGCTCAATCAAATTGTCGGCGCCGCTCAACGTCGCCCTGACGCCTTGAGCGTTGCGCTCGGTAATCTGCCTGATGTCGGTCAGCGTGCCCAGGACCTGCTCGGCGGAAGTCAGGTGTTGACGGTTCGAGCGCGTGACTAACCCGATCTCTTTGGAGATGCTCGTGGTGGCGGCGGTCATGTCGCGGGCGGCGCGGGCCTGCTCGCCGATGGCCTTGGCGAGTTGGTCGCCCTGCTGGCGCATGCTGTTCGCGGCGATGGTGATTTGCGTCGCGGCCGTCGCCTGCTCGCCCATCGCGCGGCTGACGCCCGCAATCATGCGCGCGAGGCGTTCCGACTCTTTCGAGACCTGCTCGCCCGCCGTGGCCTGCTCGTCGAGCGCGCGCGCGGTGTTGGCCGCGCCGCGCCGCATTGACTCGACCGCCTGCGCGACCTGCTTGGCGGCGGCGGCCTGCTCGCCCGACGCCTTGCGCACCTGCACGGCGACGGCGGTCGTGCTCTGCGCGGCCTTGATGATCTCGCGGGCGGCGCGGCCCTGCTCGCCCATCGCCTGGCTGACCTCCTTCGCGGTCTTGCGCATCTGCGCCGTGACCCTGACGATCTCCTGCGCCGCCTTCGACTGTTCGGCCGTGGCGGTCGTGGTCTGCCGGGCCTGCGCCGCGGTCGTCTCGATGGCCGTCACGACGTGCGTGCCCGCGCTCAACTGCTCTTCGGTGGCGCGCGCAATCTGGCCGACGATCTGCGTGGTCTCGCCGACGCCGGTCAGGATTCTTTGCAGACCTTCGGAGCCCTCTTCGGCGAGACGGCCGCTCTCGTCCGCGACGCGCACCCCTTCGTTCGAGGCGGCGATGGCCTCCTGCACCGTGTCCTGCAACGCCTTGATGATGGCGGCGATGTCGGCGGTGGCCTGCGCCGAGCGGTCGGCGAGGTTGCGAATCTCTTCGGCGACGACGGCGAAGCCGCGCCCCGCGTCGCCCGCGCGCGCCGCCTCGATGGAGGCGTTCAAAGAGAGCATGTTCGTGCGCTCGGCGATGACGTTGATGGTGTTGACGATGCCGCCGATTTCGTTCGAGCGCTTGCCCATCTCGCGGATGACGGCCGCCGACTGTTCCATCGAAGTGCGGACGCGCCCCATCCCTTGAATCGACTTCTGCGCCGCCGCGCCGCCCTGCTCCGCCTCGCGCGAGACGCGGCCCGCGACCTCTTCCGCGCGCTTGGTCATCGCGGCGACCGAGCGCAGCGAGCGGTCCATCTCGGCGGCGCTCGTCGCCGCGCCCGTCGCCGCTTCGGTGATGCGCTCCGTGTTCAGCGCCACGCTCTGGATGGAGCGCGCCATCTCCTCCATCGAGGTCGAGACCTGCTCGACGGTCGAGGCGAGGTTCTCCGACATCGCCGAGACCTCTTCGACGGAGGCGGCCATCTCGTTGATGGACGAGGCGGTCTCTTCGGCCGAGACGGTCAGGTCGTCGGCGCTCGCGGCGAGGCTGTCGATTGAGCGCGACACCTGCTCCATGCTGACGGCCGTCTGGTTGACCGAGGCCGAGAGGGCTTCGGTGTCGTCGCTCACGCTCTTGATGGAGGCCGCGATTTCGTTCATCGCGCCCGTCACCTCTTCGGCCGAAGTCGCCATCTCCTGCGCGCTGCCGGTGACGCTCTCGATTGAGCGGGTGGACTCCTCGATGGCGGCGGCCGTCTCGCCGATGGAGGCGGCGAGGCTCGCCGAGTTCGCGCCGATCTGCTCGATGGAGGCCGCCATCTCGTTGACCGACGAGACGAGTTCTTCGGACGAAGCCGCGATGGACTCGGCCTGTGTGGTCGTCTCGCCGAGCGACGCCGTCATCTCGTTGGCGAGGCTGACGGCGGAGTCGAGCGAGCGCGTCTGCGCCTCGGCCCCTTCGTTCACCTCGTTCGCGATACGCGCGATTTCGTGCGCCGAGTCCGCCACCTGCGTCGCCTGTTCGCGCACGGCGTTCGCGTTCAGCCCCGCCGCCCCGTTATCGATCTGTGCTGCCATGACCGTCTCCTGTTAACCGCCGCTTCAGACAATCGGCTGCTGCTCGCCGAGGTCAATCACTTCCTCTAAATCGAGGACGAGAATCATCCGCCCGTTGATGGTCGCGATCCCTTCCAGATACTTTCCGCTCAGGCCCGTGATGGCTTCCGGCGGCGGCTCGATTGTGCCGGCGGGGATGCGGACGAACTCGCGGGCCGTGTCCACGATAAGCCCGATGGTGCGCGCCCCGCTGCTGACGACCATGAGGCGCGCGCGCAGGTCGTAGGGAATCTTCTCGAAGCCGAAGCGCGTGCGCAGGCTCAGCGCCGGGATGACCTGACCGCGCGCGAGCACGACGCCCTCGACCGCGGGCGGCGCGTTCGGCACCGGCGTGATGTGCTCGATCATCTCCATCTGCTGCACGAAGCGGCTGCGCACGCCGTACGTCGTCCCGGCCAGCTCGAAGAGGATGAAAGGCTCCGTGTCGTTCGTTGGATTCGACATGATGTTTAAGCCGCCCCGCTGACTTTGGCGAGCCGGCCGCCGAGCACCGTATGTTTGAGCGCGGCCACGTCGAGGATGAGCACGACGCGCCCGTCGCCGAGGTCGGTCGCGCCCGCCACGCCCGCGACCTTCACCAAGGGGTCGTTCAGACCGCGCACGACGACCTCCCTCTGCCCGACGGCGCGGTCAACCGCCAGCCCCACGGCGCCCGCGCCGCCGCCGATGACAAAGACGTGAAAAGAGTCTCCCCTCGTCTCTTTCAGACCGAACAGGCGCGCGAGCCGCACCAGCGGCAGCACCCCGCCACGATAGGAGACGATTTCGTTCTTCTCAAGAACCCTGACCGACGAAGATTCGACCTCGATGATTTCGCGCACCACCGTCTGCGGGAAGGCGAACCGCTGGCCGCTCACGTTGGCGATGATGGCGTCGGCGATGGCGAGCGTCAGCGGCAGCTCGATGGTGAAGCGCGTCCCGCGCCCCATCTCGGTCGAGAGGGTGAGCGTGCCGCCGAGTTCTTCAACTGCGCTGGCGACCACGTCCATCCCGACGCCGCGCCCGCTCGCGCGGTCGGCCTCGTCGCGAGTCGAGAAACCCGGCGCGCTGATTAACTCAAGCAGCAACGCCTCGTCGAGACGCACGTCCTCCGCGAGCAGGCCGCGCTCGCGCGCTCGCGCCGCGACGCGCTCGGCGTCGATGCCGCGCCCGTCGTCCGCGATCTCGATGAGGACGTTCTCGCCCGAGGTCGCGGCTCGGAGCGTGATTTTTCCTTCGGCCGACTTCCCCGCCGCGACGCGCTCCTCGACGGTCTCAAGGCCATGACTGACGGCGTTGCGGACGAGATGCAGCAGCGGGTCCATCATCCGCTCGACGAGGAACTTGTCTATCTCCGTCTCCTGCCCGCGAAGTTCGAGCCGTATCTCCTTGCCGCTCTCGCGCGCGAGGTCGCGGACGACGAAGCGCATGCGCTCGAAGATTTCGCCGACCTGCACCATCCGCACGCGCATCACGCCTTCGCGCAGGTCGCGCAACTGGCGCGACATCGCGTGGCTCGTCTCCTGCAACGCGCGCCACTCGGCGGGCGCGACCGTGCGTTGCAAGTGCTTCAGGCTCTCGTCTAAACGCGCGCGGCTCGTGACCAGTTCGCCGATGAGGCGCATCAACTCGTCCAAGCGCGCGAGGTCTACGCGCACGAAGTTCGAGGGCGCGAGCATCGTCGCGGCGGACGCGGGTTGAGACGGACTCTCTTCTTCGTCCGCGTCGAGAGTCGGGGCCGCGCGCCCGGTCGTTGTAGATACATCGGTCGAGTCCGTCGTCGCCTCTTCGACCAGCGTGTATGTCAGGTTGTCTTCGTGCCAGTCGGCGAACTCAGACTCTTCGGCGACGGTCGTGACGACGAACTCGAAGACGATGCCGCCCTCACCCCTGACGTGCGGCGTCGCTTGCCGAATCTCACCGATCTCTTGCAGACGCGCGCGGACGCTGTTGACGTTGACGCCGCGTTCGGAGAGTTCGGGCGTCGGGATGAACTCGAACCGCCACGCGCGCGCGCCTTCCGCGTGACTCGCGTGGGCGTGCGGCCGTGCCGGACTCTGCACGGACTCCGCGACCGCCGCGCTCGCGTCAACGTTGCTTAAGGTCTCTGATTGTTCGTTCGTCGTCGGGGATTCCGTGTGTAGCGCGCGGAGCCGCGCGACCGTCGTATCGATGGCCGGGGTCGCCTCGCCCTTGCGGCGCGCGGCGATGACGCGCTCAAGCACCGTCGTCGCCGCCATGAGGGTCTCGACGCCCTCGACGCCGGGGCGCGTCTCCTTCTGGCGCAGGGCGCGCAGGTAGCTCTCCATGTGGTGCGCGAGTTGTTCCGCCTCGCTCAGGTCCACCATCGCCGAGATGCCCTTGAGCGTGTGAAAGCTGCGGAACAGCTCGTCGAGCAGAGCCGGGTCAACGTCCGGCCGTCCGGCCTGCTCTTCGAGCAAGAGCAGGTGACGGCGCACGAGCGTCAGGTGCTCGTCGCACTCGGCGAAATAGTCGTCGAGGAACTGCGCGAAGAAGTCGCCGCCGTTGTCGGGGTGCGGGTCGGACACTAGGCCCTTTCTGGATGAGCTTCCAACAACGCCGCCGCCTGCGCGGCCAGCGACTGAGGCGCGAACGGCTTGGTCAGGTAGACGGAGGCGCCAGCGGCGAGCGCGTCCGCGCGGCTCGCCTCGTCGCCCCTCGTCGTGAGCACGATGACGCGGACGTGGCGGTACGCCTGGTGACGGCGCAGGAAGTCCAATACTTCGAGGCCGTGCATGTCCGGCATGTTCAGGTCGAGAATCATCAAGTCCACGGGGGCGAGCGCCAGCCGCTCGACGGCTTCGAGCCCGCTGCTCGCCTCGCCGAAGCCGACGTTCGGCAGGCCCCGCAGCGAAGCCATCACCATGCGCCGCATAGTCGGCGAATCGTCAACGATTAGAATATTGTGCATACGACGGCCGGACACTCGGCAACTGAAGCATGAACGATTTCTCTTAAACGGTAGCTTATCATAACAGCCGCCCCTCTAAAGCATGAGCCGCCGCGACCGTTGACGGCCGCGACGGCTCACGTTGGGCTTGGCGACGGCTCAGGGTGCCGACTCGATCAGCGGGTTCTCAAGCGCGCACTTGAAGTCCTGGCCGACCAACGGGAAATAGACTTTGCCCGAGACCTTGACCTTGCTCCCGTAGCCGACCACCTTCCCGTCGGACGTGTGGACCTTGAGGTCTTTGTCCGTGTACTGCTTGGGCGCCAGCTCCGCCTGGTTGGCCTTGTTGCCGATGGGCGTCTGCACACCGAGGGGCGCGCCCGCGTAATCGCCCCCCCCGTAGAGCCGGAGCACGACGCTCTGCGAACCCGTGAACTTCTCCGGGAAGCGCGGGTAGCCGACGACGGCGACGCGCTTGCCCTCGTTGGCCTTGTCGCACACGTTGGCGAACTCTTTCGCCTCGCCGGCCGTCGGCGGCTCGGGCGCGCCGCCCCCGCACGCGGCGAGAACGAGCGAGAGCAGCCCGATTCCGAAGAACATACGAGTACGAATTGACATCGGTAGTCCCCTCTCGTGTTTGATATTGGGAGAGTCCGTTTACGAACCATGGAAAGATATGCACGACGGCCGCGAGTGTCAACGAAAAAGGATGACGCGTTAAGATGTCGCGTGATGTGTAAGTTGCTGCTCGTCTTTATCGTGTTGTCGGCGTTCGCGCCACGGGTCTTCGGTCAGAGCCCGGCCGTGACTTTCACCAACCCGGTCGTCACGTCGCGGGACTCGGCCGACCCCTGGATGGTCTATCACGGCGGCCACTACTACTTCACCGCGACGCTCGACCCGAGCGGCGGCATCTGGGTCTGGAAGTCGCGCACCCTCGCGGGCCTCGACTCCGGTTTGAAGGTCAAGGTGCACACGCCCGATGTTAAAGAAAGGTCAAAGCAGATATGGGCCCCTGAACTCCACTTCATCGACAACCGCTGGTACATCTACTACACGGCGTCGGACGGTGTTGACGAGAATCACCGGCTCTACGTTCTGGAGAGTCGCGGCCGCGACCCGCTCGGCCCCTACACGTTCAAGGCGCGCGTCTACGATTCTTCACACGACGGCTGGGCCATCGACCCGAGCGTCTTCCGCGCGCGCGGCGGCCGGCTCTACCTGCTGTGGGTCGCGCACGTCCCCGGCAACGGCAACGGCATCCGCGTCGCGCCGCTGAGCAACCCGTGGACGGTGTCGGGCAGCAGCACACTCATCGCGCAGGCGGACTACGAATGGGAGCGCGTGCGCTATCCCATCAACGAAGGCCCCGTCGTGCTGCGGCGCGCGGGTCGCCTCTTCCTCGTCTACTCGGCGAGCGACACGGGGACGCCCGACTACGCGCTCGGCATGTTGACGCACGGCGGCGGCGACGTGACGGACCCGAAGTCGTGGAAGAAATCGCCCGCGCCGGTCTTCAGCAAATACACGGGCGCGGAGGGTGTAGTCTACGCCCCCGGGCACAACGGTTTCTTCAAGTCGCCGGACGGCAGCGAGGACTGGCTCATCTATCACGGCAAGGAGACGGGCGAGTACACGTATCGCGGGAGGACCGCGCGCGCGCAGAAGTTCAACTGGCGAGCCGATGGCACGCCCGACTTCGGCCGGCCCGTCCCGCGCGGCGTCCCCTTGCGCGTGCCCTCGGGCGAAGGCAAGTCCCGCGTCAGAAAATTGCAGTCTTCACAATAGCTCCGGTTTATTGAAGGCTGCTTTGAGGCCCGTGTCTGTCGAATCCCGGCGGCGGCGGGCGAAGGGGACGAGCATGGGCACGGAGCGTCGATACTTCTCGTAGGCTTCGCCGTGCTCGCGCGCGAGGTCCGACTCCTCGAATCGAATCGCCAGCAGGATGTAGGCCGTGGTCGCCACCGAGAAGAGCAGGTGCGCGAGCGTCATCGTCGGCGTCATCCAGAAGGCGAACAGCCAGCCGACGTAGAGCGGGTGGCGCACGAGGCGATACGGCCAGGGAGTTCTGAACCGCAGGGTGGTGTAAGGCCGACCAAGTAAGTAGAGCCAGACCTGGCGCAGGCCAAACAGATCGAAGTGATTGATGAGGAAGGTCGAGACCAGCACCAGCCCCCAGCCGAAGGCGAACAACGCGCGCAGGACGATGCGCCCCAACGGCTCTTCGACCGACCACACCACGCCGCCCATCGGCCGCCACTGCCAGAACAGGAGCAGCAGGGCGAGGCTGGAGAAGAGGACGTAGGTCGAACGCTCCAGCGGACCCGGCACGACCCGCGTCCACCAGTCCTTAAACCACTTGCGCGCCATGATGCTGTGCTGCGCGGCGAAGAGCGTCAGCAACGCCGCGTCGATGGCTAAGGCGACGCCCAACGGGCCTTCCGCCGCCCCGTCGAGCGTCCTCGGCACGCCGAAGTTGCCGACGAACCCGAGGGCGTACAGGAACGTCCCCAGAAAGATCACGTAACTGAGAGCCCCGTAGGCGAAGAATGCGATGCGCTTAATCATAGTCGTGCCTCCATCCCTTCGCCTCGCATGATGCGGCCAACGGCGCGGGCGCGCCAATGGGAGTTTCGTCCCGGTTCGGGTAGACTGCCGTGCGTTTCCCGGGACGAATGTCCCGGCTCGGAGGCAGCGGCGTTCAATGAAGAAGGCCACCCAACGAATCCGTTACTTGAGCACGCCCGACGGCGTCCGTCTCGCGTGGGCGGAGGCGGGCGCGGGGCCGGTGCTCGTCAAGGCCGCGAACTGGCTCACACATCTTGAGTACGAGTGGGAGAGCCCGGTCTGGCGCCACTGGATTCACTTCTTCAGCGACCACTTCCGCTTCGTGCGTTACGACGAGCGCGGGTGCGGGATGACCGACTGGAAGGTCGGCGACCTCTCCTTCGAGCGTTGGGTCGGCGACTTGGAATCGGTAATCGAGGCGGCCGACCTGCGTGAGCCGTTCGCGCTGCTCGGCATCTCGCAGGGGGCCGCGACGTGCCTCGCCTACGCCGTGAAGCACCCGGAGCGCGTCTCGCACCTCATACTCTACGGGGGCTACGCGCGGGGCGTGCTGCGCCGCGACGACCCCGACCGGGAGCGCGTCTACCGCGCCATCATCGAACTCACACGGCTTGAATGGGGCAACGATAACCCTGCCTTCCGTCAGGTCTTCACCTCGCGATTCATCCCGGGCGGCACCGAGGAGCAGATGGGCTGGTTCAACGAGTTATGCCGGAGGACGACTTCGCCCGAGAGCGCCGCCGGGCTCCTCGAAGCGAGGGGCGTCATCGACGTGACGGGGTTGCTCGGCGAGGTGCGCGCGCCCACGCTGGTGCTGCACTCGCGCGACGATTACATCACCCCGATTGAGGAGGGACGCATCCTCGCCGCGGGCATCCCGGGCGCGCAGTTCGTCGAGTTGGACTCGAAGAACCACGTCCTCCTGACGCACGAGCCCGCGTGGGAACGCTTCCGCGAGGTGGTGTCGGAGTTCGCGTGTGTCGGCGTCGCGGCGGACGGCGAAGACCCCGCGTTCGCCGCGCTCTCGCCGCGTGAGCGGGAAGTGTTGACGCTGATAACGGCGGGGCTCGGCAACGCGCAGATTGCTGAGCGCCTTTCAATCAGCGAAAAGACCGTCCGCAACCACGTCTCCAACCTCTTCGACAAACTCGGCTTGTGGACGCGCGCGCAGGCCATCGTCTTCGCCCGCGACCGTGGTTTTCGAGGTTGACGAAGAGCCTTTAAACGTTAAGCCTGACGGGTCGGGATTTCGTTCATCGCTTCGCCGAATGGCTCGCCATAATTGATGTGAAAATTGTGCGTTATGTGAGTTGACATACCGTTTTCCATACTTATAATCCTCCGTGGTCACGTCGGGATAGCCCGCCGTCGGCAGCGGCGGCCTCGTACTCCTCGACAAACCTCGTGATGCCAATCACAGACGCGCTCACCACTTCCTGTTACATCTCTCGTAGGATGTTCGTTTGAGTGGAAGCACCTCCCTAGCGTCTCTGCATACCCGCACTCACGATTATCCGTCGCACGCCCCGTTAACGTGCGCACGATTCGCCCCACGCCTCAAAGGAGAAGTTCAGTGCCCCGCAATATCACTCGCAAGGTCCGCGTGCCGGCAGCGGCCTTTATCGCATGCTCGATTCTGTACGCGCTCGCGTGGCTGGCCCCCGTCAGCGCCCCCTTAAGTTCCTCGGCCCAGACGGGCGAATCCATCTTCGTCCGCAAGATTGCGCTCAAGGCCAACGACATCGTCTACAGCCCGACGACCAACATGCTCTACGCAAGCGTCGGGTCGAGCGTCGGCACGGGCGGCAACAGCATCACGCCGATCAACCCCTCGACGGGCGTCGTCGGCACGCCCGTCTTCATCGGCAGCGAGCCCAACCGTCTCACCATCTCCGACGACGGCAACACCATGTACGCGGCGCTCGACGGCGCCTTCTCCGTCCGCCGCTTCGAGGTGCAGACGCAGACGCCCGGCCTCCAGTTCCCCATCGGGAGCGACAGCTTCCACGGCGTCTACGTCGTCAACGACATGGCGGTCGCGCCGGGCGAGCCCGGGACGCTCGCCGTCGTCAGGTACTACCGTGGCACGAGCCCGCCCGAGGCCGGCGTCGCGATCTTCGAGAACGGCGTGCAGCGCCAGAAGACCGGCGTCGGGCACATCGCCGGCAGCGACTACGTCGCTTACTCCGCGACGCCGTCGAAGCTCTACGGCGGCGGCTTCTACGACGGCCTGCGGACGATGACGATTGACGCGACGGGCGTGGCCAGCACCACGTACGCGGCCAACTCGGTCGGCGGGCTCATCAAGTTCGCGGGCGGTCTCGTCTTCGGCTCGGCCGGCAAGGTGATGAACCCGGACACGGGCTCGCTGCTCGGCAGCTTCACCGCCGCCGGCAACGCCTTCGTCCCCGACGCCGCTTCCGGGCGCGTCTTCTACCTCGTCCGCGACAACTTCAGCTCCAACACGCTGACGCTCAAGGCTTACGACGTAAACACCTATCTCCCGCTCGGCTCGCAGAACATCACGGGCGTGACGGGCGACCCGACGACGCTCATCCGCTGGGGCGCCAACGGCCTCGCCTTCCGCACGTCGAACGGCGAGGTCTTCGCCATCCAGACGAGCCTCATCCCCTCCGGCTCCACGATTCCGACGCCGACGCCGACGCCCACGGCATCGACGCCCACGCCGACGCCGACGCCCGTCGCCGCCTTCGTGCGGCAGACAAACGTGAAGACCAACGCGCTCGCCTACAACGCCGGGCGCGAGGCCATCTACGTGACGCTGCCGTCGGATGCGGGGGCGGACGGCAACAGCATCGCGCAGATCAACACCTCGACGGGCGCGGTCGAGTCGCCCGTCTTCGTCGGCAGCGAGCCGAAGCGGATGGCCTTTAGCGACGACGGGCAGACGATGTACGTCGGCCTGACGGGCGCGGCCGCTGTCCGCCGCGTTGACCTTCAGACCTCAACGCCCGGACTCCAGTTCTCGGTCGGGGCCGACGGCTTCAGCGGCGTCTATACACCGGACTACATGGCGGTCATGCCGGGCAGCCCCGACACGGTCGCCGTCAGCCGCGCGAGCGGCGCGACGGCCGTTTACGACAACGGCGTGCAGCGCACGAACGTCGCGGGCGGCGGCTTCCTACAGTTCGGCCTCGCGGCCACGCGCCTCTACGCGGGCGGCGGTCCCGTGTCGAAGCTCAACGTCGGCGCCTCTGGGCTCTCGCTTGCCGGCACCATCCAGACCGGGCGCAGCGGCATTACGAGTTACTTCGACAAGACTCGCGGGCTGCTCTTCACCTCGGGCGGCGACGTGATCGACCCGGAGGCCGGGACCATCCTCGGGCAGTTCTCGGGGCTCAGCTACACCAACCTGATGGCGGTCGATGCGGCCGCCGGGCGCGTCTACTTCCTGATCGGCGACAGCTTCTCCAGCAGCTCGTGGAAGCTTGTTGCCTACGACATGAACACCTTCCTGCCGCTCGGCTACGCGACCCTGAGCGGCATCGTCGGCGAGCCGACCGACCTCGTCCGCTGGGGCACCAACGGACTCGCCTTCCGCACCGGCCCGTCGTTCTCCTCCTCGTCGGTCGAGGGACGCGTCGTGCTCATCCAGACCGCGCTCGTTGACGATTCGCAGGCCGTGCCGACGCCGACGCCGACACCGGCGGCGACGCCCACGCCGACGCCCGCCTACGTCGCGACCTTCATCCGCAAGGTCAGTCTGCCCGCGGGCGACGTGGTCTACAACGACGCCACGCAGTCGCTCTACGCCAGCGTGGCGAGCACGGTCGGCCCGGGCGGCAACAGCATCACGCCGATCAACCCGACGACGGGCGCCGTCGGCGCCCCCGTCTTCGTCGGCAGCGAGCCCGGCCGGCTCGCGCTCGGCGACGACGGCAAGACGATGTACGTCTACCTTGAAGGCTCGAAGAACATGCGTCGCTTCGACCTTCAAACATTGACCCCGGGCATACAGTTCTCCGTGGGCTCGCAGACGCCCGCCGACTTCGACGTGATGCCGGGCAGCCCACAGTCAATCGCCGTCTCGCCCGGCGTTAACTTCAGCACCGGGCCGACCATCTACGACGACGGCGTGGCGCGACCCAAGTACGGCTCGGGCAGCTTCTACGCCGTGCTGCCCATCGAGTTCGGCGCGACCCCGTCGGTGCTCTACGGCTACGACAGCTATTCGAGCGGCTTCGAGCTGGTGAAGTTCAACGTGGACGCCACGGGCGTCACCACTTCGACTATCACCTACGGACTCATCAGCGGCTACTCGAACGACATCGAGTTCGCGAACGGGCTGCTCTACTCGTCGGGCGGCCGGGTCGTCGATCCCGAGGCGAAGAAGCTGCTCGGCACGTTCAGCCAGGCGAGCGGCGTCTTCACCGTGGACGTGGCGCTCGGCCGCATCTTCTACCTGACGGGCGACAGCTTCAGCGGCAACAAAGTCCTGAAGGCGTACGACCTGAACACCTTCCTCCCGCTCGGCTCGGTGACGCTCCCGAGCATCACGGGCAGCCCGACGCGGATGGTGCGTTGGGGCACTAACGGCCTCGCCGTCCGCACGGCGAACGGCTTCAGCTCTGGCTCCAACGACGGCGGCGTCTTCATCATCCAGTCGGCGCTCGTCTCGAACGCGGAGCCCATCCCGACGGGCATCGCGCTCTCGGCCGCCACGCTCAGCGCGGCCGAGTGGAGCGGCACCTTAACGGTCAACGTCACGCGCACGGGCGACGTGTCGGCCCCGACGACCGTCAACTACTTCACCGCGGACGGGACGGCCGTGGCCGGCACGGACTACACGGCCGCCAACGGCACGCTCACCTTCGCGGCCGGCGAGCTGTCGAAAAGCTTCAACGTCACCATCCGGCAGGACAACATCTACGAGGGCAACGAGACCTTCTCGGTCTCGCTCAGCTCGCCGACGGGCGGCGCGCTTCTGGCCGGGCCTTCGAGCGCGCTCGTGACGCTCAGCGACGACGAGTTCCGACCCTCCGTCAGCATCAGCGACGTGAGGGTCACCGAGGGGCACTCGGGCACGACCGAGGCGCAGTTCCTCGTCAGCCTGTCGAACGCCTCGGTCGAGACCATCTCGGTCAACTACGCGACCGGCGACGGCACGGCTTCGTCCGCGAGCGACTTCACGGCGACCTCGGGGACGCTGACCTTCACGCCGCTGACGACCTCGCAGCTCGTCAAGGTCACGGTCAAGGGCGACTACGGGATCGAGCCCGACGAGACGTTCATCGTCACGCTCTCATCCCCGGTCAACACGTCGCTCAACAGGTCGCAGGCGACGGGCACCATCGGCAACGACGACGCGGCCGGTCGCTTCCAGTTCGCCGGCCCCACCCTAAGCAGTCCGGAGGACGCCGGCGGCGTCACCGTCACCGTCAACCGCGCGAACGGGTTGACGGGCGCCGCTTCGGTCAACTACGCCACCACGGGCGGGACGGCGACGGCCGGCACGGACTACACGGCCACGTCCGGCACGCTCAACTTCGCCGAGGGCGAAACGTCGAAGACCTTCTCGTTGCAGCTCATCGGCGACACGACGAACGAGCCGAACGAGACAATCGTCATCACGCTCAGCTCCCCGACCGGGGGCGCGCTGCTCGGCGTGCCCACTTCAACGACGCTGACCATTGTCAACGACGACCAGCCGACCTACCAGTTCGCCTCGACCTTCAACGAGGTGGGCGAGGGCGACGGCCAGGTCGTGCTGACGGTGACGCGCGGGGGCGACCCGAACCTCGATGTCTCGGTCGGCTACACGACGGCCGACGGGACGGCGACCGAGATTTCGGACTACACCCTGACGCTCGGCACGCTGCGCTTCGCGCCCGGCGAGACGCAGAAGACCGTGACCGTGCTCGTCACCAACGACGCGCTCGGCGAGCCGGACGAGACCTTCCTCGTCAGTCTCTTCGGGCAGACGAGCGGGGTGCTCGGCACGCCGTCCACGACGACCGTCACGCTCCACAGCGACGAGGCGACGACGGGGCCGAACCCCGTGGGCGACGGCTTCAACGCTGAGTTCTTCGTGCGCCAGCACTACCACGACTTCCTCAATCGCGAGGCGGACGCAGCGGGGTTGGAGTTCTGGACCGGTGAGTTCGCGCAGTGCGGCGACAACGCGCAGTGCCGCGAGGTGAAGAGGGTCAACGTCTCGGCGGCCTTCTTCGTCTCCATCGAGTTCCAGAACTCGGGCTACCTCGTCTACAGGCTCCACCAGGCGGCCTTCAACACGCAGGAGACGCTGAACTGGCGCACGTTCCTCGCCGACACGCAGGAGGTCGGCCGCGACGTGCAGGTCGGCGGCCCCGACTGGGAGGCGAAGCTCGAAGCGAACAAGAAGGCGTTCGTCAACAGGTTCGTCGCGTCTCCGGCGTTCGCCACGGCCTACCAGGGGATGTCGAACGCGCAGTACGTTGACGCGCTCAACTCGCACACGCTCGACCCGCTGGCGCCCGGCCTCGGCGGCGCGCTCACGCAAGGCGAGCGCGACCAACTCGTCGCGCAGTTGACGGCGGGCACGAAGACGCGCGCGGAGGTGCTGCGCGCGGTCGCCGAGAATCCAGAGTTCTCGCGGCGGCAATTTAACAAGGCGTTCGTGCTGATGCAGTACTTCGGCTACCTGCGCCGCAACCCGAACTCCGGACCCGACGCGGACTTCGTCGGCTACAACTTCTGGCTCGGTAAGCTCAACGAGTTCAACGGCAACTACATCCAGGCTGAGCTGGTGAAGGCGTTCCTCGACTCCATCGAGTACAAGAAGAGGTTCGGCCAGTAACCAACGCAGCGTTTACAACGAGAGGCCGCCGGTACTTGAACTTACCGGCGGCCTCCCCCCTTTTCCGCGAAGCGAAAACCCGACGACCGTTAACGCGCGTCGGGCGCCAAAACTCTTGACATCCGGCCGCCGCCTGACTTACAGTCCCCGGCACTTGAGTCCCTGGGTCGCCAACGCCGGTATCCTTCTTCGCTGACCTTACACCTCCTGCTGCCGTCCGAGGTGTTGAAGGTGAAACAGAACGCGCTCACATCAACCGCCCGTTAATTGCCTCGTCCCCCTCGCTAAGCCGACGCCGTGAGCCCGTCCCTTTAGAACTCGTTAAGGCGCGAACTTCTCCGTAACCAGGGAACGGCCGTCAGGCTTCAAGTAGTACCAGGGCCGGTGTCTTCGGACCCCGCGCCTTGGACCTCACGCGCACCCGACATCGCGCGGAGCGCCCGTACCTCGCGGGAGAGACAGTCATGAGCAGTCCCACCATTCTGGTCGTCGAGCCTGCCCGCACCTCAACCTCCGACACCCTCTCAAGGCACGGTCTGGATGTCGTCTGTTCGCGCGACTACGCGGACGCGCTCATCCCGCTCGCGGGCTCGACGCCGGACCTCTGGGTCATCAACGTGCCGCCGGGGCAGGAGGGGCCGGCGCTCGAACTCGTCCGCCGGATGAGGGCGCTCGGCCGCAACGTGCCGGTCGTGCTGACCGTCGCGCAAAGCTCTGAACAGTTCGCCGTCAAGGCTCTGAACGCGGGCGTGGGGCGCTACCTGCGAGAGCCGGTCTCGGGCGAGACCATCGTCGCGGCGTGCGTGGAGTTGCTGGCGCCGTGCGAGGGGCCGGCGGCGGAGACGGACGGCGACTTCGGTCTGCTCGGCGGCGAGCAGATGATCGGCGACAGCCCGCCGATGCGCTCTTTGCGCGGACTCATCAGGAAGCTCGACCGTTGGAGCAGCAACGTCCTCATCACGGGCGAGACGGGCACCGGCAAGGAGTTGGTCGCCGAACTGATCCACAAGAACAGCGCGCGCCGCCACAAGCCTTTCGTCTGCCTCAACAGCACGGCCATCCCCGACTCGCTGCTGGAGAGCGAGCTGTTCGGCTACGAGCGCGGCGCCTTCACGGGAGCGCAGGCCGCCTACCAGGGCAAGCTCGCGATGGCGAACAGCGGCACCGTTTTCTTCGACGAGATCGGCGACATCAGCCCTCCCGTCCAGGCCAAGCTCCTGCGCGTGCTCGACGGCAAACAGGTCTACCGGCTGGGCAGCAACCGCGCCGTCCCGCTCGACATACGCATCCTCGCGGCCACCAATCAGGACATCGAGCGGGCGGTCGAGGCGGGTCGGTTCCGGCAGGATTTGTACTACCGGCTCAACGTCGTCCGCGTGCGCCTGCCGCTGCTGCGCGAGCGCGTCGAGGACATCCCGAAGCTGCTCGCCTTCTACGTCAAAGAGATGAACGCGGCCTTCGGGACGCGCGTCGAGGGCTTCACGCGCGACGCGCTCGACGTGCTGCTCGCGCACACGTGGCCCGGCAACGTCCGCGAGTTGAGGAACGTCGTCGAGGCGGTCTTCATCAACCTCCAGGGTCGCACCATCGACACCGTCCACCTCCCCGAGCAAGTCAAGCGTCACCTCTCCGAGATGGCCGGCGCCTCCGGGGACGAGCGCGAGCGCATGTTGCGCGCACTCGTCGCCACCGACTGGAACAAGACGCAGGCCGCGCACCGACTCCACTGGTCGCGGATGACCCTCTACCGCAAGATGAGCCGCTACCATATCGCCCGCGGCGAGCGCCGCGAGCCCGCCCGACTCGTCTGTAAAAGCAAGAAGCAGCGTGAGGCCGACTAGGTTCTAAGGCCGGGATTCGTGAGGCTCCACGACAGGTTCATCCGTCTCTTCAGTATGAGGGTTTACTGTCTCTTCCGCGCCGCCGCCCGGACCCTGCTTCAACTTCTCGACGAACCGCTCCACGCCCGCGCGCACGCCGTCGAGCATCTCGCCGAACTCCGCCTTCACCCACTCACGCGCCTCCGCCTCCGAGACCTCGAACGCCGCCGCCGCTCCCTCCTCCACACGCAGTTCGCGCCCCGTCACCGTACGCAGCACGAACTCGCCCGGCGGCAGTCGCGGGTCGTCGGGTAGAAGGAAATACCTGGTGCGTGCGGGGTCGGTCCACAGATTCCTGGAGACCTGTTCACGAAGCATCGGGCGACTCCTGTCGGAACGCTTCGAGGAGTTGCTCTCTTGAAGGGGCGTCGGCCTGTTCGAGGGCGTGCTCGACGACCTCGCGCGAGACGCGGCCCCGCAACGAGGAGACGACGGGACGCAGGTCGGCCGATTTACGCACCATGTATCCGAACAGAGCGGGGGCCGCGTCGGGCGTCCCGGCGATGACGGCGGCTGCGTTATCGAACAACCACTCGCTGTCTACCATGAACAGCGGAAGGATGACAGGCGCCGCCCGCCCCTCCGTTAACGCTTCCCGCCTGAGCGTCTCCAGCGCCTCGGCGTCGCCGGCCTTCGCCTTCAGGGACAGCGCGCGGGCCGCCTCCAAGAGGAGGTCGCCGACGCCCGGGGGCTGAGGCTTAACGTTCGCCAGCAAGGGCGAGCGTGACGCCAGCGCGCGGGAGAGAGCGCCGTCGTCTGGCGCGTCCGGCTGGACTTGGAAGAAACGAATCGCGGCCGTACGCACGGCCACGTCCGGGTCGAGAATCAGCCCGGCGACCCGGCGCGCGAGCAGCGCGCGCTGTTCGGCCGTTAAGGACGAGTATTCATAGGCCAGCTTCTCGCCCCCGGTCTGCGCGCTGATGAGGCCGGGGTACTGCGTCGCGAGCAGCCTTTTGAGTTCTTCCTCGGAGGGGACTTCCTTAAGTCCGAGCGGCGACGGCAACACTACCCGCTCGGCCGAACGCCGCTGCACGAGGCCGGTCACATGATTCCAGCTAATCGCGCCCCCCAGTGCCTTCAGGTGGTCCCTCACGCCGTCGAGCAGGGGCACGTCCGCCGGAAGCTCGATGTCCTTCAACAGTAGCCGGAGTTGCCAGATGTCGCCGGCGCCGTTGACCGAGACGCGCAGGTCGAGGGGCCGCTCGGACTGGCGGCGGAGCCATTGCGACACGTCGTCCGCGAGGTCGTGCCCGCCGGACTCGCCCGCGAAGACCGCCGCCACCAGAGCCGAGCGGTCGTGGGCGGGGTCTTTATAGCCGTAGGGCGAGTCGGGGTCGGGCGCGTCGATGGGATAAGGCTCCCAACGCTCGGGGCCGGGGGCGTGCACCTCCCCGGCGAATTCGAGTCGGAGGACCCAGGCCCTCCGCCAGCGGTCTTTCCAGTCGGGCTCCTCGACAAAGTCAGAGCAGAAGTTCGTCCTCATCGGGAGCAGACTCCAACCCACCGGCGCGTCGCCGAGGCCGAGGTCGCGGGCGACCCTGGCGGCCCACTGGAGGCTGCCACGGCCGAGCGAGGCATCCGACTCGCCCGGCGTCAGGTCGCACTCAATCGTCCGCGGCGCGACCTCGTAGGGGGTCCAGAGATAGAACTCGTGCAGACTCATGGGTTGTCATCCGGCCCACGGAAGCTGATGCCGACCTCATCCTGATACTCCGACGTGGTCAGCGCCCCGTCCGTGCTGTTGTTCTTATGAGAGACGAGGCGCATGTTACTCGTTTCGTTATAGAAATCAAGGCGCGTACCCTGAATCGCGTTGTGGCCCACGTCGTTCCAGTGATCGACCACCTTAGGGCTGACGTGGTCGATGGTGACGTTGGTCTTCAGGTTGGGGACGTTGATCGGCTCCGGCTTGCCCGTCATCTCGTCGAAGAACTGGCCCGCCGGCGCGCCGACGACGAGCTTAGCCAGCCGCTTGTCTTTCCAGTCGTACGTACTATCACGGTAAGAGCCATAAAACTTCGGGCGTATCTTCGAGCTTCCGCGCCATTCGGGTAAGAGCTTGGGCCGGCCGCCGACTGCTTCCACCTGCGCGTACTTCGACGGGTGGCCGAGGTTCTCCAGGTCCTTCAGCTTGAACTCCGCGCCGATGGTGTTGAGGACGATGGCGATCCGCTCAAGGGTGTGGACGTAGTTCATGCGGACTTGCGCTTCCTCCTGCGATTTCCCCGTGTTGGCCTCCCAGTCAAAGTTAATCTTCTCCAACTCGGCGGCGATCTCTTCCAGAGGCGCGAGCAGGTCCGGCCGCTTCTTCCCTTCCTTTTCCTCCCTGATGGCCCGGCGCACGATGAAGTCGAGATAGTCGCGCCGCGCCGTAGCCATCTCCACCCTCGGGATTTCGGGGCGCTTCGCCTGGAAGTAGAGGTGGTGCCCCTCGACAGTCATCGAGAACGCGTGCTCGATCTTTATCTCGTTCGACGCCAGCCCCAGGGTCTCGCGGACTTTGGCGAGGACGGAGGCGAGTTGGTCCTCGCCGCTCTCGACGGCCGCCTCGCGTTGAGGCCCGTCCTCGGCCGACTGCTCGGGGTTCGCCGCCGCGCTCGCCATCTGGTCGGCGGTGCTGTCCACGCTCGTGAGGATTTGCCGAGCCTGCGCGATGAGCCCGGTCGCCTCTTCGCGTTTCTCCGGCAGCCCGTCGGCGATCTGCTGGTACTCGTCCAACTGCTCGGAGACAGGCTTCGGCGTACTCGCCATCATCACCGACGCGCCCGCGCCCTCCTTGACGATCCAGAGCTTGTGCGACTCGCCCGCCGCCGTCCACGTGACGCTCTTCCCGATCTGCCCCTCGACGGGCTTGCCCTTCTCCTTGTCCTCATCCTTCCCGCCGATGCCGATGGCGGCCAGGAGCGCCTTGCCCTTCTCGACGAGCCAGCCGATGACCTGGTCGAGGATGCCTTCGACCCACTCCTGCAAGTCGAGGATGGTGTCGCGCACCTTGTCGGGGAGGTCGCCGAAGCCGAGGTAGTCGGCGAGGAAGTCGATGACGGGCGGGATGAGCCCCGCCAGCGCCTTCTCGACGGCGTTCGCCATCGCGCCGATGTTGCCCGCGAGGATGTCGGCGATGCCGTTGACGATGGTCTCGATGAGCCGGAAGATGCGCGCCGCGTTGGTGAAAATCCACTTCAGCACCTTGTAGATCGCCTCGATGGCCTGGAGGATGGCGCCGACCGGGTTGAAGAGGAGCAGGATGCGCGCGCTCACCGCCTTGATGACCGCCTTGATCATGTAGTCCACGGCGGCGTTGATGACCTGGTTGAGAATCTCCTGCGGGTTGAGCTTCTCCTTGATCATCTCGAAGATGCCTTCGGGGCCGAGCGTGACGAGGTTCGCCACCAGCGAGTAGACCTTCTCCAGCAGCGCCACGTTCTCTTCACCGATGTGCTTGGCGAGCAGCTTGCGGATGCGCGGCCACGTGATGCCCATCAACTGGAGGAAGAAGGTGACGATGCTCTTGACCGAGAAGTCCTTCGGCAGCTCGACGCCCGCGGCCGAGAGCCCGCCGGTCAGCCAGTCGATGAAGCCGTTGATGAGATGGTCGCCGATGTGCTCGAAGAACTGGTCGAAGCCCTTGCCGACGGCCGACATCAGGTTGTTGGCGAACTTCTCGGGGTCGTCGGCGATGTCGCCGATGACCTTCTTGATCTTCGCCACCACGGCCCAGAAGGCCGCGCGCGGGATGCTGAGCAGGTCGAGCAGCGCCTCGATGATGAACTTGGCCGGGTCGTCGAGGAAGCGGTTGATGGCGTCGGCGATGCGGCCGACGAGCCCCTTGGCCTTCTGCCGCAACTCCTGCACCTGCACGCGCACGTCGTGGACGGCCTGGCCGGCGCGGTTGACCAGCTCCTTGTCGAAGTTGTCGCGCGTGTCGTGGGCCTTCTTGTTGAGCGTGTCGAGCTGCGTGCCGAGCTTGGCCTGCTCGCCCGCGGCCCACGCCTGGAGGCTCTGCGGCAGTTGCGAGAAGACGCGCGCGATCTCGGCGCGGGCGTTGGCGATGATGGCCTCGCAGGCCATGATGATGCCGTTGACCTCGGTCGAGATTTCGCGCGCGAGGGAGCACACGTCGTCGCCGAACTTCTGCTCGGCGCGGTCGTACTCCTCCGTCACCCAACCGGGCAGGCCGGTGAAGTAGTCGCCGATGCTGAGGAGCGTGCCGCCGACGCCCGAGTGGCGCTCGTCGATCCAGTCCTGCACCTTCTGGAGGCTCTGCTTGAAGACTTCGCTGGCGACGGCGACGCCCTTGTCCCACTTCGCCATCGCCTTCTGCGGCAGTTCGCGCAACTGCTCGTTAACGTCCGTCTGCGCCTGGTTGAAGGTGGCCTGCGCCTGCTTGCTCGCGGCGGCGCGCATCTGCTCTTCGGAGCCAACCATCTTCTTCTGCTGGCCGGTCGTGCCGGAGACGGTCGTGCGGCGCGAGTTGGCGAGGGCGGCAAGCGCCTTCTGCTGGAGCGAGGCCATGTCGGAGCTGGCCTTGGCGAGCGACGACTTCTGCTCGGCGAGCACCTTGGCCGGGTCGGCCTTGGCGGTCTCTTCCAGTTCGCCTTCCGCCGCGCGCGCCTCGGCGACGGGGCCGGACTCGGCGAGCTTGGCGGGCTCGCTCTCCATGCCGGCCTCGGCCATGCGCGCCTTGTTGTCCTCCACGTCGGCGTCGAGCGAGACGTTCTCGGCCGGGACGGCGTCGGGCGTCGCGCGCGTCGCGTTGACGGGCGGGGCCGACGCGCCTTCGGGCGGCGAGACGAGCTGCTCGCCCTGCGCGGGCGCGCCCGCCGGCCGCGCGTCAAGCTGTTCGTAGTTCTGGTCAACGCTCTTAACGTCGCCCTCGACGTTGCCCTTCATCACGTCGCCCGCGCCCTGCGCCATCTCCTCGGGCTTGGCCTCGACGAGTTCGTCCTCGTCGGCCGGGCGCTTCTCTTTGATGACCTTGTAAATCTTCGTGCACAACTCTTCGATCTTGGGGCTCGGCTTGGGGCGCGCGCCGAGCGCGTTGACGAGGTTCTCTTCGGCGTGCGCGTCGGCCTCTTCCTTGGGCTCGGTGACGGCGTCGCGCGCCGACTCGGTGGCCTCCTGCGCGGGCGGCAGGTCCGTGTGCGCGGCCGTCGCCTGACCGGCCGCCGCCTTCACCTTGCCGATGCGCTGTTTGGTCGCGGGCGTGAGGTCGGCGGGCGGCTCCGGCATACGGAGTTTGACTTCGGCGCCCTTGCCGCCGCCGCCCATGCCCTCTTCGCCGCCCTCTTCGCCGCCCTCCACGGCCGCGCCCGCCTTGCCCGCCGAGCCCTTGCCCGGCGCGCCCTTGCCGCCGCGTTCGGGCGCGGCCGCCTCCGCCTTCGCGGCGGTCGCCCCTGCCTTCGCGGCCGAGGCGTCAGGCGCGGGCGCCGGCTCTTCCGAAGCGGCCCCTTTACCGGGAGCGGCCTTCTTGCCCTCGGGAGCGGCCGCGGGCGCGGGCGAAGTCGCCGGAGCGGCTTCAGCGGGAGGCTTCGCCGCAGGTTGAGCGACTGAAGGCGCAGGTTCAGCGACTGACGTAGCGGGTTGAGTGATTGAAGTCGTGGGTTCAGCGACTGAAGTCGTAGGTTCAGCGGCTTGAGGCGCAGGTTGAGCGACTGGAGTTGCAGGTTTGGTGACTGACGGGGGAAGTTGAGCGACCGGAGGCGCAGGTTGTGGGGCTGCGGGCGCGGGCTGTGTGGCTTTGGGTTCGGGCTTCGCGACCGTGGGCAGCACGACGGGCGGGGCCGGGAGTACTGTTGCGACTTCGACTGGAGTCTGCGCGGGCTTGGGCGCTTTGGGCTCGGGGACGGTCCTGGGTCTGGGCTCGGGGACGGTCTGGAGCATCGAGGCCATGCGCGCGTTGCCCACGCTCCTCTGCAACGCGATGCTCATCTGCGCGCGCGCAAGTACGTCCGGCATCTCCGCCGTCGCGTTCATGAGATCTACGGCGCGCGCGGCCGGAGGGAGACCGTCGGGCGGCGGCAGAAGTCCCTCGCGCTCCTTCTCGGGTCTGGCGAAGGTCGGCCCGAAGGCCGCTTCAGAACCAGTCTCTGGACGCACCTCGACGGCCGGCTGCGGCAGCCGCGCCTTGGTCTCAACCGACTGGTCCTTGTCGAGAGCCATAACTAGACACGCGCCTGCGGGGACAGGATGTCTTCTACCGCCCAGCGGAAGAACTCCTCGCCGAAGTCGCCCTGCGTGATGGGCTTGCCGAACTTCTGGTATTCGCGCGCGACGCCGTCCACCACGTCGCGGACGTTGATCGCGTCGCGCCCGGCGGCGAGCGCGCGAAACGCCGCGTCGAGCACCACGTTGCGAATGCTGCCGCCCGTGATGGCGAAGCGATCCGCGACGGCGCGCAACTCGGCCTCGCTCAGCGCCGTGTGCGGCGGCGCGGGCAAGGTCTGCTCCCAAATCCTGAGCCGCAGCGGCGCGTCCGGTGCGGGGAACTCCGCAACGACCTGTATGCGTCGCAGAAAAGCCTCGTCGATGTTCTGCCGCAGGTTGGTCGCCATGACGACGACGCCGGAATACTCTTCGACGCGCTGGAGGAGGTAGTTCACCTCAAGGTTGGCCCAGCGGTCGCGCGCGTCCTTGACCTCGCCGCGTTGCCCGAAGAGCGCGTCGCACTCGTCGAAGAAGAGCAGCGCGTTCGAGTCCTCTGCCTCCGCGAAGACGCGGTTCAGGTTCTTCTCGGTCTCGCCCACCCACTTGCTGACGACGGCCGAGAGGTCAACTTTGTAGAGGTCAACGCCCTGCTCGCTGGCGAGCAGTTCGGCCGCCATCGTCTTGCCCGTCCCCGACGAGCCGACGAAGAGCGCGAGCAGCCCGCCGCGCGGCACGAGCCCGTGACGGAAGTCTATCGAGTAAGTGAGTCGGCCGCGCAGCCGTATGCGGTCGAGGAGTTCGCGGAGTTGACGCTTGTTCGGCTCCGCGAGGATCACGTCGTCGAGCGTCAGCCTGCGCGTCGGCTCGATGCGGCGCGCGAAGCCGACGAGGAGGCTGCCGGCCTGCTTGCGGCATGCCTCGTAGAGCACCTCGCGCGTGATGCGCGGGCGGAAGATGTCAACGCGCCCGGCCAACTCACGCGCGGCGGCGACGGCGTCGCGCACCTGCCCCTCCGTGAACTGGAAGGCGCCGGCCAGTGTCTCCGCGATGGCCTCGCGCTCGGGCAGCTCGGACGCGGGCGGCAGGTACGCGAGCCAGATCGTGCGCCGCAACTCGTAGTGCGGGACTGGGAAGTCCACGCGCGGCAGATGCGTGTCGCGGACGTGCGTGGACGTGTCGCCGGTCGAGGCCGAAGCGAGGAAGGTGACGTGCGGATAACTGTCGGCCGCGCGCAGCAGGTAGTCCCAACGACGCGCCGCGTACTCGTCCTGAAGAGTCTGCTCAAGGTCCGCCCAGAAGAGTCCCGCGCCCCGCAAACGCGCCTCGCGGTAGGCGAGGTCAACGAACTGCTCCCAGCGCCCGGGCTCGCGCGGCGCCGCGCCGGCCTCGACGCGCAGCAGCGGCAGCCCGTCCTCCGCGCAGACGGCGCGCGCGCCCTTCTCGCGCCCGCTCCCGCGCGGCCCGTGCAGGCGTACGACGAGGCGGTGCTCCTTCGCATAGGCCGCGAGGTTCTTGAGGCGCGAGACGAGCGGCTCGTCGAAGAGCAGTTCGTCCCAACGGACGGGCGTGTCGCTCTCGGAGATGAGTCCCTTCAGACGCACGTCCGGCTCGTCCGACCCGAGCAGGTACGAGGCGACACGGTCTTCCAGGCGCACCGAGCGCATGGAGCGGTTCTCGTCGCCTTCGCCGACGCTGACGAGACGCAGCGAGACGAGCGTCGCGTTGGACTCGAAGAGTGCGTGCGCCGCCTCCGGCGACGCGGCGCGCGGCGCGACCATCTGGAGCAACAGTTCGACCGGCGGCTTCGTCCGCGACGCGTCGTCCTGTAGGTAGCCGTAGATTCGCCGGTAACGCGAGTCAACCTCCGGCAACAGGCAGAGCAGTATCAAGTCAAGCTCAACCTCGGACAGCCTGAACACCGCGCCGAGCGTGCGCAGCCGCAAGTCGAGCCCGGCCGGCGTCGCCACGATTGCGTCGCGGATGAGTTGGCCGACCTCGGCCTCTGCCTGCCAGTAGTGACGCAGGACTTTGAGGAGCGACTCGGGCAGACGGCCGGGCGGGACGATCGCGGCGCCGAGATACCTGTCGATCTCCGCGTCGGTGACGTGGAGCATGCCCCACATCTGCTCAGCCTTGGCGGCGCCGACGGTCAGACGCCAACGCACGACTTGCGCGCGCACCAACAGGTCAACGCGCGCCAGCTCGTCGTTAAGGTGCTCGGCGCTGTTCCGGTATGGGGCGGGCGCCCTCAAACCTTCTGGCGAGACGTTGCCGCTCATGCTCGGCTCCGGTCTATGCGAAAGATGATCTTCCTATCGGCGAGCCACGAGACGGCGGGCAGCTCTTTGGTGTAGGAGGCCATCTCCAACACCACGTCCATCGGCCCGGGCCGCAGCCTGACTTCCACGCGGCGCTCGCCCACGCGCAGCTCGCCGCCGCGCCGCAGCAGTTGGCGGAGCAGATAAGGCACGCTCGAACCCGGGATGCCCGGGAGCCACTGCGCCCAGAGCCGCAACGCGTAACTGGCGACAAGGACAAGCTCGTTACTAACAGCCACGTCCGGCGGCCACCCCGCCGTGAGCGCGGCCAGCGTCGCCTCCGGCGGCGACTCCTCGGGGCTCGTCATCGAAGGATGAACCGCGCGCCGCGCCTCCACGAGTTTCTTCACCTCCGCGAGCAGACGACGGCAGCCCTCTTCGTCGAGCGCGGAGAGGACTTCCGCCGCCGTGCCGGGGCTCGGCCCGAGGCCGCACCAGAAGGCGAGCCCCTCGTCAATCTCACCCTCGCGCACCGCGCCCTCGCCGGCCCACTGGATGCCGAGCGCCAGCAAGACCGACGACAGAGGCCCCGCGCCCGTCGCCTTCACGAGCTGCGGAAGCCGCACGTCGAGCACCGCGCGGAGGACGAGGAACAGCCCCGCGCACTCCGTCTGTAAGACCGTCTCTTCTCCGACCGCGCGCAGGGCGCGGGTCTGCCGGACGATTGCATCAAGCACGTCCGCCGTCTCCGGCCCCGCCGTCAGGAGAGCGCGCAACGCTTCCTGCGGTTGCCGTCCCGACGCCTTCGTCGCTGCGTCTCGTCCGGCCCGAACCGCCGCTAACGTCCGTGCCGGCTCCGGCGTCGATGCGCACCACTCCGCGCAGAGTAGAAGCCTTTCGACCAGTGACGCGGCGGCCGGGCGCGCGGCCAACTCCGCGTCCGCCGCCGAGAGCGCCGCGTAGAGCCGCGTCGCGTTGACGGACGAGTTCGCGCGCCCCGGGTCGAGCCTCACCCTGCCCTCAAGCAGAAGCGTGCGCGCGAGTTCTATCAACCTGCGTTGGAAAGGCGTGACTCCCGCCGCGCGCGCGTGCAGCACGGCGGCCTCGGTCAACTCAACGTCCGCCGTCTCACCTCCCGCCGTCTCATCGCTGCCCTGAGTCTTGCCGCCGCCCGTGGTCTTGTCGCCGCCCGCCGTCTCGCGCGCGAGCGCCGAGGGCAGCGCGGCTAAGAGCCATTCAACGTCGAGCCAGTCGAACTCCGTCTGAATCCGCGCGCGCGATTGCGCGAGCCTGCGTGCGACTTCCGCGACGGCGCAGTCCGTGACGTACGCGCGGCGCGATGCGTGGCGCACGACACTGAGCACGGCCGTCGCCAGCGATTGGCGGTCGCGCCAGTCGGGCGGCGCGGGGCGTTCGGCCGCGTAGCCTTCGAGCAACTTCGATTCGGCCGGCGCCGTCGCGGCCCACAGCCCGAGCAGGTCGAGCAGCCTCAACGCGCCGCGAACGAAGACGCGGAACGTGTGCGGCTCTACGTTCACGGCGGACGGCGCCAGCGCCGCCCAGAACCGCGACGCGCCCGCGCCGCCGAGTTGCCCGAGCGCGCGTTCGAGGCAGCCGAGTTGCGACAGCCGTCCGAAGAGTTCCCCCAACGACTCGCGTCGTTCGAGCAGCAACGCGAGTATCAACTCGTCCCTGCCCTTCCCCTTCAGCTTCGAGAACGCGCCGTAGTACCAACGTTCCCACGCGACGCCGTCGAGCAGGTCGGAGATGAAGTGCGCCACGTAGTCGGCCTCGTCGGCGAAGCGTATGAGGTTGCCCCCGTCGTCTCCGCCCATGACGCCGCGCACGACGGCCGCGCCGAGGCGCTGACCCCATTCGCGCGCCATGCTCTCCTCGGTCCGCGCGGCGTTCAGCGCCAGCCGCACGTTGACGCGACGCAGGACGTAGACGGCCGGGTCGTCCGCGAAGGCGTGGTCGAGCGCGGCGGCGTACGACTCGGTCACGCGCGGCCGGACGGCGCGCTCGATGCGTTCGACCGCGACGGCCGCCGCGGGCTGCGCGGCGACCGGTCGGTAGCGGCAGTGCCAATGTCCGATGCGCGGCTCCATGTTCGACCATGCCGACACGCGGCGTCAGGGTGTGCCCGCCGCCACCCCCGCCTGGTAGCTCGCCACGAAGGCGTTCGCGGCCTCCTGACTCACGGTGCGCTTCAACAGTTCGCCGACGACTCTGCCCTCGACCTTCAGGTCGCCGTAGACGGTGACCAGCGGCGAGGGCGCGCCCGACCCGCTCAGGTCTTTCAACTCAATCTTGAGGCAGGGCGTGAACGACCCGTCGTCCTTCGAGAAGCCGATGACGAACTCGCGGTCGAGCGTCCCTTCCGAGCCGAGGTCGATGCGCAACTGGTCGCGCTCGTCGTCCCTGACGCGGTGGATGGTGGGCACCTGCGGCGGGTTCCCCTCGCTCGGGGTCGCGGCCGTGACGAACTGCACGGCGCCGCCGACGACCCTCAAGTCGCCGTTGAGCACCGTCCGGCCGCGAATGCGCAGCAGTCCGTCCTGAAGGATTTCGAGCCGTGGCGAGAGCACGACGCGCTCCTGCCCCTCGGCCGTGTCCCCGTCCTCGGGGATGAAGACGGCGAAGCGGCGCGACTGTTTCCGCTGCGGGTCCGCGCCCCTGTCGTAGACGTATGTGACGCCGCCGACCTCGCGCGTCTGCGCCACGTTCGACTGCTTGCCGACCTCGACGCGCGTCGCGTTGGCCGGGTGGTCCACCACGTCGCCGACGAGACCGACATAGGGGCGCTGCGAGAAGTCGATGTTGTATGGAGGGTCGCCGCCCAGCCGCGTGATGCGGCCGAGGTAGACCCGCCAGACCTCCTTCGGGTCGTCGGAGAGCACCGGCACCTTCGAGTCGAGGACGGCGGCCGGCACCCCCGGCGGCCGGCGCGCGTCCACCGTGTTGGCGACCGGTTTTTCGAGCCGCACCCGTGGCGTCTCCAGCGAGCGGTAGGCTTCGCGCGCGCCGCTCGCGCCGCAGCCGCCGTAGCCCTCGGGCGCCTGCTCGCCGTCGAGCCGCGCGTAGACGAGCCACACGTCGAGCTTCTCGGTCCCGAGGTCGTCGAACGTCTCGGGCGCGAGGCGCTGCTTCTCGGGCAGCAGCAGCTCGCGCCCGTAGCCGTCCACGGCCATGCCCGGTCGGACGACCAGCGCCCCCTCTTCGAGCGCGATCTCCAAACCTGTGACGATGCCCCAGTAGTGCTGCGCGACGTTGTGCAGGCGGCGCGCGGCGAGCTGGTACAACTGCTCGTCCCTGAACTCGTTCACGCGCAGGAACTGCCGGTCGAAGAAATTGACCCGTGGGACGCTGACGATCGTCATGTGAATCTGAACTCCTTTGGTGACTGCGCGGCGTCGGCGCCCCGCGACGGCGGGCGTGCGCTCACGGGTTCACTGTTTACGGGGGCGTCGGCTCCGTTACGTTAATCAGTTGCGTGAAGACCGGCGGCTGCCAGTCGCGGCCCCCGTGCTCGTAGACGGCCTGAATCTCAAGCGTGACCTGCGTGTCAGAGGTGTTGACTCGCGGGCCGTTGATTGCCAGGGTCGTGAAGCTCTCGCCGGGGTCGAGGTCGAGGGGCGTGACGCCGTCGATGTCCATGAACGACGAGTTGTTGGGCGGCCTGAGCCTGAGCTTGAGCGACTTGACCTGCACCAGGCCGTCGGCGACGTTGACGTTTTCGAGCCTCAGGGTGAAGCTCCAATCCGTGCCCCGCGTGATGGAGGCGGGCGCGTTGATGGCGACCGCGAGTTGCGGCGCGACAACGATCTCGTGCGTCTGCGTGAAGACGCGCGTGACGCCGTCCTCCCAACGGTATTGGACCTTGAACTCGTAGTCGAAGGTCTCCTGCATGCCGTTGGGGTGCGTCGCCGGGATGAACTCGTGCGCTTCGCCTCCGTTCAGGTCTATGGTCCTGTTCAGCAACGACCGTATCGACGGCCCCGCGTTGGTGGACTCGGTCAACGTCGCGCTCAACAGGGTGAGGCTGCTCTCGGAGTTGTTTATCGCCTCGAAGGTGTGCGACCAGGCGAGGTTCGGCGGGACGGATTCGGGCACGTCGGAGAAGTCCACCGTCGGCGGCAACACGACCTTGATGGGCAGGGGCGGCTCCGGCCCCGACCTCCACCAGGGGAAGTTATTAATCTTGCCGCTCGCCGTCACCTCGACCTGTATCTCGCCCTCGGGTAAGTCGGCGCCCGCATGGTCCACCGTCTTATCGACGTGATTTTTCCCGGGGATGTTGGGCAGCGCCGGCAGGTTCGAGGGGATGGTGCTGCTCCCGACGAACAGGGTTTCGAGCACCTTCTCCGCCGTGACCGGCGCGTCGCCCGTGTTGGAGAGGCGTAACGTGTAACTCCAGAGCTTGCCGCTCTCGATAATCCTGGGCGGCTGTTCGATGGTGATGACGACGACGGTCGAGGCGTCCACGGTGCTCCGCAGCCCTTCGAGCCACGCGGCCACGAGACGGCTCGTGAAGTCCGGGTCGGTGTGGTCGGGCCTGATGGGCGCCTGCTCGATGGTGCCGAACACCTGAAGGCCGACGGGCAGGATTGTCGTGCCTCCATCGACGGCCGGGATGGTGATGGCGCAGGTGCCGCAGATGGTGAGCCAATCCTTCACGTCGGGGCCGGGCGGTTTCGACCTCCTGACGGCGAAGCGGTCGGTCTCGTCGGCGTCCTTCTTCTCGCCGAGATCGACGCGCAACTGTTCGATTGTGCGCTCGCCGTCCGGCACCTTCGCCACGTAGACGCGCGGGAGCGGCTGCCCCTCGGGCGGCTCGGCCACGGGGCGGAACGAGAGACCCATCGGCGCCTCTAACTCGGGCGGCTCGTCGGCGGCGGCGCGGTCGCCGTAACAGCCGCGAGGCTTGAACTTGTTGCCCGCTTCTTTCTCCGGCTTAGGGAGCTCGTCGAACTCCAGCGTCCCGCCCGCGCCGGAGAGTGCGACCTGCCGGTCGTCGCGCGCCTTCGACTCGCGGTCCACGCGCATCTTCATCTGCGCGATGTCTTCGCGCTCGGCCTTCTCTTTGGACGGCTGAACGCGCGAGACGATGTCGAGTCGCACGAGACGCGAGGTCTGGTTGAAGGCTTTCAGCTCTTCCTCAAGTTTGGTGCTTTTCCTGACGACCGTCATCTCTTCGGACGGCGGCAGGCCGGGCTCCCTCGAATAGTTGAGGAACGCAAGTTCCGCGATCTCCGACTGCCCTTCCATCTTCTCCACCGCGCTGAACTGTATCTGCTGCCCCGAAGGGCCAGGGCGCTTGGCCTCGACGAGTAGGCGCAGCGTGTTCTCGAAGAGCGAGATGGTCGCGCTCGCGCGGTAGTCGAGCAGCTCAACCGTGCCTTCGATGACGTTGCCGGCGCGGCGTTCGAGCGCGAGGCGGCGCGTCGTGTTGCCGGCGTCGTCGGCGACGCTCACGGCGAAGGCGGTCTGGTCGCGGCCGGTGCGCGGGCCGACCTGCATCGAGGCGCGCGCGCCCGGGTCTTTCACCTCGCGGCCGCGCACGGATGTATATGCGACATCCGGCGCGGGCGGCGGGTCGGGCGGCGGGTCGGGCGGCGGCGGGCTGAGCCTCCCGAGGAAGACCGCGCCGTCGGCGGGTGCGCTCGGCGGCTGGTTGTCTTCAACTTCTTCGACTAAGACATGCGCGTCCTCGCGCCAGCGCGGCGCGTTCTCGTCGGAGCATGGGACGCGGCCGGGCTGGCGCGGCCGGAGCGGCCGGAGACAGTAGAGCAGCCAAACGTCAACGCGTGGGCTTTCGAGTTGGAGGGTCAACGGTTCGGCGAGCAACAGCTCGCGGCCGTACGCGTCCACGGCGACGCCGGGCTCGACCACGAGGCGGCCACGCTCGTCCCTGCCGACGCGCAGACCGCGCACGACGCCGGGCGCGTGCTGGTTGAGGTTGTGACGCTCGTCCAGCCCGGCCAGGTATTCCTGCTCGGCCCGGAGGTCGGCGGCCGTCAGCCGCTGCCTCTCGACGTAGTAGACGCGCGAGCTTCCCATCACTGAGCCTCGTTTGTCATGTCAGATTGCAGCTTGGCGAGCTGCTTCGCCGCCTCGTCGATGAACGCCCGACTGCGCACCTCGTCCGGCGGGTTGATCGGTATTGACGCAAGCGCCTCCTTCACCTCTTCCGGTTTGGCGTTAGCCAGCTCGCGCAGGTTGCTGATGCCGCCCTCCCTGAGCTTGCTCGCCGTGGCGTCGCCGATGCCGCGCACGTTCCGCAGGTCGAGCCCGGGGTGGTCGGGCGCGAGCACGACCACGTCTCGGCCCGGCGCGGGAGCGGTGGCGGGCGCGGCGGCTGGTTCGGCGGCAGTCTCGGGAGCAGGCTCGGCGTCAATGTCGGAGACAGTCTCGCGGGTCCTATCGACGGACTTCTCAATGGCCCTCTCGTCGCGGGCCAACACCTCGTCGTAGCGCCACCTCTCCATGCGGAAATAGACGACGCGGGCGCGGCCGCAGTTGTCGTCGGCGTAGTAGACGACCAGCGTCCCACGGTCGGTGTAAGGCACCCAACTGCTGACGTACATCACCTCGTTGATGAACTGCGCGTAGAGGTCTTTCAGACTGTTGAAGGCGAGGCGCTGCGTCCTGACGATCTCGATGTTGAGCTTGTATAACTCCGAGGCGACGCCGTCCATCGGCTGCCAGATGTAGCGCGCGAGGTTGATCTGGTCGGGGGGCGCCGGCCAGCAGTCCTGTTGCAGCGGCCGGCGGAACGGCGGGTAGTAGTTGACGTTGACGACCTTGCACCGTTGCCTCCGGTTCGCGTCCGTCTGACGCCAGAGCCACACCCTCGCGAGCGGCACGCCCGCGTCGGGGCCGCACTGATTGCAGTCGCAACGGGTGTGCTGGTTGCGCCAGTCCTGGATGATCCAGAAGCCCATCTGCTCGAACCAACCCTGCGTCGGCGGGTCGGTCCTGCGCAGGATTTCGCACAGCCACTCGCGGACGAAGCAGAAGGAGTGCGGCGGGTTGACCTTGAGCCAACGCTCCAGCCTCTCGGCCGTGCCCCGCCAGTCCTGCGGGTTGTTGAGACCCATGAGTGATTCGATGAGCTGAAAGAGCTGGCTGCGAAACTCGACGCCCCACGTCTCGCCCTCTTTACCGCCATCGTGGTTGCAGTGCTCGACCTTCCGCGCGTAGAACTCGAAGCCCTCGCGCGTGCGCGTGTACTCGCAGGCTTCGGCGGGCGCGCACCCGCCACGCGCGAGCGCGGTGCGCGCGTCGGTCGCCGACTCGTTGTAGCGGACGAAGAGGTCCACGGCCTGCACCTCGGAGCGCGGCAGCGACCAGCCGCCGAAGGCGACGTTGACCGTCCCGGCCGGCTCGGGCACCGGCCGGGGCGTCGGTTGATCGCCGCAGGGGTCCGGCTCGGGCTTGCAGTACTTCGTCAGGTCGAAACGGGACGGCTCGCAGACGATGATGTCGTTGCCGCAGCAGTCCACGGCGTAGCCGGGCTGGATGGAGACGTGCCCCTCGTCGGCTTCACATCCAACTTCGAGCCCGCAGACGACGCCCCAGCCGTGGCGGTAGCGCGAGAGCGCCGTCTTGCCCTTGACCCAGTCGAGCAGCACGCTGAGGTCCTGGTCGGTCAGCAGTTGGCCGCAGAAGAAGCGCGGCTGTACCAGACACTCCAACTCGCAGCACTGGCCCGTGCCGTCGGAGCATCCGCAGTTGCAGGCGTGGCCGCCCGTGTGTGGCTTGGCGATGGTGGTACTCATTGCCCTTGCTCCTCGTCGCGGCGGCGCCCGTCGCGCTCGTAGTTATCCCACGCGTGGTCGGGCACCACGCGGAACCAGCTCTCGAACGTGCCGCCGCGGACGCCGTCGCCCGACGGCAGCAGTCCGCCCAGGTGGTTGCCGTCCACCGGCACGCCGTGGCAGTCGAGAATGAAGTCGCACTTGATGGTGATAAAGACCATCTGGTTTTCGAGGTACGAGAACGGCAAGTGGTGCCGTTGCTCGCGGCTCCTCGGGTCGAGGGTGTAGACGGCAACGCAGTCGTGTTCGACGCGCGGCGGGTCTTCGTAGGTGACGAAGTCGAGGTCTTCGTAGCCGCCGCCGAACTGCACGACGAAGGTGCAGGGGTTGACGCCGTAGGGGCCGCAGTCGCTCGGCTCGCCGCGCGGGCGCTTCAGCCGCCGGTCGAAACGCACCTCCAGCCGCCGGAGGCGTTCGAGGTGACGGCGCGGCACGACGCCGCCGTGCGGCCAGTTGATCGAGCAGATGTGCGTCAAGGACTGCGTCGGCGGCCTGAGCGTCGGGCGGCCGAGCATGACGATGTCGTCGGCGACGATGGGCGCGCCGGGTCGCGTCTCGATGAGCGCCAGAGGGACGCAGTGGTGCGGCGGGCAACTCGGCTCAAGGCAGCCGACGGGCTGACGGTCGTCCGGGTGCGAGTAGCAGTCGTCGTCCGGGCATGGATAGTGACGGTGACGCTCGTCGTGTTCACGTTCCTGTTCGCGCCCTGCCTCCTGCACGTACTCGACGCCGATGCCGCCCACTTCCGCGACCGCGTCCTGCTGCTTCCCGGGTTCGTAGCCGCGCACGGGCTCGTGTTCGTCGTGCTCATGCTCGTGCCCGCGATGCGGCACGTCGTTGCAACCGCCGCCGAGAGTGCGCCAGTAGAACTCGGGAAGTTCGGAGCGTGTCACCCACTCCCAGTGGAACTCGTAGCCCTCGTTGATGCGGCTGTACTCGCGCCGCTGCTCGTCGCAGTTGCCCTCGCTGTAGAGCACGGGGACGCGCTCGACCGGAGTTTCGACGTAGCGCAGGCAGAGCAACGGGTAGACGCGACTATCCTCCTCTTCGTACACGGGGCGGCCTTCCGGCTCATGCTGCGGTTGCGGCGGTAGCTGCTCCGGCTGCGACTGCTTCGGGCGCGGCGGCCTGGCGGCGTCCCTGTCCGCCCAGGGGATCGGCGGCGGCACCAGCGCGCGTTTGACGACGATCTCGCGCCCGCAGCAGTCCACGGCCATGCCGGCGTTGACCTTGACGCGGTCGCGGCGGCAGCCCGGGTTCGGGTGCTCCCAGACGTGCAGCCCGCAGACGACGCCCCAGCCATGCATCACGCGGTTGTGCAGGTAACGGTGCGTCAGGTGGTAGTCCTGCTCATCACGAAAATCGCGCGCCGTCAGGTAGCGCCCGGTGAAATACCTCATCCGTTCGCTGACGAGTTCACCGCATTTTTTTTGATACTCTTCTTCCTTCTGATGAGACTCTTCGCTCATGTCAATGACCTCCCTTTCAAGACAGCGGCGACTTCCTTCCGACGGTCGCGCCCGGGGCGAGCCGCATGGCAACGTCGGCGGCCGAAGGGGCGAGGACGGTGTCCAGCCCGAGACGCCCGCGCGCGCGCCGGCTCGGGGCCGCGCCGGGGTCGTGCCCACGGCCGAGCGCCGTCGCGGGCGTCTCGCCGAGGATGGTGTCCACCTCGACGGTTGACTGCACGCCGACGCGGAACGCGGGTTCGACGAGGCAGAGTTCGTAGCGCGTCTGCGCCGGCTTCTCGGCCTCGATGGCGCGCCGCAGCATCCGCTCGTCGGCGGCCGTGCGCACCCAACCGGCCGGGACGAAGACGCGGAAGCTGTGCGCGTACTCGTGGAACACGTCGCGCTCCGGGTCGCCGGTCGAGACCAGTTCCACCTCGCCCTCTTGCGCGTAGACGCCGAGCTGGAGCCGCCTCTTCACGCTCGCGCTCCAGAGCGCGCCGCCCTGGTTGAGCCGCGCCGTCTCGGCCGCCGCGAGGAACAGGTGCTCGCGCTCGCGGAAGCCCTCGACGATGACGGGAAAGCCGAGCCGGCTCACGTCGCTCGTCTCCATCCCCGCGAGGTTGGCGAGGTAGACCGCGACGAGTCCGCGCAGTCCCGCGAGCTGTCCCCGGTGCGGGTAGAGTTGCGGCGCGGCGGCCAGCAGCCGGCGCTTCTGCTCCGCCGTCCAGTCGCCTTCGAGCGGCAGCGCGAGCCACTGCCGCGCCAAGTGTTCGAGGAACGGCCCGGCCGGCACGGCGTCCGGGTCGAAGTGCTTCTCGACCTCCGCCAGTTCGCGGTCCATCCCGTCCCACTCCGTCTGGAAGATGGAGAGGAAGTGCTCAAGGAAGATGCGGCTCTCGTCGTCGGACGACCAGACGGCGGGCAGGTACTTCAGGTAAGACTCGCGCGGGTAGTGAACCTTGAGCGACTGTACGACCGGCGTGCTGAAGCTGTCGCCGCGCAGTTTCATCCGAACCGAAAGGTAACGGCCGGCGCCGCTCTGGACGAGGAAGTCGTATGTGCGCGCGGCGGAGCCACACGGCGGTGGTTCGAGCGGCGCGACTACTTCGTAAGCCGTCTGCCAGTCGTCATCACGCGCGTCTTGTACGTCGTCCTCTTCATCATGCGCGTATGTGAACACCTCGACGTGACTGCCGGGCGGCAACGCCGACGCGCTCAACTCGATGCGGTGCCACTGGCAACGATGAATCGAGCTGTCGAGCGGCTTGCCGCGCCACTCGCCCGACGACGTGTAGAGTGCGACGCCCGAAGCGTCCGAGGCGTCAACGCTTCCGACGGGCTCGCCGCGTCGGTCGAAGATGAGACCCGAAGTGAGCGCGGCGGGCTCGGGCGGCGCCTCCGCCTCGAAGAGTGCCGCGACCTCGCGGTAGTTCTTTTCTCCGCGCGCGTGGCCGCGACAGTCGTAGGCGTGCGCCTTCGCCTGGCCGGGGGCGTGGAGGTAGACGATGCCGTCCTCGTCGATGCGTATGCGCGTGAAGCTCGGCCGGCGCACGATCGGCGCGACGACGGCGCGGAGTTCATCGCGTCCGGCGCGGTGCCTGTAGACGGTGCCGTCGCGCCCGTCGAGCACGAAGGCGAAGAGCCCGCGCGCGGCCACGTCCGCAGGCTCCCAGTCGAGCCCGTCCCCGAAGCTATGCCTGAGCTTCCGCCCGCCGTCGGTGTACGCGCGCACGCGGCGCTGCTCGACTTCGAGGACGTAGGTCAGGAACGCGCCCTCGGCCGTGCGCGTGTGGCGCGGGGGCGCGGGTTTGCCGCAACGCTTGGCGGCCCTGTCGAAGGGCGCGCACAACGCGAGTTGAACTTCGGGCGCGGGTGCGGGCTCGGGCCTGCGCCGGTCGCAGGGGCGCGCGAGCGATGCGGGCAGGCAGAAGCGTCCGCGCTCGTCGAGCCTGACGGGCGGCGGCTCGAAGCGTTCGAGCAGTGCGCCGGGGTCCACGTGCGGCGGCTCCTTCTGGTCGGCGGGCTCAAGCGAGGGCTTGGTCGGGTCGGACGTGTTCAGAAGGTAGACGCGCCCCGCGCGGTCCACGACGACGCGCGACCATTGGCCCGCCCTGTCCGCGCGCTCAAGGCGCAGGCAGAGGTGACCACCCGGCGTGTGGACGTAGACGCGCCCGTTGTGTCGGTCGAGGATGTAAACGTTGTGGCCGTGTGCGGCCACGTCAACCGGCTTCCATCTGCCGCCCGCGGCCACGCCCGTGAGGACTTCCGTGAGCAAAAGGTTCTTAAGGTCGAAGACCTGCACGCGCCGGTTGCCCGCGTCGGCGACGTAGAGCCAGCGGCCCGCGATGGCAAGGCTGCGCGCCTTCCTGAAACGGCGCGCGCGCCTGCCGCTGCCGCCCACGTTGGGCAGCAGCAGGAACCTGCGCGAGTCCGGATCGAAGCGTTTGATGGAATAGTCGGGGCTCAAGAGATAGAGCGTGTGCTCTGCGTCGAAGGCCATGCCGAGCGGAAGGGTCAGCCCGCCGAGGCTGCCGTCGGGCGAGACGAGCGAGAGCGGCCCGCCGGGCGCGGAGGCGAGTCGCACGCCGCCCGCGTCGCTCACGGCCGTCTGTTCGGACGCGGCCGTCCTCTTCAGCCAGCCGCCGCCGCCGCCGATGAGCCAGTACGTCGCGCTTTGGGGTTGCAGTCGCATCCTTGAGTTCTTACTGGTCCTGCGCCGGCTCGACCGTGATGACGTGGTCGCGGCCGAAGACGAGCCCGTCGGGCGGGACGCGGACGGGCTTCAGCCCCTCGTGGCGCGTGCCGTCAACGAAGACGTTCAGAGAGAGCACGGCCACCACGTCCGGCACTTGCAGGATGGTGCTGAAGAGGCTCGTCGGGAAAAGCTCGTTGCCGAAGTCGCCTTTGCGCGGGTCGAGCAGTTTGTCTATCGCCTTGATGACCGAGATCGTGACCTGGTCGAAGGAGGCGTAGGGCGCGGCCGTCACGCGCGCCTCGACGCGCACCTCCTGATACTCGGGACCCTTGACGAAGACCTCGGCCGTCAGCAGACGCTTCTCGTCGAGCGTCGCGCAGACGCGGCGGATGAGGTCGCCCGAAGGCTTCGGGGGACGGTCGTCGTTGTCGGGGATGACGACGACCGTGACCGCGCCGGGCACACGCACGTTCGGGTGGTCGGGGTGTGTCTGCGAGAGGGCGCGCGCCCTGGCGACGCCGCCGACCTCTTCGGCCAGCGACTTGAAGTCCTCGGGCGTCACGGCGCGGTCGCGACGGCGCAGCAGCGCGGGCGCTTCGAGCTTGAGTTGTTCGAGCGTCTGCTCGTCCGCTCCGTCAACGGCCGGGCGCTCGTTCGTTACCTTCTCGACGCCGACCAGAACTGACTGCGGGCTCTTGATGGTGCCCGGGCCGACCTTGTTCCCGCGCGCCCCGCCGCCGTGGCGATACTCGGTGGCGATGACCTCGGCGGCCGCGTCGGGGATGCGTCCGCGCTCGCCGTCGCCGAACTGGATGACGCCGGCCGTCGCGTTGAGCGTGTAGTGCGCGTCGTCCGGTTTCGACGAGAGCAAGTCCTGTTGCTCGGTCCACTCCTCAACGTCGCCGTTCGGGAGTTCAGTCCTTAGCTTGAGCGAGTCGCGCGCGACGGGCTTGCGTTGCAGCTCGAAGCGCTCGCCGGGCTGCCCCTGACTGATGCCGAGTATCTCGCCTCGGACGGTTGTGAGGTTGACGGCGTCCACCGTGTTCGTGCGCAGGAAGTCGAGTTCGGGCACCTGACCCGCCGGGAAGAGCGCGGTGCCGTCGATGCGCACGCGCAGCCAGTAGAGCGGCGCGGGACTCAGTCGCGGCTCAACCGATGGCTGGATGTCGCGCGGCCCCTCAATGCGGATGTAGCCCTCGCGCGTGAAGGCAGCGGTCTCATCTTCAAAGACGTTGAGTCGCTGCCAGAAGGGGTCGTCGGCGCGCGGGCGGAACTCCCAGACGAGCGCGACGGGCGGCGACGGCGGGCGCTGGTCGCCCGTGCAGCGCACGGGCTTGCCGGCCGTGGCTTCGGGCGGGAGGAAGGCGCGGAAAGTTACCTCCTGCGGGAAGGGGCCGGGCGAGCCGGGCGCGGCCGGCGGGTCGGGCGGCTTGAAGCCGAGATAGAGCGCGTTGCCGATGTCGGGCGCCCAACCGAAGGGGCGGAACTTCGTCCCCGGCGCGGCGTTCGCGCCCGAGGCGTTGAGGAAGGCCGCGCCGTCGAAGACGCCGACGACTTCGAGCGGCACGCGGACGAGGTCGAGCCCGCGCTCGGTCTCGAAGATGAGCGGGTCGCCGCCGTCGTCGAGCGTCGCCGCGACCTTCGTGCGCGCGGGCACCGGTTGCACGGCGGCGCCCTGCGCGGCGGTGAACGTCAGGCGCGCGAGCGCCGGTCGCGCGGGTCGCAACTCCTGCCCGAGCAGCTTGAGGAACTTGACGTAGTTCTTCAGCGGCACCTGGTTCATCCGGAACAGCATCATCTCCGAGAGCCACGCGAAGAGTTGCAGCAGCGTGATGCCGGGGTCGCTGTCGTTGTAGTTCGTCCACTCTTTCGAGTAGCGCGGGATGCGCAGACGCAGGTCGCGCATCAACTGCTCGAAGTCACGGTCGTCGAGTTTTGGTTCTTCAAGGGGCATGTGCTTAACCGGCTCCCTCAAGTAAGAAGAACGGGTAGACGAGGTTGAAGAAGGCGTTGTTGGCGCGGATGCGATAGTCCACGTGGACGAGCAGCAGGTTGGGCTGTTCGGGCGGCGCCTCCACCCTCACGCCGAGCACGTCGATGCGCGGCTCCCAACGGACGAGCGCGCTCTGGACGCTGGCCTGCACGAGCCCGTGCAGCGCGGCGGTGTTGGCCTCGAAGACGAGGTCGTGGATGCCGCAGCCGAACTCGGGGCGCATCTGCCGCTCGCCGGGCGCGGTCGTCAGGATGAGCCAGATGGCCTGCCGGATGGCCTCCGGCCCGCCCACGAAATTCAGGCCCCCCTGTGCGTCGGGCTTGACGTGGAACCGCCAGCCGCGACCGATGATGTCCGCGCCCGTGTCAGCCACCGATGTTCACCGTCCCCTGCGCCACCACCTGCCCGCCCGGCATGTCCACGGGGTCGTTGCAGGTGAGCGCGATGTCGCCGTTGCGCGCCGCCGGCTTGCCGTTGATTTTGACCGTCATGCTGCCCTTGAAGATGGTGGCGCGGTTCGTGGGCGGCATGGCGAAGGAGACGCCCTGCGGGATGTGCGGCGGCGTGTTGGTCGCCGTGCTGCCGACGGTCGCCGCCGCCATCCCGCCGATCTTCACGTCGCTGCTCAGGCTCCCGTCGATGATGCCGTTGAACGAGTACGGCAAAGGCGTCGGCACGGGCGGACCCGGCGGCGCCGGGACGAGCGTGATGTGGATGTCGGTCGCGGTGACGCGGTCGCCCTGCTTGGCCGCCGGTTGTCCCATGTCGAACTCCTTCGGTCGTACTTCAAAGTCCTTCGGTTAAATTTCTTCAGTTGATGTCAACGGTCGAGCCCTTGAGCTTGAGTGGGCCGGTGGCTTCGAGCGTCGCGTCGGCCGACGACTTGATTGAGACGGTCTTGGCGTCGAGCTTGATGGTGCCGGACGGCGCGCTCAACTCGATGTCGCCGGTGTCGCAGGTGATCTGAATCTTCTTACCCGAGGCGTCCACGGTTAGCTTGAGCTTGCCGCTCTTGTCGATGACCTCGATCTTCTCGGCGCCCTGCGTGTCGTCGAAGCGCAGGACGTGGCCGGAGCGCGAGACGATGAAGCGCCAGTTGTTCTGCGTCGCGTTGCCGTCGTCGGGCGGCGGCGTGTCCACCTTGCTCCAGAGCGCGCCGAGGACGTAGGGACGGCGCGGGTCGCCGTTCTCGAAGGCGATGAGCACCTCGTCGCCGACCTCGGGCCGGAGGAAGAGGCCGCGCCCCTTGCCCGCCATCGGCGTCACCAGCCGCGCCCAGTCGGTCAGTTGGTCGTCGAACTGCGGCATCCGCGCCCGCACGCGCCCGAGCTTCTCCGGGTCGTCGAGGTCGATGACCGTGCCGATGAGGATGGCGTTCTCGCGCTGCTTCATACTTCCTCGCGGCGGCACTCGAACTGCGTGGTGTAGCCGCCGTCCCCGATGCCGTGGGTCGTGCCGGTGACGAAGTACCGGCCGCTGAAACGTTCGCCGAGGCCGTCGATCTGGAGCACGCTCCCGGCGCGCAGGCTCGTCAGCCCGACGGTCGCGCCGCTGCCCTTAATCATGTCCTTGGCGATCTCTTCGAGGGTGCGCGTGGCGAGCGTCTTGGCCTCGTCCTCGCTCTGGATGGGCTTGGTCGCGATGACCTCCTTGCGCTGCTTGAACGACTGCTCGATGGCCGCCTCCGACTTGACCGTGATGTCTGCGCGCTTGGCCGTGTACTCGATCTTTTTCTTGTTGAGCGAGTCCCAGCCGCGCACCGTGACCTCGCCGACTTGGTTGGCCGTCGTCAGGTCGGGCTTGAACTCGATGAGCGTGCGGCCGTAGGTCAGTTGATAAGTAATCTGGCGCACGTCCACCGAGCGTTTGAAGAGGAGCACGGTCGGGGCCGACTGCCCGTCCGTCCCCTGCTCCTCGACCAGCAGGTCGTAGCCGATGCGCCGCGCCCGCTCCATGAGGAAGATGATGTCGTACTGGTTGTCCTGGATGAGGTACTCGTAGCGCGTCGTGTCCTCCACGCCGTCGGTCTTGATGGTGACGCCGAGCCGGCCCCCGATCTCCTTCGCAATCTGGGTGTCGGTCATGTTCTCGTAGACCCTCGTGCACTGCTCGACGCGGAGCTTGTGCAGGACGTTGAGGCCGCTGATGCCGAGCGTCGAGCCGCCGCCCGAGGGGAACGAAGGGCGCAGCGCCGTGATCGTGCCGCGAATCATGAGGCGCTGCCGCTCCTTGCCGTAGTAACCCATCCAGAGTTCGACCTCCTTGCCTGGGTCGAAGAGGTCGCTGTCGCTGTACTTGAAGGCGCGGCGTTCGGCGTCCCAGTTGTTGATGTTGATTTCGAAGCTGTCGATCTCCTTGATGTTGTCCTTGTAGCTGACCGAGATGATGTCGCGGATGAAGCCCTGCCCGAGGGGCCGGCCCGCGACCTTGACCTGAAAGTGCGGGACGTAGAAGTCCTGCCCCGCGAAGATTGACTCGGCCTCGGCGAGCGGCATCACGTCCTCCGGTTGGGGTTGAAGATGTCGAGCGCGGGGATGACCAGCTCGACGCCGGGGGTCAGGCGCAGCGGGTCGGCGAGCACCGCCGCGTTGGCCGGCTCCTCGGCGATGCGGCGCCACTGCGAGGCGTCGCCGTATTCGAGGTAGGCGATGCGCGCCAGCGTGTCGTTGCCCCGGACCTTGCGCCGCTTGGTGTGGTCGGCCGACTGGAGATTGAGTTCCATGAGCTGCTCTTCGAGCGTCTTGTACTCGCGGAACGTGACCGTCAGCGTCGCGCGCAGAGGGATGCCCGAAGGGTTGAAGACGGTGAACTTCTGCTGGACGCTCTCGACGATGGCGCGGAACGAGAGCCCCTCGCCCCAGACGAACGTGCAGCGCGGCGGCGCGTGCGTGCTGGACTGCATCTTGACGAGTTGATAGACGGGCTTCGTCAGGTCGCGCACGTCCTTGACCGGCGACTCGCCCATGCCGAACTGCGTCGTGTCGAAGAAGAGTTCGAGCGTCAGCTTCTCGTTCTGCCCGCGCACGAACTGGAGGATGGGCGAGTCGATGCCGGGGATATTTATCTCGGCGATCTGCGCGCCCTTGGCGAGGGTGTATTCGGCGGGGTTGAACTGCACGGTGATGCGCGCCGGCAGGTTGAGCCCGCGGTCCCTCGGATCGACTTCGATGACTGCCTTCTCCAAAGACATGACGCCCCTCGTTCCTCGGCCCGCCTCACTCGCCCGGCTCGAACGGCGCCGACGCCTGCCGGCGCAGGCGCGTGGCCTCGGCCGAGCGCGCCGCGTCGCGCTCGCGCTCGGCCAGCCTGCTCATCACGAGCCGCACGAGCTTCTCGACCTGGGCCGGCGTGAGCGGCAGCTCGCCGTCGGCCACGGTCACTTCGCTGGTCATCTCCTCGACGTGCACCGTCATCAGCGCGTTTCCCTTCCGCCCCTCACTTGAGCCTCTGCAAACCCTGGTGCGCGAACTCGACCGTCTCGACGGCGAGGTTGTTCTGCGAGGCGCTCAGGTCGGACCCGGCCCACTTCACGGGGAACGCCTGGATGATCTGGAATTCGAGCGCGTCGTTCTCGCCCGTCGGGTCGTGGACGAGGATGGTGCCGTTGCGGAACTGCATCTTGCCGTTGACGATGTCGTCGTACCACTGCCACAACACGCGGTTGACGATGCCGCGCTTGAGCGTCAGGTTCGACTGCTTGCTGCGCGTGACGAACTTCCACGTGTGCGTGTTCAAGCCGCCCTCGCGAAAGTCCTGCACCTCGGTCTCGACCGTCAGCCCCGTGCAGTCGCTGAACCCGCCGGGCGGCAGGTCGTCGAACCGCACGGTGAAGCGGAAGGTGGGGACGGGGTCGTTCCTCTGGTCAGCCATTCAGCTCACCTCCCGTCTCCTTCAGGACCTCGACGGCGTCGTGCGTCTTGCCGATGAGGACGACGACGAACTCGGCGGGCAGCGGCGGCTGGACGCCGATCTGGCAGAGCACGCGCCCGCGCTCGACCTCCTCGGGCGGGTTGGTCGCCTCGTCGCACTTCACGAAGTAGGCTTCGTCGGGCGTGCGCCCGTCGAGCATCCCGCGACGGTAGAGCGTGTGCAGGTAGGAACGGACGACGCGGTCGATCTCGCGGCGGAGCACGTGGTTGTTCGGCTCGAAGACCGTCCACTGCGTGCCCTGGTCGATGGCCTTCTCGATCATCAGCAAGAGGCGGCGGACGTTGACGAAGCGAATCACGTCGTCGAGCGTGCGCGCGCCGAAGACACGTATGCCGCGACCGGCGAAGGGGCGCAGCGCGTTGACGCCCTCGTCGTTGAGCCGCGCGTGCTCGATGTCGCTGACGGGGTAGAGCACGTCCATCACGCCCTCGGCGACCTCGTTGGCCGGCGGCTGGTGCACGCCGCGCGAGCGGTCGCGGCGCGCGTAGACGCCCGCCACGTGGCCGCTCGGCGGGACGGCGCGGACGAGCCGCCCGCCCAAGCGCAGCGGGTCGTCCACCAGCAGCCACGGGTAGTAGAGCGCCGCCATGCTCGTGTGGTTGAAGTCCCTGCGCCAGCCGATGGCGCCCTCCGGCAGCAGGCCGCGCCCGTCCGGCGAGTTCGAGCCCGGCCGTTCGAGCTGGTTCGGCACGTCGAGCACGGCCACGCGGTAGCGCGCCTTCTCGCAGTGCGCGATGAGAGACTGCTGCAAGGCGTAGACCTCGTCGTCCTTGAAGGCCGGCGGGAACTCCGGCTCGGGCTGTGGCAGCGGCTCGGGCTCGATTGGAGCATCGAGGTCCGTGCAGTCGAGTCGCGGTGGACTCGTCTTCACCACCACGCGCGGCTTCGGCATCACGTCCGGCATGGCGACGATTGAGACCTCGTTGACAGGTTCGAGCGCCACCAGCCCGAAGACCAAGTCCGGGCGCTCGCGGTCGCCGACGAAGTGCTTCGGGGCGAGCGTCTTCAAGCCGTCCGTGCCGCCGCCGAGTCGGCCCGCCAGTTCGCCGACGCGCGCGCTGGCCGGGGCGGGCGCGACGCCCTCCTCGTCGGCCCGCTCCAGCGTGACGAGCGGCGCAAGCAAACTGGCCGGGAGCGCGTCGCGCTGGCGCGCGGCGAGGCCGAGGTCGCGCGGCTCGTTGAAGCCGAGCGGGTCGCGTATCTGCTGCGTCGAGCCGTCCGCGAAGTGGAGCGTCAGCGAGATGATCTGGCCGCCGCTCACAATCCAGCGCGCCACCACGTTGTTGCCCCACGCGCCGGGGCTGCCCGCCCTGACGGCGAGCAGCCGCCGCTCGCCGCTCTCGTCGAAGATGTCGAGCGCCGCCGCGCGCGCCTTCTCTTTGTCGGCGACGCGCACGACCCAGCAGGTCTGCCCGCCGTTGGTGAAGAAGCCGTCCACCGCGTAGGCGAGATACCCTTGGGCGACCTTCCCGCCGAAGACGTTGGTGAACTGCGCGAGGCTCTCCAACTTGACGGCCTCGTGCAGCGGCCCGCGCTCGGCGATGCCGACGAACCCGGCGATGTCCGTCCGCAGGGGGCCGATGAGCGGCGAGGCGGTGTCCTGCCGCTCAAAGTAGACCCCGGGTGTGCGGTACTTGCGCATGAAGGGACCTCGGAGCCGCTATTCGAGTTCCAGACCCTCGACGGCGATCTCCAATTCCTCGATGGCGATGTCGTTGTTCTTGGCGTTGAAGGCGGGGCCGGCCCACTTCGACGGCCAGCCCTCGTAGAAGCGCCAGACGAGAACGGGCTGGCGCCCTTCGTCGAGCATGGTGATGGTGCCGGGCAGGCGCTGCGTCTTGCCCTCGATCACCTTCTTGCGCCACTCCCAGAGGTCCTTGCTCTGGGTGAAGCCGCGCTTGAGGCTGATGTTGGCATACTTGCGCTTGCCCGGAATCTTGCGCACCGTGATGTCCTCGTTGCCCTCGCGGTACTCGATGATGTCGGTCTCGGTGGACAGGCCGCCGATCTCGGAGAAGCCGGCACGCATGCCCTGAATGTCCACGATGAAGTTGAAGGAGGTGAACGGATCGTCTCTGTCTCCACTACCGGGCATTGTTTTTGCTCCTTAGTTACTGTTCTGACTCGACGGTCTTCTGCGAGATGCGGAAGATGACGAACTCGGCGGGCTTGACGGGCGCGACGCCGATGAGGCAGATGAGCCGCCCGTTGTCCCAGTCGTCCTGCGTCATCGTCGTGCGGTCGCACTTGACGAAGAACGCCTCGTCCGGCGTGACGCCGGCCAGCGCGCCGTTGCGCCAGACCGTGCGCAGGAAGGCCGTGATGGAGAGGCGGATGGCCGTCCACGTCGGCTCGTAGTTCGGCTCGAAGACCGACCACTGCGTCCCGCGGTCGATGGACTGCTCGATGAAGATGAAGAGGCGGCGGACGTTGATGTACTTCCACATCGGGTCGGACGACGACGTGCGCGCGCCCCAGACGCGGATGCCGCGCCCGTCGGGGCGGAAGTCGCGGATGACGTTGACGCCCTTCGGATTGAGAATGTCCTGCTGCTGCTTGTTGAGCAGGTACTTGAGCGGCTTGTGCTCGCCGCTCAGGTCGCGCGTGACGATGCCTCGGACGACCTCGTTGGCGGGCGCCTTGTGCACGCCGCGCTCCACGTCCACGCGGGCGTAGATGCCCGCGAGGTGGCCGGTCGGCGGCACGAGCAGATGCCCCTCCGGGGTGTGGGTGGCGACGACACGCACCCACGGCAGGTAGTAGGCGCCGTAGGTGCTGTCCTGCGGCGGCCTGATCTGGTTGATCGCCAGGTTCTGCTCGGCCTCCGTCGCGCTGAAGATGGCGAAGCGGTCCTTGAGCCTCTCGCACTGGATGAGCACGTCCGACCTCATGGCGTCGAGGTCGGCCCCGTTGAAGCTGACTTCGTCGGGGACGCCGATGATGGAGATGTCGCGGATGGCTTCGAGGCCGAGCAGCCCCGTGCGCCGCTCGACGGGGTCCTGCGGCGACCCTCTGTACTGGTCGAGGCCGGGGTCGTCATCGCCGTTCTCGCCGCCCTCCAGCGCCTTCTCGTCCGCGAAGGCGACGGGGGCGGGTTTGCCGCCGACGGCCGTGATGCTGATGAGGCGGGAGGAGGCGTTGACCACCGACCGCGCGAAGTTGGGGTCGGTCGGGTCGATGGACAGGTTGTCGAAGTCCTCGGTGATGTCGGGCTCTTTCCGCGCGGGGTTGGCGAGCTGCGTCGGGTCGAACGGGTCAACGAAGGGCTCGGGGATGCCGTCGCGGTAGTAGATCAGCGTCAGCCGGAACCAGTCCCTCGTCGTGGGGTTGGCGTCGGGGTCGTCCGGGTTGACGACCGAGGCCAGACTGACGCGGACGAGGATGTTATTGCCCCACGCGCCGGGGCCGACGGCGGTGATGTTCGTGCCGCCGGGGTCGCCGTCGAGCGTGGTCGTCGCGGGTGCCGCCCCGTCGGGGACGATGCGGGCGATGAAGAGACGCTGGCCGCCGTTGTCGAAGAACCCGCGCGCCGCGTAGGGCAGGAAGACGTGTGTGGTGGTGTTGGGCGGGCGGTCGATGTAGCCGCCGTACCAGCGGTAGTACTCCTCCCAACTCGTCACGAGGCGGGGGAGCATGGGGCCGCGCTCCGTCTGCCCGACGAAGCCGGTGGTGCTCGTGCTGACGCCCTCGATGGGCCTTGCCCCGGTGCTGATTTCTTCGACGTAAACTCCAGGCGCGAGATACTCAGGCATTACGGCCTCCTTAATTAATCGCGATTCGGAACGCGGGTACGACCACGGTCGCGCGGTTTCGGATTTCGACTTCCTGCTCCTGCTCGGCGCCGCTCGGCGCGCGCGCGGTGACGACGCCCGTGTCGTCGGGCTGGAGCGGACTCAGGTAGAAAGACCACTGCCCGTCGGCGGTTGTGAACGCCTCGCCGGGCTGGACGGAGACGGTCACGCGCGCGCCGCGCAGGGGCGCCCCGGCGGCGTCGAGGACGCGCCCGCGCAGGGCCGTCTGTGGCAGGCTGTTCACGGTGCCGGGCTGCACCTGCACGCCCTCCACGTCGAAGGCGCCGCCGCCCGGCGGCGTGAAGCGGAGCGTCAACTCCTGCGGCGGTTCGGCCGCGCCGAGGGGCAGCGCCAGAACCCAGTCGCCCTTCGGCCCGGTCACGGCCCGGCCGAAGGGCCAGTTGTTCGCGGGGTCGGTGATGACGACTTCGGCCCCCGCGACGGGTCCGCCGCCGCCGACCGCGAAGAGGCCGCCGTAGAGCAGCGTCAGAGGGTTCTTCCCGGCCGTCAGGTCCGGAAAAGGGTATGCGGGGCTCGGCGACAGACGCAGCGTCGGCATCTGCGAGAGTTCGAAGGGGAAGAAGAGGACTTCGTCAACGGTCTGGTAGAAGTCGCTCTCGACGCGCAGGCGGAAGGTGCCCGAAGGGAACCTGAGCGCCGCGCCCTTTTCGCCGACCCTCACCTCGTCGGCGAAGAGATGGACGCCGGTTGGGGTCACCTCCGCGCGGACGAGCAGGGGCGGGTCGAGCGCGCGCGCGCCATCGACGGTCAACTCTTCCACGAGCGTGAAGCGCACAGGCCCGACGAGCGGGGGGAAGGGGCCACGCGTCCCGCGCAGGCGCGCGAACTCGTCCACCAGCGTGACGGCGCCGAGCGGCGTGGCCGTGAACCTCTCCAACAGAAGGGCCATCTCCGCTACCTCACTACCTCGGCCGGCTTCTCCTCGAAGTCGGCGTTGCGCTCGCGGATGCGCCCGGTTAGCTGCGTCCGCATGGAGTCGATTCTGGTCAGCCGCACCTCGTAGCAGACCGAGAGGCGATAGGGCTGCTGCAAAGCCTCCCAGACCTCCGCGATCTCGCGCAGGTCGCGCTGGCAGAGCTTGATGTGCAGTTCCTCGGCCGTGCCCGGCTGCTCTGTGCTCTCCAGCAGGAGCACGGCGTTGTCGTGAAAGATTTGCATGGAGCGCCCGAGCACCATCTGGTCGCCCTCCATGCTGTTCGTCGAGGGCGTGAGCAGGTAGAAGAGGTTGAGCGGCAGCGGCGGAAAGGCGACCAACTCGTCCTGCTGCGAGACGCGCGCGAGCGGCTGGTTGCGCAGGAACTCGTTCTCCTGCACCTGGTAGAGCCAGAACGAGAGCCGTCGCTGCGTGTCCTGCACGGTCTCCGAAGGGTTGAGCAGCACGATGGACTCCTCGTTGGGTACGTGCTGCGTCAGCGCGTTGTCGCCGTTGAAGCCGTCCCACAGCGTCCGCCGGAGAAACTTGCTGACCTCGGAGATGATCTTGTAACTGCTCACGCGCGCGCTCCCTTACGCCTCGTCCTCCCGCCGGATGGCCCCGAACGAACGCCGGTACTTGACGAGGGCGTCGTTGAGCAACTCGCACAACTCCCTCGCGCCGTCGGGCGACGTGATGACCCGCAGGTAGACGCGGGCCGGCTCGGCGTCCCGCCCCAGTTGACCCAGGTCAAGCAGGAACTCGAAAGCGTTGTGCCCGATCTCGAAATAGTTCGCATACCTGCCTTCGCCGAGCGCGGAGCGGTCAGCCGCTTCCATCTCCATGGCTTCGTTTTCCGACACCGTGAAGTCACCGCCCCGTCCGTTTATTCAAGAGGGAACCGTCGTTGTGGTGGCGGCGTCCGCCGGGATCGCGTCGAGGGTCTTCTTGCGCCGGTCGGCCGTGGCGGCGCTCAACTCCTTCTGCGCGTTCTTGAGGTTGGTCTGCGTCTGCGCGAGCGCGTCCTTCGCCGTCTGCTCGGCCTCGGCCGCCGCCGCCGACGCGGTCTGCGCCTCGTTGACGCGGCGGGTGAACTGCTCGACGCTCGGGATGTCGAGTTTCTTGAGGACATCGTCCATCTCAAGGATGAGGAAGAACATCTTTGAGACGTTATTCTTCGCGTCCTCCTTCTCGGCCTCGGCGTGCAACGCTACAAGGTCTTTGAGCCACGCGTCGTTGCGCTTGGCGAGGTTGATCTCGGCCTCGTAACGCTGCTGCGACGCCTCGGCGTTGGCCTTGGCGGCGGCGAGTTGCTGCGTCTGCGCGGCCTCCTGCTGTTGCAGGGTCATGACGCGCTCACGGATTGCCTCGACCGCCGCCTCGCCCTTCCGCTTCTCGCCGATGACGAACTCCTTGTCGGGCACGGTTGCTTCAAGCATCGGCCGCTTGAGCTTGTAGTACTTCTCCTCTTCGCCCTTCCGCTCGTTGAGAGCTTTGGCGGCCTTCTTCCAGTCCTCTGTCCGCTGGTCGATCTCGGCGACGGCCTTGGTCAACTCGGCCACGTCCTTGGTCAACTCGGTAATGGTGCCTTTCAGGGCCGCCGCCTGTTTGCCGAGCTGTTCGTTATCCGCCTCCGCCTTCCCAAGCTCACCTTTGAGCCTGTCGAGCTTCTGCACGGGGGTCTCCGCGCCGCCTCCGCCCGTCTCGGAGTCGCCCACAGGGGCTGTGTCATTCGTCGAGGCTGTGTCTTTGGTCGGGTCTTTCGCACTCATCAGCACGTCTCCTCCATTAGCGATGTCGCGCCCGAGCCCCGAGTGCACGCCGCGTTCCACGCCGCGCGCCAACGGCGTCCTCGTCTTAAGTGCCTGAAATCAGAGGGTGACGGTGGTTTTTCCGGAAAGGAGTTTTGAGACGTGAGGCCGCGACTGTAACACCCCGCGTGACACACGGGGGCGAGCCCCCGACGTGCACGGGCGGTAATCGGCCGTGATTTCGACGACCGCGACGAACGTCCTTACGTTCGCCCAGGGCTGTTACACATGTGACAGGTGAGACAAGGAGAGACGCGGCGGGACGAACCTTGCCTGCTCTACGGCACGGACCTGCGCGCCTGCGCCCAACGCCCGCGTGTGAAGTCCGGGAACTTAACCGGCATGGAGCCTTTGGCGACGGATATCTCGCTCAAAGGCCCGGGCACGCTCCAGGCGGCCGCGTCGTATACGTCCATGTCCGGCGTGAGCCCCTGCCGCATACACTCGATCAGCCGGTAGCACATCAGATAGTCCATGCCGCCGTGCCCGCCCGTGCGCCGCGCCCTCTCCCCTTCTTTGCGCCAGAGTTCGTGCTCGTACGTCGCCTTGAACTTGTCCGTGCTCTGCCACGCGTGCTCGCCCTCCTGCCCGTCCAGAAAGACGCGCGAGGGGTAGTCGCGGAAGATACCTTTCGTTCCCTGAATCAGGTTGATGCGGTCGTACGGGCGCGGCGTGCTGACGTTGTGTTGCAGCATGATTGAACGTCCCCTGGCGGTCTTGATAAGGGCGGTGTTGTAATCGCCGCACCTGTACGCCTCCTTCTGGCGCGGGTCTTCGGCCGCGAGGTGCTCCTTCCGATAAGCCTCCAGTCCCCAGTGCCCCGAACTCAACGCCACGAGGTACTCGAACTTATCGCCACGGTTGATGTTCATGTAGTTAGCCAGAGGCCCGAGCCCGTGCGTCGGGTAGAGGTTGCTGTCGCGCAGTGTGTGATGTCGCCGTCGCCAAAGTCCCTCGTCGCGCGTCTCGAACAGGATGTAACGCAGGTCGTGGTTGTATGCGCACTCGCCGTGGATGAGTTCGCCGAGGAGCCCGGCGCGGATCATGTTGAGGACCAGCAGCTCGTCGTAGTCGTAGCAGCAGTTCTCCATGATGATGCAGTGACGCCGCGTCCGCTCCGACGTGTCCACAAGCTTCCAGCAGTCCTCGACCGTGTACGCGGCCGGGACCTCCGTGCCGACGTGCTTGCCCGCGTTCATCGCGGCCAGCGCCTGCGGGACGTGCCACTCCCACGGCGTGGCGATGTAGACGAAATCCACGTCGTCGCGCCTGACCGCCTCTTCGTAGCCGCGCTCGCCCTTGAAGTAGAGGGCGGGCGTCTTCTGTCCCGCCTTCTCGACCAGCGCCCTCGCCTGTTGGACCTTCTCTTCCACCACGTCGCAGAGGGCGGTCACCCGCACGCCCGGCACGTTCAAAAATTCTCGCAGCACGCCGCGCCCGCGCAGGCCGGTGCCCACGACCGCGAGGCGCACCGTCTCATGCCGCTCGAACGGCACGTTGAGCATGGGCCGGTGCGCGGGCGGCGGCCCGGCGATGAGAGACTCCAGCACTGCCTCGCCCGCCCCCGCAATGGAGGGGGCGCCCGCGACGCCGAGGCCCGCCAGGGCGGCGTGACGCAGCATCTCTCGGCGCGATAATTTGTCGTTGCTCATTCAGCGTCTCCTTACACTATGTTGTCACTGCCTCGTCGGCCGTGGCCTCGCCCGCCTCCTCGCCTTCGAGCGCGAGCAGGAGGGTGGAGAGCACGGCCAGCACCATCCCCGTCGTGACCAAGGGGTGCGGCACCACGCCGTAGATGGCGAGCGAGATGATGATCGTGATGACGGGCGCGACGGCGTTCGTCAAGGGGCTGACGATGATCGCCTTGCCATAGCGGAAGGCGTAGACGAGGCAGAGAGCGCCGACCGAGTTCAAACTCTGGATGAGGGCGGCGAGGTACGGCCCGCGCGGCCCCCAGTTGACGGTCTGCCCGAAGTCTGTCATCAGCAGCGCCGCCGGGACGACGAGCAGCCCCGACACCGTCATGTAAAAGAAGATGCTCTCGGCCTTCATCGTCTCGTTGGCGAACTTCAGCGCCCACGCCTGCACGCCCCACGCGAAGAAGACGAGCAGGGCCAGCACGAACCACAAAGCCCCGTCGGCCTCCTGCCGGTTGCCCGAATACGAGAGCAGCGGTATCGCCGCGAGCGCCGCGAAGATGCCGGCCCACCCGCGCCGGCTCGCCCGCTCCTTCAGCAGCAGCCACGACATAAGAATCGTCACGACGGGCGAGAGCGAGATGATAGGGAAGATGAGGTAGGCCGGCCCCGTCCGCAACGCCTGGAAGAGCACGACCTGCCCGCCCGCGCCGAGTAACCCTATGAGGAGGCCGAGGAGAACGGAGCGCCGGTCGCGCTCCAGTTTCCACCCGACGACCTTCAGCGCGACGACGGCCGGCGGGATCATCGTCAACGCCCACACGGCGTAGCTGAGCGTGGCGGGGAAACCCGCCTTCTCCGGCAGCTCGATGAGCGCGCCCCAGACGCCCCAGAACGCCGTCGTCACCAGCGAGTAGATCAGCCACAGCCTGTTCTTCATCTTCGCGGCACTCCGCTTGCCCGCACGTCACGCCGCGCGCGGCGAGCCTCATCCTCATACCGGCGCAACTTTATCTCTTCCCGCATGTCGGTATCACATCACTCTGCGAACGTCACGCGGCCAGCCCTCGATGACGCGCGTGTAGAGGCGGACGGCGCGCTCCAACTGTTCGACCTCTATGTACTCGTCCTTAGTGTGCGCCTGCGCGATGTCGCCCGGCCCGCAGACGACCGTCTCGATGCCGGCGCGCGCGAGCTTGCTCCCGTCCGTGCCGTAGTGCGCGCCCGCGACCTCGCAGTCAAGGCCGAACTCTTGGAGGTGCGCGCGCCGCACGGCCCGCGCGACCGCCGCGTCCTCCGGCGTGTCGAGTGCGGGGTCTACGAGGTACGGCTCCTCGAATTCAACTTCCGCACCCGCGCCGACGGCCGCGCGCACGGACGACTCGCATTCGCGCACGGCCGCGCGCCCGTCCTCGCCCGGCAGGAGGCGCCGCTCCATCTCGAACTCGCACAGGTCGGGCACGACGTTGACCGACTGCCCGCCCGCGACGCGCCCGACGTTGAGCGTGGGCGCGCCGAGGAGCCCGTGCGGCGCCCGCGCCGCAAGCTCACGCGCGTGGGCTTCGATGGCGAGGCAGACGCGCGCGCCGTCGTAGATGGCGCTGCGGCCGAGTTGCGGGGTGGCGCCGTGGGCGCTTCGCCCCTTCACCTTCACGCGCCAGCGGGCGACGCCCTTGTGCGCGACGATGAGCGCGAGGCGCGTGGGCTCGCCGACGACACACGCGCTCACGGGCCAGTCGCGCTCGATTAGCTTCCACGCCCCCGAGAAGGCGAACTCTTCGTCCGCCATCGCGGCGAAGACGACCGTCGCGGGTCGCTCGCGCCTCTCCGCATACGCCGTGACGGCGGCGAGCATCGCGGCGATTGGCCCCTTCGCGTCGCACGCGCCCCGCCCGTGGACGCGGCCGTCGCGCACGACGGGGTCGAACGGGTCTATCGACATGTTCGCGACCGGCACCGTATCCATGTGCGAGTTGAGCATCAGTCCGCCGCGCCCCGCCCCGCCGCTCGCGCGGACGACGCCGACGACGTTCTCACGACCCTCGAAGACCGTCTGCCGTTCACAGTCAACGCCCGCGCGACGCAGCACCGACTCGACGTAGTCGGCCACGCCGCGCTCGACCGCCTCGCCCGGGCACGGCCGCATCGGGTTGACGCTCGGAATCGCGATCAGGTCGCGCAGGGTCTGTAAGACTTCGACGGCCATCTATAAGAGTCCAAAGGTTGCGCCCCCCGTCCGCGGATGAAATCTGCGGGGCTGCAACCGCCGTCTGCGGTCTCGCAAGTCGGGGTCAGCGCCCGCTGCCCGTCTTCGCGCGCCCGCGCGGCGGCGCGGGCAATTCCGCGAGTTGTGTCTTCGCCAGTTCGCTCTGCGGGTCCATCTTCAACGCGCGTTCGAGCGCCGCCCGCGCCTCCTCCATGCGGCCGAGCGCCTTGAGCCCTGCGCCGGCCAGCACGTACCGAATCGCGCCCTCGGGCGGCGCTGGTTCGGCTTCAAGCATCCGCTGTTCGTCGTTCAGGTTCGCGAGCCGCTGGTAGAGTGCGCGCGCCTCGTCGCGCCGCCCCACGCGTTCGAGCGCGACGGCCTTGTAGAAGTAGTGCTCGGACCAAGGCTCGCTCGGCTGCGTCGGCGAGTTGAGCGGCTCGTCCGCCGCGCGACGCCAGAACCGCTCCGCCTCGTCGCGCATCCGGGCGGCCTCGAACTCGCGCGCCGCCGCGACGTACTCGCGCGCCTGCGACTGCATCGAGGGCGCGCCCGCCCCGAGGTTCTTCGGGTACGCGGTCGCGCGCAGGAACGCGCGCGCCGCCTCCGCGTGACGCCCCGCGCGCCGGTGCTCGCGCGCCAACCCCAAGTGCGCCCCGCGGAACAGCCCGAGCGCCGCGAACTCGCCCTCGCCCGAGGTGAACTGCGTGCGTTCCAAGAGCGCCGCCGCGTCCGCGAACCGCCCGGCCTCGACGTATGCGGCGGCCGTCGCCTGCACGACCGACGAGCGTTGCCGCACCGACTCCGGCGCGCCTTCGAGCAGCCTGATGCGGCGCGGCGTCGCGTTCATCTCGGCGAACAGCTTGTCCAACTCGACATAGAGGTGGAAGTCTTCCGGCGCGGCCGCGACCGCCCGCTCGTACTCGGCCGCCGCCTCGTCCTTCTGCCCGGCGACGAGCCAGAGTGCGCGCGCGAGGTTGCGCCGGGCGACGCCGTTCGCCGGGTCGAGTCTGACCGACTCGCGCCACGCCGCCAGCGCCTCCCCGCCCCGCTCCTTCGACGCGAGGACGTTGCCGAGGTAATAAGCCGCGCGCCCGTCCGAAGCATTCGCGTTCGCGGCCGCGCGCAACACGTCAATCTCTTCGACGCGATGCGGGAAGACGAAAGCCGTCTCGCCCTTCGCCCCGAGCGCGTACTGCTCGCGCGCGCGGGCCGTGTCGCCCGCCTTCTCGTGGAAGTAGCCGAGCGTGTAATGCAACATCGCGTAAGGCTGCCGCCCCTGCGCGCCCGCGCGCTTAATCCCCTCTTCGAGCACGGCGCGGCCTTCATGGAGCCTGCCGGCCGCGAGGTAGTCGAAGGCGAGTTCCAGAACCGAGTCGGGCTCGCGCGAGAGCAGGCGCCAAAGTTCGCCCTGCGCGCCCTTAGCCTTCGCGTCGTTGCCACGCGCGCGATGAATCTCGTACTGCTCGGAGAGCACGAGGTAGTCGAGCGGCGCCTCGTAGGCCACGGCGTCGATGCGTTGCTGAGCGGACTCAAGGCGACCCGCGACGCGCTCGGCCAACGCGAGCAGAGCGCGCGCCTTGATGTCGCGCGGGTCGAGCAGCACGGCCTGCTGCAAGTGTTCGAGCGCGGCGGCCGTGTCGCCCGAGGCGAGCGCCATCTCGCCGAGGACGTAACGCGCGACCGACTCGCGGTGGCCCGTGCGCACGGCCCACGTCAACTGCTCGGCCGCCTCGACGTTGCGACCCTGCGCGCGCCGCACGAGGCCGAGGTAGTAGTGCGCGTCACCCGCGTCCTTGTTTCGCCGCAGAGCCTTCTCCAGATGTTCCGCCGCACGCTCGTACTCGCCTGTGCGATAGAAGGAGAGGCCGAGCGCCGCGTGCGCGGGGGCGAAGCCGGGGTCGCGCCTGAGCGCCTCCTCGAAGGCTGCGCGCGCGATGCGCTCGTTGCTCTTCTTGTCGGCGGCCAGACCCTCGACGTATGCCTGCTCGGCGCTGGTCGGCGCCTTCGGGTCGGGGATGGGTCGCGTGGCCGGCTTAAAGTCGTGATTGCCGTCCACGGGCATGTCGGTGCTGTACTTCAACAACTGCCGTCCGTCCTTCGCCTTCAGCGTGACGACGAGCGGTCTGCCCGCCGCGTCGGCCGGGATTTGGACGGCGGCCGTGTGCGCCTTCGCCGGGTCGAGGTCTACGCGGTCGGAGTGGAGACGGCGGCCTCCGGCTTCGACCGTCAACTCCGCGTCGTCAAACTTCGCGTTGGCGTTCAGCGTGACGGCGGCGCGCGCGCCCTCGACCGAGACGTTAACGGCCGCGTCGCGCGTCGCCTCGTCTAGACGGCCGCCCATGCGGTTGACGGGGAACCAATATTCGGTGAAGCGCTCGACGCGGTGCGGGGCGAGCATCTCGTGCTCCATCTGCGTCTCGAAGCGGCCGGCCTGGAACTCGACGTACTGGCCGTCGGCGTCGGTCAGCTTATCGACCCAGATGCGGCCGCTCTCGTCCGTGCCCCACGTCCAGGTCTTCTTGCCCGGCAACTCCCTGTGGTCGGCGACGTGGACAATGCCCCAGTCACTCTTCTCGTAGTAGACGCCGAAGAAGTCGCGCTTCGAGTTGCGCGCAAAGAGCGATAGCTCGTTCTTCACCTCGCGATAAGTGCCGATGTCCACGCCCTTCTCTTTAGGAAAGGAGTAGACGGGCCAGAAGGCGTGCGGGTATGACTCGCGCATCGGGTAGACGAAGCGCATGTCGTCGGTCGCGGGCGCGGCGGCCGTGGACCAGTACCAGTAGCGCCCCGGCGTCTCGCGCCGGTTGTTGAGCGTGACCTCGGTTTCGAGCGCCTTGCTGCCCGGCCGCAGGCGTATGACGATGGACCACTGCATCCGCTGCACGCGCTCGGTGTCGCCGACGACGACCGCCGCGCTCCCGTCGGCCTCCATGCGCGTCGCGTAGTCAATCGGCGAGACGGTGGTCAGCGTGTGGCCGTCGGGGAAGTTCCACTCGATGCCGCCCGAGACCCACGCGCCACGGATGGCGACCATCGCGTACTTGACGACGTGGTTCGTGTAGAGCACGTCGCGGTTCGCCGTCTTGTCGTAGATGGCGTAGACGTGGCCGCCCAACTCGGGCAGCACCGTCACCTTCAGGTACTCGTTCTCAAGGTAGACGGCTTTGTAAGACTTCTCCACGCGCCTCGTCGTCAACGTGTCCATCATCGGGTAGGGATAGACGGGCCGCCACTTCCTGCGATTCCAGTCGATGAGCGCCGGGTTCGGGTCCGGCGCCCCCAACTCGTAGGTCGGGATGACGAGCGGCGCCTCCCACACACGCGGCGACTTGTCCGACTGCGCGCGCGCGTCCAACACCAGCGCGAGCGCGAACACGGCGAGCACTACTCCACGCAGGACTTTTGTCATGACGTATGAAACTGTTCCCTTCATAAGACCCACCTTATAGAAATTTGAAATTTCAATCTCTTACTCTCTTCAGCGCGTGAACTCGCATGATTCGACGGCGTACGCCCGCACCTTCTCGCGCGAAACCTCGTAGCCCGTCCCCGGCCCCGCCGGAGGAATGATGAAGCCGTCGCGGTCGATTTCAATCCGTGGCTCGATGATGTCGTCCACGAACCAGCGCGCGGAGGCTTCGATGTCGGTCGGGTAGCCGAAGCCTTCGAGCGCGGCGAGGTGGAGCCCCTGCGCCGAGGCGACGCCCAACTCCGGCATCGTCCCGAGCCAGACGCCGAGCCCCGACGCGCGTACGCGTTCGAGCATCAGCCGCGCCTCGCTCAAGCCCCCGACGCGTTGAATCTTGATGTTGACGACGCGCGCCGCGTCCAGCCTGATGATCTCTTCCACGTCGGCGAGCGAGTCGGCCGACTCGTCGGCGCAGACCGGTGTCTTCAACTGTCTTTGCAACTCGGCGGAGTCTGCGTGCGCGCCGCGCGCGAGCGGCTGCTCGAACATCAACAGGCCGTACGCGTCGAGGCGGCGGAACACCTCCGTGTCCGCGAGCGTGTAGGCGGCGTTGGCGTCAACCATCAGCGGCACATCGGGGAAAGACTTACGGACGGCCTCGACCGGCTCCACGTCCCAACCCGGCTGTATCTTTATCTTGACGCGCCTGTAGCCTTCGGCGAGGTAACGCCCGACGCGCTCGACCAGTTCATCGGTCGTGTCATAGATGCCGACGGCGAGCCCCGACGGTATCGGCTTCGACACCGCGCCCAATGCTTCGCAGAGCGGTAGGCCAAGTACGCGCGCGTGAGCGTCCCACAGCGCGCCCTCTAAGCCCGCCTTGGCGAACGCCTCGCCCGGCACCTTGCGCAGGCGCTCGTAGAAGCGCGGGGCGTCTATCGCGCGCTCGCCGAGCGCGAGCGGTATCAGCGTCTCCGAGAGCGCGCGCCAGACACTATCGGGCGTGTCGTTTGAGTAGAACGTGCCGGACATGGGCGAGGCTTCGCCCCAACCCACGACGCCGCCGTCGGTCGTGACCTCGACGAGGACGCAGTCCTTCTCGGCGATAGAGCCATTGCTGATGCGGAAAGGCTCTTTGAGCGGGACGCGCACGCGGTGCAGCGCGACGCGCTCTAACTTCAAAGGGGAACGCCCTACCTCTTCCGTTGCTTTCGACATATTCAAAACAATCAAGTCATCCGCGCCAGCATCTCGGGCGTGACGACGTTCTCGGGGCGCTCGCCGCGAAAGAAGCGCGCGACCTCTTCGGCGGCCGTCTCGCCGAGCGCGTGGCGCATCTCGATGCCGCCGGCCGCGACATGCGGCGTGAGCAGGACATTCGGCAGCCGCCGCAGCTCGTGGTCGGGCGGGAGCGGCTCGACCGGGTCGGTCACGTCGAGCGCGGCGGAGATTCTTCCCGAACGCAGCTCGGCGAGCAGGGCGTCCATCTCGACGAGACCGCCGCGCCCGACGTTGACGAGGTACGCGCCGTCGGGCATCAGCGAGAGCATGCGCGCGTCCAGCATGTGGCGAGTCTCCTCGGTCAGCCCCGCCGCGAGCACGACGACGCTGCACTCGCGCAGCAGGTCATCCGTTCCGACTCTCTTCGCGCCATGCTCGGCCGCGACCTCTTCGGTGCAGTAGGGGTCGGCGACGTAGAGCACGGGGCCGAGCGGCGCGACCATGCGCGCGAACGCGCGCCCGATGCGGCCGAAGCCGACGACGCCGACGCGACGGCCGCGCACGGTCTCGCCGCGACTCACGACCTCGTTCGATTGCACGAGCCCCGCGCGCATCTCGCGGTCGTAACGTGGGAGCTGTCGGACGAGCGTCAGCATCATCGCCAGCGCCATCTCCGCGACGGGCGCGGCCATCGGGCCGGGCGCGTTAGCCACGGTCAGGCGGCGGACGACCTCCGGCTCCATCCGCGCCTTCAACTCGCCGCCGCAATGCGCGATCAGGCGCACGCGACGCGGACTCCCAAGCATCTCCATGCTGAGGAAGGGCGTGTGCCACGTCGTCATCAGCGCGTCGGCGCGCGCGAGCAGTTCGCGCAGTTCGGGCGAGTCTTCGCGCCCGTTGAAGTGCTCCCACTCGCCCACCTCTTTGAGCCGCGCGAGGACGTGCGCGGGGAAGAAGTGCGGGAACAGCGCATCGCTCGTCAGGACGAGGATGCGGGGCCGCGTCGCCGCTCCCGCCTCCTTATTCATCATGCTTCGCTCTTCAGACATTTATGGTCAGGAGGCCGCGCATCGCCGCCGCGAAGTCGGGCAACGAGACTTCCGGCTCCTCAATCTCGGGGTGCCAGTACTTCTCGAACTCGAAGCTGACATAGTCGCGGTAGCCGAGGCCGCGCAGCGCGGCGACGACCTCGCCGAACGGGACGAGGCCGAGGCCGGCGAGGACGGGCGTCCAGTGCTCCTTGCCCGTGGGCCGCGCGTCGCGCAGGTGCACGTGCGCGAGGTATGGGGCGACCGCACGCGCGGTCACCTCCAACGCCTCGCCCGACGCGAACGTGTTGGCCGCGTCCCAGATGATGCAGAGGTTCGGGTGGTCTGCCCTGCGTATGATGTCGGCGGTCGCGGGGCCGCTTGCGAAGTCGCCGTGCGTCTCCAGGCCGACGCGGACGCCGCGCGGCGCGAGGCGCGCTACCTCGCGCAACGATTCGCTGATGCGGTCGCGCGTCTCCTCGTACGTTGAGCCCTCGGGCACCTTGTCGGGGAAGACGCGGATGAGCGGGGCGCCGAGCGCCGCCGCGAGTTCGCAGTGGCGCCCGGCGATTTCCACCTGCCTCCGTCGCTCGGCGTCGTCCGCCGAGTCGAACGTGCAGGAGGTGTCCACGCAGCAGACTTCGAGCCCCCGGCCAGCGAGCCATTCGCGCGTGCGAGCGACCTCGCCGGGCTGGAACTCGGGGCGGCTCAGCAGGTCGAGCCCGCCGCCGAGAGCGCGCAGTTCGACGGCGGCGTACCCGTACGCACGCGCCGCGCGCGCCACGTCTTCGAGTTCCCAGTTCGGACAGCCGAGGGTCGAGAAGGCCAGCTTCAACATCCTCTAAATCATCCTCAAGGCGCGTACTCGTATGCGCCGATGTCGATGAGCCCGTCCGAGGGGCGCGACGCGGCAGTGCCCACCGCCAGCAGCGTATGCAGCGGCGGGTGGAAGGCGGGCGGCCAAAGGGGATTGATGAAAGGATGACCGGCCGGGCTCGCGGGCGCGTTGTTCCCCGCGCCGATGAGCGCGCTCCCGGCCGCCGGCCGCAGGTCGAGCGTCGAGAGGTTGACGAAGTTCGGGTTCGTGCCGAAGACGGTGTTCGTCCAGCCCGTCGGAATCATGGCCGAGCCGACGGGCAGCCAGTTGTTCGTGCCGACGCTGACGCGCCCCGCCACCCAGCGCACGCGCGTCTCAAGGACGACCTTGTCGATGGGCTCGTTGCCGGGGCGATAGAAGACGTTGTTGTGGACTTCGAGACTGTCGATGCCCTCGAAGATTTCGAAGGCCGGGCTCACCTGCCCCTGGCGGAGGATGAAGGTGTTGTTGACGAAGCGGTAACGTCCCTTCGTCTCGCCGGTGCCGTCGCTCCCGACGCGGACCATGCGCGACCCCTGCGTCGGCACGTGGCGGAAGACGTTTCCGACCACGTCCGAGTCTTCGCGCTTCGTGTCGGTCGAGACGTTCTTGTTGCCCTTCGGGTCGGGGCCGATGAGTTCGATCTCGCCGTAGAAGCCGCCCGAGACCCAGTTGTAATAAATCTCGTTGCGCTCGGCGCGACTCTTGATGTTGTTGCCGCCGCGCTGGTCGTGCAGGTAGCAGTACTGCATGCGGAAGACCGCGCCGGGATACTTGAACTCGTCGGTCGCCATGTAGACCGGGTGCTGCCCGGTACCGTTGCCGCAGTTGTAGACCTCGACGTATTCGAGCGTGAGCGAGCCGGAGTCGGTGTCGGCGCCGAGGATGCCGTGGGCGGGGCAGTCGTGGACGACCGTGTCGCGGACGGTGATGTCGTGCGCGTGGTGGTAGATGCCTCGGAAGGTGCCGCCCGTCACGTCGAAGCCCTCGAAGACGTAGTGGTTCGACAGACGAAACTCGACGGTGTTGGTGCCGCCCGAAAGCACGGGGCGCAGGCCGTTCACCCTCAAGCCTCGGATGGTGATCTTGTTGGTCGGCGCGCCCGGCCGCGTGAAGATCACGTCACCGGGGTAGGTAGCGTTCCCGTCAACCTCGACGAGGTCGCCGGGCGCGAGCAGCGGCGCCACGTCCTGCAACTTCTTGAGCGTGCGCGTGGGGCCGACCTGGTAGGTGGCCGCCCGCACACTGACCGCGACGCCGGACAGGGCGAAGCAGGTGACGAGGAACAAACAGGCGAAGAAGTACCTCACGTCTTATCCTCCCTTTGGGTCTCGGGTCGGGATTTTTCAGTGGCCCCGACGCTTTCCACGCGAGGGGCGCGGGCGGGGGCTGTCGTCCCTCGGCGCGCGCGCGATGGCTTGGGCAAGTCTGTAGCGAACTGACTCGAAGGCGTCTCCCCTCTCGGCGAAGGCGACGGCGCCGTCGCGCGGCACCTCGGAGAAGACGCGTGGGACGACGGCGCGCAACGCCGCCTCGACCTCGTTGTTGAGACCGAGTTGGCGCGCGAGCGTCAGGTATTGGTGGTCTTGCAGGCCACGGCGGAAGTTGGCGAGTTGCACGGTTGAGACGGGGCCGGCGATGCCTCGGTCTTCTTCGGGGTGCAGCTTCTCTTCGCCGGGGTACATGAGCACGCCGTCGCCGTTGATCCAGCCCTGACTGTTGACCGGTTTGCGCGGCTGGCCACGGTTGTCGAAGGTGATGGGGTTGGCCCAGACGTTCTGCTCGCGCGGCTCCCGCTTCTGCGAGTTGTGGCGCCAGTGGACGCCGTGCCAGTAGAAGTAGACTTCGACGTTGTGCTTGAAGCAGGCCCAGATGGTGGCGCGGGGGTCGGTGGCCGGCGCGTCGATGACGATGGCGCCGCCCGAGGGCCGGCCGCCGTTGTAAATCCAGTAACGCCGTCCGCGCGCGCGCTCGCTCCGCGCGCGCTCCACGTCGAAACCCTGCGGGCCGGAGTCCCAGATGTCGATGGCCTCTTCGAGTTCCTTCGTGTACCTCTTCGTGACGAAGAGAGGGAGCGCCTTGCCTGGGCCGGGGTTCGAGTGGACGTTCTCTCCGAGGCGGCGGATGTAGTCATACTCGGACGGGCCGGGCTCGTCCGGCACGTAGAGGAAGGTGACCGCGCGTGGGAAGTTCTCGCGCAGGAAGGTCATCCACTCGTCCGATTGACGCCATGCGCTCTCGCGCTCGTCAAACTCCTTGCCGGGGCCGTAGAAGGTGCGCGGGATGACGCGGTTGCCGACCTGTTCACCCGGCCCTTCGTAGCCGCGCGCGCGCGTGAAGTCTTCGCCCGTGAAGCGCCCGCGAGCCGCGCGCGCCGACGCGACGTTGTAGGCATGAACAAGTTCGACGCGTTGGCGGTGCGCGAAGCGGTGGAACTCCGCGTCGAGGTTGCGGCCCATGTATTGAACCGGTTGCGACGGCTCGTAGTAGACCATCGCGTGCATGCTGTTCTCGTCCGGCAGTGTGAAGTCGAACAGCTCCAGCTCGACGGGAATCGTCTGCCTGCGCCCGTCGGCAAACACCTCGACGCGCCCCTCGTAAATTCCGGCCGGCAGGTTGCGCCCCGTGTAAACTTCGACCCAGACGGCCTGGTTCCGCCGAGGCGCGACTTTCAGAGGGAAGCCGCCCTTGCCGGCCTTCGCGTTCTCGGGGACGAGTTGGACGGGCTTCCAACCAAGCGTGTCGGCGGGCGCGGCGGCCGAGCCGGGACGCCAGACCCAGTTGGCCTTCGTCGTCTCCGTCACGTTCATGTAGTTGACGGTGAAGAGCTGGATGGGACGGCCGGCGTAGTCGGTCGGGTCGGCGGCCGGGGGCGCGTAACGGATGCGCGCGCCGCCGCCGCGCAGCTTGAGTTCGGGAAACGCCACGCGCAGTTCGCCGATGCCTTCGGCGCCAGCCTCGACCATGAGTTGGAAGGCGACGAGCTCGTTGCGCGCGCCGAAGATTTTTATGCGGCGGCCGTCCCACGCGGAATTCGACGCGCGGTTGCGGTTCAAGAGGTCGTCACGCTCAACCTTCTCGCCGTCGTTCACGGCCCAGACGCGCGCGGGCTGACCGGCCAGCGCCATGCTCTGTAACAGGCAGACGAGCGCCAGCAGCGCGGCGAGCCTTCTGACTTCTGCTCCAAGCCTCAAGTTCAATTCCCCCAAAGTAGACAGAAATCTTAATCGTTCAGGCGCGAAAGCTCGCCGGGAGCGCGGGCATCTTGCCCGCCAAAGCGTGCTTCAGCACGCTTCCCGTCGTTCGCTTACCTCGACCTTGAGGTTAGAGCCTCTACGCCTTCGCGCTCTCGCGCTCATGGCGGGCAGGATGCCCGCGCTCCCGGCGCCGAGGGTCGAACCGATCAGGCGCGAACGGTGGCCGTCTCGGGCTCGGCCCAGAGGCGGTTGGCCGGGTCGGCGCAGAAGTCGGCCATGCGTTTGACGTTCCAGCCCTCGGGCCAGCCGAGCGCGCGTCGCAGCCGCAGCACGCTGGCCAGGAAGCCGCGCTCGGGGTTGAAGCAGAGTTCGTGCAGCGCGCGCTCCGCCCTGCTCCCGTGATTCATCCGGTACTCGTTGTTCGGCAGTTGGAAGAAGGTGTGCATCTGGAACGTGCTGGCGCCCCGGAGCAGGTACTCAACAGCCATGCGCCCCGAGTTGATGTCGCCCGTGGCGCTGAAGGGGAACGAGCAGAGCGGAACCTCTCCGCCCTGTTCGAGCGCGCGCAGCCGCGCCAGCACGCGCAGGTTGCGCGCAGAGAGGTCCGGCCCGCCGTAGGCGACGCCGCGCTTGCCCTCGAATTCAAGTTCAGGGTCGAAGAGACGGTTGGCGTAGACGATGAAGTCGGGGCGGCCGTCGGCGCCGCAACGCTCGTTGACGAGGCGCAGCATCTCGATCTGGAAGCCCTCGTCGAACATGGCGTTGAAGAGCTTGAGGCCGACCGAGACGGGACGCGGGCGCGCGGCCTCGCGGATGAGCCGCGTCACCGCCGACATCCATCGCTCGATGGTCTCGGCCTGCGCCGCGCGGTCGTCGCCCGCGAGCGTCGGGCTGAAGTCCTTCTCGACGGGCATCACGCCGCCGCCCGCGCGCCGCGTCTCCCACACGTCGAGCAGGCGGCGCGTCGTGTGCTCATACTCGCCCACGCGCCACTCGCCCTCCTCTGGGCGCGGCAGGTGATACTTGCATGAGGGGACGACGAGCATCCCAGATTTGTTCCCCGCCGCCAGCGAGTCCGCGAAGAGCTTGAGGTAGGCGTCGAAGCTGTCCGACCAGCCGCGCCCCTTCCACGTGACGGTCCACCCTTCCGAGCCGTCGGCGCCGCGAATGGGCTCGACCTTCATGCGCGTCTCGGGAATCGCCCACTCGCTCATCGACTGTCCGCCGACCGCGTCCTCCGCGATGATCGTCTTTAAGACCACGAAGCCGAGCCCGGCCTCCGCGTCGCCGCGCACCTGCTTGAGGTTGAGTGAGAGTTGTCCCGAAGCCTTGCCGAAGGGGTTCTTGACGCGCAGCCCGCCGTACTCGCTTGAGAGGTCCAGGTTGTAGCGTTCGAGCACGTACTCTTCGAGCCGTGGGGGCAGCCCCCGCGAGAGCCGCTCGTAGTCGTCCGCGAGACTTGAGGCGAGCGCCGGGTCGAGGTCAACGCTCTGGATTAACTTCTCTAACATCACCTTCCCCACTCCCCCAGTTCGTTCAGGACGCGGCCCAACTCGTCGAACTCTTCCCTCGGAAGCTCAGGCCCCCACGGGTCGTTGGCCGCTTCGTGCGGTATCACGCCCTGATGCACCAGCACCCAGAGCATGCGCCTGATGTAACCCTCCAACGGGCGGACGAAGGTCGCCTCCGCCAGCATGTCGGTCAACTTAGAAAGTTCGAGGAAGCGCGGTGCGTCCCCCGCGACGTGCGCGCGGATAAGCTCGGCCTGCAAACGCGAGCACGCGGCGCCCATGCCTATAAGGGCCGCGCGCGCGCCGCGCATCAGGCTATAACCGAGGAAGCGGTCCTCGCCCGTGATGAGCAGTTTGTCGGGACGGCGCTCCGAGAGCCTGCGCGAGACGTTCTGATAAGTCATCACGCTGTCGAGCGTCGCCATCTTGATGCCGACGACTTCGGGCATCGAGAGCAGTTCGTCCAGGACGGTTGGCGAATAACTGATGCCGCCCGCCTCCTCGTAGAGGTAGAAGAGCACGAGGGGCAGGCCGACCCCGGCGAGCCGACGGTGGTGCTCGACGATGAGGCGGTCGGCCGTATCGCGGCCCCGGAGCCATGCGGGCGCGTAGGCGAGCACGGCATCCGCGCCGAAGCGCGCCGCGCGTTCCGCCATCTCGACGGCGTGGCCGGTCGCCTCGGCGGGTCTCGCTCCCGAAGGAGCACCGGCGCCGGCAACGATCACCTTACCGGGGAGCGCGGCCCGCCAGTCGCGCAGCACCGTGCCCGCCGTCCCGCGCCCGAGCATGAGCCCGCGCCCCGTGTGCGCCCAGACGGCGACGCCCGCCAGGGGCTGCTCGCTCATGTGACGCAGGTACGAGTCGTGTGCGGCGGCGTGGAGACGCCCCGCGCCGTCGAGCGTGACGGGGACGGCCGGGACGAGCCCGCCGTCGAGTCGCGCCCTCAGGTTCTCCGCGGATTCCGGCATGGTCTTTCGAGAATGTTTCAGCCGACGTGCGGGACGGAGAGCAGTTCGCTCAGGACGAGCGTGAGCGCCCCCTTGAGGCTCGGCCGCACGTCGAAGGTCGAGCGGCGCAGCGGCACGTCGCGCCCGCCCTCGCCCGTGCCCAGCATGTTGCGCCGCATCTCCTGCGTGATGATCGGTTCGACCAAGCCCCACGCCTTGGTGATTTCGCCGCCGACGACGACCACCTCGGGGTCGAGGCCGTTGACGAGCCCCGTGATGCCGAGGCCCAGGTAGCGCGCCGTCTCGCGGACGGCCTCGGTGGCGATGGTGTCGCCCGACTCGCAAAGCTCGACTATCTTGCGCATCGTCACGCCGCGCTTGATGGTCGCGTCCGGCAGCGAGCGGTAGCGCGCGACCGTCGCGTTGTCCGAGGCGTAGAGGTCCCAGCAGCCGCGCAGGCCGCAGCGGCACTCGGGGCCGTTCATGTCCAAAGGGATGTGACCGAACTGGCCAGCCGTGTTCGTCCCGCCGCGATAGAGCGAGCCGTCGATGACCACGCCGCAGGCGAGGCCGCTGCTGACGCTCACGTAGAGCAGGTTGCGGACGTGCGCGTAGGCAGACTTGCTGTGCCAGATTTCGGCCAGCGCCGCGCAGCGCGCCGAGTTGTCGATGTGGACGGGCAGGCGCGTCGCCTCGCCGAGCCACTCCACGACGGGCACGTCCCGCCACGGCAGCACGACCGACGAGATGAAGCGGCCCGAAGGGTTATCGACGAGACCGGGGAGGCTGACTCCGATGCCTGCGATCTCGACGAACTGGCTGTGCTCGTCCCGCAGGCGCGTGATCTCCGCGCCTATCTCACGGAGAAAGGCGCGCGGGTCTTCGCCGGTCTCGTAGCTCTTGCGCGCGACCAGGCGGTTCTGAAAGTCGGAGAGCGCGAGGATGGTCTCGTCGGCGCGGATGTCGAGGCCGAAGAGACCGTAACGCAGCTCGTTGATGCGCAGAGGGGTGGGCGGCTTGCCGCCGATGGGAGTCGTGCGGCCGAAGCCCTCCTCGACGATGAAGTTCTCTTTAAGCAGCTCGCCCGTGATGGTCGAGACGGTGGCCTTGTTGAGGCCGCTGATCTTGGCGATGTCGGCGCGCGAGATGGGCTGGCGCTCGGAGAGGATGTTGAGGAGGATGCGGCGGTTGACCGTGCGGAGCACGTCGTGGCTGGCCGCCTTCACCTCCGAGAGGTTGGGCTTGCGCGTAAAAGCCTGCCGGGTGGGGACCTCGCTTCTCATCCTCTGTCTAACTCCTGCGCGACGGTGTCGGGTCTAACGGGCCGAGTTTATACGCGGTCGAAGAAAAGGGAAGGAAAAAAGGGAGGGGACGCGGGGAGACTCGCTTCCCCTCCCTTTTCCTTCCCACGGGTGCGCCGACCTAGAAGGTCAGGCGCAGCTTCAGACGGACGAGGCGGCGGTTGTCGATGCCCTCCTGGTTGAAGCTGGTCCGGATGCGGCCGAAGTTGAGGTTCGGGTCAACCCTGGTGATCGGCTTGATGCGCCGGGTCGTCGGGTCAACGTCGATGAAGAAGACGCCGATGTTCGCGAAGTTCAAATCGGTCGGCGACGTGAGCGGGTGGTTGAAGGCGTTGTTCAAATCGGCGCCCACGTCCAGCTTCATCGTCTCCGTCAGGTTGAAGAACTTGCGCACGCCGAGGTTGGTCCCCCACGTGCCGGGGCCCGTCAGGGAGTTGCGCTTGGCGACGTTCGGGTTGTCGAGGGCGTCGGCGCCCACGGTCGGCGGCGCGAAGGCGGCCGCGTTGAAGAAGCGGTCGCCCTGACGCAGTTGCGGGTCCGCGCCCGAGACCAGGATGGGGCGGAACGAGGTGCCGTTGAAGGCCCCGACCGCGTCGATGAAGCTGCTGGCGATGTTGCCCGGGAAGGCCGGCCCGCAGTTGCCGCACGAGTAGTAAGGCGTGAACCCTGTGCCGCTCTTGGCGAACATGTTCCAGGAGAGCTGCCACCCGCCGAGCACCGCGTCGAGCGCACGCGGCGCCTCCTTGCCGAACGCGCGGCCACGGCCGTACGGCAGCTCGTAGACGCCGTAACTGACGAAGCGGTGGCGCGAGACGAAGGCGTCCGTGGCGAAGTCGGCCTCGGGGTTGAACTGGTTGTAGGTCGTCCCGCCGAGGCTGGCGGCGCCCACGTCGAGCGCGGTGCCCTTCTGGTCGAGCAGCGTGTAACTGGCGTTGAAGGTCAGGCCGTTGCCGAGCCGGCGGTTGAGTTCGAGTTGGAAGGCGTGCGAGCGGCCGTGGCCGAAGTTGCCGTAGCTCGCGATGAAGTCGCCGAGCGTCGGGAACGGGAGCCGGGCAAGGTCGGCCGCCGAGAGCAGGCAGTCGAAGTTGTCCGGGGTGCAGGCCGTCACGCCGTCGCCGGTCGTGGTGCCGAAGGGCGCGTCGCTCGGCGGAATCAGGTTCAGGTCAACGCCGCCGATGAGGCCGTTCATGCGCGTCGCCAGGTAGGAGGCGCGCAGCCCCATCTTCCAGCCGAGTTCGCGCTCGATTGTCAGGTTGTACTGCTCGATGCGCGGCTGCTGGAGGTCGAAGGGAACGGCGTTGGTCGCGGGGGCGCTGCCGAAGGCATCGACGGTGCCGCCGCTGAAAGGCGTCTGGCCCGCAGGGGTCAGGCCGCCGGGGAAGCCGCCGGTGTTGCGCCGCGTGAGCCCCTGGTTGAAGGGGGTGGAGGCGAACGTGTCGCGGATGTTCTGCGCCGAGGAGGTCGGGTAGAAGACGCCGTACCCGCCGCGGATGACGGTGTCGTCAGTCACGCGCCACGCGGCGCCGAGGCGCGGCGCGAGGTTGTTCTTGTCCGTCTTGAGGAGGCCGCGCGTGAGGCCGATCTCGTCGGCCGCCACGACGCCGATGGCCACCATGCGCGGGTCGATCTGCGGGATGATGTCGCGCGTCGGGATGATGAAGCGGCCCCGCATGTTCGTCTGCGTGTTGACGAAGTTCGGGTCGAAGTTCACCAGCAGGTCGTTCTTGTCGGTGAACGGCGTGACCAGCTCGTAGCGCAGGCCGAGGCTGAGCGTCAGGCGCGGGTGGACGCGGAACTCGTCCTGAACGAAGTAGCCCGTCTCCCAGTTGCTGGCGTCCATCACGCCGCGCAGACGGTCCACGTACTGGACGGTGTTGGCGGGCAGGCCGAGCAGGAACCGCGCCCACGCGTCGGTGTTGGCGCCGCCCGTGTAGTTGATGCGCCCGCGCGGGTTACCCCTCTGCTCCACGAAGCCGTCGAGGCCGTGGTTGCGCACCACGTCGAAGCCGCCCTTGAGCGTGTGGCGTCCCTTCACCCACGTCAGCGTGTCGCCGAAGGTCGCGAGGTCCTGGTCGAGTTTGCGGTTGACGCTGCGGCCGCCGTTGGTGAGCGTCGCGAAGTTGGCGACGCGAATCTCGGGCTGCCCCGGGGTGTCGAGCGCGGCCGGGCCGACCACGGCCCCGTAGGAAGCAATCTCCGTCTCGCTGAAGCCGATGCTGGCGAGCACTTCGCGCAGCGTCCGTGGGGCGCGCGTGAAGAGCTTCTGCGTGTTGAAGCCGCCGCGCGCCTCGTTGACGACGTTGGCGGAGAAGATGCGCGTGTAAGAGAGCGAGAGCGTGTTGTTGCTCTGGTCGTTGTCGCGCAGGCCGAAGGCGGGGAAGGCCGCGCCCGCCACCGCGCCGGCCGTGCGCGGGCTGTTCTGATAGTTGTAGACCGCGTAGAACTTGTCCTTGTCGGAGAAGTCGTGGTCGAGCCTCAGCGTGACGAGGTCGCGCGTGCCGTAGGCGGGCACGTTCTGTGCGAAGTCAACGAGACGGCCGCGCGAATCGGTCGGCGCGCTCAGGCTCGAAGACGGATAGTAGGTACTCAGGAGCCTCTGCACGGTCGGGTTGAGCAAACGCTGTGGGATGGTGACGAAGCGCAGCGCCGTCGCCGAGCAGTTCGCCTGCGGCGTGTTCGCCGTGGTGCAGACCGTGTTGTTGGCCAACTCCTGAGGGGTGAGCTGCGAGCGGACGGCCGCCGGGACGACCGGCCGGTTGGCGGTCAACTGCGAGAAGTCGCCGGTGAGCAGCCGCTGGCCGGGCAACAGGTTCGCCGCCGAGAAGAGCGTCTGGCTGACGCTCCAGCGCCGCTCGTAGGAGCCGAGGAAGAAGGTCTTCTCCTTGTTGGCGAAGGGCACCGGCCCCGAGAGCAGACCGCCCGTCTCGTTGAGGTTGAAGTACGGCTTCGGGTAGTCGGGGCGCGCCGGGTTCGGCACGAAGGTGGAGAGGTTGATCTTGTCCTGGATGGTCCAGGCCGCCAGCGCCGAGTTGCGGTTGTTGTAGAAGAGCGAGCCGTGGAAGTCCTTCGAGCCGCGCTTGGTCTGGACGCGGATGTTCGCGATGCCCGCGTACTCGGCCGTGAAGTTGTTCGAGAGCACCGTCAGCTCGCTGATGGCTTCGAGCGACGGCTGGCTCGTGGTGGCGCCGCCAAAGATGCCGCCGTTCGAACGCTGCCCGTCGAGCGAGAAGCTCGCCCCGTAGCTCTGCGCGCCGATGAACTTGAACTCGCCCTCGGCGGCCCCCTGCGTGATGTTGGGGTTCAGGTACAGGAACGAGTAGATGTCGCGGCTCTCGCGGGGCAGCTCGACGAGCTGCCGGTTGGTGATGGAGCCGGCGATGGCCGGCGACTCCGTCTGGATGACGCCCGCCTCCGACACCACCTCCACATTCTCGACCGCGCCGCCGACTTCGAGCGCCGCGTCGGCGCGCACCGGGTCGCTGCTGATCAGGCTCACCCTGATGACCTTCGTCGTGAAGCCGGACATCGTGACCGTCACCTTGTAGGTGCCGGTCTTCAGGGCGGCCGCCTCGTACTCGCCGTCCGTGTTGGTGGTCAGGTCGCGCGAGATGTTCGTCTCCACGTCGGTGACCTGGACCGAAGCGTTCTGGACGGCCGCGCCCGCCTGGTCAGTGATCCTCCCACGGATTGTGCCGAGGGTGGTGCCCTGCGCGAACGCCGAAGACGTTCCGCAGAGGATGCAGGCGAGGAGAAGGAGACTGGAAAGGAAACAGCGCATTTTCTTCATACAGGACTCCATGGGCAAGGGGTTTGCGTCTGGCAGGCGACCTGAGCGCCGGTCTGCGCGTTGTCGGCTCGTTATCGACGATTAGGACTGACAAGTCCGAGTTAATTCAGGGTTTAGCTTCCGCCGGTCACGTCGAGAGTAAGTTGCTGCTCTGAACAAACCAGCCGAAGTCGAACATGTATCCGGGCGCTGCCGCCCTCAGCCCGAGAGGGCAGGTGGATTTAGTTGACGGGTTTCTTAATTGTCGGCCGTTTAGCACTACGACCCTGGTTCGGCCGCTTTTATCGACTAAAAGCCTTGTAAGTCGGGAAGCTATTCGCCTCGATCCGGCGGATCGAAGGGACAAGTGATAGACACGAATCCGGCGAACGGTTAGTTTATAACATAGCCAAACCCTCTTGACAACCCCTTGATTAACAATTTCACCCCGCGCCGCTCACGTCCCGGCGCGTCGCATGAAATAGACGAGTTGGCTGGTGAACTGAAAGGCCCAACTGAAGGCACGCGGCGGCTTGTTCACGTCGAGTTTGACGGCGAGCGGGTAGAGGCGTTCAAAGCGTTCGCGGTACGCGGCGCGCCGCGCGGCGTCTTTGGTGAAGTACATCCCCAAGGCGAACGTGTAGGCCATCTCGGGGTTGTGCATCTCCATGTCCGGCCCCAACTCGCCGCCCGGCTCGCCCGGCCCCGCGAAACAGTTGATGACGTAGAAAGCCTTCGACCCGTCCGGCACCATCCCGCGCCGGTCGAGGAAGTCGCACCACTTCAAGACCATCTCCGGCACGCGCCGGTCGCCCGTCATCGTCCAGTACATGAAGAGCGGGTCGAGGAGCAGCGCCATCATCCAGGCCGAAGTACCGCCCTCGAAGGTCGCTTCGCTCGAATCGTAGAGCGCCCAGTTCTGCCGGAGCGAGCCGTCGGCGGGGCGGCCGTCGGGCGGCCGTTGCTGGTGTCTGTAGTATGCGTCCACGCACTCGCGCGCCTTCTCCCAGAAGGCCGGCTCGCCCGTCATCTCCCAACCGTGGAGGACGCCGAGCAGGCCGTAACCCTGGTTGCGGAGCGTCCAGAACTCCCTCCCCTTCTCGGGGTCTTTCTGCGGGTCGCTCGGCGTCATGCCGGCCGGGCGGTAGACGGGCTGCGTGTGTGCCAGGCAGTAGCGCGCCATGAGGCGGCCCGTGTCGCGCGCGCGCTCGTCGCCCGTGAGCAGGTAGTGCAGGTGCATCGCACGCGGGTAGACGTACTTGATGTCCGCGCCCTTGAGCTTGAAGATGCCGGCGTCAGGCCCCACGGTCTCCGTGTTGAGCCGCACGAAGTGCGCCGCGCGGTAGCCGGCTTCGAGGAATTTCGCGTCGCCCGTGCGCGCGTGCATCTTGTAGTAGTTCGAGGGGCGGTCGTAGAGCCACGCGGCGAACTCGCGACTGTCGAGGTACTTGAGCGAGCCCGGGAAGTTGCGCTCGACAAAGCGTTCGTAGTCGGCGAACGCGCCCGACTCGGCGGCCGGCGTCTGCGGCCCGACAAGCCACGAGTCGCAGAGCCACTTCGCGGGCAGCACGGCCAACACACGCGGCCCCTTCAAGCCTTCGGCATCGATGAGCGTCTCGCGCACGGGGACGAGCGTGCCGCCGCGCAGCTTCGGCCGCTTATTAAAAAGGAGGTTGACGCGCTTCGTGCGAACGGTTCGGAAGTCTGACTTGAACTGGACGAGGACTGAGCGGACGGAACCGCCCTCGCGCCCGCCCAGACGCCACGGTTCGAGCGAGCGCGTCGTCGCCGCGACCTCTTCGCCTCGCTCGTCGAGCACGACGACGCGGCCCGCGTCGATTAGAAAGTCGGGCGGGAGCGGAACGCCGAAGCTGACGACCTCTTCACCCAGATTGTCCGCGCGACCGGCGAGCGTCACGTCCAGCGAGCGACCCGGCCGCGGAATCTTCAGCGGCGACTGCGCGCGTACGCCGTGGGCGGCGAGCGCGGCCGACGCGGCGGCCAGTAAAAACTCCCTGCGCGAAAACTCTGACATCAAAGTCCCCCGTCAACCCTTCAGGCCCAGCAGGCGCGCGGCGTTCTCCCAGTAGACCTTGCGCAGAATCGTGTCGGGCAGCCCGAGCCCGTAGATGCGCCAGCGGCCTTGCGGCGGCTTCGGCGCGGGCGCGTAGTCGAAATACTCGTCCTCCGTCTCAAGGAAGCGGTAGTAAATCTCGTACAGCTCGTCTCCGAAAATCTGCTGCGGCGTCTCGAAGCCGTCGGGGACGGCGTCGGTGCCGAAGAGGATGCGGTCCTGATACTTGTCGAAGAACCTGCGCGCCGCGCGCGGCTGCCGGCCCAGCTCTCCGATGCGCGCGCCGATCTCGACCGAGGTGTTCTTGTAACGGTCGAGCCATTCGGAGACCCAGCCGAGGTCTTCGGCGTTGCCGACGTGCAGGTAGACGAAGTGCGTGCGCGGGTGGCGCGCGACGACGCGGTTGCGTGCCTCGTGCAGCTCGCGGTTCGAGGGAAAGTCGCGGCCGTGGAACGACCAGTCGGGATGCGCGCTCAGCTCCTCGTAACGCTCGTTGAACTTGTCGGTCGGGTGGAAGAAGGCTTCCGGGTCGGAGGTGTGGATGGCGACGGGGAGCCCTGCGGAGCCGGCCGCCTCCCACATCGGGTCGAAACGCTTATCGTCAACCTTAACGAGCGGCCCCTTCGTCACCTGCTCGCGCAGACCCAGCCCGAGCCTTTTTAAGACCTTGATGCCCTTCGCGCCGAGACGCTTGGCGTGCTCGATCTGCTCGGCCTGGAAGGTCGGGTAGTTCGGCTCGTTGAAGCGGCCGAACCAGGGCTCCGTGAAGACGACGAAGCGGTCGGGGTGCGACTGCCGCCAGTAGCGTATGTTCTCTTCGAGGGCGGGGCCGAAGCCGCCCGTGAGGTTGACCATCACGCGGACGTTGCGGCGGTCCATCACTTCGAGCGCCTTCTCAGGACTAGTGTTCTGCTTCGCCTTCCGCCCGTCGGCCGGCGTCCATGAAAGGTGCGTGTGAAAGTCCACGGCCGGGAAACGCGCGCGCTCGACCTTCGTCTCGCCGACGTGCAGCATGCTCTTCGGCACGTAGTCTTCGAGCGGCAGCTTCCCTTCCTTCGCCGTCTGCCCGCCCTGCTGCTGTCGCGCCAGTCCACGCCGGCCGAACGCCGGCACGGCCGCCGCCGCCGCGAGGCCCGCCAGCCACTGCCTCCGGTTCAGCTTACTCATCTCTTCTCCTCAACTCGCGCGCCCCTACCCCGCGAGGGCGAGCCCTTAGCGAGTCTCGCCGTCGCCATCCAGGAGGCGTAGTCCGTTCCGCGACCACCCGCCATGAGCGGGTCGGCCTTGCTGAAGCCCGTCTCGCGGTTCGGGTCGCTGATACCGCCGACGGGCACCTCGCGCCCGCCGTTGAAGAAGGTGTTCTGGTCGTGCACGAAGCCCGAGACTCGCACGCCCTCGCCGGAGGTCTGGTAGAGCATCGTCTCGTCCACGACGCCCGAGAGGATGAAGACGTTGTTACGAAGCGTGAGCCCTTCGGTGAGAGTAAGTCTGACGCTACGTCCGCACCCTCGCGCGGGGCTGTCCACTTCGTTGCCGGGGCGGACGAGCAGCACGCCGCGCTCGCCGACGCCGACGAAGGTGTTGTTGACGACCACGGCATCCTTCGCCGCCCAGAGCGAGACGGGCTCGACGGGGCGCTCGCCCGGCCGCGTCGAGACGACGAGGTTGTCGCGCGCCGTCATCTCGTACGACTCGAAGCGCGCGAACGAGCAGGGGTCGCCCACTTTGCCGTCGATGAAGAGGTCGGGGTCGGTCGAGCCGCCCGCGAAGGCCGCCCCGGAGTTGTCAACGAAGACGTTTGCCTCGATGAGCACACGCCGCCCGCCGCCCTTCGACACCACGCCGCGATGGCTGTTGCGTATCAGGTTGCGGCGCACGACGGCGTCGTCAACGCACGGCAGGTCCACGGCGGGTTTGCGCTGCGCGTTGCGGCCGTCGTAAAGCTCGTTGTCTTCAATCGTGATGTGGTGCGACTGGTTGAACTTGATGAGGTAGAGGCGTTCGTCGTCCTGCAAGGGGTCGTACTCGGGCGTGCATCCCAGGGGCGGGCACTCGTAGTGAACCTTGCAATTGCGCACAGTCACGTAACTCGTCCACAGCGCGCGGTCGTACCACGCGGCGGTGTGGCCGCCCGGCGGGTCGTTCGTCTTAACTTTATTGAACTGTTCCTCGGGCTCGTAGACGCTATCGCCGTGGACGCCGTTGCGACGGCGGTTGACCTTCTTCCCGGCCGCGTCCGTGTAGTAAGGGTTCGGGTTGATGTCGAAGCCGTCGATGACGACGCCGCGAACGAGGTGGAAGCGGACTGAATCGATGATAACGCCGTGCCTGGTCTCCGCGCGGATGGTGAGCGGGCGCGCGGGGTCGTAGCGGTAGACGCCGACGGTCTCGGATCGCGTCCTGTCGGGTACGGGTTGACGCGGGTCGCCGGGCTCAAGTTTGTCGGCCATCGTCAGGACGAGATGGATGCCGCCCCAGCGCGCGGACTGGCCGGCCTTGCGATAGTCGCCGTTCTTGGCAATGACCGTGTCGCCGCTTCCGACGTGACGCAGCGCCTCGCGCCAGGACTTATAAGGTCTTTCGTAACTGCCGTCGCCGCGCGCGTCGTCGCCGTCGAGCAGGTGGACGTAGACGGTCTTGCCCGCGGCCTGCGCGGCCCCGCACAGGACGAGTAGAGTCGCGGCCGTCCGAAGAAAGAGCCCGACGATTCCCTTCAACTCTCGGCTCCTCACTTGATGTCGGTCCTGACGACCCAGACGCCGCCGAGCATGACGCGGCGGACGTTGCGCATGACCTTAATGTCTTTGAGCGGGTCGCCTTCGACGAGCAGGAGGTCGGCCAGCTTGCCCGGCTCGACGCTGCCCAGACGCTCATCGACGCGGAAGAAGCGCGCGTTGCGTGAGGTGCCGGCGACGATGGCCTCCATCGGCGTTAGCCCCGCCTCGACCAGCAGTTCAAGCTCACGTTGGTACGCCCAACCCCTCTCCGCGTGCGGCACGGCCGAGTGCGAGCCGACGACGACGCGGACGCCCGCGCGCCACGCTCGCGCCGTGAACTCAAGCATCTTCTTGTAACCGTTGACGTGGACATCCGTCGTGTCCTTGTCGCCCGCGCGCCGCTCGAAGATAGCGAGCGTCGGCGAGAGAAACGTGCCGCGCTCGGCCATCAGTTTGAAAAGCGCCTGCGCGCGCGGGCCGGCCGGGTCGATCCTGTTCCAGACTTCGTAGCGGCCCTCGCGCCGCGCGGCGTTGTCGGCGAGCACGGACTGCCTGTACTTCTCCGCGTCGCGCGCGGGCATCAGGGCCGTGCCGAACGAAGTCACGTGTTCGACGCCGTCCACGCCCGCGCGGATGGCGTCGCCCGCGTCCACGATTTCGAGATGCGAGGTGACGGGCAAGCCCCTGCGGTGCGCCTCTTCGCAGACGACACGGATGAGCCCGACGGGCAGGCGGAAGTAGACCTTGAAGGCGGAGGCGCCTTGGTCCGCGAAACGCTTGACGGCGAGCCGCGCCTCCTCTTCGTCGCGCACGACGTAGGAGTCGGCGGGGTAGGCCGGGGGCGGCGAGTCGAGATGCGGCCCCGTCAGGAAGAGGCGCGGGACGGGCGCGGGCGCGGCGCTCGCCGCGTCGTAAGCCTCGATCCACTGGCCTGGGTCGCGCAAAGACGTGACGCCGTGCGAGAGGTAGAGCGCGGGCAGCCCATCGTCGCCGTCGATGTGAAAGTGCGCGTCGATGAGCCCCGGGAGCAGCGTCATCCCGCGCGCCTCGAAGACCTCGGCGCCGGCCGGCACGCGCACCGACGCGCGTCTGCCCACCGCCACGATGCGGTCGCCGTGCACGACGACGATTGAGTCCGCGACGGGCGGCCCGCCGCGACCGTCGATGAGGGTCGCGCCGACGATGGCGACCGTGCGTGTGGGCTCGGCCCACGCCACGCCGTTGACCTCCTTGACGGGCGCGCGAGACGGACGCTTCACGCCCGCGCGCCGCTGCGCCGACGCGGAGCCCCACACGACGGTCAGAGTCAGCGCCGTCAAAAAGATTATCCGTGCTCTCTTCATCTTTTTAATTAACCGCCCACTGATGCCCGGAGAGTGAACAACCTACTCTCTTGAAAGCAGTCGGACGCGCAGGCGTCCGTCACGCTGCCCCTTGAAAGAGGGCAGATAGATGGCGCCCGTGCCGTCGGCGGTCGCTACTTGTTGCCACTGCGGCACGCCGTTGTAGAGGCCGCCGCGCCAGTTGGCGCGACCGCCCGTCAGTTGCAACTCATACTTCGTGTTCGGCACGAGCCCCGTGACGAGGAGCGCCGTCGTCTCCACGTCGGGCACGGTCGCTTCGCCCTCCGTGACGCGCGCGTCCGAGGCCGCGAAGAGCGCCAACACGCCGCCCTCGATGGCCGCGCCCGTCAGGTTAGGCCCGTCCGCCAGTTCGACGCGGCGAGCGCGCATGTTCTGACGGTCGCCGATCTCCATGACGTTGAGGAACGCGTCCTCCTTCGACGGCTTCGACGGCGAGACCTCGACGCGCCACGCGGCGGGCACGACCGCCTTCGTGTTCGACGGCAGGAGCTTCTCGAACTCTTCGCCCCAGAAGGTCTTCCACATCTTGCGCAGGTAAGGGTCGGCGGGGAGCGGCCCGCCCTCCGGCGGGTCGAGCGGCCAGTTCTGCCCCGAGCCCCACGCGCCCCCGCGCTCGTCGCCCGGCGTCCAATGCTCAAAGCCCTTGCCGCCGCGCTTCGTCAACACGCGCTCGCGCGGGAGGAGCGTGTGGACGCGCAGCGCGCCGCCGCCGTCTTCATACGTGAACCCGTTCGCGCCGTCGTAGGCAGTGCCGCCGTGACCGTCGCCGCGCCCCGTCCCGGCCGCGCTCATCTTCGGCTCCGAGACGCCGTGCAGCAGCCATGTCTTCTTAAAACTCGGGTCGGTCGAGCGCACGCGGTCGAAGACAAAAAGGACGTTGTCCGAAGGGGTGTAGACCAGCTCGCGCGTGACGAGTTCGACCTTCTTCGAGCTGTAGGCGCGCGTGGCGTCGCCGCGCGCGTAGTGGTACGCGCCCGCACGGTGGCCGACGGCCTCCATCCGACCCAGGTCCCAAAGGTCGCGCGTGTTCTGGAAGTCCTCGCGGCTGCGCGCCGTGTTCCAATAGCGCGACGAGTCCATGCGCTGCCCGCCGTCGTTGGCCGCCGGCCAGAGGTTCTCGGCCCAGAAGAAACGCTCGCGTTGGTCGTAGACGAGCACCGAATTGTGAGCGATGGTGCGGCGATAGTAGTTCAGGTAGTGCGGGCTCTCTGTGTCCGTGTAGTCGGCGCCGCTCTCGGTGGCGAGGTAGCCTTTGTGGTAGACGGCGAAGTGTAGTTGGTCGAGATGCTGGTGCTTGGCGAGGTAAGGGCCGGCGACAAACTCAATCCAGGTGGAGCCGGGGCCGAAGCCGTCGCGCATGACGAAGTGGCCGGCGCCGCGAAAGTGGTGCTGTCGCGACAGCTCAGCCTCGCTTGTCTTCGCGGGGTCGCGCGGCATGACCGAGGGGTCATCCCAGAGGAATTTAGTGACTGGTATCAGCCAGTCTTTCGTATCCACCCAACCCGACTCGCGCAACATCCAAGCGGCGTAAGGGTCTTTGAAGCGATGGACGGCGTAGCCGAGCACGACGTTGTCCTGCGAGCGCATGTATGGGAACTCGTTGTCGCCGAGGCGCGAGGTCGTGCCGTCGGGCAGCGCCTTGTAGAGGTGCGTCGTCGCGTAGTTCCTGAAGACGGAGTAGCGCAACGCCGGGTCGGAGTTCGAGGCCGTGCGGTCTAGCTCGGCCAGCAGCGCCAGCGGGGCATAGGTGATGCGTTGGTAGTCCATCGACTCGTGATAGCCGCCGTCGGGCGTGATGAAGTCCGTCAGGTCGAGGATGTGCTCCCACACGCGGCGCGTACGCTCGCGCAAAGGCGCCGCCTCCGCCTCGACCGACGGGTGCCCTTCGACCGCCGTCAGCGCGAAGGCCGCGAGCGTGAGATACCTGACGGTGTAGTTGTGGTACATCGAGAGCTGCGGGTCGCGCAGCGACTGGTCCTGAAGCATCTGCGCGGCGGCCTTGACCAACTCGCCGGCCACGCGGTCCTTGAGCGCCGCGTCAAAGCCCGGGTAGTTGTAGAGCCAGTCGAAGGCGAGCGACCACTTGACGAACTCCGGGTAGGTGCGCGAGCCGACGCGCTCGGGCGTGCGCCCGCGCCGCATCTCCTCGACGGCGCGGCGCGCGAACGACTCGTCGCCCTTCAGTAGATAGGTGAGCGCCCAACCGGCCAGGTCGTCCGACGGCCGCGCGCCCGCGTCGTAACGCGCGCGGAGGACGTTGAAGCCCGTCAGCGGGTCGCGCTCTCCGACGAGCATGCGCGGTCTGACGATGGCCGTCTGGCGCCCCTGCGCGGACGGTACCTGCGCGAGCGCGGCGCGCGGCGGCGTCACACCTGACAGTAAGAGGAAAGAGAACAGTGTGAGCACGGCGAGTGTGACGCGACTCATTGTCACTCTTAGCCCTTTCGGTTCTTCGTTGGCCTTCATCTTAAGACTTCTCAAACCGTCACTCCGCGCGGCCCGCGAGCCGCTCCCCGCGCGCGCCTGCAAGAAACTTGAGCCACTCCTTCGCCATCAGGCGATGGTAAGGCTCGGTCATGTGTACGCGGTCGAGGCTCAGGAAGTGCCCACGGTCTGGCGCCGACGCCAGCAGCGCGCCGACCTCGATGACCTTGATGCCCGCGCCGCGCGCGACCTTGACCGCGCGCGCGCTCGTCCCGGGTTTCGAGACGGTCTCGGGGTCGTGTATGTCGTCGAACATCAAGACCTCGATCCCGGCCGCCCTGAAGCCCTCGGCCATCTCCCCGAGCGCCGCGTAGTCCTCGTCCGTCCGCGTCATGACGACGAGCAGAACCTTGTCGGGCTTCCAATCGAGCACGCCCTGATAGAAGTGCTGCTTCGCGCGCGAGGCTGTTAAGCCACCGCGCTCGAACTGCTTGAACTCGACCAACGGGTTCTCGCGCCGGAAGATTTCGGTCACGACGGGGACGAAGCTCGAAGGCGAAGACCAGTGCTGTCCCATCGTGAAAGAGTGGCCGACGACGGCGACCCTCTGCGCGGGCACGGCGCGGACGCGCGGCACGAGCGCCCGCACGTCGCGCTCGCGCAGGAGTTCCGTGGCGAGCACCCTTTCGTCGCGGATGTGCAGGTGCTTCTCGCCCCAGTTCCAGACCTTGCGCCCGGCGATCCGCCACGCGGCGGCGTCCGTCGCGTAGGGCGAGGCGCAGGCGCGCCGCTCCAACTCGCGCCCCGCAACGAGGAACTCTTCGTCGTCACCCTTCAATCCTAACTGGCCGACGTAGACCGGAAGACCCAGTCCTTTGTAGAAGGCGAACTGCTCTTGAAGGAGGTCGCCGTCCCGGTCTACTTCAAGGATGGTCTGGTAAAGGCTCGCGACCGAGCGCAGCCGCGCGGCGTCTGACTTGAGGCGTGCGTGCGAACGCAGGTAGTCGTTGAAGGCGTTGACCGGCGCGGCGACGGGGACGGTCAGTCCCGACTTCAAAATCGGTTCAAGGTCTTTCGACGGGTCGAAGCTGGTTTTGTTACCGCGCGTCCAGGCGTTGACCTCCTCGACCTTACTCTTCAGAAGGTTGCCCTGGTGCGTGACGAGCGCCCGCAACTGTTCGTCGGAAAAGCTGCCCTGCGCGAAACAGGACGCGTCGCCCTTGCCGGACTTTTTGGCGAGCAGAATTTGATAGGCGTGCGTGGCGATGACGTTGGCCTCGACAAGCTGCGCAACCCTCGACGCCAAGCCCCGGCGTTTGTCGCTGGCGGACGGCTTGGCCTGGGCCTGGAATGCGAGACATGCCGCCACACAGACGAGCATCAGCCTTCGTATGGCGAGCCTGCACTCTACGAGTCTCATCTTCGCTCTTGACCTTATAGACCGTCGCCTTCAGCGCGAAAGCAGAGAGGCCGAGTCGCGGTCGATGAAGAGATGCGCGTCCGGGTGGTTCCTCAAGATGGACGCCGGGCACGCAGTCTCGATCGGCCCCTCGATGACGCCCCTGATGGCCTGCGCCTTCGCCGGGCCCGGGACGACGGCGAACAGCTTCGGCCTCGCCATGATGGTCGGAATCGTCAGTGAGAGCGCGTCGGACGGCACCTCTTCGAGCGCGCCGAAAGCCCCGTCGTGCACCTGCTGCACGCGACAGACCTCGTCGAGTTCGGCGACCTTGACCGGCTCCGGGTCGTTGAAGTCGCAGAAGGGCGGGTCGATGAACGCGAGGTGGCCGTTCTCGCCGATGCCGAGCACGGCGAAGTCCGGCGGGTCTTCGTTGAGCAGCGCCGCGTACCTGCGGCACTCGGCCGCCGCGTCAACGGCCTCGCCGCGCAGCCCGTGGAACTCGCCGAAGTCAACCTTGTTCATCAGGCGGTCGAGCAGGAAGCGGCGGAACGACTGCGGCGCGCCCTCTTCCATCCCGATGTACTCGTCGAGGTGAAAGCCCTTGACGTTCGGCCAGTCGATGCCGTGCGTCTCCGCGAGCGCCGCCAGAAACTCGTTCTGCGACGGGGCGGACGCGAAGATTCCGACGGCACGGCCGCGCTCCGCCTGCAAACGACGAATCTCCGCCGCGACCGCCGCCGCCGCCGCCGTTCCCATCTTCGGCCGCGACTCGTAGACGTACACGTTCAGTTGCCCCGCCCGGAACTGCTCGACGAGGCCGTCCCCCGCCGCGCCCGTTCGCACGTGTGATTCCATGTTCGCTCCTAAGTTATAAATTTACCGCCGCGAGGCCGCCGCGCCTCACCCCACCTCTGGGCCGGCGATGGCGAAGACGCCGCTGGAGGTGCCAGCCGGGCTCTTCTTACCGCGACGCATGCGAATCAACTCCCGCTGTTTGATAAACCCGCGCGCCGCAAGCTCCCGCGCGCCGCCCTCGAACGTCGTGTTCAGATCGACGTAGACCTCACCGTCACCGAGGCGGCCGAGCACATCATCCAAAAGGAAGGCGACGGTCTCGACCTCCTCCGCCACGACTGGCCCGAGGTAGGTCGCATGCGACCCGCGCCTCGCCAGAGCGTAGCCGCGCAACTGCCCGTTGCCGCCGACGCTCAGCGACGGCGTGACGCATGCTTCGTCCGACAGAGCTTTGAGCAGTTCCGAGCGGTCGGCACCGAAGGCGCGCCGGTCCAACTCTAAGACCTTCTCAAGGAGTTGAGGCGTCGCGCCGTCAGACGGCTTAACGGACTCCGATACGTGCCTGCCCGCCGTGCCCCTCCAACGCTCTATCCGTAACTCGGCCTCGAAGCCCAGACCGGCGTGGACGTGAGCGCCCTCGGGTGTCGCGTCCAGTTTCACCGCTTCCACTCCCGCGACTTCCAAACTGTCGAGCGCGGCACGAACCAGCGTCGTCGCGATGCCCTTCCGCCGAAACCTTGTGTCCACCAGCACCATGCCGACCCAGGCCAGCGCCCGGCCGTACGCGGTGGTCGTCGTGGTCGCCACAACTCTGCCGCCGACCGTCGCGGCGAAACAGCCGCGCGGGGCCAATCGCAGGAGCCGGCGCCAGTCCTCCTCCGTCTGGTTCCAGCCAGCCGCCTCCTTAAGCCTCATGGCCTCGGCGACATCACGCTCGGTCAATAGACGGATTTCGATCTGCTCGGCGTCCAGCATCTTATAAGATTGGTTTGTTTGTTTCTTTGACTAACCCTGTAAGCATATTCTCTTTATTGATGACAGGGTGTCTTCGAAGCTATCTGTGTTTACTGGGGCGAATTGCTCACAGAATTTAGAGCACGGAACACTACCGGGAAGCGTTTTATAACATTAACCCGAGGTCGCCCGCAAGGAGTATGCAGTTGTCGCCAGTGTCCACATGTGTATTTACCTTTTATTTGCGACTAATAACGCGTGGCTCCGCACGCCCCGCTCCTCGGCATCAGGACTGCTAATGAGGCGATCCGGGCGCGCTGGTCATTAACTGCGTCCGATGATATGAGCACTTTCTTCAAACGACATGAGTGCGCCTATACCTTCCTGCTTGTCAATATCGAGAGCATTAGTTAATATCCCGAACAAACCCGGGCGGTTCATGCCGCTTCTATCCGTGACAAAGGCCGAGCGTCATTCTGGCATTCTACGACCTTGCTGGCATCAAACTTACACGAACTCCTGTCAGAAGCGGCCGCGCTCGGCGAAGTCCCGCGGAGGCTGAGTTCGCTCTGCGCGCTCTTTCTGGAGTTGTACGGCGACCGCCCTGTCCGCATCTTGCGCGTCCCGGCGCGCATCAACATCCTCGGCGAGCACGTTGACTACGTGTCATACCTCCCCACCTACTCGCTCCCTTTCGGCAGCCGCGAGCACGACATGCTGATGCTGTACGGGCCGTCGGAGACGGGGCGGGTGCGGGGCGCGTCGAGGCACGCCGATTACGCCCCCTTCGACTTCTCTCTCGAAGCAGGCCCGCCGGCCCGTGGCGGCGAGTCTTACGAAGCTGACTGGCTCTCCTACATCTTCGAAGGTGAGACGCCGGCACCCCACTGGGGCAACTACGTCAAGGGTTCCGCCTTCTTCGCCCGCGTCAAATTCGGGGGGCTGGTGGCGCGCGGCTTCGACTTCGTGGTCGATTCGAGCATCCCGCCCAAGGGTGGCGCCTCGTCATCTTCCGCACTGGCCGTGCTCGCCGGTGCCGCGATACGTGAGGTCAACGGCGTGGCCTTCGAGCCGGGCGAGTTGGCCCTGGATTCGTCGAAAGCAGAGTGGTACGTCGGGACGCGCGGCGGGTCGATGGATCACCTGACGATATGTCTCGCGAGGCGCTCGTGTGCCGTGCGCATCTCGTACGGGGAGCAGAGCACGCGCCTTCTCCCCTTACCGCAGGGGCGGCTCCGCTGGGTCACGTTCTTCTCCCACCCGGCCGACAAGGGGCGCGAGATCATGCTGGAGTATAACGAGCGCGCGGCGGTCTCGCGCCTGCTGATACCCGCGATCATAGAGGGCTGGGCGCGGACCGACCCCGAACGTCACGCGGACTGGGAGCGGGCCGTGGGGGCGCTGCGTTCGTGTGCGGACGACGCGGCCGACGAGGTGGAGTCGCTGCTCCACACACTGCCCGAGGCGATCACGCTCGAAGAGTTCGAGAGGGACTACGCGGCGGCTTACGCGCAGTGCGTGAAGGCGTTCCCGGCACTGACTGAAGGACGGCGCGGGAGCCCCATGCGCGTGCGTCCGTACGCGTTGCACCACCTCGGCGAGATTCGCCGAGTCATGGCGGCTGAGCGCCTGCTCGTCAAATCCGACGCCACGTCGCAGGGCGATGAGGCGGCGGCGGTGTCGCGCCTTGGACAACTCCTGAACGAGTCTCATGCGAGTCTGCGCGACCTCTACGGCGTGAGCACGCCCGAAGTCGAAAGTCTGGTTCGAATCGTCCTGTCCGACCCGGGCGTGCGCGGAGCGCGTCTGATGGGCGGAGGGTTCGGCGGCAACGTCCTCGCGCTTACGGACGAAGAGAACCTGCCGGCGCTCAAGGCTCGCGTGCAGTCGGAGTTCTACGCGCCACGCGGCCGTGACGGGGAGCGCGAAGGCTCCGTGATGGTCTCCACCCCGGGCGACGGGCTTGCGGAGTTGAGCCTTACGTCAGTCTGGCGCCGCGCCGTCGAAGAGTTCAATTCGCAGGGGGCGGGCAGTGAGCGTTATCGCGTTGGCATCGGCGCGATGCTGGACGCCGTCGATGAGGTTGACGCGGAAGCGGCTGATGTGTGTCCGTTGATAGTTGCGGCCGGCAAGGGGTCGAGGGCGCGCGAGTCGGGTCTCGAAGTACCGAAGCCCCTGGCGTCTGTCGGGGGGGCGCCCGCCATCCTCCGCGTGTTGCGTAACGTGCGCGAGGGCTGCGGCGTCGGCGCGCGGGCGCCGGTCGTCATCGTGTCGCCCGAGACGGAGGGCGCGGTGCGCGAGGCGCTGGCGGGCGAGGAGGTGAGCTACGTCGTGCAACCCGAGCCGTTGGGCACGGGCGACGCCGTCCTGCGCGCGCGCGAGTTGATGAAAGGATTCGGCGGGCGGGCGCTTGTCATCTGGAGCACGCAGCCCGTCATCAGGCCGAGCACCGTCCGGCGCGCGCTCAACCTCGCTGCCCTCTTCGAGGAGTACGACATGATTCTGCCGACGGCGCTAATGGAGCGGCCTTACGCGCCCGTCGAGCGCGACGCAAGCGGCCGCGTGCTCGCGTCGCGCGAGACGCACCTGGAGGGGGCGCCGCGCCCCGAGTTCGGCGAGACGAACATCGGTCTCTTCATGCTCAAGAGCGAAGCGATGTTCGACGCGCTGACCGAGTTGCGTCGCCAACACTGGCGAGAGCATGAGGGGCGTTACGACCGTCCCGGCGGCGAGTTGGGCTTCCCGAACGAGATGATCAACTTCATGTCCGCGCGCGGGGCCGGCGTGCTGGCGTGCCCCTTCGCGGACGCGCGCGAAGTGCAAGGCATCAAGACTTTGGAAGACGTGGCGCTGTGCGAGCGATTCATCGAGGAGCTGAACGAACAGGAGTCTTAGGGCTCCTCAATCAAAACGCCCGTGACGTGGAAGGTAGGGTAGATGGCAGTTGCTGAGCAGGCGGGCGCGGCCCGTCGCAAACCTATTAGACATCTGCGGTGGTGGATCGGCGGCCTGCTTTTTCTTTCGACCGTCATCAACTACATCGACCGGCAGACGCTCTCGAACCTCGCCCCGTTCCTCAAGCGCGACTACGGTTGGACGAACACGGACTACGCCTACCTCGTCATCGCCTTCCGCATCGCCTACTCAATCGGGCAGACGGTCTGCGGTCGCCTCGTCGATAAGCTCGGCACGCGAAGGGGCCTAACGCTCTCGGTCATCTGGTACTCCATCGTCTCGATGCTCACGTCTCTGGCGGGCGGCTTCTACAGCTTCGCGGCCTTCCGCTTCCTTTTGGGCGTGGGCGAGTCGGCCAACTGGCCGGCGGCGACCAAGGCCGTCTCGGAGTGGTTCCCGAAGAGGGAGCGGGGACTGGCGACGGCGCTCTTCGACAGCGGCTCTTCAATCGGCGCCGCCCTCGCGCCATACATCGTCCTCGGTCTCTACTTCAGGTGGGGATGGCGGCCCGCGTTCATCGTGCCGGGGCTGCTCGGCCTCGTGTGGCTTGCCGCGTGGCGCTGGCTCTATCACCGCCCCGAGACGCACCCGCGCGTCTCCGCCGAGGAGCGCGAGATGATTCTGCGCGACAAGGCCGAGGACGAGCCCGAGGGGGTTGAGCGCCCACGGCCCGGTTGGGGTCAGTTGCTTCGGCTCCCGCAGACGTGGGGCACCATCTCGGCGCGGACGCTGACGGACCCGGTCTGGTTCTTCGTCACCGACTGGTTCCCCATCTACCTCGTCGCCAAGGGCATCAAGTTGGAGGAGGGACTCTTCGCCTTCTGGATTCCGTTCGTCGCCGCCGACTTGGGCAACTTCTTCGGCGGCTGGTTGTCGGGACATCTCATCAAGCGCGGCTGGTCGGTGGGCGCGGCGCGCAAGGCGCTCGTCATCTTCGGCGGCATCGGCGTGACGACGCTCATCCCGACCATCTTCACCAACGACCTGCTCACCATCGCGCTGCTCTTCGGCCTCGCCACCTTCTCTTACGCCTCCTTCACCACCATCGCGAACGTGCTGCCCTCCGACCTCTTTTACAGCGAGTCGGTGGCCTCCGTGAGCGGGCTGAGCGGGACGGGCGCGGGGCTCGGGACAATCGTCGCCTTCCTCCTGGTCGGCTACGTCTCGGACGCGCGCGCGGGGACGGGCACGGCCGCCTTCGACCCGATCATCGTCGTCGCCGGTCTCATCCCGCTCGTAGGGATGGCGCTCGTCCTCCTGCTCGTGCGCAACACGCGCGCGACCGAGCGCGGGCTGGTGAGGAGGATTTAGAACGCGGTAAAGTAAGTCCACAAAGACGGAACCGGAGAAGGTCGAACAGTTCAATGAAACCGCTGAAGATCGGCGTGACGGGCGTGCGCGGCGTGGTCGGCGAGACCTTCACGCCCGAGTTGGTCGTCGGGTTCGCGCAGGCGTTCGGCGCGTACCTCGACGGGGGGCGCGTGCTCGTCTGTCGCGACACGCGGCCGTCGGGGCCGATGGTGCGCTCGGCCGTCATCGCGGGTTTGCTCGCCGTCGGCTGCGAAGTCGTAGACCTCGGAGTCTGCCCGACGCCGAGCATGCAGCTCGCCGTCCCCGAACTGGGCGCGGCGGGCGGCATCGCCATCACGGCCGGGCACAACCCCTCGCAATGGAACGCGCTCAAGTTCGTTCGCGGCGACGGCCTCTACTTCAACCAGATGCAGGGCGAAGAGCTGCTCGACATCTACCACCAGGGCGAATTTCCCAAGGCGACCTGGGACACCGTCAAGACCCGCGTCGAGACGGCCGACGCCGTCGCGCATCACGTCGAAATTTTGAAGCGCGCCTTCGACGTTGACGCCGTCCGCGCGCGGCGTCCGAGGGTCGCGGTTGATTGCTGCAACGGCGCCTGCGTCCACCTCATCCCGCGCTGGCTCGAAGAGCTTGGCTGCGAAGTCCTCTCCATCAACGACGACCCCGCGTCGCCCTTCCCGCACAACCCCGAGCCGCGACGCGAGACGATGGCGCAACTGCGCGCGGTGGTCAAGGCCGGCGGCGCGGATGTCGGCTTCGCGCACGACGCGGACGGCGAGCGCCTCGGGCTGGTGACGGAGACCGGCGAGCCGCTGCCGGAAGAGTTGACGCTCGCGCTCGCCGTCGAGACGCGGCTCGCCGAGAAGGGCGGCGGAGTCGTCGTCACCAACGTCTCGACGAGCAGCGCCGTGGAGATTGTCGCCGCGCGCCTTGGCGGCCGGGTCGTCCGCACGCCCGTCGGGCAGGCGCACATCTCCGAGGCGATGGTCGAGCACGGCGCCGTCATCGGCGGCGAAGGCTCGGGCGGCGTCTCCGTCCCCGAAGTCCATCCGACGCACGACAGCGCGGCCGCCATCGGACTCATCCTCGAACGCATGGCCCGCACGGGCGAGCGCGTCTCCGAGATGGCCGCCGGGCTCCCAAGGCTCTCGATGGTCAAGCACAACGTCAAGGTCGAGCCGAATCACATCTACCAGCTTCTGCAAAACTTCCGCACGGCGGCCGAACGCGACGGGCTCGACTGCGACCTGACCGACGGCGTCAAGGTCTCGCTCCCCGAAGGCTGGGCGCACGTCCGCGCGTCGGGCACCGAGTCCATGATCCGCATCATCGTCGAGGCCGAAGACGACGCCGACGCGCGCCGCCTGCTCGACTGGGCGCGCGACCGCGTGCGGCCGTAACTAACGGAGGTCAACGGTTGAGGGCGATTCCGACATTAAAGATAAGCATCTCGGGCGTGCGCGGCGTGGTGGGCGACTCGCTGACGCCGCAACTGCTCGTGCGCTTCGCGCAGGCGTTCGGCACATACGTCGGCTCGGGCGCCATCGTCATCGGGCGCGACACGCGCACCTCGGGCGAGATGGTCAAGCAGTCGGTCGTCGCGGGCCTGTTGTCGAGCGGGTGCGGCGTCCTCGACATCGGCGTCTGTCCAGTCCCCACCGTGCAACTGTTGGTGCGACGGCACAGGGCGCGCGGCGGCATCTGTATCACCGCGAGCCACAACCCTGCTGAGTGGAACGCGCTGAAGTTCATCGGGCCGGACGGCCTCTTCCTCGGCGTGGGGCAGGCGCGCGAGATGCTCGACATCTACCACCAGGGCGAGTACACGAAGGTCGCGGGCGCGGAGATGCGCGCCGTCGAAGAGATTCCGGACGCGACCGACCTCCACGTCCGCGCCGTCCTCGACGCGCTCGGGCCGCTTCCGTCCACGGCGCAACGCCCGCGCGTCGTCGTTGACTCCTGCAACGGCGCGGGCTCGCTCGTCGCCCCGCGCCTGCTCGAAGCACTCGGGGCGGAGGTCGTCGGCATCAACGTGACGCCGGACGGGTCGTTCCCGCGCCCGGCCGAGCCGCTCCCCGAAAACCTCGGCGACCTCCGCGCGAAGGTGCGCGAGACGGGCGCCGTCGTCGGGTTCGCGCAGGACATGGACGCCGACCGCCTCGCCGTCGTGAACGAACGCGGCGAGGCGGTCGGCGAGGACTATACGCTCGTGCTCGCCGCGCTCTACGCGCTCGGGCTTGAGCGCGGGCCGGTCGTCGCCAACCTCTCGACGACGAGCGCGCTCGCGGCGGCGGCCGAACGCTTCGGCTGTGAGGTGTACGAGTCGAAGATCGGCGAGGTGAACGTCACCGACGAGATGCGGCGCGTCGGCGCCGTCATCGGCGGCGAGGGCAACGGCGGCGTCATCTACCCGCGCGTCAACTTCGCGCGCGACAGCCTGACGGGGATGGCGCTCGTCCTCCACCTGCTCGCCGCGACGGGGCAGACGGTCTCTCAAATCATGGACTCGCTGCCGCCCTTCCGCATGGTCAAGGAGAAGATGCCCTGCCCCTCGCACAAGATTAAGGACGTGTTGAGGGCGATCCTGCGCGACTACGCCGACCACTCGCTGGACACGCGCGACGGCGTGAAGGTCACGGTCCCCGGCGGCTGGTTCCTGGTCCGTGGGTCGAACACCGAGCCCATCGTTCGCGTCGTGGCCGAGGCGGAGTCGGAGGAGAAGGCGCGGCGCATCGTCGATGCCGTCTTCGCGCAGGTCCGCGCGGTCGTCCTCTCCTGATTTGGGGAAATGACTTTATGGACTACGCGATAGGCATCGACCTCGGCGGGACGAACATCAAGGCAGCGGCCGTCACGCCTTCGGGCGAAGTGCTGTCACAGTCGTCGGCCAAGACGGGCGACGGCGCAGGCGTCGCGTGGGCCGCGCGCGTGCGCGAGCAGATTGCGGCGCTGGAGTCGCGCGTCGGCGGCGCGGCCCTCTGCGTCGGCATCGCCTCGCCCGGCATGGCCGCGCGCGACGGCCGCTCGATGGCTTCGGTGAGCGGCCACCTCGAATCGCTTCAAGGCTTCGACTGGGTTGACTATCTGGGCGAAGAGAAAGAGTTGACGCTGCTCAACGACGGGCACGCGGCGCTGCTCGCCGAAGTCTGGAAGGGCGCGGCCGCCGGGGCCGAAGACGCGGTGATGCTCACACTCGGCACAGGCGTCGGCGGCGCGGTGCTGAGCGGCGGACGCTTGCTCACGGGACACGTGGGGCGCGGCGGACACATCGGGCACATCTGTCTCGACGCCGACGGCGAGCCGGACAGCCTCGGCATCCCCGGCACGCTCGAAGAGGCAATCGGGAACCGCACCCTCTTGAGTCGCTCGCGCGGCCTCTTCGACTCCACGGAGGCGCTGGTCGCCGCGCACCTCGCAGGCGACGCGCACGCCACGCGCGTCTGGCTCAGGTCGGTCTACCGTCTGGCCTGCGCCGTCACCTCGATGATCTGCGTGCTCGACCCCGAGGTCTTCGTCATCGGCGGCGGCATCGCGCGCGCCGGAGAGTCGCTCTTCGACCCGCTCGAACGTTACCTCGCGCTGATGGAGTGGCGGCCCGGCGGCCATCGCGTGCGCCTCGTCCCGGCCGCGCTCGGCAGCTCGGCCGGCGCGCTCGGCGCGGCGCGACACGCCTTGCTGAAGCGCGAGGGAACTCTGTGATGTCCCGGGGGCGCCGCTCTGTTATAAATTAGGGCCGGCATGCTGAACCTGGAGAGACAGGCCAAGATTCTCGAACTCATCGAGGAGCACGGGAAGGTCGAGGTCGGCGACCTTAGTCGCCGTCTGGGCGCCTCGGAAGTCACCATCCGCAAAGACCTCAAGGAGCTGCACGCGCGTGGGCTGCTGCTCCGTGCGCACGGCGGCGCCGTCCGCGCCGAGACCGTCAGCGCCGACCCGTCTCTCCAGATCAAGGCCGCGCTCCACGCCGAAGAGAAGCGCCGCATCGGGGCCGCCGCCGCCGCGCTCGTCGGCGACGGCCAGTCCATCATCCTCGACTCGGGGACGACGACACAGCAGGTCGCACGGCACCTCAGAGACAGGCGCGGCCTGAAGGTCATCACCAACGCCCTCAACGTCGCGTCGGAACTGACGGGCTCGGGCGAGGTCGAGGTGATACTGCTCGGCGGCATCCTGCGCCAGAACTCCGGCTCGCTCGTCGGCCAGTTCGCGGAGGAGATGCTCAGGCAGTTCTCGGTGGACAAGCTCTTCCTCGCGGTAGACGCCGTTGACCTTGAGTTCGGACTGAGCACCCCGAACCTCGACGAGTCGCACGTCAACCAGGCGATGGTCCGCGCCGCGCGCGAGACAATCCTCGTCGCCGATTCGAGCAAGTTCGGTAAACGTAGCCTGTCGCGGATAGTGCCTCTGTCGGAGGTGAATCTGATTGTCACAGACCGTGGACTGCCCGAATCGACCCGCGCGGGTCTACGTGAGCTTGGAGTCGAACTGATACTCGCCTGAACCGTCGCAGGTATTTGAAATCTGAAATTTCAAATCTGCTTCAGTGAATCCGCACTCCCGCCACGACCCTTGAGATGGCCCCCCGCGGGCTCGGGGTGTCGGGCTTCAGTCCCTCGCCGAGGGATGAGAAGAGCCCGAGGAGCTGCCCGAAGATTATGTCCAACGGCGGCCTGTACAGGTCGTCGAATTCTTCGACGAGCCCGAGCGAGAGTGACGCGTCGAACTCGCCCGTCGACGGCTCCCGCCCCGGCCACACGGCAACAATCCTGCCCGCGAGCCTCTTCCCCTTCACTTCCCGGAGAAGGTCAAGTTCATAAGCCCTGCGCCGCTCGTCACCAGAGAGGAACCCGACGACCAGCGTCTCCGCGTCCACCGCCGAGAGCGGCCCGTGCCTGACGCCGAGGTACGACTCAGACCACGTATAGATGCGCCCGGCCGTCAACTCCACGACCTTTAAAGCCGACTCGACCGCGACCGCGCGCAACGCCCCCGTCCCGAGGAAACAGAACTTCCTGAAGCGCACGGCCGCGAGGCCCGCCGCCGCGTCGGCCGCCGCGCCGAGGAACTCTTCCGCGCGCGCCGCCAACTCATCGACGACCCGCCTGTAAGGCGCGAGGTCGCGGACATGCGCGAGACACTGGCCCGCGACGACCATGTTCGAGAACGAGCTGGTCATGGCGAGGCCACGGTCGTTCACCGCGTCGTCGAGCACGAGGACGAAGACGTTCTCGCGGTCGCCGAACTCGCGCGCCATCCTTCCCGCGCCGTTGCACGTGACGATGAGGTGTTGAACCGTCGGGTAACGTTCGAGCGCCGCCTCGACGACGGCGACGCCCTCTGAGCTGTCGCCCGAGCGCGAGAAGGAGACCCAGAGGTATGTGCGGCCGTGGATGACGTAGTCGTCCATGCCTGTCAGCAGGTCTGTGCTCGGGACGGCCTGCACTTCACAGCGCCACTCGCGCCGCAGGAGCGAGGCGAGCGCCCTCCCGATGTAGTCCGACGTGCCGGCCCCGACGAGATAGACGGACGGTCGGACGCTTTCGACTTCCGACAGCCCTGCCCTCGCGAGAAAATCCCTCACGCCGGAGTCGGTTGAAAACTTTTCGCGGGTGCGCCGCCACGTGGCGGGCTGTTGCCGTATCTCGCGCGGGGTGTGGACGAGCCCGCGCTCAACCCTCTCGGCTTCGGGCAACGCCAGCAACCTGCTCAATTCGTCCATGTGTTGCCTTCCCCTCGTGCCTGTTATAGAACTTTCGTCTTCCCTCGAAACGCACGCGGCTGCTTGGCATTTGATTTCGATGTGTATTACAATCCAGCCCCGTCGAAAGTTATCGTAAGTATCCGAAAGCAAATAGTCAAACCTGATGAGACATCGTGCAGTGAGCGGCGGCGTCGTCGTGATCGGCGAGTTGAACGTGGACGCGGTGGCGACCGGTCTCGCACAGGCGCCCAGGCTCGGGCTTGAGGTCATCGCGGAGGACTTCGAGATGACTCTGGGCAGCGCCTCGGCCATCTTCGCCAGCGGCGTGGCGAAGCTCGGCCACGAAGTGACGTTCGTCAGCAAGGTCGGCCGCGACGACTTCGGCGACTTCTGCCTCGAAGCACTGCGCGCGGGCGGCATCCCCGTCCGCCACGTCCTGCGCGACCCTTCCGTTAAGACCGGCATCACGCTCGCGCTCAGCACGCGCAGGGACCGCGCGCTCGTCACATACCTCGGCGCCATCTCCACGCTCCGCTACGAGGACGTGCGGATGTCTCTGCTGAATGGTAAGAGCCACCTTCACCTGACTTCGTACTTTTTGCAGGAGGGTCTGCGCCCCTCGTTCGCGCGCATCTTTGAGGAGGCGCGCGCGGCGGGGTTGACGACCTCTTTCGACCCGAACTCAGACCCGACGAGCAGGTGGGGCGAGGAGATTTGGGACGTGCTCGCGCACACGGACATCCTCTTCCTCAACCGAGACGAGGCGCTGCAACTGACACGCGCGCGCGACACGCGGGCGGCGCTCAAGGCGCTGGGGGCGCGCGTGCCCTGCGCCGTCATCAAGTTGGGCGCGAAGGGCGCGATTGCAATCAAGGACGGCGCGACAGCCTCCGCGCCCGGGTTCAAAGTGGACGCCCTCGACACGACCGGCGCCGGTGACACTTTCGCCGCCGGCTTCGTCTCGGCCCGACTGGAGGGACTGAGCCTTGAAGAATGTCTCCGACGCGGTAACGCCTGCGGCGCGCTCTCGACGCTGAAGGCAGGGGGCACGGCCAACCAGCCCGACCGCGAGGCGTTGGAACGTTTCCTGCGCGAACACTCCGAGTAGAACTTCCCGAACGCGGCAGTCATGGAGAGCCGACCGACGATGTCGAATCCCATCCAGCAGACAGCAACGACCGAGCGCGCGCTCGTGCCGAGCCGGCAGCTTCTCGAAGAGGCGCGGCGCGAGGGCCGGGCCGTCGCCGCGCTCAACTTCTACAACGCCGAGACGCTGCGCGCGCACATCAACGCCGCGAACGAGTGCGGCGCCTCGGTTATCCTTCAGACGACGGAATCGACCATCAACTACCTCGGCATCAGACTCGTCGTCGCGATGGCGCGTGCGGCGGCCGAGGAGTTGGAGCGTCCCGTCGCGCTCCACCTCGACCACGGCGGGAGCTACGAACTGGCCGCGCGCTGCGTCGAGGCCGGCTACACCTCCGTCATGATCGACGGCTCGAAGCTTCCTTTCGACGAGAACGTCGCGGTGACGCGCCGCGTGGTCGAGACGGCGCACGCGGCGGGCGTCTCGGTCGAGGGCGAACTGGGTCACGTCGCGCACAACGAGGAGGGCGGCGACATCTCGCGCCTCTTCACGCGCCCCGATACGGCCGCGCGCTTCGTCGAGGCGACGGGCGTTGACGCGCTCGCCGTGGCCGTCGGCACCGCGCACGGCTTCTACAAGGGCGAGGTGCGGCTCGACTTCGAGCGGCTGGAGCAGATTCGCGACGCCGTGGGCGACGCGGCGGCGCTCGTCCTGCACGGCGGCTCGGGCGTGCCCGACGAGTTGATGCGTCGGGCCGTCGAGTGCGGCATTCGGAAGATAAACTTCGGGACGGAGTTGAAGAACGCCTTCACGCTGGCCGTCAAGCGTTCGCTCTCCGCGAGCGACGAGATCGATTTACGGAAGACCTTCGCGCCGGCAATCGAGGCCGTACGCGAAATCTCTTCGGCTAAAATCCGTGTCTGTTCGTTACAACAGTAGTTCGCGCGCCCCCGTAACGCTCCGAGCATCCTTTTAACTTTGACCGAGCCGCAGGACCACCCGATGCAACTTAACGCACTCGATTGGATCATCGCCCTTCTGGCCGTCGGCATCTGCTTCGCCCCGGCCCTCTTCTTCGGCAAGAGGTCGGGCAAGAACACTTCGGAGTTCTTCGCCTCGGGGCGCTCGGTGCCCTGGTGGCTGGCCGGGCTCTCGATGGTGGCGACCACGTTCAGCAGCGACACGCCCAACCTCGTCACGGACATCGTCCGCCGGCAGGGCGTGGCCGGCAACTGGGTCTGGTGGGCCTTCGTGCTGACGGGCGTGGCGACGGTCTTCTTCTACGCGCGGCTGTGGCGACGGTCGGGCGTGCTGACCGACCTGGAGTTCTACGAGATACGCTATTCGGGCAAGGCGGCCGGGGCCGTGCGCGGCTTCCGCGCGGTCTACCTCGGGCTCTTCTTCAACTGCCTCATCATGGCGACGGTCAACCTCGCGGCGTGCAAGATCGCGGCCATCCTCTTCGGGCTCCCGCGCTGGCAGACGTTGCTCTTCGTCGGGCTCCTGAACGTCATCTTCGCCGCGCACTCCGGTTTGTGGGGCGTGCTGGTGATCGACATGGTGCAGTTCTTTATCAAGATGACGGCGGTCATCGCGGCGGCCTACTTCGCCGTCCAACTGCCGCAGGTGGGCGGACTGTCGGGACTGGTGAGCAAACTCTCGACGACGCCGGGACCGGACGGCCTCAACTACCTGAGCGTGCTGCCCGACTTCACGAACAACTGGGAGATTGCGCTCGCCGTCTTCATCCTGCCCATCGCCGTGCAGTGGTGGGCGGTCTGGTATCCGGGCGCGGAGCCGGGCGGCGGCAGCTACATCGCGCAACGGATGCTGGCCTCGAAGTCGGAGAAGGACGCGCTCGGCGCGGTGCTCTTCTTCAACGTCGCGCACTACGTCCTGCGGCCGTGGCCGTGGATTCTGGTCGGCCTCGCCTCCATCATCGTCTATCCGCAACTCTCCGACATCCAGGCCGCGTTCCCGAACCTCGACCCTTCCCTGCTCGGCCACGACATCGCCTACCCGGCGATGCTCAAGTTCCTGCCGGCGGGCTTCGTCGGGCTGATGGTGGGAGGCTTGGTCGCCGCCAACTCCTCGACCATCCTGACGCACCTCAACTGGGGCGCCTCCTACCTCGTCCACGACTTCTACCGCCGTTTCGTCACGAAGGACGCCTCCGAGAAGCACTACGTCTTCGCGGGGCGCATGGCGACCGTGCTGCTCTTCGTCATCTCGTCGGCGCTCGTCTTCGTGCTCGACACGGCGAAGGACACTTTCGACCTCATCCTCCAGGTCGGGGCCGGCACGGGTCTGCTCTACCTTTTGCGCTGGTTCTGGTGGCGCATCAACGCGTGGAGCGAGGTGGCGGCGATGGTCAGTTCGTTCGTCGTCTCGGTCCTCTTCCTCGTCCTCGAAAAGCAGGGCATCGCCCACACCACTTCGACGCAACGGCTGCTCATCACCATCGCCGTCACGACCGTCTGCTGGGTGCTGGCCGCCTACCTCGCGCCGCAGACCGACCGCGAGACGCTCGTCGAGTTCTACCGCAAGGTCCACCCCGCCGGCCCCGGTTGGGAGGCCGTCCGGCGCGAGGCGGGCGTCGAGCGCGGCGCCGTCGAGCGGGCCGACAACATCCCGATGGCGCTCCTCGGCTGGGTAGCCGGCTGCACGATGATCTGGTCGTCGCTCTTCACGGTCGGCAACTTCCTTTACGGGCGGATGGGCTATGCGCTGGGGCTGCTCGCCGTCTTCGTGGTGAGCCTCGTCGTTCTGCTCCGCGTCATCAACTATCTATGGTCCTCGCCCACCAGGATCACGGGCGAGGAGGACGTGCCGACGGAGGTCGAACACGGCGGCGGCGGCGCGCGGCAGGACTGAGCGGCCGGGCGCGTTGAATCGAAGGGTGACGAGAAGGGGCGGGGCTGAGCGTTGAAGGAAGAGGTCGAGGACAAGTTCATCGCGATGGTCAGCGCGAAGGCCGAGACAGAGCTGCGCCTCGCGGACTTCGCGCCGCGCCCTTCGCTGCTCGTCCCCGCACACGACGTGCGGCGCGCGAAGTTTCCCGCCGTTGACTTCCACAACCACCTTGACGCGCAAGACCCCGCGCGCGTGCTGCGCGTGATGGACGCCTGTGGCGTCGAGCGTTGCGTCAACATCACGATGCAGGTCGGCGAGGAAGCCGAAAAGATGCTGGAACGCTTCCGCCGCGCCGCGCCCGAACGTTTCTACACGGTCGCGTGGATGGACTGGCGTGACCTGTGCGAGCCCGACTTTTTCGCGCGCAGCGTCGAACGGCTCGAACGTCTGGTGAAGCTTGGCGCGCGCGGGTTGAAGGTCTGGAAAGACCTCGGGCTCACCCTGCGAGACAGCGCGGGCTCGCTGCTGCGCGTGGACGACGAGCGGCTCGCGCCTCTCTTCGAGCGCGCGGGCGAACTCGGCGTGTTCGTCATGTTCCACACGGCCGACCCGGACGCCTTCTTCCAACCCATCGACCGCTTCAACGAACGCTACGAGGAGTTGAGCGCGCACCCCGACTGGGGCTTCCACGGCTCGCACTTCACGAAGGCCGAACTGCTCGCGCAGCGCAACCGCGTCATCGCGCGTCATCCGCGCACGACGTTCGTCGGCGCGCACGTCGCCGAGCGCCCCGAGTGCCTCGCGGAGGTCTCGGGCTGGCTCGAAGAGCACCCGAACTTCTACGTTGACATCAGCGCCCGCGCCTCCGAACTCGGCCGCCAACCTTACACGGCGCGCGAGTTCTTCCTGCGCCACTCCGACCGCATCCTCTTCGGCACGGACCTCGTGCCCGAGGAGGAGATGTACCGGCTCTACTTTCGCTTTCTTGAGACGGCGGACGAGTATTTCGACTACCCCTCGCACGCGTCGCGGCAGGGGCGCTGGCAGATTTACGGCTTGAGCCTGCCCGACGAGGTGCTGCGCCGCGTCTACCGCGACAACGCGCTGCGTCTGCTTGGTGTTTGAAGCGGCGGCCCGAAAGGTAATTGATGATCATCTGCGTGAGCGCCAACCCGGCCATCGACCGGCGACTGCTTCTGGGCAAGCTGAACGCGGGCGCGGTCAACCGCGCGTCGGCCGTCTGCCCGATGCCGGGCGGGAAGGCCGCGCACGTCGCGATGGCCGCCGCCGCGCTCGGCGAGAGGGTCGTGTGGGTCGGCTTCCTCGGCGGCGCGACGGGCGCGGACTGCGAGCGCGGGCTCACAGGCATGGGCATCCCCGTCGCGGTGGTCAAGACCTCCGCCGAGACCCGCACGAACTTGGAGATCGTCGAAGCGAACGGCACGGTCACGGAAATCCTGGAGCCCGGGGGGACGGTCACGGAGAGAGATGTCGAGCGGATGCTCTCGCTCTGCCGCGACCTCTTCACCGAGTACAGGGGCGCGGCACAGGTCGCACTCTCCGGCAGCCTCCCGCCGGGCGCGCCCACGGATTTCTACGGGCAGCTCATCCGCCTCGCGCACGCGCACGGCTGCCGCGCGCTGCTCGACACGAGCGGCGAGGCTTTGCGCGCGGCGCTCAAGGAGTCGCCCGACCTCGTCAAGCCGAACCGCGACGAGGCCGAGGCGCTGACCGGCGTCAGGCTCGACGGCGCACGTTCGGTGTCGGAGGCGGCGCGTCTGCTCTTCGACGCGGGCGCGCGCGGGGTCGCCATCTCGCTCGGCGCCGAAGGCATGTTCTGGCAGGAGTCGCGCGACTCCGCGCCACTGGTCGCGCGCCCGCCGCGCGTCGAGGCGCGCTCAGCCGTCGGGTGCGGCGACGCGTCGCTCGCGGGCTTCGCGGTCGCGCGACGGCGCGGGCTCGCGGGGCGCGAGTTGGTGAGGTTCGCCGCGGCCTGTGGGACGGCGAACTGCCTCGCCGACGCCCCCGGCCTCATCGACCGCCGGCAGGTCGAGCGGCTCCTGCCACAGTCATCGGTCGAAGGTGTTGACGGACGCAACTAAGTTTGGCGAAGGGATACAACTCGTGACGCTTCGACTGGCGCTCGTCGGGTGCGGTGAACATTCGGAGTTGAGCCACGCGGCGCCGCTCGCGCGCTACGCCTCCACGCGGCCGGGTGAGATTGAGCTTGTCGCCGCCTGCGACCTCGAACTGTCTCGGGCCGAGAGGTTCCGCCGCGAGTACGGCTTCGCGCGCGCCTACGCGAGCCTCGACGAACTGCTCGCCGCCGAGCGACTCGACGGGTGCGTCACCGTGATGCCGGTTGCCCACATCGGCGAGGTAGCCGCGAAGGTGCTTGAGCGCGGCATCCCCTGCGTCATCGAGAAGCCGCTCGGCACGTCGCTCGCGGAGGTCGAGCGGCTGGCCGAGGTGGCGCGGCGCACTGACACGCCGCACATGGTCTCGGTCAACCGCCGCTTCATGCCGTACCTGAATCGCGCCGTTCATTGGGCGCGTGAGAATGGAGGGCTGCAATACGTCCGCGCGACGATGGTGCGCCACCGGCGCGACGAGCCCGACTTCATCTGGGAGACGGCGCTCCACGCGCTCGACGCCCTGCGCCACGTCGCGGGCGAGATAAAGGACTACCGCGCGACGCCGCACCGCCCCGAAGGTCTTTCGGCCAACTGGTATCTCGTCGCGCTCGACTTCGACGGCGGCGCGCGCGGGCAGCTCGAAGTGCTGCCGACCGCCGGCGTCATCGAAGAGTCTTACGAGCTGTTCGGCGAAGGCTTTCGCGCGCGCGTCGTCGCGGGCTCCGGGCCGCAGCGGTCTCTTCAATGCTGGCGCGGCGGCCGACTCGAAGTCAAAGAGTTCACAGACGAAGGAACGCCGGAAGACCTGCGCAGCGGCGCCTTCGAGGAGGTCTTGGAGTTCGTCGGCGCACTGCGCGAGGGCAGGCGCCCCGCCCCGACCGTCGAAGATATTCTCCCCTCGTCGCGCGTCTGCTTCGGCATAGCCGAAGAGATTAGTTCGTACACACGACAACAGTAATCAAACGTAATGAGAAAGCTCTTATCACTTGCACTCTCTGCGCTCACGCTCGTCACGCTCGCGCCCGCCGGCCGTGCGCGTGAAGCGGGCGTCGGCGGGAGCAGTTTCCACAAGAACGACATCACCTACTCGAACGAGGTCGCGACGCCGCACGTCCCCTGGGCGACGAAGCTCGCGGGCGGTCCCGTCAAGGGCTTCTTCATCCCATCCATCCAGTACGGCCGCGACATGGTCGAGTTGATGCAGCGCGTCGCGCTCGCCCCGACGACCGTCTCCATCGACCGCAATTGGGACATCAACTGCTGGGGCATCGGCGACTACTACGACCACGTCAACCGTGGCGACCGTGACGACTTCCAGATCGTCTACTCCTACGTCGAGCGCGACCTGACCGGCCCCGCCCCGTTCGAGGTGTTGGTCATCCCGGGCCTCAACGGCTGGTCGCGCATGACGCGGCCGGCGCGCGACGCGGTGCTGCGGCGCGTGCGCGAGGGCGCGGGCCTCGTCCTGCTCCATCCCTTTCTCGGCGACGTGAAAGGCCACCCCTTCAAGGGCGACGAGTCCGAGCCCGACGCGCGCCTGTGGGAGATGTCGCCCCTCGTCGGCGTCCCCGACGACACGCTCAACGAGCGCGGCTACCCCGAGGTCAACCAGGACGCCGTTACCAAGGGGCGTTGGGAGGCCGCGAGCCCGCACTTCATCACTGAGGGTCTGCCGCTCGAACTCCTCCCGGAGGGACAGGCGGGCGGCTCGTTCTACAAGTACAAGGCCGCCGGGGATGTCATCATCAAGTCCGGCGAACACCCCGTCGCCGCCGTCAAGAATTACGGCAAGGGGCGCGTGGTCGCCTTCGCCTATGTCGAGGAGGGCTTCACGCCGCAGAGCATCAACCCCATCGAGACGAAGACCTACTGGGACTATTGGGAGTATCAGTATTCGCTGCTCGCGCGCGCGGTGCTCTGGGCGGCGGGGCGCGACGGCGGCGTGCGCATCAACGCGCTCGACGCCGAAGGCGAGACCGTCAAACTCGACCTCACATCCGACGCCGCGCGCCGCGTGGAGGTTGAAGTCAACGGCAAGAGTGAGTTCGGCCAACGGCTCGGCTCACGCAAGTTGAGCAAGGAACTCAACGCCGGGCGGAACTCGTTCGCCGTCGCGCTCGACGCAGGCGCGGGCCGCGCGGGAGGCCGGCAGATTTATGACCTCATCGTGCGCGACGCGCGCACGGGCGCCACGCTCAACTGGGGCTCGGCCTTCGCCCACGCACCAAAGCGCGCGATGGTCACGCAGGCGAAGACGGCCGTCGATGTCTATAAGCGCGGCGAGACTTTGAGCGCCGTCGTGCGCGCGGCCGGCAACCTCGAAGGCTTGCGGATGCGCTTCAAAGTCTCCGACGACCTTGGGAGGCTGCTCGCCGTCACGGAAGTGCCTGCGCGCGGCGAGAGGACGTTTACCTACACGCTCCGCGACTTCGTCGGCAAGCAGGTCGTCGTCATCGCCGAGTTGGCGGACGAAGGCGGCGCGGTCGTCGATCAACTCCGCTCCAAGCCCGTCTTCGTCGTGCAGGCGCGGCGGCGCGAGCGCGAGTACACGGCCCTTGTCGCCTTCGGCGGCACGAAGCACTACTTACAGGAAGCGCAGATGCGGCAGGTGCGCGCGGTCGCCGCCGACACGGGCTTCACCTGGAGCGGCGGCGACGTGGACAACGGGCTGAACGTCCCGCGCGGCACCTTCGGCGTCTACTGGTACGACCGTGGGCCGACGACGCCCGCCGCGATGGAGAAGGCCATCGCCGACTACCAACGCACCGGCGATTTCGACGCGCTCGGATACCTGACGAAGAAGGAGTTGTACAAGCGCACCGGCGACACGAAGTTCCTGCGCCGCACGCCCTCCTTCAACGACCGCGCCTTCATGGACGCGCTCGCCGGCATCACGCGCGCCACCGCACGCAACAAGGCGCGCTATCAGATGGACTACTACTTCGTCGGCGACGAGGGCTCGCTCACCTCCTACGGCGACCCCGTTGACTTCGACTGGAGCCCGCGGGCGCTCGCAGACTTCCGCGAATGGTTGAAGGCCGAGTACAAGACGCTCGACGCACTCAACCGCGTGTGGAAGTCTGACTTCAAGACTTGGGACGCCGTGCTGCCTTCGACCACCGAACAGGCGCGCAAGTCCGGCAACTTCGCGCCGTGGGCCGACCACCGCACCTTCATGGAGGCGACCTTCGCGCGGGCCTACGCGCGCGTGCGGGAAGCCGTGATAGAGGGCGACCCCGAGGCGCGCATCGCGCTCTCGGGCACGCAGGAGACGAACGCTTACAACGGCGCCGACTGGTACCAACTCGACCAGGTCATCGACGACTTCCTCTCCTACGAGGGCGGCAACCAGTGGGACATGCACCGCTCGTTCGCCAAGCCCGACTCGATGATCGGCTTCTGGACGGGCTACGGCTCCAGCGGCATCGGCGTGCAGAACGCCATCTGGAACGCGGCCGTCAACAACGTTCTCCACCCGAACGTCTTCTGGATGTACTCGTTCCTCGACCCCGACCTGACCCACTCGAACTCCGCGCGCGACATGGGCGTCGCCTTCAAGTCGCTCAGGTTCGAGGGCGTCGGCAAGCTCCTGATGGAGTCCGAGCGCCTGGGCGACGGCATCGCCATTCACTACTCGATGCCCTCCGTCCACGGCGCGAGCATCCTCGGCTATCACCGCAACTTCGACGGCGGCGCCGACATCGCACCCGAGAAGACAGTCGCCAACTTCCCCGCCAACCGCGACGGATGGGTGCGCGCCATCAAGGACCTCGGGCTCCAGCCCGACTTCGTCGCCTCCGAGCAGATCGAGCGGGGCGCGCTCGCCAACGGCAAATACCGCGTCCTCATCCTGCCGCTCTCGCTCGCGCTCTCTGACGAGGAGGTGAAGGCAATCGAGGCCTTCGCGCGGGCGGGCGGCGTCGTCATCGCCGACTCTCTGACCGGCATGTTCGACGAGCACTGCGCCCGGCGCCCGGCGCGCGCCCTGAACGAACTGTTCGGGGTCGCCGACGCCGCGCCGCCACGGGTCGCGTCCGCCACGGACGCCGGGCTGGCGGCGACGGACGCGGGCATCGAGTGGGGTCTCGGGACGGAGAAGTTGGAGGGCGTCAGGACCGCCGAGAGCGGCATCCGCAACAGCGCCGCCGCGCGCCCCCTCGCGCGGGCCGGCACGACCGAGGCCGTGCTCGCGCGACAGGTCGGACGCGGCTGGGCCTTCTACCTCAACGCGCTCTTCGACCGCTACCCCAAGCTGCGCGGCGAGAAGTCGGGCGGCGCGGGCCATCGCGCTCTGCTCTCGACGCTCTTCGAGCGCGCGGGCGTCCGCCCCGCCGTCGAGGTGTTGACGACCGACGGCAAGCGTCTCGCGCAGGCGCAGGTCGTCCGCTACCGTTTCGGCGACTCGGACATTCTGGCCGTCGTCAAGGAGAACGTCGGCGTCGCGGGCGTCGTCGGGCAGGACGGCGTCACCGTCTACAACGACGCGGGGCTCGGGCAGGTCGCGCGCCAGGAGATTACGGTCAAGCTCCCGCGCGCCGCTTACGTCACAGACGTGCGCGCGGGCAAGCGACTCGGCCGCACGGACGCGTTGCGCACCTCGCTCGTTGTTGGCGACGCGCTCGTGCTCGCGCTCAGTCCCGCAGAGAACACGTTGACGCTCGGCGGCCCCGCGCAGGCGCGACGCGGCGAACACCCCGAGTTCGTCGTCGGCCCGGCGAACGGCGCGCGGAGGCTCTTCCGCTGTCAGGTCTTCGCGCCCGACGGCTCGATGATGCCGGCCTACTCGAAGAACATTCTGACGACTGACGGCCGCGCCGCGTTCACGCTCCCCTCTGCGCTCAACGACGCGCCGGGCGAGTACATCGTGCGCGTGACGGACGTTGTGACGGGCGCGACGGCCTCGGCGAAGGTCACGCTGAAGTAAGGTGCGACTGATGAAGATTGAAGTCTTCGACACCAAGAACGAGATGGGCGAGGCGGCGGCGCGCGACGCGGCAGAGGTTATCCGTCAAGCAATCAACGCGCGCGGCGAGGCGCGCGTGGTCGCGGCGACGGGCGCTTCACAGTTCGAGTTCCTCGACGCGCTCGCGCGCGAGGAAGGCATCGACTGGGGCCAAGTCATCTTCTTCCATCTGGACGAATACGTCGGCCTGCCCGAATCGCACCCGGCGAGCTTCCGAAAATATTTAAAAGAGCGTCTCGCCGAACGCGTCAGCCCCGGCGCGTTTCACTTCATCGACGGCGAGGCTTCGGACCCGCGCGAGGAGTGCCGGCGTCTTGGCGGGCTCATCTCGCAACGACGGATCGACGTGGCCTTCGTCGGCATCGGCGAGAACGGCCACCTCGCCTTCAACGACCCGCCCGCCGACTTCGAAACAGAGGAGCCCTACCTCGTCGTCAATCTCGACGAGGACTGTCGCCGGCAGCAGGTGGGCGAGGGCTGGTTCAAGGGAATCGACGAAGTTCCGCGCCAGGCCATCTCGATGTCGATCAAACAGATTCTCAAGGCGCGCCGCGTCATCTGCGTCGTGCCCGACGCGCGGAAGGCGGAGGCCGTGCGGGACTGTCTTGAACTGGAAGTCAGTCCCCTCCACCCGGCCTCTGCCTTACGACTGCACGAAGGCGCGAGCCTGTACCTCGACCGCGAGTCCGCGTCGCTGCTCGCGGGCGACGCGCCTCGAAGTGGATGACGTGACGGACGAACTCAACCCGGCGGACTTTCTTGAATGAGGACCAGAAGCATGGGCACTAACGAACGCGTCATCCTGCTCGACCCGCACCCGCGCACCCTCGACCTCATCTTCGGCGCCGAGGACAGGGCGCGGCTGGAGCGGCTCGGCCAGGTCATCTGGCACGACGGCTCGCCGGCTGCGGACGCGCACGTCGAGAAGTATCTGCCCGAGGCCGTGGCCGTCATCGGGCAGACGCCGCTGCCGCGCGAGCGGCTCGACCGCGCGCCGCACCTGCGCCTCGTCGCCAACGTCGAGAGCAACTTCCTGCCGAACGTGGACTACGACGAGTGCCACCGCCGCAACATCCACGTGGTCGCGACCTCGCCGGTCTTCGCGCAGCCCGTGGCAGAGATGGCTTTAGGTATGGCCATCTCCTGCGCGCGACGCATGCACGAGGCGGACGCCGCCGTCCGGCGCGGCGACGAGTCGCTCTACGGCGAGGCCGACAACCGAGACTCGTTCCTGCTCGCGGGCAAGACGCTCGGGCTGCTCGGGTGCGGGAACCTCGGGCGGGCGCTGCTGCCCCTGCTCAAACCCTTCTCGCGCGACATCATCGCGCACGACCCCTGGATTCACCCGAACGTGCTGCGCGAGATGGGAGTCGAACCCGTCGGCTTTGACGAACTGTTTGAACGTTCGCGCGTCCTCTTCGTGCTCGCCGCGGTGACCACTGAGAACCAGGGCGCCATCGGGGCGCGACAGTTCGCGTCGATGCGGAAGGGCTCGGTCTTCGTCCTCGTCAGCCGCGCGGGCGTCGTGGACTTCGACGCGATGCTCGACGCGGCCGAGGGCGGGCACATCCGCGTCGCCGTGGACGTTTTCCCCGAGGAACCGATTCCCGCCGAAGCCCGCGCGCGGCGCACGCCGAACACGCTGCTCTCGGCGCACCGCGCCGGCAACATTCCGGAGATTTGGCACGGGATGGGGCGGATGGTGGTTGATGATTTGGAACTCGTCTTACGCGGGCTCCCCCCGCAACGCTGCACGCGCGCGACGGTCGAGACCGCTGCGCGCCTGCGCAGCAAACCCGTCTCTTAAACTTGTCGGTCGGGACGCGGCTCCGACGCCGTGGGGAAGAAAGCGATGCGCTCGACTGTCCAGACGATTGATTACGTGGTGCTGGTGGGTTACCTCTGCCTGATGGCGGGCGTGGGCGCCTACTTCATGCGGTTCATGCGCGGGGGGTCGGACTTCCTGAAGGGCGGCAACCGCATCGAGTGGTGGGTGGCGGGGATGGCCTCGTTCATGTCCGGCTTCTCGGTCTGGACGTTCACGGGCGGCGCGGGCTTCGCATACCAGCACGGCATCATCGGCACGTTCCTTCTGTCGCTGGCCGTGCCGGCCTTCCTGCTCGGCTACTTTGTTTACGCGACGCGTTGGCGGCGTTCGCGCGTGACGACGGTGGTCGAGTATATCCGCGAGCGGTTCGGCGACGGCACGCACAAGACCTTCTCTTGGATGACCGGGCCGAGCCAGCTCATGTTCGCGTCGGTGCGCCTCTTCGCGCTCTCCTCGTTCATGTCGTTCGCGCTCGGCGTCCCCGTGCCGTACCTGATCGTCGTCTGCGGCCTCGTCATCCTCGCCTACACGGTTTTGGGCGGGTACTGGGCGGTCTGCTTCACGGATATGTTCCAGTTCATGTTCCTCTTCCCCGTCGCCATCGTCCTGATGATTCTTTCGCTCGCCGACGTGGGCGGCGTCGCGGGACTCGCGGCGCGCGCGCCCGAGGGCTTCTTCGACGTGTTCGGCGGCGAGTACGGCTGGCTCTTCCTCGTCGCCTACACCATCTCGCAGATTACCGGCTACAACAACTTCGCCAACGCGCAACGCTACTTCTGCGCGCCGACCGAGCGCGACGCGCGCAAGATAGCCGTGCTCTGCATGGTCCTCTTCACTTTGGGGACGCTGGTCTTCTACACGCCGCCGCTCGTGGCGCGCGTCGTGATGCCCGAGTTGGGCACGACGGCCAACGGGCTCAACAAGCCGGCCGAAGCCGCGTACATCGCGATGGGCCTGAGGGTGCTGCCGCCCGGCCTTATCGGAGTGCTGCTGGCGGCGATGCTCGCCTCTTCGATGGCCTCGCTCTCGGCCGCGAACCACGTCGTCACAGGCATCTTCGCGAAGGACCTCTATCAGGGCTATCTGCGACCGGGGGCCGGCGAGCAGCACATGCTCTACGCGAGCAGAATCACGTCGCTCCTCGTCGGCCTCTTCATGATCGGCGTGGCGCTCGTCTTCTCGCAGGGCGCGAGCGGCATCTTCGCGCTGCTCTTCATCCTCGAATCAATCTTCCAGATACCGCTTGGGCTGCCGCTGCTCTACGGCTTCCTCGTGCGGCGCGGGCCGTGGTGGACGGCGCTCTTCGCTTACGTGGTCGGGGCGGTCACGTCGCTCTTCATCAACGGTTACCTGAACCGCTATCTCGGCTGGGGCTTGAACGAGACGTACCTCATCGGCGTCCCGGCCGTCACGACGACCGCCGCGTTCTTCATCCCCGTCATGCTCTACGAGCCGAAGGGCGCGTTCGCCGAGCGCGTGGCCGCCTTCTTCCGCAAACTGAAGACGCCGATTGACCCCGAGAAGGAGTTGAGCGGGGTCGGCATGTCGGGCCGCGCGCAGTTGGCCGTCGTGGGGCGCGTCACGACCGGGATCGGGCTCGCCTGTTTCCTGATGCTGCTCGCGTCGGAGGCCGGACGGCCCCGCACCATCATTGCCCTCTACGCCGCCGCGACGACGCTGGCGGGGCTGGCCTTCGTCCTCGTCGGCCGCACGGCGCGGGCGGCGCGGAGCGCGGGGACGCCGGCCGAGACCGGGGCGTCGGATTGAGATAAAGTGAACCGATGTTGAGAGCGGTCATCTTCGACATGGACGGGGTGCTCATCGACTCCGAGCCGTTCTGGCAGGAGTCCGAGATTGAGGTCTTCGGGCGCGCGGGCCTCACGCTCACGCGCGAGATGTGTCTTCAGACGATGGGGCTGCGTGTGGACGAGGTCGTCGAATACTGGCGACGCCGGCACACCTTCGACGACGCGCCCTCGGGCACGCTGGACGACGCCATCGTCGGTGGCGTCGTGGAAAGAATCCTCGCGAAGGGCGAGGCCAAAGAGGGCGCCGCGCATGCGCTGGACTTCTTCAAGGCACGTGGACTGCGCGTCGCGCTCGCCTCGTCGTCGGCCTACCGGCTCATCCGCGCCGTCACCGAGCGGCTCTGCCTCGCGGGCGAGTTCGAGGTCGTCTACTCCGCGGAGGAGGAGGAGTACGGCAAGCCGCACCCCGGCGTCTACCTTTCGACCGCGCGCAGGCTCGGCGTCGCGCCCTCGGAGTGCGTGGCCGTCGAAGACTCTTTCAACGGCGTGCTCGCGGCCAAGGCGGCGCGGATGAAGTGCGTCGCCGTCCCCGAGCCGGCGCAGAGGCGCGACCCGCGCTTCGCAATCGCGGACGCCGTGCTCGACTCGCTCGCCGACTTGAACGAGGAGGTCTGGCAGGGCCTCAACTCGATATGAGCGGACGACAGTTTCTAAACCTCGGCGGCGTCCGTGACGCGGCCGACTTCCGCGAGGCGCTCGTCAAACTCGGGCTCGCAATCCCCTGCGACGAAGCGGTGCTGGCGGGCGGCGCGTCGCCCCTCGCGCAACCTCTACGCGCGGGCGATGCGACCATCGGCAATCGTTTCGCAATCCATCCGATGGAGGGTTGGGACGGCACGGCCGACGGCAGGCCCACGGAGTTGACGCGGCGCCGCTGGCGGAACTTCGGCGCGAGCGGGGCGAAGCTCGTCTGGGGCTGCGAGGCGGTCGCGGTCAGGCACGAAGGGCGAGCCAATCCCAACCAACTCCTCTTCGGCCCGCACGCGCGGGACGATCTGGCGCGACTGCGCGAGACGCTCGTTGAGGAACATCGCGCGGCGGCGGGCTCGGACGAGGGGCTGCTCGTCGGGCTTCAACTCACACACTCGGGTCGTTACAGCCGCCCCGACGGTCGCGCGGAGCCGCGCATCCTTTATCGACACCCGATACTCGACGCGCGGCTCGGCCTCGCAGACGACTATCCTGTCATGGACGATGGCGAGGTCCGGCGGATAATCGAAGACTTCCAACGCGCGGCGCGCGTCGCACAGCGGGCCGGCTTCGACTTCGTTGACATCAAGCACTGCCACGGCTACCTCGGCCACGAGTTCCTTAGCGCGCACACGCGCGCGGGCGACTACGGCGGCAGCTTCGAGAACCGCACGCGCTTCCTGCGCGAGGTCGTCCAAGGCGCGCGGGCCGTCGCGCCCGGCTTGCAGGTCGGCGTGCGCCTCTCTGCGTTCGACACGGTTCCGTTCCGACCCGACCCTGCGGCCTCTTCGCCCGGTCGCCCCGGCCCTGGTGTGCCGGAGCCGTTCGACGGGCTGCGCCCCTACCGTTGGGGCTTCGGGCTCGACCCCGCGAACCCGCTCGCGGAGGACTTCGGCGAGGTGGAGAGTTTCCTGTCGCTCTGTCGCGACCTCGATATCCGTCTCGTCAGCATTACGGCCGGCAGCCCCTACTACAACCCGCACGTCCAGCGCCCGGCCGCATACCCGCCGTCGGACGGCTACCTGCCGCCGGAAGACCCGCTCGTCGGCGTCGCGCGGCAGATGCTCGCCGTGCGCGCGCTCAAGCGGCGGTTCCCAGACCTCGTCTTCGTCGGCGCGGGCTACACGTACCTGCAACAGTTCCTCCCGCACGTGGCGCAGGCCGCCGTGCGCGAGGGCTGGGTAGACAGCGTCGGCCTCGGGCGCATGGTGCTCTCCTACCCCGCGCTCCCGCTCGACGTGCTCGGCGGGCGCGAGCTGCAACGCAGACTCATCTGCCGCACCTTCAGCGACTGCACGACGGCGCCGCGCAACGGCCTCCCCTCGGGCTGCTACCCGCTCGACCCCTTCTACAAAGAGACTGACGCGGCCGCGCGACTCAAACAGCTTAAGCGCGGGCGGAGCCAGAACGGCGGCTGAAGCCAGGGCGCCGGGGCCGCCACTTTGAAAGCAAGAGAGAACGGAGTGAACATAGAAAGCCTCATCGAAAAATTGCGTCCGCGACGCCGCGTCGAAGGCATCGCCGCATCACTCCTGCCCTTCGAGGCGGACGGGCGCGTCGCGGTCGAAGCCTTCCAGCGGGGGCTCAGGACGACGCACGAGGCAGGGCTTGTCAACGCCGTCAACATGGACACTGGCTACGTCAACCTGCTCGGCGAGAGCGAGAAGCTCGACGTGCTGCGTTGGACGCGCGAGGCGCTCGGCGCGGCCGTCCCGTTCGTCGCGGGCGCATACATCGAGGGGCTCGACGGCGACGTGGTCTCGCTCTATCGCCGGCAGATGGACTCGATAGCGGCGGCGGGCGGCACGCCCATCATCTTCCAGACGGCGCGCATGCAGGGGATGAGCGCGCGCGAGAAGGTCTTGCTCTACCGGCAGGTGTGCAAAGGTTATCCCGACGTACTCGGCTTCGAGCTGAGCACGGTCTTCGCGCCCAGCGGTGAGATTTTCGACGAAGAGACGGTGCGCGGACTGCTCGACATTCCAGAGCTGAAGGGGATGAAGCACTCCTCGCTCGACAGGCTGACGGAGCTGCGCCGCATCGAGCAGCGCGACCGTGTGCGGCCCGAGTTCCGCGTCTACACGGGGAACGACCTCGGCATCAACATGATCGAGTACGGCTCGGACTACCTGCTCGGGCTCGCCGCCTTCGCGCCCGAAAAGTTTGCCGAGCGCGACCGGCTCTGGGAGGAGGGCGACGCCTCTTACTACGCGCTCTCCGACGCGCTCCAGCACCTCGGCAACGTGGCCTTCCGCGCGCCCGTCCCCGCCTATAAACATTCGGCGGCGGTCTTCCTTCACCTCTGCCGCAAAATCCCTTCCCCTCGCACACATCCCAACTCCCCGACCCGACCCGCGTGGGAAGCAGACATCCTCCGCGATTGCGCGGAGCGACTCGGGCTCGGAGACTAACTCACCCGCGTGGCGCGTCGCGTAGCGCGGTAAGCGACTTTGTCTAGGCCGGCTTCACGTCTACTCCAACGAAATCTTTTGCCCCTGGATGTCATTTAAGAGTGAAGCATCTACTTCCGTCCCGGGCCGGGGCGACGCCGCCGGCCGCAAGGAGTCACTTATGTCCCTATTCTCCCTCCGCCGCGCCCTTGTGCTCGCGGCCGTCGCCATGCTGCTCGCCGGCTTCTCCGCCGCCAACGCGCAGCGGCTCACCGCCGTCGGCTGGAACGTCGAGTCGGGCGGCGCCATCCCGAGCCGCATCGCAAAGCGCATCCGCTCCTTCCAGGGCGTGGACATCTGGGGGCTCTCCGAGGTGCGGAACGAGTCATGGGCCGGAGCCTTCGAGGTGGCAGCCGAAGACGGCGAGTCGGGCAACTTCCGGCACATCACCGGCACGACGGGGCGCGACGACCGGCTGGTGATCCTCTACAACGCCGAACGCTTCCTGCGGGTGTCGCACCAGCAACTCCACCACATCAACCCTGAAGGCAGAGTCCGCGCGCCGCTCGTCGCACACTTCCGCGAGCGCGCCACGGGGCGCGAGTTCCTCTTCATGGTCAACCACCTCTACCGGGGCGACAACGCGGCGCGCCACCGCCAGGCCACGCAGCTCAACACCTGGGCGCGCCAGCAGACGCTGCCGGTCATCGCGGTCGGCGATTACAACTTCGACTGGTCGGTGTCGAACGGCGACACGAACCACGACCGTGGGTACGACAACATGACGAGGAACGGCGTCTTCAACTGGGTGCGACCGGCGACGCTCGTGCGCAGCCAGTGTGACCCGACCTTCAACAGCGTGCTCGACTTCGTCTTCACGACGCCGGGGCCGAACGGCTTCCGTGGGACTTCGGAGATCGTCGTCGAGTCGGGCGACTGCCCCGACGACGGGAACACGCCCGACCACCGCCCCCTGCGCGCGACGCTCACGGCGGGCGGTAATTAAGCCGACACGAGGGCTGTTAAGTTTCCACATCTCTCGGGATGGCTGTTGATGCCGGGCGTTAGCTTGCTTTCGCTCGTGTATGAGGCAACGATATTGTTTGCCGCTAACCTACTCAAACGCTTGGAGGTTGAAATGAAAGTTTTAGTGCTACTCGTCTTCGCGGTTTTGAACCTTGCAATGCTTCAGGATTGTGGCTCTCGGAACAATCCTATAACGAATAATTTAAACTCCAACGTGGCTAATACAAATAATGTCGCGACTTCCAATAAGGGTCTGCCTCCAATAAATCTTGATCTTTCCAAAGGTGATCAGTATCTGGTTTATTACGACGCCTGGGATGAGAACAAAATCGCCTCGGTAAGAGATAAATTCAAGGTAATTATCGTCCATCCCGGCAATGACGCCACCAGTATCTCTTCCACACAAATTGAAAAACTGAAAAATGGGAATTCAACCAAGGTCTTCGGCTATTTGACTATTGGAGAGGACGATACCTGTTCAGGCGATGAGTTCAAGGAGGAGACCAAAAAACTCAAATGTGCCAGAGAAAAACTTCCCTACAATGACACGTTAGGCCCGGTCGTGTTGAGCAATGGAACGAGGAAACTTCAGAAGAATGGCTATCCTTCATATCTCGTCGATCTCAATAATGATAAGAAACCTGACATTAATAAGGATTGGCAAAGTTTTTATATTGACGCCGGAAATGATAATTGGAAGAAACTTGTTCTCGAAAGAGCCGGCAAAGTTGCTAATCTCGGTGTTGATGGTTTTTTCCTAGATACAATCGATACGGCACAGGACTTTAAAGAATCAAGAAGCGGAATGCTTGACTTAATAAGTCAACTCAAAACAGTAAACTTCAATAACAAACAGATGATTCTCATCGCTAATCGTGGGCTGTTCTTTTTCAAGAAAGGGCAGTGTGAAATTTGCAATTCCGTTTCCGCCGTCATGTTTGAGAATTTATTTACTCGTCAATGTCTCGAAGAGGGTGATGGATGTAAAGAAGCAAGTAGCGGCATGGAAGCTACTTTTACAACCAATGGCAACGGCGAGGCACTGAGCGATTTAAGAGAGGTTCAAACTGAACATCCAAACCTGAAGGTGCTCGTTCTTGAATACGTCGGTCGAAAACAAAAGAAGCCTCTGTGTAAAGAATTATTAAATGGCACACTGGATAAACTCACCAATGGAATTACGATAACGTCCGGAACCTCGAAGTTTAGTTATGATGGTCGGTATCCATATTATGTTGCTCCTGGGGAACTAAACACGCCACAAGGAGGTAAGGATGCGGACTACTTTCCAATTTTTACCAGTGATGGAAAGTTAGATTTCAAGAATTGGTGTAATTAAGAGGCGGGTAACAGAATAATGAATCCAGCTTCGTTCACAGCCTCGCGAAGATGGCACAGAGCGGCAACTTCGAACCGACTTTGAACTGACGACGTGAGGCCGCGCGAGCGGCCGTCGCCAAGCGGCCGGGGCGTTCAAATGCCTTCCCCGCCCCGGTCGCTCGGCGTGACCTTCCAGGCGCTACGCTCCTCCGTGCCCGGCAGTCTGAGCCCTAAGCGGGCCGCGTCGGGGTGATGACTGAGGAAGCGCATGAGTTCGTAACGCACCCTGCCCTTGTCCTCGCGCGCCGTGAGTTCTTCAAACTTGGTGACGGACGCTTCAAGCCCGTCCATCCCTCCGGCCGAGCCGGCGGCCATGACCTCGGCCGCCAGCCCGGCCGACTTCTCGGCCTCCCCCTCGTCGAACATGTAAGGCGAGAAACGTGACGCGCTCCGGTCGGCCGGCATCTCGCGCAGCAAGGCGTCAACCCTCCGCTGGAGCGCGCGCACGCGTTCCGCATGTTCGGCTTCCGAGCCGCCCATCAACCCTCCTCCGGCGGCCCGCGTCAGTTAAGGCGTCGTGTCCTTGATGATGAAGTCGCGAGTCGCCATGTTCTCCTGCGCCGCAATTGTATTGGCGATGGAGCCGCCGGGGAAGCGCCGGTCGAACGGGTAGCCCATCGCGCGGGCGTCCGGGTAAAGGTTCCGCGCGCCGCAGAAACTCATCGAGCCGCACGTGGACTGTCTGACCTGGTCCGCGCTCCAGTCCGTCAGCACCACCAGCAGGCGAAACCTCATCCCGGCGGACGTGCCGCGCGGCAGGAGAAGGTTGTAGGGCCAGCCACAGGAGCAGTAGTTTTCGTCGGCCGCCCCCGTGCCGCTCGCGGGGTTGTCGGGCCGGTCGATCTTGCTGCTCGGCGGCTTGACGCCCGGCTTCTTGATGACTGACGACAGCTCGGCCGGTCGGTAGATGACCGCCTTCTGTCGCGGCTGGAGGGTGTGGCGGAACTTGTCCATCTCGATCCACAGGCGGCGGTCCTCCGCGTAGTCGATGGGGACGATGAAGATGCGGACGGTCACGTCCGTGACCGCGTCGGCCAGGTTCTCGACGCGGATGAAGTAGGCAAACTCGGTCTGGTCGAGGTAAGTGATGGGGACTTTCTGACCGTTCGGCAGCTCTATGTCGCGCCGCAACATCGCGGTCTCAAGCGTGTCGGTCGCGGCCCCGCCCGCAGAGAAGTCCGTGTCCCAGTTGTTGCCGCCGAAGGCACTCTCGCCGAACGCCTGGCCGTCGGCGGGCTGGCCCGACGCGTCAACGATGCTCTTCTTGAAGGCAAGGATGATGTCGGGGCTTTGGTTCCCGCCCGGCGAGCCGTCGAGGCTCTTGCGGACGCGGGCCGGCGGGGCGTCGGAGAAGTCGTTCGCGTTCCGCGTCTCCTGCCAGCGGAAGGACATGTCGTCCACGTGGCGGTGCCAGCGCCAGAAGACAGGGTCGCGGATGGCCGTCGCGGTGTCGATCATCACGCCCGGCGGCTGGCTCGGGGTCTGCTGCGTCGAGTAGGCGACGAAGACGTGGCCGTTGCCGTGGTGGTTGCCGTAGCTCGGGTGGACTCTGCCGATGCTGGTCTCCTCGGTCGCGCCGAGGGAGGTCGCGGTGACGGGCGCGCCCGTGACGAACTGACCGTTGGCGATGGCTTGATTTAAGAGGCTCTCGCTCGCCTGCTGGGCCGCGATGGTCAACGAAGGCGGCAAGTCCCGCAGATAGGTGTTGGCCGGGCGCGGCGCGTAGGCCGGCAGGCTCGCCGGGCCGGGGCTCTGCGTGAGGCCGGGGCCGGGGTCGTAGCCTTCGGGGATCGGGTTGGTGTAGCTCGACAGCGGCACCACGGGCGGCAGCCCGACGGCCAGCCGCTCGGCGTCGTAGCGCGCGAGCATCTGCTGGTGCATGTAGAGGAACAGCTCGCCGTGCCGGTCGTTGAGGCGCGGCGGGTTCGTGTTGAAGAGGCCACGGTTCGGGTAGACGACGTGCCAGTGTTCGTGGTGCTCGTTCGCCTTCGCGTCTTCGCGGAACCAGTTCAGTTGCGTCTCCGGATCGACGAGGCCGGACGGGGCCGGACGCGCCGACGGTAAGACCTTCGTCGGGGCGCGCGTCTCCAACGCCTTCACTTCGAGGCGGCGGCCCGTGTCGTGGTGCGTGGTGAACATCATCATGGCGTGCCGCACGAGTTCCGGGCTCTCGGCGACGGAGAGGGCCGCCGCCTCCGCCATCACGGCCGCCAGCCCCGTCTCGGCCGAGGGGGCGGCGTCGGCCAGCCGCCCGAACTCGGCCGCCACGTCGCGCGCACGGTCGGCCTGCTCCGGGATGAAGACCGAGAACCTCTCGGCGGGTCGCTGGCCGGAACTGTTGGCGGCGAACGCGGCGTTCGGCCCGCCCTCCGTCAGCAGCGCGTCCAGTTGCCTTTGCAGCTCGTCAATCTGGGGCATGGAGATGATCCTTTCTCGTTGAGTGTGAACGTGGGGCGCGTCAGCAGTCGCAGCCGGGGCGCTCGGCGCGCGACCCCTTTTTCGGGAGTGAGTTCCACGCCGACGCGCCCAACAACATCCCCGCGCCGAGGTAAACGTGCGGCCCCCGGCCGTAGGCGAGGCCGCCGAGCAGGATGAGCGCGGCCGCGACCGACCCGAGGTAGAAGGGGCCGAGTCCGCGCCGTCGGCGCGCGCGAAACGCCAGCGCGCCGACCGAGAGAAGCAGCAGGACCGAGGTCAGAGGCCGCAGCCACCCGACGCCGACCACGCCGCCCAGCCCGACCGAGCCGAGCAGCGCCATCAGACAGAGCGGACACTTCGGCAGCGCCGCGACGGCGACGGCGACGGCCGCGGCGAAGTTACCCCCGATGTGCAGACGCGCCTTCATGGGCGGCAGCCTGTTCCCTATTCGAAGAAGCTGAGTTCGTTGAGCGGCGGGCCGTAGACGCCGCGCGAGGCGGCGCGGTCAAGCTCGCTGATGCTGAGTTCGCGCGTCCCGACGCCTCCGCAGAAGTAGTGCATCACGGAGCGCGGGTCGTACTGGGTCAGTTCGACGGTGTCGCCGGTGTCCTCGTCGTCGCAGGCCGGCGGCGCGCCGGAGCGGATGTGCTCGTGGCGGAAGCCGAGCACGTGTCCGAGTTCGTGGCGCAACACGCCGACCTTGTCGAAGCCCGTCGTGTAGAAGGAGGGGTCGATGAAGACCTGGCGGCGGTTGGCGGGGTCGTTGGGGAAGAAGGCGGCGGCGATGAAGCGGCCGTTGGTGTCCAACTCGCGGACGGTGAAGAGCACGTCCTCGGGGGTGTTCGTCGGGCTCTCATCGAGCGCCGTTTTGTGCTCGAACTTGACGCCGCAGGTGGACTCCCACGCCCAGGCCGCCTGCTGCATGCTGTTGCGCGCGAGCTGGTACTTGGCCTGGTCGCCGAAGGTGCGTTTGAGCACGCAATAGCTGAGGACGAGGCCCGGCTTCCAGCGGACGATCTTCCCGTTCTCCAACATCCCGAGCAGCTCCTCGCGCGGTGTCGTTTCGTTGACGGGCGCGGCGGCGGCGGCCGGGCCGGTGGCCGCCGCCCGCTCCAGCGCGTACTTCGCCAGGCGTGACTCGTCCAGGAGCAGGTCGCCTTCCGCGATGTAGAACGGCTGGCCGTCGATCTCCACCTGCTTCAGGCCGCGCCGCAGCCTCTCGTAGAGCGGCTCGGGCACCGTGCCCGCCGCTTCTTCGTTTGCAGACATCGCCTTCGTTTCTCCTTTATGCGGAATGTGCCGTGGTCGAACTTAATGACGTGCGGCCCGCCGAGCCGGCTCAGGTCTGACGCCCTTTGAAGCGCGCCTCGACGACCTCCCGAAGTTGTTTGCTTAATTCGAGAAACAGGGCGCGGCTCAACTCGTCCCGCGCCACGGGGTCGGCCCCGCGAGCGAGGGCGTCGAGGAAGAGTTCGTCCTCGCCGCCGAACGTGTCACCTCTGACCACGTAGCGAACTTCGCCGTCAACCGGGAAGGATTCACGGGCCTTCAGCTCCGCGAAGGAGGCCGACTCGGACATGACGCGGCGCAAGTCCGGGTGCTCGTCCAGAAACTTCGTCGCGGAAGTTTTCGCCTCGCCGCCCAAGTCTCGCCTCGCTTCGCGCCCGCCCCGCGCAGGACTACGGCGGCGGGATGATGACCGCGTTGTTGCCGGCGCACAGCAGCCCGCCCGGCTCGATCTTCCTGACGCCCACGTTCACGGGGCAGACCAACTGGTAGGCCGTCCCCAACGCGACCGATATTTCGAGGAGCCTCCCCTCCGGGAGCCGCCTGAGGTCGCCGCCCTCCGTCCGCTCGATGTAGAAGCTGGCCTGGCTGCCGGCGGCGAGCGACAACACCTGGAAGCCGGCGGCGAGCAGTTCCGGCGTCGCCTTGATGGACGTGACCTTGAGCTGGTCGCTGCCGAAGACCACGTCGCCACGCAGGGCGGCCGCGCTCAGGTTGCCGTACAGTTCCAGCGGGACGACCTCCGACCCTTCCTGCGTGGCCTCGACGCGGCCCGGCATGAGGAGCGGCAGACCTTGCGCCGCGAACGTCTGGACGTACTGCTGGTCGGCGCTGTCCAACTGACCCTTGATAAGCTCGACCCCGCCCTGCGGCGTCCCCCGCATCTTCCAGGGAATCTTGGAGAGCATCTCCCAGAAGATCGACCGGAGGCTCGTCTGCTGCTCGACGTTCGGGTAGACGGCCTCGGGCGGCGCGGCGAGGTGCGGGAACATCGGCTCCAGCCCGAGGCTGCGGAAGAGGACGGGCGCCGACCAACTGTAGGAGTTGGCCGGGCCGAGCTTGAGCGTCTGGCGGGCGGCGCGGACGGCCGCCTCGACGTGGCCGGGCTCGTCGGAGAAGAAGCTCTTGAAGAAGCCGAGCAGGAACCGCTGGGCGTCGCTGGTGTCGAGCTTGTACCTCATGCCGACGGCGAACTGCACGCCCGACTCGCTGTTGATGAGCGCCTGCGCCACGGCCTGGCTGCCCTTCATCCACTGCGGGATGTTGCGCTCCACGTCCTCGCGCAGGTCCGCGTCCACCTCCGAGGCCGTCAGGCAGCCGGCCAGGATGACGACCGGCACCGGCCGCTGGTGGAAGAGCATCGTGAGCTGATCGACCGGGACGGGGACGTGGACTTCGCCCCCCTCGGCCTCCAACTGGAGCACCCCGACCGGCATCCTCCCGGGGATTTGCGACACGTCCCCGTGCCCGAGGTAGATGAGGATGTCGTAGTCCATCTTCTGGAGTTGCCGCAGCAACCTCTCCAGGGTCGGCGGCCCGGCCAGGTCGGCGGCCTGCTCGCCGCTGAGGACGTGGACCTGCACGAGGTCGCGCCGGAGCTTGGGGTGGCGGTCGATGATATCGTAGATGCTGGCGCGGATGGTGGCGGCGGCGGGCACGCCCCCGCCGAGGTCGAGCGGGTTCGAGCGCACGACGAGCACGCGCAGCGGCCAGACCCCCGCGTTCGGCGCGGCGGGCGGCGTCCCGACCTTCGGCAGAAGGTGGACGATGGAGGCGACGCGGCGGTTGAGCGCCAGCGGGACGACGGCCCCGCCGCTGAGCGAGCACAGCTCGAAGGGGAGGTCGGAGAGTTTCTCGCGCAGGTCTTCGTCGTTGACGCTGAGGACGATGCGCACGGGCTCGCCCGCCGGCTGGTCGAGCACGGCGTTGAGGTCTTGCTGGAGGTCGCTGCCGAGGAGCCAGATGCTGAGACGCGCCGCCACGTCGTCCACGACCGGCAGCGGGGCGCTGCCGCTGCGCAGCTTGCTCAGCGACTCGGCCGAGATGTCGGGCTGCTCGCGGTTGAAAGGCTTACCGGCCTCGGGCACGCCCGGCTGCTTGCTGCGCAGGTTGAGCCTGAGGGCCGCGCCGTTGGGCGCGATGTCGATGAGAAATTCATGACTCATTACTCTGCCCCTCCTCGGTCTCAAACCACTTGTCGAGCGCCTCGCTCAACTCCTGTTGACGCTCTTCCTCCGAGGCGATGAACTGGCTGAGGCCCTCCGACACTTCGCCGTAAGTCTCGCGGTGCGTCCTCAACTGCGCGATCAGTTCGTGCGAGAAGCTGAGCGCGGCGCCGAGGTCCGTCGGGTCGGGGGCGTCGGGCGAGGCCGCCTGCGGCCTGTCCCTGAACAGCACATCCTGCGTGTGGCGGAGGAAGAGCGCGACCGGCAGGGTGCCGCACGCGGCCTGCGCGTGGTTGAAGGCACGCTGCGGACTGAGGCTTTGCGCCAGGTTCTCGTAAAAGCTGCCCCAGAAGTTCCGCGCCTCCCCCTGCTTGAGCGGGCCGAGCGGCGTGACGACGGTCGGCAGCGGTAGGCGCGAGCCGCCGAGGTAGGTGAAGGCGCGGTAGGCCGAAGGGACGCGCCGCCCCGTGATGTTCATGTAATCCGGGTTCCCGTAGTCCTGCGTCGAGAGACAGACGAGCCCGACCCGGCTGCCGCGCAGCAGCGAACTCAACTCGCCCGGCGAGACCTGGCGGCCCGACTCCCCCGCCCCGTGGAAGAGGAGGATGCCTTCGTGCCCCAAAGAGACCACGCCGTCCGAGACGATGTGAAGTAACTCGTAGCCCTCGCGCGCAACCTCCTCCAGAACCTTGTGCGGCGGCCCGTCCAACGGGACCAACTGGATGGACGGCGGGAGCGCGGAGAAGGCGTCCAGCAGGCTCGGGTGCGTGTGCTGCGGCTGATGAAGGAGCGCGAGGCGCAGAGGCGGCGTGAAGGGGATGGCCGGCGCGGGCTGCGACGGCGGGAGCCCCCGGACGAAGTAGAAGTTCTGCGGGTCGGCCGCGCGCGCGCTGTATGCGGCCAGTTCCCACGGCAGGTCGTCCAACTCCGGCGACTCGCAGCTCCACCAGACCCTCACGGGGCGGGCGGACTGCGGCGGTGCGCCGAACAACGCCTCCAGCACCGGCGGCACCGCTTCGAGCAGGCGCTCGCGCATGTGCTCCAGGGTCTTGTTGCCCTCGACGAAGGCGGCGAGGAACTCTTCGTAGTGGTCCCAGATGACGCCGATGCGCTCGCGCCCGGCGAAAGGCAGCCCGGCGAGGGTGCGGGGCTGCCCCGCCGGCGGCTCGGTGTTCGTGGAGATGTCCGGCAGGGGCAGTTCCGTGTAGACGAGGACGTTGTAGCGTCGCCCGCCGCCCCCCGTGCCCGACTCATCCGTCTCCTGAAGCCGGTGCGAGTGCGCCCTGCGCGCCGGCACGATCCTGACGACCACCTCGGAGTATGCTGAGCGCGTGTCGCCCATTTGAACCCTCCTTCCTCTGCGTGCGCCGCCCTTTAAAATTCGACTCGGCGGACGAGGCCGCGCAGAAACTCCTCGCGCCCCGCCCCGGCCAGGAAGTCCGGCCGCGGCACCCTTTGGAAATAGGCGAGCGCGTTGGCCTGGAGCTTGTCGAGAAGCTCGGCGGTCGGCTCGCCGAGTTTAGACAGCGCCAGTTGCGCCGCCGCAGGTAGCAGCCGGGGCGTGAATTCTATCAACGCCGGGTCGGGGCAGTTGAAGTTTTTTGGCAGGCAGGCCGCCACCTGCCGGACGCGCTCCGCGTCCCCGTCCAGGTCGTCGTTGAAGTCGCGGAGCGTCCGCTCCCCGCCGAGCGCCGTCAACTTCTGGTTGAGGAACACGTCCACGACGACGGCCCCTTCCGCCAGGTAGGGAGCGACCCAGTCGGGCTTCGGCTGCGCCTCCCACTCGGCCAGGATGGCGGCGGCGGCCTGCGCCAACTCCTGCGACCCGCTCTCGCGCAGCAGCGCCGCGATGAGGTGGACGCGCACGTAGGGCGGCGGGTGAACGTCGCGCGAGTCCAACTCGCGGAACCTCTCGGCCGGGGCCAGCGCCAGCAGCCACCAGCAGAGCGAGTAGGCGAAGCCCGCCCCGCCGAGCAGCACGCCGAACACGTCGGCCAGTATCTCCCCGCCCCACTTCCACCACGACTGCTGCCTCTCGGCCAGCCAGCCCTCCTGCCCCATCCGCGTCAGCAGGTGGTCGCCCAACTCCTGCCGCAGCTTCAAGTCCTGGTCGAGGTTGTGCCCCACCTCGTGGTAGAGGTTGCACAGAGTCCAGAAGGAGGTCGCGTGGTCGAAGGGCAGGAGGACGATGGGGATCGGCAAGCGCATGTTGCGGTAGCGGCGCAGCGGGAGGCTGAGCGTCTCGGCGGCCATCCCACGGCTGGCCGTCGAGGGCGACGCGCCCGCCTCCAGGTAGACCAGCGGGGGCTCGCGCAACTCCTCCTCCCGAACCAGCTTCCAAAGCCGCGCCTTGTTCATGCAGGTTCGGTAGCAATCGGCGGCGACGTGGTCGGCGGCGACGATGAACTGCTTCAGTGCTTCGTCGGCGTGCTGCGCCATGATGTAGCGGAAGATGCGCCACAGGTCGTGCGCGCCGACGATCTCGTCCGTGAGCGACAGATACTTGTCGGCGAACTCTCCGGCCGGGAGCGAAGGCTTCAGCTCTTCGAGCAGCGCGGCCTGCCGTTCCCACAGCCCGTCCATCATCAACTTCAGGGCGTTGAACTGACTGAGGTGAATGCCGAGGCCGCCGACGTTGGCCCTGGCGCCCTCATGCCACACGTTCACCTCCCGCGGCAACAGCGCGGCTCGCCTCTGAATTTCCTTCCGCGCGAGAATCAGCGAGGCCATGCTGCCCTCCAGAATAACTCTCTGCCCTCGAATGTGTACGCACCGAATGGGGCTTAAAGTCTTGATAATTTCCCGAACAATGAAAAGAGACCGCGTCTTCATCTGTTTCGCGAAGCACTCTCAACAGTAAATGCCGGGAGTGGCGGAAACATTTCCAATTAAAGTAGCCGTTATCGGCGAGCGGGCCGAGCAGCGGGTCAAGGCCGGTTATGTTATGCGTGGTGGTGACTTTAATGCCGGCACCACTCTCGCCGTGAGCAAGCGAGAATTATAAGGGCGAGAGTCGCATGTCAACTTGAGCCCTTCATGCGGGTTGCTTTGACTTCCCGTTAACGACTCGTATAATTCGCGTTTGCTCATGGCGGGAATATTCACGAGCATGTAAGACACAGTCCCACCCTCCTCAGTGCGACGCGTGACTTCTATCACAGATGTAATTCCCTTTTAACGTATAGTTTTGCTGGACGGCCCTCTAGCGGCCCGAGACGGTAACCAGCCGTCACCCGCCAGCCCACGTCAACCTGGCCGCACACACAAAGAATATCGCAAGGAGATGGTAGTCATGCCTCGCCCCGGTCGTAATGCTCTTCTGATACTCTTCTCGACGCTGCTCGTCCTGCTCGTCCTCATCCGGCCGACGGCGCGCGCCGCGACCACTTTCAACGTTAATTCGACGGGCGACGGGGCGGACAGCGACCCGGCCGACGGTGTCTGTAACGACGGGTCGGGGCAATGCACGCTGCGGGCGGCCGTGGAGCAGGCCAACCAGCTTGCCGGCGACGACGTTATCAACATCACGGTCACGGGCACGATCAACCTGTCGAGCGCGTTGCCGCTCCTTTCGAGCCTGACGATGACGGGACCCGGTCCCTTGCTGCTGACCGTGCGCAGGGCCCCGGACACCGCGACCTATTTCCGCGTCTTCAGAACCGCCCTGTCGTCAACGGTGAGCATCTCGGGGATGACCATCACCGGCGGCCGCGCGGCCGACGACCACGGCGGCGGCGTCTACAACAGTCAGGGCGCGACGCTCAACCTCTCGAACGTGGTGGTCAGCGAGAACGTCACCGACAGCATCTTTATCAACGGCAGCGGGCGGGGCGGGGGCATCTATCACGACGGCACCCTGTTGACTCTGACGAACTCTGTCGTCAGCGGCAACTCGGCGGCGAGCGGCGCGGCGGGCGGGTCTTTAAGCGGCCGTGACGGGGGCGGCATCTACGCCCGGGGCACGCTCGTCGTCACGAACAGCACCATCAGCGGCAACAAGGCCGGCGACCGGTTCCAGGGCAACGGCCTGCCCGGCAACGGCGGTGGGCTCTACCTCTTCTCGGGCGCGACGGCCACGCTGACCAACAGCACGGTGAGCGGCAACCGGTCCGGCTCGGGCGCCGGCGCCTCGGGGGGCGGCATCGCCAACTCCGGCGGGACGCTGACGCTCAACAATTGCACGGTGGCCGACAACACGGCCGGCTCCGGCGGCGGCATCTGGGGCACCGCCATCAACCTCCGCAACACCATCGTCGCCAACAACACCGCCAACTCCAACCCAGACCTCTTCGGAACTTTCAACTCGCAGGACTTCAACCTCATCCGCAACGTCGGGAACGCGACCATCAACGGCACGACGACGCACAACGTCACGGGCGTGGACCCGCTGCTCGGCCCGCTCCAGAACGACGGGGGACCGACGCAGACGCACGCACTCCTCCCGAACAGCCCCGCCATCGACGCGGGCGACGGCGGCGGTTTGACGACCGACCAGCGCGGGCTCGCGCGGCCCGTGGACAATGCGTCAGCGGCCAACGCCTCGGACGGCTCCGACATCGGCGCATATGAAGTGCAGTCGCCGTCACCCGCCGGGCAGTTCCGGTTCAGCGCCTCCACCTACACGGCCGCCGAGGCCGGCGGCGCGGTCACGATTACCGTGACGAGGACGGGCGGCAGTGACGGCGCGGTCAACGTCAACTACGGCACGTGGGACGGCACGGCCACGGCGGGCGCCGACTACCAGACGGCCTCCGGCACGCTCTCCTTCGCCGACGGCGAGACGAGCAAGACCTTCAGCGTCACGGTCCACGACGACACCACCGACGAGTTCGACGAGACCGTGCGCCTGCTGCTCACGCCGGGCGACGGTTCTTCATCGATTCTGGCTAACGCCTCGCTCGTCATCAACGACGACGACCTCCCGCCCGCGCTCACCGTCTCGGACCTGAGCGCGCCCGAAGGCGACTTCGACACCACGCAGTTCGTCTTCCACGTCACGCTCTCCGCCCCCTCGGGTAAGCCCATCACGGCGAACGTCATGGACGCGAGCGGGACGGCCGGGAGTGGCGGGGGCGACCTCTTCGCCTACGGCGGCCCCTACCTCCTCCAGTTCGCGCCGGGCGAGACCGACAAGGCCGTCACCATCCTCGTTCGCGGCGACCTGGAGATCGAGCCGGACGAGGACTTCTTCGTCAACGTCAGCAACGTGGTCAACGCCTCGGCGGCCGACACGCAGGGGCGGGGCGTCATCCTCAACGACGACGCGACGCCCACCGTCTCGCTCGCCATCGACGACGTGTCGGTCGTCGAAGGGAACACGGGGACGACGGACGCGGTGCTCACCGTGAGCCTCTCGGCCCCGACGGCGAAGACCGTGAAGGTGGACTACCGGCCGACGGGCGGCGAGGGCACCGAGATCGTCCCCTTCGGCGGCACGCTCACCTTCGCGCCGGGCGAGACCTCGAAGACCATCACCGTCAAGGTCCTCGGCGACCTGCGCTACGAGCAGAACGAGCAGTTCGGCGCGCTGCTCACCAATCCGCGCAACGCGCTCATGCCCGACAACGTCGGCCTCGTCACCATCATCAACGACGAGCCGCCGCCCACCCTCTCCATCGACGACGTGACCGTCACGGAGGGCGACGAGGGGACGAAGACGATTGAGTTCGTCGTCTCGCTCTCGGTGGACACGGAGAGCCCGGTCTCGTTCAGCTTCACGACCGTGCCGGGCACCGCCGCCGAGAACCAGGATTACATGCGCACCTTCGGCGCGAGCGGCATCGGGTTCGGGGTGACGCGGCGGACGATCAGCGTCAACATCAGGAACGACACCATCCCCGAGCCGAACGAGACCTTCACCGTCATGCTGTCGAACCCCGACGGCGCGACCATCGCCGACGCCGAGGGCGTCTGCACCATCATCGACAACGACGGCTCGGGCGCCGCCCCCTTCTTCCAGTTCAGCGCCACCGAGTACGTCGTGCAGGAGTCGGCCGGCGAGGCGACAATCACCGTCACTCGCTCCGGCGACCTGGCGACGCCCGCCACGGTCGATTACACGACCCGCCGGAGCAACAACGCGCGCTCGGCCTCGGACCGCTCGGACTACACTCTGGCCGCAGGGACGCTCAGGTTCGGCGCCGGCGAGGGCTTCAAGACCTTCAAGGTGCTCATCACCGACGACGCCTTCGCGGAGCGCGACACGGTCTTCGGGTTCGGCGACGAGTTCATCGACCTCTCGCTGAGCAACCCGACGGGCGGCGCCGCGCTCGGCAACCCGAAGGACGCCTTCATCACCATCGTCGATAACGAGACGGTGACCGGCGCCCAGAACCCCATCGACACGCCGGAACTTTTCGTCCGCCAGCACTACCACGACTTCCTCAACCGCGAGCCCGACACCGACGGCTTCAACTTCTGGGTCGGGGAGATTACGCAGTGCGGGACGAACCAGCAGTGCCGCGAGGTCAAGCGCGTCAACGTCTCGGCCGCGTTCTTCATCTCCATCGAATTCCAGAACACCGGCTACCTCGTCTACCGCTTCTATAAGACGGCGTACGGCGACGCGACCTCGCCGAACGTGGAGGGCAGCGTGCCGTCCGTCCGTCTCCGGGAATTCCTCATCGACACGCAGCAGATAGGTCAGGGCGTGCAGGTCAACGTCGGCGACTGGGAGGAGCAGTTGCGGGTCAACAAGGAGGCGTACGCGCTCGACTTCGTCCGGCGCCAGCGATTCCTCACGGCCTTCCCCGCGACGATGACGGCCGACGAGTTCGTCGCCAGGCTCGACCAGAACGCGGGGCAAGTGCTCTCGCCCGACGAGAAGGCGCAGCTCGTCGCCTCCCTCGGCTCGACGCCGGCCGACGCCTCGAAGCGCGCCGTGGTGCTGCGGCAGTTGGCCGAGAATGCGTCGCTGCGGCAGCGTGAGTTCAACCGCGCCTTCGTCCTGATGGAGTACTTCGGCTATCTCCGGCGGAACCCGGACGACGCGCCCGACACGGACTTTCGCGGCTGGAAGTTCTGGCTCGACAAGCTCAACGAATTCAACGGCGACTTCATACAGGCCGAGATGGTCAAAGCGTTCATCAATTCCGTCGAGTACAGGCAGCGGTTCGGGCAGTAGTTAATTATGGTGATGTCGAGACGGCTGTCGATCTGTCTAATCAACCCGCGAAGTCGGCCCTCCTACTGGACGGCCGACTTCGCCATGCCCTTCTACGGCCTCGGCCGCAAACTCAAATACTCGATGGCGAGCGGGGCGCTGGTCTCGGTGGCGGCGCTCGTCCCCGAGGGGCACGAGGTCGTTATCCTCGACGAGAATGTCGAGCCGATTGACTTCGAGAGCCTCAAACGTTTCGACGTGATCGGCATCACGGGCATGGTCGTGCAGGCCGAGCGCATGTGCGAGATGCTGCGGCGACTGCGACAGCTTCCGGCGGTCGTCGCGGTGGGCGGCCCGCTCGTCACCGTGAGCGAAGGGACGTTCGACGGCCTGTGCGACGTGCGCTTCATCGGCGAGGCGGAAGAGACGTGGCCCGTCTTCCTCAAAGCGTTGGCGGAGGGCGCGCACACCGAGTCGCGTTACGAGCAGGCCGAGAAGACGGACATGGCGACGGTGCCGGTGCCCCGGTTCGACCTGCTGCGGCGCGGCTTCTACGGCACGGCGCCCGTGCAGTTCTCGCGCGGCTGCCCGTTCCGTTGTGAGTTCTGCGACATCATCACGATCTTCGGCCGGCGCCCGCGCGTGAAGCGCCCCGAACAGGTGCTCGCCGAGTTGGACGCGGTGGTAACGGCGGGCTTCACCGGCTGCTTCATCGTGGACGACAACTTCATCGGCAACAAGGTGGAGGCGAAAAAACTGCTGCGCCAGCTCATCGTGTGGCAGGAGACGCGCGGCTTCCCGCTCACGTTCACGACCGAGGCGAGCGTCAACCTCGCCGACGACCGCGAACTGATCGACCTGATGGCGCGCGCCAATTTTCAGAGCGTCTTCGTCGGCATCGAGACGCCGCGCAAGGAATCTCTGAAGGAGACGCTCAAGAACCAGAACGTCCACGGCGACTCGCTGCTCGCGAAGATCGAGCGAATCCGGGCCGGCGGCCTGAGCGTCAGCGCGGGCTTCATCGTGGGCTTCGACAACGACGACGAGCGCATCTTCGACGAGCAGTTCGAGTTCATACAGGCGAGCGGCATCGCTACCCTCTCGGTCAGCCTGTTGACCCCGCTCCCGACGACGCCGCTCTACGACCGCCTGCGCGCCGAGGGTCGTCTCGATTTCTCCGACCCGGAGCTCATCTACCTTCCCAAACAGATGACCCGCGAGCGGCTCAAGGCCGGCTTCCGGGAACTCTTGAATCGAGTCTTCGACGCCGAGGCTTACTTCGAACGCGTCTTCGGCGGAGCCGAGGCCACCAGGGCCCGCCGCGAACTCTTCTCGGTAAGCGCCGCCGGCTCACGTCCGCCGAGTTTGAAGCTGCGTCTTCTCTTGACGACCGCGTGGGCGGCGCGGGCTGCCATGCTCGCCTTCGTGATGGCGGGTCAAGGTAACCTGCTGCGGCATCTACGGGTGGCCCGGCGCGTGCGCCGGAGGAACGCCGCGCTCGGGTCCGACGCGTTCGGGTTCGGAGAGATGGTGAACCACTGGATCACCTACTGGCATTTCGCGTCCGTCACACGCCAGCTCAGCGGGACACGTTTCGGAAACGTGCCCGCCGAACGTGGCATCCCGCGACCTCACCCGTAATACGACTTGCGCAGGGGTCGCTTAATTTCTGAGCAGATTGTCCAGCTCATTTGCCAATCGCGGGTTAAGTGAGCGCAAGAGTTTTTCCTGCTCCGCCAGTCCGGCTCGATTGTCCGTGAGGTAGTAAATGATTCCCAGGTTGTAGTGGGCCGCGACGTAGTTCGGTCCGTTACTAATGGCGTCCTTCAGCGAATCTATTGCTTTCGCGTACTGCCCCATCTTGACGTAGGTTAGTCCCAGGTTGTAATGGGCCTCGTAGTAGTCTGGTTTAAGCTCGACCGCTTTCATGAATTCCGCGACGGCTTCGTCATTTCGCTTCAGTTCCGCGAACGACAGGCCGAGATTGTAATGCGGTTGCGCGAGATTCGGCTGGGCGGCGAGCAGTCGTTGATAAGCATCGACTGCCTGAAGATGCTTACCGGCCGCCGCGTATGAGTTGCCGAGGTTGTAGTAGGCTATGTACAGATCGATAGGGTTTTCCGGCGTCAGGGTGACGGCCACGCTGTAGGCCGCCGCCGCCTTCTCATATTGGCCCAGGGCTTCGTAGGACAGGCCCAGGCCGTACCGCGCCTTGAACAGCTTGGGGTCGGTCAGGACAGCTCTCGTGAATGACTTCACTGCTTCCTCGTACTTGCCCTCTTCATAATGCCGCGCCCCCACCCCGACGGCTGCGAGATCGGAGTTAAAGAAGCGGGTTGCCCCGCCGGCGGTGAGCCTATCCGAGCGGTCCCGCTCGGCGTACGGCGCGAAGCCGAGCGCATTGGCCGGGAGAGGTTTGAGGCGGACATTCTCGTGACTCGGGGTCTGAAAGTTTGGCCCGAGACCTCTATACGCCGGGGGGAGATTGTCATACTCGGCTACCTCCCGAGCGTACAGGCCCGAGTACTGCTTCAAATATTTAAAGGCCGAGGCAACTTCATCAATTTCGTCCGGGGCGAGGCTCGCCGTTTCCGTCACGCGCGCCAGAACCTTACCCAGGGAATGGTTTGCCCTCCCCGAAAGGTTCTGAACCTTGTTAGGTAGCCATCCGCCGCCCGCGTAGATGATTGTGACCGGATCGCCTGCTCGGAATCCTATCGTGTAATCTCCCGTCGCCCCCGTAACTTTGCTGTCGATGATTGCCTGCCCGCGCTGAACCGTCACCCTGACGCCGGGGGCGGGCTGGTTCTGTTTATCGACGACCCGTCCGCTGATCGTGAAGCTCTGTGCGCTGGCGGTGAGGCCCGCGAGCGACATCCATAAGAGCGTTAATAAGATTGTCGGTGAAGTTTTCCCTCTCACGAGCTTAACGCCTCCTTATCTAACCGCCGACCGGAGAACTAACCTGATGTCTTCGGGCGGCGGGGTGAGCTTCGACCAGACGCGGACGACTGCGACCAACTTATCGCCCTTCTGGCAGGCGGGCACCGAGAAGTTCAACGTGTGGTCGTCGCCCGTCGGCTTCAACTGCTGAATCGCTTCGTCGCCGGTAGCCTTATCGCGCGACACCTTGAAAGCCATCGCGGTCATTTTAAGACCGGCCTGTGCCGATAGCTCCCATGTGAAGGTCTTCGTCTTCTCCTGAACGGTGTACTCGAACGCGCCCGCGCTGGAACGCTGATCCGGCTCCGCCTCCTGCGCGTCCACTCCTTCGCGCCTGTAAAGGTCTGTCAGGGCCTGTAGCCAGCCGTCCTCGGCCTCGCTGACTTCGAGCTGGATGGGGCCTTTCAACGTGACCCCTTCCTGTGCGTCGGGGGCAGGGGGCGCGGCCCTGTATTTATCCGAGACCAGCCCGCCGGGGATGACGCCCAGGTAAACGAGCCCGAGGGCGAAGACGCCTCCGAAGAAGAAAAGCAGCAGCCCCGGCGGCCCCCATTTTTTAATGATGAAGACGAGTGTTGCTCCGACGACGGGGATGCCTTCGACGGCCTTGTTGAAGGCTTCTTCCGAAGAGCCTTTGTTGGTCGAACCCACTTGAGCGGCGTCGGGCGGCACGGCCGCGTCGGCTTTGTTGGTGCCAGCGGGGGGTCTAGCGCGCTCTCCTCTACTCGATTTCATAAGGTGTCGCGGACCGAGGCTGGCCCGAAGTGTTAAGTGGACGATATATCAGACTTAACTTCTATAAGATGAGGCTCATGTGCTCCCTGAGATACAGGTGCACAGTAATCTCGACCCAAACGCCTGTCAAGGATTACGTATTTCACGGCCGGCGGCTCTCGTCCGCCCGGTTGAACGGCGAAAGCCGGCCGGGGCTCAAGCCCGGCGAATTCTTTCAGAACGCCGTGGTTGTGTGATACAAGATGCGCATCACGGGGTTCGCGGTCGGTCGTTCACCAACTCAAATCTTCACTTCAACCGATGGAGAAAATTCATGCCTACGCTCACCCGCCGACGCGCGGACGCGCCGCGTTCATTCATCATGCTGTCCCGCCGCAACCTCCTTTTACTTCTCCTGATCTTTTCGCTGCCGGCGGTCACGCTCGTCGCGCAAACCATGCCGGGGATCAGGAAGGCCGAAGCCGAGCGGCTGGTTAATGAAGCGGACGAGCTTTCGCGCCAGGGGACTCAGCAGTCGGCCGAAGCCGCCGCCAACAAATACAAAGAAGCCGTCTCGATATTCAACTCCATTAAGGATGTTCCGGGAGAGGTGCTGGCGCTCATCAATATGGGACTGAACTACAGACGCTCGGGCGAAAAGCAGAAGGCGCTCGACACCTACTCCCGGGCAATCACCACCGCGCGCGCCGGAGGCGACCGGAGGGGTGAGGCGCACGCGCTCTACAACCTCGGCGCGGCATACAGTATGGAGCCGGGCGGCACGCACAAGGCGCTCGATTACGCGAAGCAATCCGTCACGCTCTTCATCGCCGGTAAAGACATCCAGGAGACGTTCGACGCCCTCTTTGCCATTGGCACGCTTCACAGGGATTTGGAGGAAGAGCGGCAGGCTATCGACTATTTCACGCAGGTTCTACCGAAGCTCAACGGTGCCGGCGACCGGCTCGGCGAGGCGGTTGCTCATTACGAGCTCGGCATGAACTACAGGTTGTTGGCGGAGTACGAAATGGCCCTCGACCATAGTCTGCAAGCCCGGTCGCTCTTTCGCGTCGCCGGCAATCGACTCGGCGAGGTTAATTCCTTGAACTTAGTCGGGCTGCTCTACGGCTCTCTGGGTGAACATGACACCGCCACAGGTTACTTCACTCAGGTCTTATCAATCAGTAAAGAGCACGGGATGCGGGACAGCGAAGGTGCCGCGCTGGGCAACCTCGGGCTGCTCAGCATGGTATCCGGCAACCACGAGAAGGCGCTCGACTATCATCTTCAAGCCTTGCCTCTTAATGGGGTCGATGACCGCGAAGGCATGTGCGCGAGACTGCTCAACATAGGTGATGTCTACTCCCTCATGAACAACTCGGAGAAAGCGCTCGACTATTACACGCAGGCGCTGACTGCCGCCCGTGCCATCAAACACCGCGGTTTAGAGGCCAATGCGTTGATCGGCATCGGAACGATGTACTTGAAAAGTAAGAAATGGCGGGAGGCGCGTGAACAGTATGATCAGGCGCTGTCGCTTAGCCGCGCAATCGGAGATGAGAACGGTAAAATTTCCGCCCAGGACCTTCTGGCGTACGTCGAACGCGATAGCGGCAACCACCAGCAGGCGCTCAAGCTGGTCGAGGCTTCCTTACAGCTAAACGAGAATTCGCGCGGCCGAATTTTCAATCAGGACCTGCGCACCACATACTCTTCCTACCGACAGACCGAGTACGAATTTTACATAGACCTGTTAATGCGCCTGCACAAGCAGAGTCCGTCCGAGGGCTACGACGCGAGAGCGTTCGAGGCAAACGAGCGGAGACAGTCGCGCACGCTGGTCGAGCTTCTGGCCGCGGCGAAAGTGGACGTGCGGCGGGACGTTGATCCCACGCTGCTTGAAAGCGAGCGTACGCTGCGGCGGCAAATCAACGCCAAAGCCGCGCAGTTGCAAGCGCCGGGCGGGCAGCGCACGGAAGAGGAGGTTAAGAGCCTCAACGGTGAGATCGCGACGCTCAATACCGAACTGCAAAGAGTGGAGGGTGCAATCGCGCGCTCAAGCCCGCGCTACGCGAAACTGACGCGGCCCCGCGCGCTCACGCTACGCGAGGTCCAAACGCAGGTGCTCGACCCCGAGACGCTGCTGCTGGAATATTCACTCGGCGACGACGTGAGTTACCTCTGGGCGGTGACGCCAACGTCCGTCACGAGCTACGAGTTGCCGGCGCGGAAAGAACTGGAGAAACTGGCGCGGGAGTTTCACGGCACCCTGGCCTCCTATTCCCCGCCGACTTCCGGCGGCGCTCAGAAGAAGCGCGACATACGGGGCGAGCTACAGAAGCAGTCCGTCGCGCGGGTGGCGGGGCAGTTGAGCCGGATATTGCTCGGCCCGGTCGCGCCGCTGCTCGGCAACAAACGCCTGCTCGTCGTCGCGGACGGGTCATTGCTGTACGTCCCCTTCGCGGCCCTGCCGATTCCGACGGGGAGCAGCGGCGTTGCAGTCGCCGCGCCGCTGATAACAGAGCATGAAATTATCAACTCGCCGTCATCCTCGACGCTTGCTCTGCTCCGGAGCGAGGCCGCCTCACGCCGCCCCGCCACCAAAACACTGGCGGTGCTGGCAGACCCCGTCTTCGAGCGGAGCGACGAACGGCTCACGCCGCCGGGCAGCGGCAACGCAACAGGTCAGGTGAGGCCATGCGCGGGCACGGATCGCCGCTTCGGCCAGGTGGTCGGCGCGGCGGCGAAACAGGCGGGCGTTCTGCGCGACGGACGATGTATTGAGCGCCTGCCGGGCACCCGGCTCGAAGCGGAGGAGCTCGTCAAGCTCGTGCCGCCCGGCCAGGCTCAGATGTCGTTGGGCTTCGCCGCGAACCTCGCGACGGCCACCAGTTCGGAGTTGAGTCACTATCGTTACGTGCATTTCGCGACTCACGGGTTTCTCAGCAACGAGCGTCCGGCGGAACTCTCCGGCATCGTGCTCTCTCTGTTCGACGAGAAGGGCGTCCCGCAGGACGGTTTTCTACGCGTTCGCGACATCTACACGCTGAAACTGGCGGCGGACGTGGTGGTACTGAGCGCCTGCGAAACCGGCCTCGGGAAGGAGTTGGGAGGCGAAGGCTTGATCGGGCTCACGCGCGGCTTCATGTACGCGGGAGCCCCACGCGTCGTGGCCGGCATGTGGAACGTTGACGATAATGAGACCGCGGAATTGATGACGCGTTTCTACCGGGGGATGCTGGTGGACAAGTTGCGACCGTCCAAAGCCCTGCAAGCGGCACAAGTGTCGATGCTGAAAGAGAAGCAGTTCGCCGCCTCCTTCAACTGGGCGGCATTCATAATACAAGGTGAGTGGCGCTAAGAGCGGCAAGTAACCATGCGTCGCCGGAGTGACCCTTCAAGAGTGTGGTTCCCGAAAGGTGGTAGATGAGGCTTTGTTGCAAGTTCGCAACGCATCCCTCAGAAGGCCGTGAGACTCATCGTAGCCACATAACGCCAGGCATCATCCGCCCGCCAACCCCACGGAGAAACTTGAAAGCCGTCGTGTCGCGGGTCGGGTGGATGCCGTTGTTATGTGGCACGTTCGTATAACTGGCTAAACTATGTATTCAGGTTTCTGTCCGTTACAAGCATTTAAGCTGCAATTCTATTCGTCCTTCAGCTTACGTTCTATCCAACCCAAGTTGAAATTTAAAGGTTTTAGATTGTTGACACAACACGCCCTTGTCTCCTCGAAGTCTGTCATCCCGGCGACAATCTGAACCAAACCAATTCCATGAGCCTGCGCATATTCAATTGCACCTTTCTGGAACTTAGCCGTCGAAAAAATCATCCCCTTGTGAGCGCCCACTGCTTGCAATCGATCACGGAGAACTTGCACGACCTCACGCTTGATTGGGTTTTTATGGTGCTTGCATTCAATGAGCACTAAGAAGCTGGCTCCAAACGCTTCAAATCTTGCCGTCACATCGATTTCGTAAATTCCATCGGACGCGTGGATTTTCTCAAGACGTTGTACCTTGAGTTCCGATAAACCCGCGCCGGCTTCCCGCAGAAGAATCTCGACCACTGCCTCAAACTGCTCAGGAGTAAGGTTCAAGGATTGAGTGGATAATCTGTTCATCTACCCTCCATGAGAGAAGACACATAACTATTATTGTGCCGAATGATTCGGCCAAACCACGCAACGGGAGTATGAAAAGCCGAAGCTTTCGTCCCCGTCGCCTCCGACGCGTGTATCATGCGCGCGCCCGCCTGCGCTTTCAACCTTTACGTCGAGGGCCGTTATAAACAAAAATCTTGACGAAGCTACTAGCAGTATAGTAGAAGCTACTATACTGCTAGTAGGAGGTAACGGATTATGCATGCTAAGGTCACTAACCGGCTCGTGGGGGGCTGTTTGGCTGTGGTGGCGGCTGTGTGGTTAGCGGTCTCCGTCAAGGCGCAGACTCCGAATCCGGCTGTGGATACTGCCATGCGTCGCGCGGAAAGGCTCCATGAGTTGGGGCTACGCCGCGCGGGTCAAGGACGTTACGATGACGCCGTCGCCGCTCTCGGCGAGGCCGTCAGAATATCCCCCGACTACGCCGTCGCCCACAACGATTTAGGTTACGTCTATCATCTGTCCGGGAGGTATGACGAAGCGGTGAAGTCGTACCAGGAGGCGATCCGTTTGCATGAGGGGTACGCCCTGGCCTGGAACAATTTAGGAATGGCCTATCGCTCCTCGGGCGACTACAGAAACGCCGTCGCGTCGCTTCGCCGGGCGCTGAAAATCAGACCTGACTACGCCGCCGCGCTCTACAACCTCGGCAACACCTATTACAAGATGCGGTTGAAAGCGGAGGCGGTGGAGTCTTTGCTCAACGCCATCAGCCTCGACCGCGCGTACGTCGATGCGTACATAAGCCTAGGCAGTATCTACACGGAGTCGGGCAGCTACGTCGCCGCCGTCGAGGCTCTGAACAAGGCGGCGGCGCTCAGGCCCAACTCGTCTGCGGTTTACAGGGGCCTCGGGTTGGCGCACCAGAAGGCGGGACGGCTGCATGACGCCATTGCGGATTACAGGAAGGCTTTGAGCCTGAGCCCGGACGCCGAAGTCTGGAACAATCTCGGGGTGGCCTTCGACATGCTCGGCATGCGGGGCGAGGCCGTCGAGTCGTACAGAAAGGCCGTCGGCCTTAAGCCGGATTACGGCGAAGCGCATTACAACCTCGCGGTGACGCACCTGCGCGCGGGCGAGAGGGACAAGGCGTTAAGACAATATGCCATCATGAAGGGCTTCGCCGCCGAACTGGCGGAGGACCTCTTCGGCTTGATAAACAGGGATAGAATCCTGAGCGCGGCCCAAAAATGAGCCCGGCCTGTGGCGGGAGTTCCACGGCTTCCGTCGCCGCCCGCCAGCGAAAGGATACGCTTCCGCACGGCCGCGCGAATGAGGGCTGGAAAATTCACTTGACCGCCTACTAGGACGATAGTAGAGTCTGCCTCCAATCGTTCACCCCGAGGGAGAAGCCTTGATCCTAAAGAAGGGCGTGCGGCTCACCAAGATAGAGCTTGCGATCATGGACGCGTTCTGGCGTCTGGGCGTGGCCTCCGTCAGAGAGATACAGGATACTTTTCAGTCAAAGAAGAGACCCGCCTACACCACCATCCAGACCGTCGTTTATCGCCTCGAAGAGAAGGGCGCCCTGCGCAAGGTGAAGAAGGTCGGCAACGCCTACGTCTTCGAGCCGGCCGTGACCCGCGACGCGACGCACCGCCGTCTGATTGATGACCTGCTCGACGTGCTCGACGGCTCGACGCGGCCGCTGATGGCGCACCTCGTGGATTCGGGGCGGCTCTCGCTCGACGACCTGAAGGAGATCGAGGACGGCCTGCGGGAGCGGGCCGGGCAGAAGCCTGCGGGCGATAAGGCGGCGTCGGGCGGTGGGAAGTCGGGGGCCAGGGAGTAATTCGGCGGAGAGGGGGCCAAAGCAGCTTGAGTCCTTACGAGGTACTGGCCGAATGGTCTGAGTGGTGGTGGCCTCTGCTGGCTAATCACCTCTGGCAAGCCACGCTGTTCTCGCTTCTCGCCCTCGCCGTCGCGGCCTCGCTCAGGCGCGCGCCGGCGCTCGCACGTTACATTGTCTGGCTGCTTGCGCTGGCCAAATTCGCACTGCCTTCGGCCCTGCTGATCTTACTGACGGCCCAGTTGGGCTTTGACCTCCCCGCCTTTAGCTCGGAGGAGACAGGCTCCGGCGCGCTCGCCGTCTCGCCCCTGCTCTCCCCTGTAAGTCAACCCACCCCAAGCTTGCTTGCCGCCGACGCTGTTCCACACGATATCGGGGCTTCCGCCCCCGCCGCGTCCCCGCCAACGTACGTCGTCGTCGGCAACCTTTACGGCGCCGTCACCTGCGTCTGGCTGATGGGCTGCGCCGTGCTGATGGCATCCTGGTTAAGGAGAAGTCGCGCCCTGTCTGTCTCGCTAAAGAGAGGCAGGGAGATGTCCGGCGGGAGGGAAGCGGCGACGCTTAAAAAGGTGCGCGCGTGGCTCGGGCTCCGCAGGGAGGTGAGGCTCCTCATCACCCCCGCCGTGTCGGAGCCGGGCGTGTGGGGTGTCTTCAGGCCGGTCGTCGTGCTGCCGGAAGGCGTCGCGGAGCAGTTGGAAAACGAAGAGCTTGAGGCGGTCTTCATGCACGAGTTGTCACACGTCGAGCGTTGGGACAATCTGGCGGACAACTTTCAGCGTGCGCTCTGCTGCGTGTTCTGGTTTCACCCCGTAGTCTGGCTGATAGACAGGCGCTTGCTCGCCGAGCGGGAGCAGGCGTGCGACGACGTTGTGGTGAGGCTCGTCGGCGCGTCGGAGGTCTACGTCAACGGCATTGCCAAGGTCTGCCGCTACTGTCTCGGGCGGGAGGCCGTGGGGCTCGCCAAGGTAACCGGCTCGGACCTGAAGAAGCGCGTCGAAAGGATCATGTCGCGGCGCGCGGGCAAGAAGCTGTCGCCCGCGCATGCCGCCGCGCTCGTCCTGATGTCGGCCGCCGCCGTGACTTTATCGGTGGCCTCCGGCGGGGCCGACACCGCCGTACGCGAACGCCCTTGGGTTGAAGCGTCGTCGTCGTCGAGCGACACGCGCTTAGAGGCAGCGACTCCCGCGGTACAAAGTCGCGCGGAGTCGGCCGGGGAACTGTCCCGCGCACGGGCGGTCGGTGGAACGCGCGCGCCGGACGTTGCCGTGGCTATCCCCAGAAAGGAGACCGTGAGCAGCGACGTTCTGCTCGGCATCAGAGGGGATGATGCCATCAAGGCCGACGCCTCGACCGCGCGCACCGAGGCCCAGGCCGATTCGACCTCGCACGACGAGGCGCCGCCCGAGCCGCCGCCTCCGCCGAGCGCGGACGCGCCCCCACCGCACGCCGACGACATCAGGGCGGCGGTGGTCAACGCTTCGAGCGTCGGGTATGAAATTCCGAGGGGGCTGACTGGCAGGTATGAGGTTGACCCGAAGAGGGCCGAGAACTTCATCCTGGATATAACGCTCGAAGGCGGCGAGTTGTGGCTCAAGCCTTCGCACTCGCCGAAGCGGCGGCTGATTCGCGAGTCCGAGACGGACTTCACCGACGCCTACTCCGAACATGAGTTAACGATCATTCCAGACGGCCGGGGTCGAGTGGCCGGGCTGTTGCTCAAAAACTGGGGCAGCAACGTCACCGCGCGCAAACTGATCTTGCCCCGGCCCAGCCTCAACGGCAACGTCACCTTCCGGCTCCCCGGGTTCGCCGACGCGAAGGTGGTGGCCGTTGCCGGCGAATTCAACAACTGGAATCAATCACAGTTTCTCTTCGTGCGCGAGGGCGGCGGGTGGGTGTGTCGCGTGATGCTGCCGGCCGGCACGCATCAGTATAAGTTTATCGTGGACGGTAACTGGCTGACCGACCCCACGAACCCGGAGACCGTGCGGGACCGGAGAGGAATTCAAAACTCACTTCTGCGGACTGACTAGGGACCAATGAGGTTGACCAACCGCTACGAGTGCATGAACCACTCGCCGATTCTTTCGAACAACTCCCGCCAGCCGTCCGTCCTCGGCTTATCCTTTATCCTGAAAGAGTGGTTCGCCCAATTGATGTAGTCGTTGACACTCCGCCCCTCAACTAATATCCTTCCCGCGCCTTACCGACCCGCCGACAAACGGAGGAGTGGAAGATGACCCAAAGCACCGAAGAGACACGGAACGACGGGGGGGCGTCGGGGCGAGGCGAACCCGGCCCGCCCTACTACGTCACCAGGGAGGAAGAGCTGGAACTCCGCATCAAGGCGAGCCAGGGGATCGTCATGAACAAGGTGCCGACCTCGCTCGTCATCGGCCAGGCGACCTCCTTCGACGACTACGTCCGGCAGTTGATGATACCCACGAGGGTTCTCGAACTCGCGCGCAAGGCTTCGGCCATACGCTTCTCGGCCTGGGAGGCCGAGGCCATCAGGGCAAGCATCGCGCCCGAGAGCGGCGGTCTGCTCCGTGAGATACTGAAGAAGAAGGCAGAGGCGGACGACTCTCACCCCCCTTATATCCGCGTCGCCTGCACCGGCAAGGGTGACTACGACGAGATGGCCGCCGAAAGGTACGGCTACGACGCGAGCGCGGAGGACGTACACAAGGGAGAGTTCGGCTCGCCCGTCGTGCTTGAGATATGGCCGGCGCAGCACTACTCGCCCATGCACTCGCACGGCCAGACCACGGGCATCATCTACTGCCTGGCGGGGCAGATCGACGTGATGGCGTACGGCGGCGATCTTGCCTGGGACGCCGAGAAGGTGGGGATCGTGACGCTCACGCCCGGGCAGTGCGCGTGGCTCGACGGCGAGCGGTTCGCCGTGCACAAGGTCTACTGCCCGATGGACGGCGGCGGCAAGCCTGTCGGACCCGACAACCTGCTCAACGACAGCAGCAACTACGCCGCCACCTTCCACGTCTACTTGAATCAGAGCGAGTTGCCATTCGTCTCGGCCGCGATGGAGGAGCCGGAGCCGGAGCCGGATACGCGCGACCAGTTCACTTTCGTGAACGAGAAGCCGCCGCACGACATCCTGCCGTTCCCGACCTACTCCGACCTCTCCTGGCGAATCCTGCGCCGCGTGATGGCCGACCACGCGGCGAAGATAGGCATGTGAGCGCGGGGCCGGGCAGCCCCGGCGCGCGTCTCGCTCTTACGTTTGCCGAACGTGCCCTGACAAATCGTTGACGCCCACGCCTCCGATTAAGGGCCGAAGAGCGACGTTGACAAGTGAGACGGACGAAAATACCATCGTGACTTCCCCCGCGTAGTAGCCGCTAACATTTTCCGTAGCCGACGCCCTCCGCCCTCACATGTGCGGGGCCGTTCTCAGTTCAGCGCAGTTGCTCTGAGTGTCGGTCCGGCACCTACGAAAAGGAGACTAGCCGAAAGGAGTTGTGGGCTTATGAGATACGCGAAACACGTGCTGGTCGTGGCGCTGCTGGTGCTTGTCGGTATGACGGCCTTCCAGGTGAGGATGAACAACAGCCGGGCCGCCGTAAAACCGGACCACCCCTCGACCGACAAGCGTTGGTCCCTTTACAGCATGCCCTACATCTCTTCCGACATCGACCGCAAGCCGGTCATCGTCAGAAGCGTCACCACGGAGGCCGAGCGGGGACTCGCCGTCACCAGGGTCGGGCTCTTCAGCCGCTCGAAGGCTGTCAAGTCCGTCAGGCTCAGGTGGTATCTCTCGGACGACAGGAACAGGGGCGTCATCCTTTTGCAGGGCGAGACTCCGGTCATCAAGCTCGACAAAGGATTACCCGCGAGAGGAACCATCGAGGTCAGTCAAGAGGTGGTCTCCTTCGAGAAAATCCTCGACCGTGTGAAAGACCATGCGGCCCGGGGGGCAGAGTTTCACATCGATGTCAGTGTCGGTTCGGTGGTGTACGCGGACGGAAGCACCTGGGAAGAGCAGGCCAGGACCGAGTTGAACTACCTGAGCGTCCCGCAGGAGGCGCGGTCCCGGGAAAGCCTCCTGGAGTCTCCGACCTTCCCGCAGGAGGCCCGGCCGCATGACGGCCTCTTCGTCAAAGTCGGCGCCGTGAGAGGCAGGCCCGCGCCGGCGCGGCAGACTTGCATCCCCACGTACACCGCCTGCGTGTACCACCCGTGCGGCAGCGGTTGCTACTGGACCGATTGCTCGAATCCCATCCCGGCGCCTTCGATGTGCCAGGCTAACGGGAGTTCGTGCACCACGACCTACTGCGGGTGATAACCGCGCTCGCGGATTTCAATTGGGTGAAGATGAACCACAGAGACACAGAGGCAGAGCTAGAACACAGCCGTGCCTCTGCGTCTCCGTGGTTAACTCCCGTCACAACAGAATCCTTCCGTCACTGTAGATGTGGCACGCCGTCCTGACCGCTTATCTCCCGCCGCCCCACGCGAGCGTCGGCAGGGACTTGGTGACGACGCGCGTGTTGTAGCGTTCGACGTAAGCCTGGCGTTCGGGCGTCAACGCGTGCGCGCGGGTCGCGTCGTACGGGTAATGCTTCATGCCGTGGAAGGGCAGCGGCGCGACCTGTTCGGGGCTTGCGGAGTGGATGTTCATCTCCTTGCTGAAGCCGTCGGCGTAGAGCAGGAACGTACGCGTCCAACCGTCGGGCAATGCGGGTAGCGTCGAGGCGTCGAACGAGAGACTGACCTCGTCGCCCGCGCGAGAGACGACGAACATGTCGTCCGCGACCTTCAGCAACTCGCGCACGTCGCCCTCGCGCGTGAAGCTGCCCGTAAACGCCATCCACGGCGAGGCATGTGAGACGCGCGCGTAGTCGTAAGAGAGAGGCTCGCGCCCGTCCGGCCTCACCTCCGCCGAGAAGCCGCGCCAGCGCAGGTCGGCCGAGTCCGGGTCGAGTCGCGTCAGCTTCAGCGGCGAGTCGTCAACGCCCGCCGCGACCTGTATCTGGTCCCAGTAGACGCGCATGTTCGTGACGATGCGCACCTCGCGGCTCTCCGAAGGGAACTTACCCGTCAGGTCAACAACCAGCGTCTGCGGCCTCCCGACGGGGATGCCGATGTTCCCGACGACCGTCCGCCACTTCCCTTCACCGTCTTTGACCTGGAGCGAAGGAAACTTCAACTCCAACCCGCGCTGCGACGCCGCCACGTTATCGCTCGACCATGCGTAGTCCGTCCAGCCCGTCAGCAGCAGGAGAGTCCGCCCCCGGCGCGCCGCGTCTGTCCCAAGGTCTAGCGTCAACGTGTGCGGCTCGGCGTAGCCACGGATGGGAAGCAGTTTGAAGTCGTCCGGGTACGTCCGGTCGAGTTTGGTGAGACGACCGAGCACGTCGTGGCCGTGCTCGTCGGTCGCCGCGTCGGGCGGTCGCGCGCCCTTCGCCGCGTAGAGCTTGAAGTCGGGCGGCGCGTCGCGCAGCCCTTCGTCAGGATAGACCTCGACGCTCGAAGGATGCGCGACGGCGATAAGCTGTAGACGGTCAACGAAGAGCGCCTCCTCCAACTCGTTCGTCACGCGCAACTCGTAGCGGCCGTTCTTCTCCTTCAACTGGTCGCCACTGATGCGCACGTACTCGTCGGGGTCGGGCAGGTTGTACTGCCCCGGCCCGGCCCACGCGCCCGTCTCGGCCGGACCCATGAAGTCCGTGACGAACTCGAAACGCTCGCCGTTCCAAGCGTAGAGGAACGGGCAGGACGAAGGCTTGCGGTCAAGTTCCGTGACCTTGAACGCGCCCGGCACGACGCCCGCGTCCGGCTTCGGCGCGGCCGCCGACTGCGTCTCCGCCTGCACCACGCCCGAGGGCCAGAGGATGCGCACGGCGTCGGCCGATGTGCGCTGCCCTAAACCGAAGATCACGTCGGCGGGCGCGGGCGCGGGGCTCGCCGAGTAGCTCTCAAGTTTCTGTTGCAGGCTGCCCGCGCGCAGTTCCACCTTCGCACCGACGCCGCCGCGGTTGCTCACCTTGCCTGCGAGCCCGACGCGCAGCGAGCGGTTGCGACTGCCGCCCTCGTTGCGCGCGACGCCGAGCCGCCCGGCCTTACCCTGAAGTGTCGAGCCGACGATCAAGTCAACGTCGCCGTCGCCGTCCACGTCGCCCGAGGCCAGAGAGAGCTGGACCGCTTCCGTCTCGCCGCCGAACGTTCCCTTCACGGCCTGCGCGCTCACGTCCGCCCAACCGTCGCCCGTGTTGCGCAGCACGCGCAACGTCGCACCGCCCTTCGGCGCGCGCCAGAGCGTCAGAAGGTCGAGCAGGCCGTCGTTGTCGTAGTCGATGAACTGCGCCGCCGCCGGCTCGCCCACCTGCGACAAGGGCCACGCGTTCATGCGGAAGCGGCCCTTGCCATCGCTCAGCGCGAACTCGCCCGCGCCTTCCGCGCGCGAGAAGTAGAAGTCCGTGAACCCGTCCTTGTTCACGTCGCCCGCCGCGACGGGGCCGAGCTGACCGCCCTTGAGTTCGAGCCCCGCCTCGGTCGCGACGTTGCGGAACGTGCCGTCGCGCAAATTCTTCCAGAGCGCGGGCGGCCCCGCGTCGCCGACGACGAGCAGGTCAACGTCGCGCCGGTTGTCGTAATCGGTCGGGACGACCGCGACCGCGCGGCCCGTGGGCGCACTTATCTTCGACGCCGCCGTCACGTCCGCGAAGGTGCCGTCGCCGTTGTTGCGCAGGAGCAGGCCGGCGGCGACGAAGATGTCGAGGTCGCCGTCGTGGTCGCTGTCAACGAACGCCACGGCGCCCGAAGTGTTCGCGCGCGCGGGGATGCGCGCCGCCGTGGTCGCGTCTTTGAAGCGCCCGCCGCCCTCGTTGTGAAAGAGCGCGAGCGAGTCAGAGTTGATGATGAAGAGGTCGGGCCTCTCGTCGTTGTCATAGTCGCCCGCGACGGCGCCGAGCACCGCGCCCTTCGCGTCGGCGGGCAGGCCCGACGCGGCCGTCACGTCCGAGAGTTTCCCGCCGTCGTTGCGGAAGAGCTTGCGCGCGCCTGTGAAGAGGTCGAGGTCTCCGTCGTTGTCGAAGTCGAAGAGCAGAAGCGCGCCGCCCGAGTCGTTACCTGAAGAGATGACGGCGGCGGTCGCGTCGGCGAAGGAGACTTCGGGCGTGCGCTTGTCCACGAGGTCTGCTTCCGCGCCCGTCGAGGCGAGGGCTTCGGCGTAGCGACCCTGTTCGAGATAGTTCGTGCCGACGGTCGTCGCCGCCCCGCTCGCGCGCAGCGCCTGGAACTGCTGCATCAGGCGCGTGCCCTCCTCGCGCTGCCCCCCGCGTATGAGCGAGGTTGCGAGGTTGTAGAGCGCGGTGCCGTTGTATGGCTCTTCTTCAAGTGCGAGACGCAGCGCCGCGACCGCCTCCGTGAACTTGCGCTGCTGCACGTAGAGCTGGCCCATCTGCACGTTCGCGCCCACGTCGCGCGGGTCAATCTTGAGCACGCGTTGGAACGCGGCGGCGGCGTCTTCCGTCCGGTTCTGCTGGCGCGCGATGAGGCCGAGGATGTAGTGGGGCTGCGGCGCGTTGGGCGAAGCGGCGGCGGCCGTCTCGGCCTCTTTCTGCGACGCGGCGAGGTCGGGCACGTTGTAGAGCGCGATGGCGAGGTTCGTGCGCGCGAGCGCGAGTTTGGGGTCGAGCCCGAGCGCGCGGCGGAACTGCTCGGCCCCCTCTTTGTGCTTGAACTGTTCGAGCAGCGCCACGCCGAGGTTGTTGGCGCGGTACGCCTCCTCGCGCGTGCTCCTCGCGGCGGGCGCCTGCGGCGCCGCTTCCTGCCGGCGCGACCAGAAGACGGCGACGGTTGTCGCAACCAGGACAACGGCGAGCAAGAGATAACGATACTGCTTCATATAACTTCCCTGTTGGTCACTGACCTTGCGGCGCGGGTGTCGGCGTAGGCGCGGCGCGCGCGAAGATGATGGGCTCCGTCTTTGTGATTCCCTGCCCCTCTTGCACGACGAGTTGTTGATTGGCTTTGACCTGCTGCACGGTTCCCTTTTCGCCGGACGGCCAGACGATTTCGAGCGTGTAGATGCGCTCGGTGCCGTCGGGCTTGCCCAGGCCGAACGTGAGCGTCAGCTCGCTCTGCGAGGCGTAGCTCGAACCCGTGCGCACGACGTTGCTCGTCTTGAAGTTGTTCGGGCCGTTGACGGTGACGCGCGCGCCGACGGCGTCGCGGTTCGAGCGCGCGCCGACGAGTTTCACCTTGAGCACGTCGTTTTGGTTCGCGTTGTCGTTGCGGTAGAGGCGCGCGGGGCCGCCGTTGGCGGTGACGAGCAGGTCTAGGTCGCCGTCGAGGTCGTAGTCGCCGTAGGCCGCGCCGCGCCCGACGACCGCGCGGCCGAGCGAACGGCCGACCTTGCCCGTCACTTCTTCAAACTTCTTGCGGCCGAGGTTGCGGAAGAGGTGCGGCGGCTGCGCGTAGCGGACGCGCGGCTGCACCTTCTGGATGTCGTCGGAGACGTGCCCGTTGACGGCGAAGATGTCGAGCAGGCCGTCGAGGTCGTAGTCGTAGAAGAAGGTCGCGAACGTCAAAGACTGCTCCGACATCTTGCCGATGCCGGAGGCGCGCGCCTCGTCCGTGAAGAGCCCGCCGCCGTCGTTGTGGTAGAGCGCCATGCTCTCGGAAGTGAAGTTGCCGATGACGAGACTCTGGCGGCCCGAGCCGTCGTAGTCGGCCGCGTCCACGCCCATGCCCGCGCGCGCCGCGCCCGACTCGCCGAAGGCAACGCCCGCCGTCAAAGCCTCGTCGGTAAACGTCCCATTGCCGTTGTTCTTGTAGAGCTTGTTCGGCTCGGTGTCGTTGGCGACGAAGAGGTCGAGGAAGCCGTTGTCGTCGTAGTCGAGCAGCGCGACGCCAAGCGCCTTGCTCGTCGGGTCGTTCAGGCCCGCGCGGTCGGTGGCGTTTTCAAACGTGCCGTTGCCTCGGTTGTGATAGAGCGTCGAGCTTTGGCCCTTGTACTTCTGCGGCGTGCAGTAGGACTTGTTCGTCCCGTCGAGCGTGCAGTTCACGTCCGTCTCGGGCGACCACTCAACGTAGTTGGCGACGAAGAGGTCTAACTTTCCATCGCGGTCGTAGTCGAAGAAGGCCGCGCTCGTGCCGAAGCCGGGGTCGCCGACGCCCGCGCGTTGTGTCACGTCCTGAAACTTGCCGCCGCCCGCGTTGCGATAGAGGTGGTCGGGGCCGACCGCCGTGATGTAGATGTCAACGTTGCCGTCGTTGTCGTAGTCGCCGACGGCGCAGCCGATGCCGTAAAGGTTCGCGGCGAGTCCGGCCTCGCGCGTCGCGTCGCGGAACGTGCCGTCGCCGTTGTTGTGGTAGAGCGCAGAAGAGGTCGCGGGGCCTTTGTTCTCGGGCCACGCGGTCGAGTTGACGAGCAGGATGTCGAGCCAGCCGTCGTTGTCGTAGTCGAGGAAGGCCGCGCCCGCGCCCAAGGTCTCCGGCAGATACTTCTTGCCCGCCGCGCCGTTGTTGTGCTTGAAGCGGATGCCCGCCTCGGCCGTCACGTCCACGTACTCGACGGGGCCGGAGGGGCGCGGGGCGGAGCCGGGCGTCGGCGTCGGGCTCGCGCCCGGCGTGGCCCCGGCGACGGCGGCCGCGCCCGCGTCGGGGCTCTGCGCGGCGGCCGTGGGGTTCCGCGTCGGGTCTTGCTTGCACCCGGAGACGAGTGCCGCGAGGCAGAGAAGGATCGCTGTGAATGCAGGGGAACGGCGCATCTCGGGGGTGTCCACCTTGTCGATATTTTGAATATCTAGTTACCGGTCTTAGCGCGACGCGAGGTCAGGTATATCTCGACCATGTTCGCGGCCGGCCCGACGATGAAGAGCGCGTAGTAGGGCGCGTGCACGTTCTCGGCGAGGCGCAGGAACATCTCGGCCAGCGCGACGAGGAAGCCGACGAATGCCTGCGCCCACTTCGACGAGCGCACGGTCGTCTTCGGGTCGGTAATCATGAAGAAGATGAAGAGCTGGTACATCGGCCCCGTGATGGGCGCGGCCTCGGCCCAGTAGGAGTGGCCCGTCACAAGCGAACGCACGTAAGAGAGGGCGAAGAACGAGACGACGTAGGTGAGCGTGATGTGAATCCGCCCGACGTGGTACGTGATGATGGCGCCGAGCGCCCAGATGACGAGCATCGGCCACAGGTTGTTGCCCCACTGCACGCTCAGGGTCGAGTAGGCCCACGGCGCGATGAGGAGCATCACGGCGATGCCGAAGTTCGAAGGGTTCCAGATGTGCCGGCCGCGCACGCGCAGCACGTACTTCGACGTGATGGAGATGGCGCTGCACAGCGCGAAGGGCCACGCGTAAGGCGAGCGCGTCAGGATGCCGACGCTGATGCCCGAGATGTACGCGCTCGCCAGGTGCGGCCACTTCCCCACGAGCAGCCTGCCGAGAACGAGTTCCAACGCGACGGCCGTCACGATCGCCAGCGCCGTCATCGCGTAGCTCTCCAGGATGCCGTAGGTCAACTGGCCGACGAGCAGGATGAACGTGATGAAGATGGGCGCGACGAAGCGGCTGTCGATGCCGAAGAGTTTCGGCGGAGCCTGCGCCCCGGCGGCGGGCGCGGCGATGGGGGCGGTCGTGACTGTCGTGCTGCTCATAGTTTTATTAGCCGTCAGCACTCAGTTGACAGCTTTAAATTCTTTGTGCCCTTCGTGCATCCCTTCGTGACCTTTGTGTTTAAAGAGCGTCCGGCTTAAACACAAAGGTCACAAAGGATTTCACAGAGGTCGCAAAGGGCTGAAGGCTGACAGCTTCTTCCCTAAGCCTCTTTCAACTTATGAACCGTGCCCGTCGCGGGCGCTTCGATGGTCTGCCGTTTGCCGGAGGGCCAGCGGATTTCGACGCGCTCGACGCGCGCGCCCTTACCCAGACCGAAGTGGAGCGGGCGCTGGCTCTGCGCGCAGAAGCCGCTGCCGCCCGAGACCTCCTGCACCTGCTCCTGCCCCGCCCAGTGGACGCGCACCTGCGCGCCCAGGGCCGAGCGGTTGCTCGCGGTGCCTTCCAACTCAAACCCGACCCACGCGTTCTCCGGCGCGACGGTGTTCTTATAGACCAGGAGCGGCCCGCGCTGGTTCGCCACCACCACGTCGAGCACGCCTCGGTTCCAGAGGTCGGCCATCACGACCGAGCGGCCGTCGAAGGTGTCGCGCGCGCCCACCGCCTGCGCCACCTCCGCGAAACGGCCCGCGCCGTCGTTGACCCACACGCGCTTCTGCTGATAGCCAGAGAGGCTGCGCCCCTTCATCGGCGGCCAGTGCGCCGCGTCCGAGATGATCTGCGTGTTGCCGCCCGCGATCTTCGAGTAGTCGTACCAGTAGTTCTGACCCTTATCCAAAGAGACGTAGCCGTTGACGACGTAGAGGTCGAGCGCGCCGTCGTTGTTGAGGTCGCCGAACTGCGCGCCGAAGCTCCACCCGCCCAACTCGACGCCCATCTCCTCGGCGAGGTTGTCATACTTGAGCGCGTCGCCCTGCGTGCCCTCGCGCGGCACCCAGAGGTTGTTGCCCTGCACGAGCACGCCGTCCTCCGAGATGTTCGAGACGTAGGCGGCGAACGCGCCGCGATTGAGCACGTCGCCGAAAGAGATATTCATCCCGCTCTTCGGCGCGAAGCCGACGCCGGTCTGCTCGCCCACGTCGCGGAAGCGGCCCCGCCCGTCGTTGAAGAAGAGTTCCGAGACGCCGTAGTCGTTCGCGATGAAGAGGTCCGGGTAGCCCGTCCCGCGCAGGTCCGCCGCCGCCGAGGCGAGCGCCCAACGGCGCGTGTCGATGCCCGAGGCGGCCGTCACGTCCTCGAACGTGCCGTCGCCGCGCCCCTTCAAAAGGTACTTGCGCCCGCCGTTCTTAGCATACTCGAAGCTCTCCGGCATCATCTTCGTATTCTTGAGATGCCAGAGGTTCACGTCCTCCGGATAGTAGCCGCCGAGAAAGATGTCGAGACGGCCGTCGCGGTCGTAGTCGAACCAGAGCGCCGTGTTCGCGTTCACCCACGCGGGCAGGTTCGCTCTGTCAGTTACGCGCGTGAAGCCTTTGCCGCCGTCGTTGTGGAAGAGTTCCGGTCGTCCCCACTTGTATAAGAAGAGGTCTTCGTAACCGTCGTTATCGTAGTCGCCCCAGACCGCGCCCATCGAGACGCCGGTCTCGGCGCGGTTCATGTCGGCCACACCCAGCGCGGCGGCCACGTCGGTGAACGAGCCGTCGCGGTTGTTCCGGTAGAGCGCGTTCAAACTCCCCTCGCCGCTGTTCGTCGCGTAGAGGTCTTGCCAACCGTCACGGTCGAAGTCAACAACGGAGACTGCGGCGCCCATCGAGGCGACCTGCGGCATGATGTGTTCGAGCTTCGCGTCGAGGTTGGGCGCGGTGTGCGTGAAGTTGATGCCGGCCGACTTCGAGACCTCTTCGAGGCGGAAGCCGTGGCTCCAGACGGCGGCGTCCGTGGAGGCTTCGGCGGCGCGCGCCCGTGACGGCGAGTTGGCGCCCTCCTGCCAGCGCCGGATGGCGAACGGCGTGGCGAGCAGCGCGGCGAAGAAGAGTATGAGCAGGCCGCGAGCGATGGGACTCTTACGCATCAAGACAATCTCAAATTTGAAATCTCAAATCTCAAATTCTTTACCTGGGCCACAGCCCTCCCCTGAAGACCTGCGGCGTGACGTAGCGCGTGTGGAAGTTCTCCCAGTCCTGTGGATGACGGCGGTAGACCGGGTCGTCTTCGAGACGTGTCGGGGGCGTAGTGTAATACTCACGGTCGCGCGACGGCAAAGGCAGCACCGTCTTCGAGAACTCCGAGTTGTAGTCGCCGTCCTTGATCCACCCGTTGCCGACGAGCACGTAGTCGCGCGCCCAACCCGTGGGCGGCGCCGGCTGCTCCGCGAAGCGCAGCAGCAGTTCATCGCCCGCGTTCGAGATGACGACGCGGTCGTCGGTTTCGGCGAGCAACTCGCGCACGTCGCCGAGGCGCGTGTAGTAGCCGACGAGGTCGCGCCAACGCTGCCCCGTCGAGGCGATGCGGTCGTAGTCCGGCGTCTCGGGTGAAGAGCCGTCCGCGCTCCTCATCTCCGAGAAGCCACGGAAGCGCAGCTCGGCCGACGCGGGCGCGAGGCTCACGACCTTCGTCTGTCTATCATCGGCCCCGGCCGCCCATTCGAGCGCATCCCAGTAAATCTCCATGTTGGTGCGCAGGCGCAGGCGGCGCGGCGCATCGGGCTTAAAGATATTTTGAAGGTCAACGAGGATCGTCTTGTTCTTCCCCGAAGGGAAACCGAGGTCAGGCTTCGCGACCGCCCAGCCGCCTTTGCCGTCGGCGACTTCGAGGCTCAGACCTTTGGGCGGCGGCTGACTTCCCTGACTGATGGCGACGTTGATCGAAGCGTCGGTCGGGTGCAGCCAACCGTGCGCGATGAGCCAGAGCGGCCCCTCGCGCGGCGCGTCTTCGTTGAGTTCGAGTTCGACGAAGTGGTCGCGCGTGACGCCTTGATAAGCGCCTCGGCCGAAGGTGTCGAGGTGGCGGCCGTCCAACTTATTGACGACTTCGGAAACGTCCTTCCCCGCGTCGTCCCAGGCACCGGCGAACGCGTGCGGCTCGGCCGTCGTGTAGACCTTGAGCGCGGGCGGCTCGCGCGCGGTGCGCTCGTCCACGAAGACCGACGTGCCGGCGGGATGGTCAACGACGGCGAACTGGTAGCGGTCGAGGTAATACGTCTCCCAAAGCTCCGCCGTGATGCGCAGATCATAAAAGCCGTCGCGCGGCGCGAGTTGGTCGCCGCGAATCTTAACCCACTCCTCCGTCTGACCGACCTTCAACGTCTGGTAGTTGTTGATGCGGAGCCCGATGGCAGGGCTCCACGGCGCGCAGTCTTTAACGAAGCGCATCCGCTTCCCGTCGAAGGCGAAGAGCGAGGGGCACGAGCCTTTCAAACGCTGCTCGGCGAGGATGGAGGTGTCGGCCTTCAGCTCGAACTCGGCGCGCACAGAGCCGTTCGGCCAGACGACGCGCACCACGTCGGCGCCCGTCTGCTCGCCGAGGCCGAAGTGGACGAGCGGTCCCGTGATGAGTTGCTTCTGCACGAGCAGCCCCGCGCGTATCTCCATCTCGCCGCCCACGCCGAAGGAGTTGATGCGCTGGTCGCCGCTGGCGTTCGCGGCGCGCGGGCGTATCAACTGCCAGTGATAGTTCTTCGACCCGCGCCCCACGGCCACGAACGCGCCGCCGTCTTTACCAACTCCAACAAGGTCAAGCCTCCCGTCGCCGCCCACGTCCGTGACCGAAACGGCGCGCGAGTTCGCGACCGCGTCTGACAACTTGAGCGGCTTGAACTTCCCCTCCGCGTCGCTCAGCCACGCGCGCGCGCCCTCGGCGGACGAGAGCAGGAGGTCCGCGTTGCCGTTGTTGTCGAGGTCCGCGGCCGTCAGTTTCGCGCCGCCCGCCGCGAGCCCGCCGGGCACGCCGTCCCAACGTTCAGGCGTGCCCACGTCCCAGGCCGCGCCCTCGTCCTTGTCGGAGACGCGCGTGAAGCTTCCACCGTCGTCGAGTAGAAGCAGGTCGAACTGGCCGTCGTTATTAACGTCAACGACGCAGAGGGCGACCGCCGCGCTCAGGTTCGACGGCAAGGCGCGCGGGCGGAACTGGCCCGTGCGCTCGTTGGTGAAGACGAAGAGACGACCCCGCGCGTCGAGCAGCGCCGCGTCCGGGTCGCCGTCGCCGTCGAGGTCCGCCCACGCGAAGTCGCGCGGCGCCGTGACGCCTTCGAACGGGTGCTGCTCGGCGAAGGTGCCGTCGCCGTTGTTTCTGATGACGGTAGGCGCGCCCTCCTTCGTCGCAAGCAGGAGGTCGAGGTCGCCGTCGGCCTCGATGTCCGCCGCCCAAGCGCCCGTGTAAGGCGCGTCGATGACATTGGTCGGGAGTTTCGTCTGCCCGGTCACGTCAACGAAGGTCGTCGGGTTCTCCTGTCGATAGAGTCGGAAGCCGCCCTCGCCCGCGAGCGCAAGGTCTGTCTTGAAGTCGTAGTTGAAGTCGAGCGCGGCGACCCCGTTGGGTGACGGCGGCGTCGCGGCCGGGCCGCCGGGGAAGACATGCTTCACGCCGCCCGCGAGCTGCGCCGTGCGGCCGTCGGCGAAGAGGAGCGCGGGCGCGCCCTCGCCGTCGAGCGAGATCGCGCCGCCCCAGGTCCATGCGCCTCCGACGAACTCCCGCGAAGATTCGGCGTTGAAGGTCAGCGCCTCGTCCGGCGGCGCGGGCTTGGGCGAAGGCGACTCCAACGTAATGAAGCGCGTGAGGGGCTCGCTCAAAATCTCCGGAGGGTCTTCGACGGCGAGGCGGCTCTGCCTGTAGTCGGGCAGGCGCACGAGCACGTTGCGCAGGAACTGTACGCGCGGGGCCGCCGCTCGGGTGTTCCCCGAAGCGGCCGCCGCCTGTACTGCCTTCAACTGCTCCCGCGCCTCCGGCGGCCACGCGGCGGAGTCCGAGGCGAAGCCGCTCATCAGGCGACCGAAGAGTTCGCCGTCGCCGCGCTTGGCGGCGAGCCGCGCCACGTCGAGACGCACGGAGAGATTACCGGGCTGCACTTCGAGAATCTTTTGCAGCAGCCGCAAAACCTCTTCTTCGCCGCCCTCGCCCCCGCGCTCGACCTCGCGGCCGAGCGCATAGAGCGCCTTCAGGTTGCGCGGGTCCAGCTCGGCGGCGCGGCGAAACTGTTTGGCGGCCTCGGCCGAGTTGCCGCGCGCGCTCTCCAACTGACCGAAGAGGACGTAGAGCCCCGCGTTCTCGGGCGCCAGTTGCCGCGCCTTATCGAGGCTCGTCGCCGCTTCGTCGAAGCGTCGCTGGCGCATGTAGAGGAGGCCGAGGTCGGCCCACGACGCGGGCTCGTCCGGCGCGAGCGCGGTCGCCTCCTTCAGCTTCTCCTCGGCGCGCACGTCGTCGCCGACCTGGAGGGCCGAGAGGCCGACGTAGAAGGCGCGCACCGCGTTCAAATACTGTGGAGAGTCCTTCGCGGGGAGGTCGGCGCGGCGGCAGCCGGCCCCCACGGCGGTCAGCACCGACAGACAGACGAAGAGCGCGCGGCGCAGGCGCCTGTTTAAAATGTTTCGCATTAAGAGGGGTGACACTTCAAAGGGGCCGGGTTGCCGCACCGGTCGGCGCACCTTAACACGGGTGCCGCCCGCGTGTCATGGGAGCGTGGTTGGGCGCGGCGGTCAAACTAAAGGTTGACGCGCGCCCCCAACCTACGTCCCATGACAAGGCGCGGCGCGTTGTGCGCTAATGCGCGGACACGTCTTTTGCGCATCCCCGTTCAGGATCAACGTACAGGTTTCACACTTCCGCGCCAACGTCTATGAGCGGCGAGCAACGAGAGGAAGGTCTACGTCTGACGCGGCAGCTCGGGCTGCGCACGGCGACCGCCGTCGTCGTCGGCGAGACGATTGCCGTCGGGATTTTTCTCACCCCCGCCGGGATGGCGAAGTCGCTCGGCTCGCCGCTGTGGCTGCTCCTCGTCTGGCTCTTGATGGGGGCGATGGCTTTGTGCGGCGCGCTCTGCTACGGCGAGTTGGCGGCGCGCTTCCCCGAAGCGGGCGGCGGCTACGTCTACCTGCGCGAAGCCTACGGGCGGCCCGTGGCCTTCCTTTACGGGTGGATGGCGTTCCTCGTCATGGACCCCGGCATCACCGCCGCGCTCGCCGTCGGCATGGCCGGGTACGCGGGCTTCGTCTTCGGGCTCTCGCCGTTGGGTCTGAAGGCGCTCGCCGTCGCGAGCATACTCGTGCTGGCCGCCGTGAACGTCGTGGGCGTGCGGGCCGGCGCGAATCTGCTGCGTTGGTTGACGGTCGTCAAGCTCTGCCTGCTTCTCTTCGTCGTCGCGTGGGGCTTTGCCTCGGGGCGCGGCGACTGGGCCAACTTCGTGCCCTTCGCCGAGCGGCGGCCGGGGAGCATGGCGCTCGGCTCGGCGCTGGCCTCCGCGTTCGTGGGCGCGTTCTTCTCCTTCGGCGGCTGGTGGGACTTGAGCAAGCTCTCTGGCGAAGTGCGAGAGCCGGAGCGCAACCTGCCGCGCGCGCTCGCCTACGGCGTTGCCGTCGTGACGCTCGCTTACATCCTTGTCAGCGCGGTCTTCGTCTACCTCGTTCCGCTCGGGGCGGTCGCTTCGGGCGAGACCTTCGCGGCGCAGGCAGGCGCGGCTCTGTTCGGCTCGGCCGGCGCGGGCGTCTTCTCGGCGGTCGTCGTGGTCGCGGTGTTGGGGAGCCTCGCCGCCCTGACGATGTCTGCCCCGCGCGTCTACTATGCGATGGCGCGCGACCGTCTGTTCTTCCAGGCGGCGGCGCGCGTGAACGCGCGGACGGGGACGCCGGCCGCGGCCATCGTGATGCAGGCGGCGCTCGCCTCGCTCCTCGTCGCGCTCGGCACCTTCGAAGGGATAGTCGCCTACTTCGTCTTCGTCGCCGTCCTCTTCGTCGGGTTGACCGTGGCCGCGACCTTCCCCCTGCGCCGCGCACGCGGGGGCGCGCCGGCCTTCGCCGCGCCCGGCTACCCGCTCACGCAGGCGGTCTTCTTAATACTGGTGACGCTGCTGCTCGTCCTGCTCGCCGCCGGCAGTCCCTTGCAGGCGGCGCTCGGCACGGCCGTCGTCGCACTGGGGCTGCCGGTCTACTACGTTCTGTTTCGCGGCAAAGGACTCACTTAGGGAGAGCCTTGAAGGAGTCATAACTGACGGCGTGGATTGCGGGCGCTTTTGATTCTCGCGGGCCGATGTCATAACATCCAGCCCGCGCCGCCCTCGACGAGGCGCGGCCCACTGTCTAAACCATTTCATCTGAACGTCAACGACTGAAGTTAAGAGAGGTCTCGGAAGCATTATGGCCGCTTCAAGTTCAAGCGTTCACGCCGTCGGCGTGACTGATGCGGGCGGGACGGGGCTGCACGACAAGCTCAACTCGCGTTGGCACGAGCGCGCGGTCCAGTTCTTCATGCTCATCGTGCTCGGGCACTGGGCCGAGCACCTGGCGCAGGCCGTCCAGATTTACGTGTTGGGGTGGCCGCGTCCGCAAGCGGGCGGCGTCCTCGGCCTGTGGTATCCGTGGATGGTGGGCTCCGAGGTGCTGCACTACGGCTACGCCGTCGTCATGCTCGTCGGCCTCTGGGTGCTGCGCAAGGGCTTCACGGGCGTCTCGCGCAAGTGGTGGACGGCGGCGCTGGTCATACAGTTCTGGCACCACATCGAGCACGCGCTGCTGCAAGGGCAAGTGCTCTTCGGCCACAACCTGTTCGGCTCGCCCATCCCGCTCAGCTTCTTGCAGATCGCCTTCCCGACTTCGCGCGTCGAGATTCACCTCTTCTACAACGCGGTCGTCTTCGCCCCGATGGTGGTCGCCATGTACTACCACATGTTCCCGCCGACGGCCGGAGAGGCGAACCCTCTGTGCACCTGCGCGCTAAGACGCCAACCGGCGGGCGCGGCCGCGTGACCTTCGGACGTGAGAGTTTTCCGACAAGGAGTCGCCCGCTCCTTGCGGCCGTCGCGTGCGCGTGCGCGCTCCTCGGGTTCGCGTGTAAGTTGACGGAGCCCACGCCGGACTTTCTCGTCCAGCACGACGTTTCTCCCAGTCCCCCGGGAGTGGGGCGGCCCGCCACCGTCAGCCTCAAGGTGATTGACTTCCTCGCTTCGAAGCCGGTGAGCGGCGCCCGCATCCAACTGGAAGGAAACATGTCGCACGCGGGGATGACTCCCGTCTTCGCCGAGGCGCAAGAGGCCGAGCCGGGGAGATATCGCGCCACCCTCGAATTCACGATGGCGGGCGACTGGGTCGTGCTCGTCCACGCCGCGTTGCCCGACGGGCGTAAGATAGAGCGTCAGTTCGACGTGAAGGGCGTCCGGGCGGACTAAGAAAGTTGTCGTACGACCGACCGACCAACCCGCCGACGCCCGCGCCGGACTCGCGACCCTTCGACCTGTTGCGCGTCCCCCTCCTCGGCAACCTCCTGCGCTGGCGACACGCGCGCACGCTCCTACAGATTCCGCTCTTCATCATAGCCGCCCTGATGATTCTGCACGGCCTGACTGGGCCGCAGCTCGCGCCGAAGAACCTTGCGACGACGCTCACGTGGGTTCACTTTCGCGGCGCGCTCGTCCTCGTCCTGCTCCTCGCCGGCAACTTCTTCTGCATGGCCTGCCCCTTCATGCTGCCGCGCAACTTCGCGCGGCGCTTCGTCAAGCCACAGCGCAACTATCCACGCTTCCTGCGCAACAAGTGGCTCTCGCTCGCACTCTTCGTCGGGGTGCTCTTCGCCTACGAGTTGTTCGACCTCTGGGGCTCGCCCTTCTGGACCGCGTGGCTCATCGTCGCGTACTTCGCGGGCGCGCTCGCCGTTGACGCGTTCTTCAAACACGCCCCCTTCTGCAAGTTCGTCTGCCCGCTCGGCCAGTTCAACTTCGTCGCCTCCACGGTCTCGCCGCTCGAAGTGAAGGCGCGCGACCTGAACGTCTGCGAAGCCTGCCGCACGAAGGACTGCATCCGTGGCCGACGCGAACATCCCGAGTCGCCCGTCGTGATCCAACGAGGCTGCGAGCTGGCCCTCTTCCAACCGCGCAAGACGGGGAACCTCGACTGCACCTTCTGCCTCGACTGCGTGCAGGCGTGCCCGCACGACAACGTCGGCATCACGAGCCGCGTCCCGGCCGAAGAGTTGTTGACCGACCGTATGCGTTCGGGCGTCGGTTTCCTCTCACGCCGCAGAGACCTCTCGGCGCTCGCCATTGTCTTCACCTTCGGCGCGCTGCTGAACGCCTTCGGCATGGTGAGCCCCGTCTACGCGCTGGAAGGCTGGCTCGCTTCGACGCTCCACGTCCAGCGTGAGGCGCCCGTGCTCGGGCTCATCTTCGCGCTCTTCCTCGTCGCCGAGCCCGTCGTCCTGCTCGGCGCGGCGGGCTGGCTGACAACGCGTTGGGCAGGTCGCGGCGGCGGGGTGCTTCAGGCAATCGTGCGCTACTCCTACGCGCTCATCCCGATGGGCTTCGGCGTCTGGCTGGCGCACTACGGCTTCCACTTTCTGATGGGGCTGCTCACGTTCATCCCCGTCACGCAGAGCGCGGCGGCGGCGGGCGCGGGCTGGCCCGTTCTCGGCGAGCCCGCATGGCACCTCACAGGGCTCCCCGAAAGAATCGTCTACCCTTTGGAGTTGGGATTCCTCGGGCTGGGGCTGCTCGGCTCGCTGCTGTTGACCTACCGCCTCGCCGAAGAGGAGAGAGGCGCGAGGCGCGCGCGCGTCTTCGCCACGTGGGCGGTGCTGTGTGTCGCGCTGTGGGCCTCCGGCCTCTGGTTGATGTCGCAGCCGATGGAGATGCGCGGGACGTTCCTGGGGAACTGATGCGGGCGTGTAACTACAAATCGGATTCCGTGAGGGCGAGACTCGGAAGCCTCATGTTGACGGCCGGACTGTTGCTCGCAGTCAGCACCCCCGTCTTCGCACACGAAGGGCCGCCGTATCCAATCATCGTTGATAAGACCCTCGGGCCGTGCGTCGTTTCGGTCTGGTCGGACCCGGACGTGGGCACGGGCACCTTCTTCTTCATCCTTGAGCCGACGCCCGGCGGCAAGCTCCCCGACGACGTGCGCATAGACTTGGGCGTGCGCCCCGTGAGCGGCAGGCTCCCCGAAGCCGTCTACGCCGCCGAGCGCGAAGACCAAGGCGGGCGCGTGCAGTTCAAAGCCCTCGTACCCTTCGACGCCGAGGAGCGTTGGCGCGTCCGCGTCAACCTTCGGAGTTCACAGGGCGGCGGCGAGGCCGAGACCGACGTGGAAGTGACGCCGCCCGGCTACGGCCGTTGGGACCTGCTCATCTACCTCCTCCCGTTCGCGGCCGTCGGCGCGTTGTGGCTGCGCGCGATCATCAAACGTCGGGGCCGCTCATCAAACGTCACACGCGGCTAGGCCGTCGCGGCCTTCTCAAACTAAAGTTGGAGAAGATGCCTCACCCTCGGTCTCATGACACGCACAGCCCTTCGTGTTAGCTTCCGCCCGTTAGTCAACACACACCCAACAGTTCGTACAGCCCCGCCTCGAAGGAGATTACATTGAAACAGGTCGTCGCCCTTGCGGCGTGCGTCGCGCTCTTTCTGTCCTCCGCCCCCAGCCTCCGCGCCCAACAGGCCGCCGCCACGCTCAGCGGCGTGGTCAGCGACCCGAACGGGGCCGTCGTCTCCGGGGCGCTCGTGACGCTGACGCAGCAGTCCACGGGCGTCAGGCGCGAGACGACGACCAACGGCGAAGGTCTATACACCCTAACCAATCTCGCCGCTGGCGACTATCAACTGGGCGTGAAGGCGACCGGGTTTCAGGCCGCGCCGCTCAACGTCGTCCTTCAAGTCGGCCAGAACACGACGCTGAACGTTCCCCTCGAAGTCGCCGCGGCCCACGTCGAGCCCATCTTCGTCACGGACGCGGGTTCGCTGATAGACCAGACTTCGTCCAAAGTTGACGGCGTGGTCGGCGCGCGCGAGATAGAAAGCCTTCCGCTCAACGGCCGCAACTTCCTCGAACTCGCGCTGCTCATCCCCGGCAACGCGCCCGCGCCGAACTTCGACCCGACGAAGTCGAACACGGTCGTCATCTCCTCGGCCGGACAACTCGGTCGCGGCGGCAACGTGACGGTTGACGGCGCGGACTCGAACGACGACGTGGTCGGCGGCCAGGTGCAGAACGTCTCGCAGGACGCCGTGCAGGAGTTCCAGATCGCCACCAACCGCTTCTCCGCGCAGCTCGGCCGCTCCGGCTCGTCCGTCATCAACGTCGTCACGAAGTCCGGCTCGAACGAGCTGCACGGCTCCGGCGCGTTCTACTTTCGCGGGAGCCTGTTCCAGGGGCTGCCCGCCACCTTCGACCGCACGCTCGCCGACGAGCCGCCCTTCGACCGCGAGCAGTATTCGTTCACGCTCGGCGGCCCCATAAAAAAAGATAAGGCGTGGTTCTTCGGCTCCGTCGAGTATCGCAACCAGGACGGCGCGGCGCTGGTCGGGGTGCGCGACCTCGCCACCCGTTCCATCAGGCGAACGTTCGCGGACGCCCCGCTCAACGACCTTTTGAGCACGGAGCGTGTGGACTGGCAGCCGTCGTCGCGCGACCACCTCTTCTTCCGCTACACGCTCCAGCGCGAGAACGACACGGCGGCGAGCACGCTCGACCGCGCCATCGGCTCGGCGTCGCAGCGGCAGGCGAGCGTCAACAACACGCACTCCTTCCTCGCCAATCACACACACGTCCTGAGCCCCCGCGACGTGAACAGCTTCAACTTCAGCTACAGCACCTTCTTCAACGACATCGAGCCGGTCACGCCCGGCCCGCAACTCACCTTCCCGAGCATCCAGGACGGCGCCTCCTTCCGCGTCCCGCAGGGCACGAAGCAGCGACGCTTCCAGCTCAGCGACGCGCTGACGCTGGTGCGGGGCAACCACACCATCAACGTCGGCGGCGAGGTGCAGCGCGTGCTCGCCGACTTCGACCTCCGCGTCTTCCAACAGGGTCGCATCGAACTGATCGAAGACTTCCCCGACTTCGACCGCAACGGCGACGGGCGCGTGGACGACAACGACCTCCTCTTCTCCGTCACGCTCCGCAGCGGCAACCCGACACAGGCACTTCTCATCCCCGACGCGAACAGCACATACCTCGCGGGCTTCATCCAGGACGACTGGCGCATCCATCCACGGCTCACCTTGAACCTCGGGCTGCGATACGAACTCGACACCGACGTGAAGAACGTCAGCCGCGTTGACCAACTCAATCCCCTTATCATTCCCTTCCTGCGCGGCGAGCGCGCGAGGGACAAGAACAACTTCGGCCCGCGCGTCGGCTTCAACTACGCGACGAAGGACGGGCGCACTTCTCTGCACGGCGGCTACGGCATCTACTACGACCGCATCACGCTTGAGATTCAGTCTTTGGAGCGCGGTCTCGACGGCCGCGCGCTGCCCATCGAGGTGAGGGCCGGCAACGTCTTCTTCTTCCCGGAGCCGCCCAACCCCTGCATCTTCGACCTGGTCTGCGGGCGCTTCCCGCCGCCCGCCCCGACGCTCGCCAACCCCTTCACAGGGTTCATCCTGACGGGCGCGGGCGCCTCCGGCATCAACATCATCGACAACGACATGCAGAACCCGATGGTGCAGCAGTTCAACGTCGGCGTGCAGCGCGAGTTCGGCGACGACTACGTCGTGCGCGCCGACTACCTGCACAACTTCGGCACGCACTTCATCATCGGGCGCACCATCGGCCAGGTCTTCAACCCCGTGGTCGGCGGCCCGGACGCCGTCGTCAACCTTGAGTCGAGCGTCAAGACGAAGTACGACGGGTTGCTCGTGAGTTTCGAGAAGCGCCTCTCGCGCCGCCACCAGTTCCGCGCCTCCTACACGCTCTCGAAGGCTTTCAACTACGCGAACGACGACCAGATTCCCTTCTCGAACGGGCCGCTCGACCCCAACAACCTTCAGCTCGAATACGGGCCGACGCCGAACGACCAGCGCCACCGCTTCGCCTTCGCGGGCGTGCTCGACGCGCCGTACGGCGTCCGCGTCGCGCCGCTTCTGACGCTCGCCTCCGGCGTGCCGATGGACATCCTCGTACCCGGCGGCGGCCGGCGCATCCCGCAGTTGCAGCGCAACGCGGGCGGCCGTCTCTTCAAGACGGGGGCGGAGCTGAACGACTTCATCCGGCAGGTCAACGCCGCCGGGGGGTTCGGCGGGCAGCCGCTCCCGCTCGTCCGCGACGACGCGCGCTTCAACGACGGCTTCAGTTCGTTCGACCTGCGACTCTCGAAGCTTTTCCGGCTCGGCGAGCGCGTGCGCGTCGAGCCGATGGTCGAAGCCTTCAACCTCTTCAACGTGACGAACGTGCTCGGCTTCTCGAAGTCGAACTACTCGGGCTTCTCGAACGTGCTCGTGCGCGACAGCAACGACCCTTCGAGCCCCGGCTTCCTGCGCTCGTCGAGCTTCGGCCGCCCCGTCACGACGGCCGGCGGCGTCTTCGGCTCCGGCGGCCCGCGCGCCTTCCAGTTCGCCGCGCGCGTGACTTTCTGAAGCGGGAAGGGTTCTGCGGTCGAGAGGGAATGCTTGGGAGTGTCGTCAGTGGACGGCCCGCCTCTGTCGCGGGCCGTCCACCAACGGGAAGCGGAAGAGTTCAACGACTACCCGGCGAAGTTATGCCACGGCTCGCCCTCGTCGCTGTCGGACGGGTATTTGTGGGTCTGGTCCATTTCGTCCCAGTCCGAAGGGTATTTCAGCGTCCCGATTCCATCTCCGTCCCTGTGCTGGCCTTCAAGGAAGCGTGCGAAGAACGGCAGAGTGCTCTCGGATTCCTGGCACGCGCGTGCGTCTTTCTCGTCTTGCATTGATTTATCTCCTGATGACTGGATGAAGTGAGGCGTTTCCGGGGCGGCCGAATCATACGCCAGAGCTATCTGGCCGGTCAACGAACGGTGTGGGTCGGCCGCCTTAGACTTCCGACTTCATGAAAGCTTTACGTAATGAGACGGGGGACGAACAAGCCGTCCCCCGTCTCTTTCAAACCGTCATCGGCGCGGCGCGATGAGGTTGCGGTTGCTTACTACGGCTGCTCTTCCGCGAGCGGCTCCTGTTCGAGGTCGCCCGGGTGATCCGCCTCCCTGCCGTCCTTCCGCAGACGCGGGCCCACCTTGCTGGAGTTGTCCGCGCCGAACTTCTCCAACTCCGCCTGGGTCGCCGTCCCGACGTTGATGGGAAGCGGGCACTTGCCGACGCGACTGAGGCGGGTGTTGGCGAAGACGACGGTGGTGCCGTAAGCGCCGAAGTTCCACCACTCCGTCCATTGACCGCCGCCCACGTCCTTCGGCGAAGTCCCGGCGAAGAGGTCGATGACCATCCCGTCGCTGCCCCCGAAGTTGGCCCAGTTGCCGTGCATCAGAAGGTTATCGCCCTCCTGGCTGTAGCGGCCCCGCCAGTTCGGGAAGGTGTCGGAGTACCAGACGCCCCGGATGTGCGTCCCGCTCACCGCGTACGGGAGGAAGCAGATGCCCTGCGTGGCCCACTGCTGGTGAACCGAGGAGCTGTCGTCGAAGGCCGTGATGAGCCACCGGTTGCCGCCGTCGAAAACGTTGGGCTTGGGCACCTGCGCGTTGGCTTCCGCCATCAGCCCGACGATGCTCAGGAAGAGCGCCAACCCCGTCATCTTGATCTTGAGGGTTCTCATTTTCTTTCTCCTTCGCGTTTAAGTGGTCAAGAAATCGGTGAGGTTAGTTGTCGAAAACTGACTGAAAGCTGTTACCCGTCGCAGGGAGTCCGGAACGCACACGGGCGCGCTCGTGCTGAGCGCACACGTCATCCCTAACGCCGTTCCTCGCGGTCGGGGCTTTCGGCTCAAACTAATGTTGTATGGGGCAAGTGAGGGGTACTTTCCGGAGTGACCCTGATGCGAAACCGGACCTGCAATGCAACTACGTCAGTGGGGGTTTGACGACGCGCAGATTATTTTCCAGGCGGTCTCTTTACGCAAGAAGAAGTTATTGGCGGCTTCTGCTATCTATTAGCCGATACTGCTATCGGCGCCGCCGGCCGGCGCGGGCGGCGTGTTCTGAGAGTAGTGACGCGCTCTGTATTGACCCGGGCTCAAGCCGTGGGCCTTCTTGAAATCCCTCGCGAAGTGACTGTCGTCGCGGATGCCGACCCTGGCAATGATCTCCTGATTCGTCAGGAAGGTGGTCTCTAATAACTTACGCGCCTCTTCGATTCTCAGAGCCTTCAGATAGCTCAAAGGGGCCACCCCCGTCTCCACTTTGAATAAGTGCTGGAAACGTGAGGGAGACAGGTTGACGGATGCGGCCATACTGCCGACCGATAGTGGCCTCTGAAATCTACGCCTCATCGTCTCGATTACTTTTAGCACCCTCGCATCCATAATCCACCCTTACCCGCGACGGAATCAGAACCAGACGGTCGGGAGTCCCAACCGTTTTGATTCCTTCAGCCATGCGGCGGTAATGCCTCGCGGACACCCCGAGTACGGGCGTGCTCACACGCGACACACAAAGACTTCCGGTTAGCGCGGTCGCGGTTGAGGTCGCACGCGGGGAAGAACTTCTTTCGATGAAAAGGGGCGTTCTATTTCGAGAGGAGTTGAGAAGGCTTCGCAGAATCCTTCGGTGACAAGATGAGAGAATAAATAACAGAGGGTCGCATATTAAACAAGTCTTTCGTCGCGGCCGAAGGTGGCCGCCGACACGCAAGTGTTCTCGCATTGACCTCCGGGCCTCGGTAACTCCCACGCCGGGAGGCATCTGAAGACTGATCGGGCTACAATTCCATTCAGGAAAATAATTCGTTCGCCGGACGAGGCGAGCAACATCAGAAGGGTTTCATGTTCTCTACAGACACCATCCTTCAACACCGGTACCGCGTCATCCGCCCCCTCGGTCGGGGCGGCATGGGCGCGGTCTACGAGGCGTTCGACGAACGGCTGAGCAGGACGGTCGCTCTGAAGGAGACGCTTGCCGAGACGGACGAACTCAGGCGCGCCTTCGGGCGCGAGGCGCGGCTGCTCGCCAACCTGCGTCACCCGGCGCTGCCCAAGGTGCTGGACCACTTCGACGAAGGCAGCGGCCTGTTCCTGGTGATGGAGTTCATCCCCGGCGACGACCTCGGCCGTCTGCTCGAACTCGGCCGCACGTTCGACCCGGCGGAGGTGCTGGGGTGGGCCGGCCAACTCCTCGACGCGCTCGACTACCTGCACGGCCTCGACCCGCCGGTGCTTCACCGCGACATCAAGCCGTCGAACCTCAAGCTCCTACCAACGGGCCACGTCATCCTTCTCGACTTCGGGCTCGCCAAGGGCAGCGCGGGACAGATGACCGGCACGGGCGCGACCAGCCTGCTCGGCTACTCGCCGGCCTATTCGCCGCTGGAGCAGATGCAGGGCACGGGCACCGACGTGCGCAGCGACCTCTACTCGCTCGGGGCGACTCTCTATCACCTGCTCACGGGCGTGAGGCCGCCGGACGCGCTCTCTCGCGCCACCGCCGTCGTGAACGGCCAGCCCGACCCGCTCCAGCCTCCGCACCACATCCGACCAGAAGTGCCGGCCTCCGTGTCGGCGGCGCTGATGCGGGCCGTGGCGCTCGACACGCGCGGCCGGCCGCGCACCGCTTCCGAGATGCGCGCGCAACTGCACGACACGGCGCCGCGCGCGGCGGACACCGTCGCGATGGCGGGCGGGGAAGAGGTCACGAGGGTGAGCGTCGCGGCCTCGCGGGCTGTGACGACGGCCGCGACTTCAGAACCCTTCCACAGGCCCGGCCCACGGGTTGTCGTGCCCGTGTCGGAAGAGACGCGGGTCGCCAACAGGCGAGGCGGTGGCGGTAAGAAGTTAATCGTGGGCGCTACTCTACTCGCCGCACTGGTCGTCTTCTCGGCCGTGCTCTACATGTTCATCCCCGCGAGCAACACGACCAGCGTGACGCAGACAAACCGGCCCACGGTCAGCAACAGCCCGAGCCCGACCCCGAGTCCCACGCCGACGGAAAACATCAACCGGCAGGAGAACGTCAACAGCACACCCGTCGTCAGCCCCGACGAACTCGCCGCACGCGAAAGACTGGCGCAAAGGAACATCCCTTACAGCGAAGACGCGTTCACCAAAGCCGTGGAAGAAGGCGACATCGGAGCGGTCGATTTATTGCTCGCGGCCGGGATGAGTCCGGACGTGAAGGACGAGTCCGGCAGGACGGCGCTCATCAGCGCGGCGTCGAGAGGCCGCAACCACGTCAGTCAAAAACTTTTGAGCAGGGGCGCCGACGTGAACGCCAGAGACGCCAACGGCTCGACGGCTCTGATGCAGTCGGCGCTGGGCGGGCATAAGGAGACCACGGACGTTCTGCTCGGGAGCAACGCGGACGTGAACCTCAGAGACAATAACGGCCAGACGGCGCTCATCCGCGCGGCGGCCCGGGGACACGCGGACATCGTGCGCAGTCTGCTTAATAGAGGCGCCCGGACAGACGTTAAAGATAGAAGCGGGCGGGACGCCTTGACGTGGGCCAAGGTTAATAACAAGTCCGACGTGGTTGACCTGCTGAAGAAGCACTGAGCCGCCTTCGTCCTTCACTCGTGCTTCACCTCGCGGTAGAGCCAGGCTTTCGCCATCCTCCAGTCGTGGATGACGGTCGCGGCCGAGACCTTCAGGACCTCCGCCGTCTCCTCCACGCTCAGCCCGCCGAAGAAGCGCAGTTCGACGACGCGCGCCTTGCGTGGGTCAACCTTCGCCAACTCCTCCAGCGCCTCGTCGAGGGCGAGCAGGTCGGCCGTCGGCGCCTCCGCGACCGCAGCGACCTCGGCGAGCGACACCTGGAGCGCGCCGCCGCCGCGCTTGTGCGCCAGTCGCGCGCGTGCGTGATCGACGAGGACGCGGCGCATGGCCTGCGCGGCGATGCCGAAGAAGTGAGCGCGGTTCTGCCAGTGGACATCCTTGAGGTCTACGAGGCGGAGGTAGGCTTCGTTGATGAGGGCGGTGGGCTGGATGGTGTGGCCGGGCCGCTCGTGACGCAGGTGGAGGCGCGCCAGCCGTCGCAGCTCTGCGTAGACGAGGGGCATCAGCCGGTCGAGCGCCGACTCGTCGCCGCTGTTCCAGTCGGCGAGCAGGCGAGTCACCTCGCTGGGCGAAGGTGCGGACTCCGCCATCGCTAAACCCTCACGCGCCGCTACAAGTTAACTTGGGGACCCGCCGATTCTAACACCTTTCGCGGACGCGCCGGCCCGCGACATTCAGAATTTTTTTTCGCCGTGGTTACCTCTTTCGACCGCGGCTTCCGCTTTTATAGATGAGAGCGGCCATCCCGCCCGCGCACGGGGCGCTGGCGGAAGAGGCCCGGAACCTCCGACACGTCCGGGCCGCACGAAAGCTGTCGGGCCTCATACGACTCACAGCTTTCACCCACCTCGACATCCCCTGGAGGCACCATCATGAACACCGCAACGAACAACGCCGCGCCCGGCACTGGCGGCACGAGCCAGCCCGCCCCCAACTCTGGAGGGCGGCCCCACATCGTATTCTCCGGCCTCAAGTTTCTTCGCTACCGCAACTACCTCCTGACCATCTACGCGGGCAAGCCCGGCACCTCGAAGCCCGACCCGCAGCGCCCGGCCGACCCGATGACCCACGACAAGTTTAAGGCGAGGCTGGAGACCCGCTTCCACCAGAACTTCGACACCGTGGACGAGACGCCGCAGCCGGCGAACAAGCTCTTGATTCCAATCGTGAAGACAATCCTCACGGCCGCGAAGGGCGACCAGCACGGCTTCGGCGTCAAAGCGAACGCCATCCAGCCGCAGGGCCAGAAGAGCGACCGCGAGTACCTCGACTACCTGATCTCGCTAAGCGGCCTGTCGGCGCGCGACCTCGGCCTGCGCTACCGCGTCGATCTGGAGCGGCCCGACGGCGTTCTCTCCAGCCCGGTGGAAGAGAACATCGCCACGCTCCAGGACTTCTACCGCGACGGCTTCCAGTGTGAGCCGGAGTTGTACTCCATCGTCCCCCAACCGCTGCACGGCAACGCCCCGTTCTTCCTCATGTTCGACGAGTGGTTGCACCGCGAAGAGAAGTTCCACGGCGAGAACGCCTACCAGCTCAGGCAGACGTTCAGGATCGACCTGCGGCCGGAGCACAGAGACGCCGTCAGGGAGCAGGCCAAGGAGAACAACGCCGGCGGCGCCTTCTGCAAATGGTTCGCCGGCTTCATCGACATCGAGGAGAAGGTCAACGACGCGCACAGGAAGTTCGACCTCGGGCAGTTCGCGATGGCGCGCGAGCGCTACGCCGAGGCGTGGCAGTTGACCTACGACGCGATTCACAAGATTCTCAAGCCCGCCTGGGGCACGGAGCAGATCAAGGTCAATGGGCCCGAGGTGAAGACCCGGTACGCGGCGCTGAAGGGCCTCGCTGTCAAGAACGACGACGACGTGCTGGCCTTCCAGAAGGGGTTTCAGTGGGAGATCAAAGCGATGCCCGGCAACCCGACCGGGCCGTACAGCGCCATGTCCACCTGGGTGAAGGCGCACAACGCGGATGTCATCGTCGGCCTGCTGCATCTGTGCCTCTACGCCCTGCCGACGTGGCTCGGCGACACGGCGCTGGCCGTGGGCGACTACGCGCAGGCCGCCTCGGATTACGAGAAGGCCGCCGGCTTCCGCGTCTTCCGGGCCGAGGTGAGCGACGAAAAGCCCTACCCCGACAGCGCCTCCGCCCTCGAACTCTACATGTCGAGCCCCTACACCTCGGGCAAGCTCCCCTACAGCTCGGAGAAGAAGGCCGGGCCGTACGAGCTCTACGGCGACAAGTTTGAAGACGCGGCCGAGGGACTTGCGAAGAGCATCGGCATGACGGAGCCTCACAGCATGGAGGGCCGCTTCTTCCGGCTGCGGCACGGCAACGCCCTGCTCGAATGGGCCGACGCCCTCTACCGCGCCGACGACGCGTCGAGCGCGGCGCGCGCGCGCGAGCTGTACAAGGCCGTCCTGTGGCTGCACGACGAGACCCCGCCCATCGTCTCCGGCGTGAAGGCGGTCAAGGTCTACGAAGGCTCGACGGAGAACCCGGCGCTGCTCTCGCAGAAGAACCGTGCGCTCAAAGGCTTCTACCAGATCGAGGCCGGGCTCAACTACTACGGCTTCGACGACAGCCTCGTGCCCGTGCTGCGCTACAAGCCGCTGAAGGAGGCGGCCGAGCGCTACGCGGCGGTCGCCAAGTCGGCGCAGCAGGACTTCCTCACCTACATGACGAAGGTCGAGGACGCCATCCGCGAGAACTACGTCACCACGAACATGCTGAAGAAGGCCGAGCTGCACGGGCAGATCGCCTCGGAGCAATCCGCCATCGCACAGCGCGCGGTCGAAGCGGCCGAGCAGCAGGTGGCGAAGGTCGAGGCCGCCATCAAGGCCAAGGAGAAAGAGCTGGCCGAGCACGACGGTCTCGGCGAGCAGTTCCTCGACCTGTGCGAGGGGATGGTTGATGTCATCAGCGACCTGCCGTCGGGCGTGACGGACTACGTCACGAAGGGCGGGGGGGCGGCCCTCGCCGGCTCCGCCGGCTTCAGCTACGGCAGCGCCGCGACCGGGGTGGAGGCGCTTTCGGCCGGGGCGGGCGCGGCGATGGCGGGTTACGGGGTGTTCGTCTACGCGGGCGTGATGGGCCTCTACAACTCCGGCTCGGCGCAGAACCAGCGGGTCGCCGACCTGGAGACGTTGAAGAAGCGCGCCCTGCCCGCCGCGCACGCCGAGGTCAGGTTCCGCGAGCGCGACGTGACCATCGCCAACCTCAATCGAGAGATCGCCGGGGCCGACGCCGAGCTGGCCGGCGCGCTGCTGCGGTTCCAGTCCGTGCGCTTCCTCAACACGGAGTTCTGGTCGGGGCTCGCCAACCTGATGAAGCGCGTCATGCGCCGCTACATAGAGCTGGGCGCGCGCTACGCCTGGCTGGCCGAGAGGGCGCTGGCCTACGAGCAGGACAGGTCCGTCAACATCATCCGCTTCGACTACTTCCCGGCGAGGTTCCAGGGCGTCAGCGGCGCCGACCTGTTGCAGTCGGACCTCGCCGAGCTGGAGGCTTCGCGGCTGGAGGGTCTGAAGCAGACCGTGCCCGTCAAGCACACCTTCTCGCTGGCCTGCGACTTCCCGTTCCACTTCGCGCGGCTGAAGAAGGAGGGGCGCTGCACGTTCCGGACGGAGGAGCTGCCGTTCCGCTACGCGCACCCCGGCGTCCACGGCCTGCGCGTCCGTGGCGTGACGGTCGCGGTGCAGACGGTCGGGGCGGTCGGACCCGTGCGGGGGCTGCTGCGCAATGAAGGCTTCTCGCTCGTCTCGCGCTCCGACGGCGAGAGCCACCCCTCCGTGCGTCGCCCGGAGGCGCTGCCGCTCTCCGAGTTCCGCCTGGCCGACGACTGGATGGTCTACGGACTGACCGACGAATCGCTCATGACCTTCGAGGGCAGCGGCGTGGACACGTTCTGGACGATGGAGTTCCCGAACGTCGCCAACCAGTTCGGCCTCGAACGCGTCGCGGACATCCGCGTCACCGTTGACGCGCGCGCAAACTTCTCGCCCGAGCTTTACGAGAAGCACCTCGCGGAGCAGCCCAAGACGGTGCGCCGCCTCCTCTTCTTCTCTGCCGCCAAGCACCAGCCGCAGGCCGTCCTCGACTTGCAGAGCAGCGACCCGCAGCACAACGTCGTCGATGTCAAGTTCGACCTGCCCGCGGCCGGGCTGCCGCCCAAGGAGGCGAACCGCAAGGTCAAGAACGTCGTGCTGCTCGCCGCTGGCGAGAAGCCGCTCACGTTCAAGGCGAACTTCTACAACTCCAAGGCGCCCGTCTCGAACGTCCAGGTCACGATAGAGGACGGGGTCGCCATGTCGAACCTGCCGCCGCTCTCGGTTCCCGGTTCCAACGAGCCGCCCTCGCCGCTCAACGTCTTCGGAGACAAGGACGCGGGGCAACTCTTCGCGCTGACCATCACGAAGAGCGAAAACCCCGGCGTGGATTTCAGCAAGGCGAGCGACGTGGTGCTCGGCGTCGAGTACACCGCAGACCTTCAGCCGTAAGGCCCTTGCGTCCGCCGGCCGTCTCGGAGGCGGACGCGTTCAAGACATAAACGCGTGGGCGCGGGAGGCCAACTTGGATTTGGCCTCCCGCGCCCACGCGTTCGCGTGTCTCTTCCGCGCCGCCCGCACAGGGCACGCGAACTTCGTCGCGAACCTGTTCGGCGTAGCCGCATAGCTTCCGGGCAGCTCATGGCCTGAGCGTTACCCTGCTTTGATATCTTGATATTTATCCGCTTTTGCAGATGGTTCCGCTTTTGTTGAGGTAGTGGACTCTTATCTATTATTTGAAGCATTTGTTTTCATCCCATGGTAAATAAGGCTATATTCTAATGTTTCACGGGCTCGGGTTTAGCCCCGGCCCATAAGCTCATCAGGGACGGAATCCTATGAAAGCTACCAGACGACGCAGCAGACGCAACGACCCGCTCGCCTCCGCCGAAGGTATAGGGCGCGTGCTCGACTCTTTACGCAGTTCCCTTCCCGAGATTATCCCGCGCACGCACAAGAACTTGGTCTCTCTGCTCAACTCGGTTCGCGGCCTCTACATGCGGCAGCCTAGTGAGACTAACCGTGGCAGGCCGGCGCGCTACGCACGCGAACAACTTCTGAAAGTAGATTCCGTCCTGCGCGACCTGCTGGCGCGTGAAACAGGCATCTCCGCGCGCAGCTTCATAGGCCAATACCTGCCTATTCTGGAGTTCCAGCGCGACGTGCTCGACGCGCTGGAGCGCGGAGACATCAACCTCTTCGAGGCCCACCAGTTAGCCAGACTCACCGCCAGAAAGCTGAATGGTACTGATGCCGAGGCGCGCTCGCTCAGGAAGAGGCTGCTCGAAGCGCATCTGCTGGCACAGGGGTCTGGGACGCTGCTGCGGGCCAGGGTCAAAGAAGCTCTGGGCGAGGCGCGGGAGCCGGACCCGACAGAGACCGAGGTGTTTGCCGTAAGCAAGGCGGACGGGCTTCTTGAGGCGGACCCACTCGATGCGAGCCACCTCTTCTTTGAAGAGTTACGGATGATCTCAAGGGCTTTGAGGGAGATCGGGCCGGAAGAAGTGTCGGACGAAGACCTCGCGGAGATTATGCCCGCCGTAGACCAGATCACCCTGACTTTGCAGAAGATAGCGCGGAGGAAGGAACGGGAGCAGGCAAAAATACTCAGGATTTAGCCGGCCCACCACTCGCGCCGGTCAGAAGAGTAGCGCCGTCGCTTCCCACGGCGTAACCAGAGCACGGCAACGCCGGCCACTAAGAGGCAGCCGAGCGACAACAACACCCAGGGAATATACTGGCGCACATCACCCAGTCTAACAAAGTCACATGCCTATCCCTCACTTCAATTTGCTCGCATAGCTAACCCAGTGTAATTGTTGAGCTTAGCGACCTATTAACGCAGTGACGTAATTTCTATCCTCGAAATTAGCGTCCGAAGGCGTGAGTCCTCTTCCCCTCCTCGGCTGTCTACTGCTTTGTTAACAATCATTTAAGTGCTGTACGGCATCTGAAGACTCTGTCTTAAACCTGATGCGACGCCCGTGCGCTCGCATCGAGCTTGTAAAAAGTCTTGTGAATTTCGTTCTCTCGCCGAAAATTTCGTTGACAAAGTGTAGGCGTCTCGCCTAGTCTCCGAGCATATGAAACCCGAAGAGATGAAACAGCGTCGCGAGGCGCTGGGTTTGACTCAGGCGCAGCTTGCTCGTGAGCTCGGACTCGACTCGATCACCGTCTCGCGCTACGAGCGGGGCGTGCATCCCATCCCGAAGACGGTCGAACTGGCTTTCGAACTGGTCGAGATGCGGACGAGGAAGGAGGCCGCCTAGTGATTACAATCGCAGTCGCCAACCAGAAAGGCGGCGTCGGGAAGTCCACGACGGCGGCGACGGTCGCGACCGAACTGGCGATTCGGGAGTACGAGACCCTTCTCATCGACGCAGACCCGCAGGGCAACGCCACGCAAATTTTCTTCTCCCCCGAGCAGGTCACGTCCACGCTCTCCGACGTGCTCATCGGGGGAGGTTCGGAGCCGGCCGCATCGTTGATAGAAAAGGGTTTAACGACGGCCATCCCGAAGCTCGACATGGTGGCCTCGACCATCAATCTGGCTAAGTTCGAGCGCGAAAGCCCGCTCGCCATCACGAAGCTGCGGAGCGCCCTGAAATCCGTCTCCGGCCGTTACGACTTCGCCATCATCGACACACCGCCGAACCTCGGGCTGCTCCTGACGGCGACGCTGACGGCCGCGGATTACGTGATTATCCCAGTAAAAGCGGCACCTTTTGCCCTTTTCGGCTACGACGACCTGATGGACGCCATCAGCGGCGCGAGGAGCCTGAACGAGAATCTGCGGATACTCGGCACGCTCTGCACGATGTTCGATAAGCGCATGAACGTCTCCGGGGCTTCCCTTCTGGAGTTGAAGGAGAAGTCGGGCGACCTCGTCTTTAACACCGTAATTCACTCGCAGGCAAAGCTCGAAGAGTCCCCTTTCGTTCACCAACCCATACAAGTCTATGCCCCGAACACGCGCGGCGCGCAGCAATACGCCGAGCTGACGGACGAGATACTTGAGCGCATCGGCATGGCGGCCTCGGCTCCGCGCCTGAGCGTGGTACAGAAATGATGAAGGACACGAAGCCCAAACCGCGCGCGACAAAACTTCCCTTGCGGGAGCCGGCTAAGCCGCTGGCGCAACCCGAAGTGAAGCTGCCGGGTCCGGACCACCCCATTTTCAACCTGATCGGACCCGCGAAAGCCGCTGAAACGGCAACGACAATGCCGTTGATGCAGCCGGTGCCACCACCCACCACCCACCACCCACCACCCACCGACCAGCCACCACCCACCACCCAGGCAATCGCGCCAACAAGAGATTTTGTGCGCGTGCCCAACTCGGTCGTGCGTGACGCGCTGCCGGCTGGTCTCTTTAAGGGCGAGAGCAAAAAGACTTACGACGCGCTCTACCAGCGCACGCGCGGGGCCGTCGTGCCGCGCAGGGTCATCCGCGCGACCCTCTCCGAGGTCATGGACTGGGCGGATGTCAGCCACAACACACTGAAGGGACATTTAAAGCATCTGGTGCGGGTCGGGCTGGTTAAGGTCTATTACGTGCGTGGTGACAACACTGGGGCCGAATACGAGGTCTTCACCCCCGAAGAGACCCCACCCACCACCCACCACCACCCACCACCCACCGACCAACCACCCTCCAGCCAAATTCTGGGTCCACCCACCACCCAAAATCTGGTGGGTGGTGGGTGGGGTCAACTCGTTTATTCTCAAGAGGTTAACGAGGTTGACAATACTTCTTTTAATACTAATACTGAGCAAAATTCTGATGATGAGGCTTTCGCCAAATTTTTGTCCGCATTGCGTACAGCCAGTAGAGAGGTGACAGGCAGAGAGCCTTCCGCTTCAGACGCGGAAAGATGGGCGGAACTGGCAGACCTTCTCATAACCGAGCTGAAGATCGCCGCAGGCCGCACCTCAGCAGTTTCGAGCGTCCCCGCGTTTCTGACCGAACATCTGCGCCGGCGCCTTTGGAAGAAGGACAAGCGCCAGATCGAGGCCGAGGCGGTCGAGAGAAGGGAAGAGCAGGTCGCGAAGGTTGACGCCGCGCAGTGCCCGGACTGCTTCGGCACGGGGATGTACTACCCGGATGGGTTCGAAAAGGGCGTCGCCAAGTGCCGGCACGAAAAACTCAGACTGCCACCAGAGACGCCTCGGTGACACGCCCCGCGTCGCCGTTCCTTCGCGGGTGATTAACGACGATGTTTCCTTCAAGGGGTTATGAATGAACGGGCGTCCTGTTCCGCGCCCGTTTTCGGACTCTTCGCGGCGCCGTCACTGTAGACTCAACTGTCTTGTTGACAAGCGACGAGGCTCCGATATATAAGCGCCTTCGACAACGCTTTCATCGTTTGCAATTCTTAAGGTGGGATTGAAATAGCTGCCCTCGCCTGTGTAACAGCCTTCGCGCTCACGTCACGTACCAAGGTTTGGAAACAGGGTCCACCAGCCGCGTCGGCTTATTCACACGCGTAGCTTAGCTGCCCCGTCAACTCTCGTGACGCTGCCCCGCTCACGAGCAACTCCCATCCGGCACCCCCTCAACGGAGGCCGGCGCAAGCACTTCAGGAACGCACCGCAGCTCCTGTCGCGGAGCTCTCACGTCCCGCCGTCGTTCGGGCCAGTTTTGCCAGGGCCGTTCGCGGGTGAGAGGCGGGTTCGCACGAGGGACTGCGCCAACAGGAAGGTCGTATGCTCTCCCCGGGACTGGCAACCCTGAAAGAGTCCTGCGAGAACGCGACGCCGGATTATGGCCCGTCGTCGGTCGGGCTGTTGTGTGAGCGCAGGACCGCGCGCCTTGAGACGATCACGCGCGTGGTCGAAGAGTGTGGGGCGAGGCTGTACGACGCGGGGAGCTTGGAGGCGGTCGGAGGTGAAGAGCACCGCGAAGGCCGCATCGTCTTAGTCGCCCTCGACGAAGGCCCGGAGGCGTGCGCCGCGCTCGCGGGACAGATCGGCGCCCTCAGGGGCGTGGGGCTCACGGTCGTCTGTTACGGGGACGGCGTCCGTCTATGGCCGCTCGGCCGTCGTTGTCAACTCCTTTTGGCCGGCGCGCTCGACATTCTCGACAGCGGGCAGGCGGAGTTCCCGCAGGAACTCGCGCGCACGCTCACGCGGCTCGTGAGCGCCGAGACGTACAGGCGCGCCGAAGACGAGAAGATCAAAGGCGTGATGAAGCGTCTGGGCGTGGCCGGCCAGAGTCGCGAGATGCTGGCCGTCTTCCGTTGGGTCGTGCGCGTCGCGGCGCTCAGCGACCTCCCGGCGCTGGTCACGGGCGAGACGGGGACGGGCAAGGAGGTGCTCGTCAACGCGCTGCACCGTCTGGATGAGAAGCGTTGCCGAGGTCCCTTCGTCGCGCTGAATTGCAGCGCCATCAACCCGAACCTCGCGGAGAGCGAGTTGTTCGGCCACCGGCGCGGCGCGTTCACGGGGGCGGAGGCGGGGCGTAAAGGTCTGATAAGGTCGGCCGAGGGCGGCGTCCTTTTTCTCGATGAGGTCGGCGATCTCGACCCGCAACTACAGGCGAAGCTGCTGCGCGTCATACAGGAGCGGCGCGTGCTCGGCGTGGGCGACGACCGCGAGGTGGACGTGAGCGTGCGCGTCGTCGCCGCGACCAACCGCGACCTCGAAGAACTCGTGCGGCAGGGTAAGTTCCGTGAAGACCTCTTCCACCGCCTCAACATGCTCTCGATTCACCTCCCGCCGCTGCGGCAGAGGAAGGACGACATAGGGCCGCTCGTCGAGCACTTCCTCGACAAGCACCGTCCGCCGGGGCGCGACGGTCAGCCGCTCAGCGCCGGCCCGGAGTTCATCGACGCGCTGAAGCTGATGAGGCTGCCTGGCAACGCGCGCGAGTTGGAACACCTCGTCGCGCGCGTCGTCGGCGACAGGGAGACGGCCGAGCCGCTCAGGCTCCTCGACCTGCCGGCCGACGCCTGGCGCGAGCTTGCGGTCGCGGAGTCGCCCGCGCAGACAAGCGAAGCGAACGTAGCGGCCGAAGTGAACGAAGCGCCGCCGGCCTCACCCGAAGAGTTGCGTGCGCAACTCGCGCGCGTGCTCGACGAACACGGTTGGAACCTCACGCGCTCGCTTGAATACTGCGAACGGCTCCTCTTAGAGTCCGCGCTCCAACGCGCCGACGGCAACCAGACTCAGACCGCAAGGCTGCTCGGCATCACCGCCCGCAGCGTCTACAACAAAGTCCGCAAACACAACCTGCACTGACGGCGTTCTGCCGTCGCTCTCTCCGGAAACGTCGTTCCGCTCCCGGAAAAGTTATTCCGGCACGACGCGCTCGCGCGGCCGTCGTGTGTCGCGTCCCAAGGCGCATATGCGGCCGAAACGCGTGTGAGTGGAGTGGCATGTCTGTTGCCGAGTGGCGCGGCGAGAGTTGGCGAATACAGGGCACCACGACCCGGACCATGTGGCTAAAAAATTGTGGATTTATTAGATCAACAAGTCCGGTTCAAAGTCGCGGATATCCACACGCCCCACCCTCTCGTCGTGCTGTACGAGCTGCACGGCAATGACCTGCTCGAAGGGCGCGTCGTAGACCTGTCCGACAGCGGCGAGCTGAAAGAGGCGTTCGCCGTCGTCGAGGTCGCGCAGGTGCGTCAGTATCTAATCGTCCCGGTGGCGCGTCTCGTCGTCGGGGAATGAACCCGCGCCATTTTTGACCGCGCGCCGCCCGTCGCCCGCGCCGCTCTCCTCAGGCACACATGGCCGAACAAATCGCTAAAAAGGCGTCGCTGATGGGGCAGGTGATTGAGGACTTGAGCTACGAAGGGGTAGACCCGCAGCGCCTGCGCGTCGAGATCGTCGGCGTCGAGCGGCCGGCCTGGTACAAGGAGGGCGGCTTCTTCTGCTTCAACGAAATCCCGCCCGGCCAGTACCGCGTGCTCATCTCCGGCGAGCGTCTACAGCCGCAGGAGTTCAACGTCACGCTGCCGTACTCCGACGCCCCGCTCCTCGGCCGCGCGGGTGATGATGAGCTTATCGTCGTCGTCAAGACGGTCAATGCCTCCGACGGCAAGATCACTTTCGACTCCGTCATCATCAGGAGAGCCGTCCGCGTGGGCGCCGCCGCGCGCGCCGCCGGTTTCACCTCGAAACTCGTCGCGGCGCTTGAGCCGGGCAAGGTCTCGGGCGCGAAGCTAGAGAGCGTGGAGAACCTGACCCCGGGCTCTCTGCTCAGGATAGTTCGCGGCCACGCCATCCGCCTGAAGTTCGACCCGTACTTCCAGCCGCCGCCCGGGTGGACGCACGTCGTCGGCCGCGTCGAGCACAAAACAATCGCGGGTCTCGCGCTGCCGGGCGTGCTGGTCCGCATCGAGAAGGTCAACGGCGTGGACGTGCAGACGGCCGAAGTCGAGGGCGTCAGCGTCGTCACCGTGGAGATCGAAGGGAAGCAGGTCGTCCTCGGCACCGACCGCGACGTGAAGGCCGTCACCAACAGCAAAGGGGACTACAACCTGTACTTCAACCGGAGCGACATCACCGCCGTGACGCTCTCGGCCAGCCTGCTCAACTACGAGACGGAGAGCCAGAACGTCAACGTCCTCGTGGGCGGTCGCAACCGGGCCGACATCTTTCTGGAGAGAAGCTGAAGCTAAGGAGTGAAGCATGCCAACCATCAAGAACATGAGTTACGGCGCCCTCAGCGTCGCGCGGCCCGACAAGGACCCGATCACGCTGGGGCCGCGCGAGACGGCCGACGTTTCCGACGTGGAGTTCGACTCCGACGAGATTCAAAGACACCTTCGGGAAAGGCGGATCGCGGTCATTCCGGGGGCGCAGTCCGACAGGGGGGGAAGCACCGAACGGGGCAGGGGACGTTCCCGCACCGAAACAGGAGGAGGGTCGGGACCGTCCATACCGACCGAGTGAGCGCAACCTTTTCCGAGACGATATGGAGGTCGTAGGTCATGCCTGAATACTTGTCGCCAGGAGTCTACATCGAAGAGCTTGCCGGCCCGAAGCCGATCCAGGGCGTCGGCACCTCGACCGGCGCCTTCGTCGGCATCGCCGAGCGGGGGCCGATCAACAGCCCGCAACTCATCACCAACCTGACCCAGTTCGGTGATGTCTTTGGCAGCTTCATGCCCAAGGCGTTTCTCGCCTACGGCGTGCAGCACTTCTTCCTCGAAGGCGGCACGCGCTGTTACGTCGTGCGCGCCTTCAAGCCGAGCGGCCCGCCCACCGGCCAGGACCCGACGCCCGACATCTCGCGCGCCGACCTGTTCACGCTCACGGGCAACACCGGCGACATGGCCATGGCCGTGCTCGCCAGCAGCGAGGGCGCGTGGGGCGACCGCGTCTCGGTGCAGGCCAGCGCGGCCGGGTTCAGCCCCGACGCCGACCCGCAGAACGACCCGCGCTTTAAGCTGAGCATCTTCATTGACGGCGCGCCGACGCCCGCCGAGGTCTTCGACCAACTCTCGATGAACGAGTTCGACGGCGCCACCGACTTCCCGAACCCCGACCACGTCGAGGTCCGCATCAACGGCGTCTCCAAGTACATCACGGTCATCGACGCCACCGACAACCGGACGAAGATCACGCCGCCCTTCTTCACGACGACGCCCGTCAAGCTGACGGGCGGCTCGGACGGCGCGCCGCTCGGCTCGACCAACGCGGACTTCAAGCCGGCCGACCTGATTGGCGCCGTCTCCACCTCGACCGTGCCGGCCTCGGGCCTGAACGCGTTCGACGCCGTGGACGACATCAACATCGTCGCCATCCCCGACCTCGTCAACCCGGGCTTCGCCTCGGCCGACGCGCGCGCGGCGACGCTGCTCGCGCTCACCTACTGCACGAACCGCAAGGACTGCTTCTTCGTGGCCGACACGCCGGGCGGGCAGTCGCCGCAGAACGCGCTGGCCTACAAGCGGGGCCAGTCGCCGTTCTCGGGCAGCGCCTTCAACTCGAAGTTCGGCGCGCTCTACTACCCCTGGATTTACGCGACCGACCCCATCACGGGCAAGCTCAAACTGCTGCCGCCGTCGGGCGCGGTCGCGGGTTCATACTCGGCGGCCGACGTGCGCGTCGGCGTGCACAAGGCGCCGGCCGGCACCGAGGACGGCTACCTCAACGCGGCGGCCGACATCGAGCGCATCGTCACGAAGGGCGAGCAGGACACGCTCAACCCCGAGGGCGTCAACGTCATCCGCAAGTTCCCGGACGCGGGCGTCGTCATCTGGGGCGCGCGCACGCTCTCCAGCGACCCCGAGTGGCGCTACGTCAACGTGCGCCGCCTCTTCAACTTCCTCGAAGAGTCGATCCTGAAGGGGACGCAGGGGCTCGTCTTCGAGCCGAACGACAAGAGCCTCTGGAAGCGCATCATCCGCGACGTGGGGGCCTTCCTCAAGATTCAGTGGATGGAAGGGAAGCTCGTCGGCGACAAGCCGGAGAAGGCTTTCTTCGTCAAGTGCGACGAGGAGACCAACCCGCCCGAGATCGTGGACGCCGGGATGGTCGTCACGCTCATCGGCGTGGCGCCGTCGAAGCCGGCCGAGTTCGTCATCTTCCGCATCAGGCAGACCCGCGCCGGCGGCGCCGCCGAGGAGTAGGCCGCTTTAGTAGAGCGTTCGGGGCGAGCGCGCGCGCCGAGGTTGAGGCTCGCGCGCTCCCCACCACAGACGAGGAGAAAACGTATGGCAAGGAGAGCGACCGACCCGTTTGCTTCGTTCAACTTCAAACTCGAAATCGAGGGCATCACCGTCGCCGGGTTCTCGGAGGTGACGGGCCTCAATCAGGAGTCGAACGTCATCGACTACCGCGAGGGGCAGGAGCCCATCACCCCGCGCAAGCTGCCCGGCCTGAACAAGTTCGGCAACATCACCTTGAAGCGCGGCATCAGCCCCGACCTCTCGGTCTACAACTGGCGCAAGACCGTCACCGACGGCGACATCGAGCGGCGCAACGCCTCCGTCGTGCTTCACAACGAGAAGCACGAAGAGGTCGTGCGCTGGAACCTGGTCAACGCGTGGCCGTCGAAGTACGTCGGCCCCGACCTGAAGGCCAACGCCAACGAGGTGGCCATCGAGTCGGTCGAGCTCACCCATGAGGGCGTGGAGAGGGCCTGATGCTGCAAACAGAGTACGCGTTCACGCTGCCGAAGGGCTTCATCGACAAGGACGGCAACCTGCACCGGCAGGGCGTGATGCGCCTGGCCAACGCCAAGGACGAGATCGCGCCCCTGCAAGACCCGCGCGTGCAGCGCAACTCTGCCTACCTCGTCGTCATCCTGCTCTCGCGGGTCGTCACCAAGCTCGGCGAGTTGAACGACGTGAACCCGTCCGTCGTCGAGAACCTCTTCTCCGCCGATCTGGCCTACCTGCAAGACCTCTACCGGCGCATCAACTCGAACGGACACTCGCGCGTGAAGATGACCTGCCCCGAGTGCGAAAGCTCTTTCGAGGTTGACGAGTCGGAACTACAGGGGGGAGAACCCCCGGAGGGATAGCCCGCTACCCCCTGGGCCAACTGGCCCAGGAGGTAGCTTACATCGCCTACCACTTCCACTGGCCGAAGGAAGAGATCGAGCACATGTCCCACCTCGAACGCCACCGGTGGGTCGAGGAGATTTCGCGCATCAACCGGGAGATCAACGAGTCTGCCGCCGAGCAGTAACGGCGCAGTAACGGCGCAACGCGGTCCCGCCAACGGTCATGCTGAACTTAACCACGCCGGGCGTCTACATCAGGGAGGTCGAGGTCGCGCCGCCGCCGCAGGTGCGGATGGACGTGGCGGGCTTCGTCGGGCAGGCGGAGCGCGGCCCCCTGAACTACCCGCAGCCCGTGACGAGCTGGGGGCAGTTCCGCGACGTGTTCGGCGACTTCACCGGCTACAGCTATCTCGCCTACAGCGTCTTCGGCTTCTTCCGCAACGGCGGCGTGCGTTGCCACGTCGTCCGCGTCGCGCATGAAAACTCGACGCGCGCCACGACCACGCTCAAGGGGCGCGGCGCCGAGGCCGTCAAGGTCTGGGCCATCAACGAGGGCGCGTGGGGCAACTCGCTCACCGTCGAAGTCGAAGCGGGTTCGAGCCGCGAGCTGGTCTTGACTGAACTCGCCTCCGACGTGAAGAAGGGCGACAAGGTCGCGACCTTCAAGTCGGTGGCGGGGCTCGCGGGCGTCAGCTCAAGTCCGGAGGAAGAGTCCGACACGGTGACGCTCGTCCACCGCCGCGACCCCGTCCGCGAGAAGTTGGGCATCAAGTCAATCGACTACAAGACGGGCGAGGTCAAGTTCGACTCGGCCGTCAAGAGCGACGCGGGCTTCCCCGCCGGCAGCGGCGTGGTCGGGCGCGGCGTCAAGCTCGTCTTCCGCTACAGGCCGAACAGCGTGCTCGTGCGCGAAGAGGTCTTCGACAACCTCTCTCTGAGCGAGAGTCACGAGCGTTACTTCGTCGCGGTCATCAACGGCGACCCCGAGTTGGGCGACTACGCGAAGAAGATGCGGAACGGGCAGTCGATTCTCGTGCGCGTCGAAGACCTCGCGGCGGGGAAGGGCGCGGCGAGTCCTCGGCTCGACGGCGTCGGGGAGAACGACGACCAGTTGCAGCCGCGAGGGGGCGGCGGCGACGACCCGTCACTCCTCGACGCGCGCTACTTCACGGGCGACACGGGCGGCGCATACTTCCGCCCGCGGCCGCCGAACGCGAGCACGGAAGAGAAAGAAAGAATCGCGGAAAAACTCTTCGGGCTCGCGGCCTTCGAGGCCGTCGAAGAGATAGGCTCGGTCGCCATCCCCGACCTCATCCTTCCGGACTTCTACAGTCTCATCCCCGAGACGCAGATATCCGAGAGCGGCATCATCTTCAGCCGCCTGCCCGTAGCGAGCCTGACGCCCGACAAGCTCACGAACCTGAAGACGGGGCAGGGCGCGCTGCTCGCGCACTGCGAGAAGATGGGCGAGCGCTTCGCCATTCTCGACTCGCCGCGCGGCGCGGAGACCGGGCGCGGCGCGAACCGCATCGAGGAGTGGCCCGACAACTTTCGTCTCGCGCCTTATTCGAAGTACGGCGCGCTCTACTACCCCTGGCTGCGCGAGAAGGCGGCCGACTTCTCGGGCCGCGATCTGTTCGTGCCGCCGAGCGGCCACGTCGCGGGCATCTACGCGCGCGTCGAGAACCGCGAGGGCGTCGGGCGCGCGCCCGCCAACGAGCCGCTCGACGGCGTTGTTGAATTTGAGTTCTGTCTGAACGACGCCGCGCAGTCGGTCCTGAATCCGAAGGGCGTCAACTGCCTGCGCAGCTTTCCGGGGCGCGGCCTGCTCGTCTGGGGCGCGCGCACGCTGAGCCCCGACCCGCTCTGGCGTTACGTCAACGTCCGCCGTCTCTCGCTCGCGGTCATCAAGCAGATTCTCGTCAACCTGCGTTGGACGGTCTTCGAGCCCAACGACGCGGCGCTGTGGCGGAAGATCGTGGCCTCGCTCACGACCTACATGCGCGACCTCTACCGTCGCGGGGCGCTCGCGGGGGCGAGCCCGCAGGAGGCTTTCTTCGTCAAGTGCGACGCCGAGACGAACACGCCCGACGTGGTTGAGGCGGGCCAGGCCGTGACGCTCATCGGCTTCGCCCCGGCGCGGCCCGCCGAGTTCGTCTACGTCACCATCAAGCGCACGACCGAGTCGGTCTCGGTGCGGGAGAGGAGTTAGGTGGACGGATGCCGAGGAGAGAGCAGGACCCGTTCGGCAGCTTCCGCTTCAAGCTCGAACTCGGCGACGTGGAGGTCGCGGGCTTCTCCGAGTGCACGGGGCTCAGCATCGAGACCAAGGTCTTCGAGTACAAGGAGGGCGGCAACAACGCGACGACGCTCAAGTTCCCCGAGCCCTCCAGCTTCGGCAACGTCACGCTCAAGCGCGGCGTCACCAACTCCAACGAGTTGATCGAGTGGCAGCTCGACGTGGTCGCGGGCACCTTCGGCAAGAACGGCCGGGCCAACAACCCGAGCATCGCCATCGTGCTCATGAACGAGAAGGGCGAGGACGTGAGACGCTGGAACCTCATCCGCGCCTTCCCCGTCAAGTGGGTCGGCCCCGACCTCAAGGCCACGGCCTCGGAGGTCGCCATCGAGACGCTCGAACTCGCGCACGAAGGGATTCAGATTTAAGGACGGTGAAAAAGTTTGTAGTCGGCAGGTCTTCCCCTTATGAGCAGCTCGTCTGTCATCAGCGACGTGACACAGACCCTTGAGGAGCTTCTGCGCGACGCGCAGCTCCCGAAGAACACGTTCGACGTGTCGCTCAAGTCGCCCGCCGACGAGAAGGTGACGACCTCGATGAAGCCGAAGGTCAACCTCTTCCTCTTCCGCGTGAGCGAGAACCCCTTCGCGAAGAACCAGGACTGGCAACCCGTCACCCCCGACACGCTCCGCTATCCGCCGCTCGCGCTCAACCTCTCCTTCGTGCTGACGCCCTACGCCGAGAACAAGCTCGACGAGCTGCGCGTCTTCGGCGAGGCGATGCGCGTGCTCTATGAGAACTCCATCGTCCCCGTGGAGGCACTGCGCGGCGGGCTTGAGAACACGGCCGAGGAGCTGAAAGTTGACCTGTGCCACCTGACGCTTGAGCAGTTGACGCAGGTCTGGAGCGCGTTGGGTCAGCCCTACCGGCTCTCGGCCTGCTACGAGGTGCGGATGGTCTTCATCGACTCCGCGAACGAGCGTGTGGTAACGCGCGCCTCGAACGCGGTCTTCGACCTGTCACGCAACGATTGAAACGAGCAAGCATGTCCGCCTACCGCAACAGCCGCGAACATCTCTTCGAGGAGCTGAGACGACTCGACCTCGTGCTCAACCTCGCGGTCGCGCGGCAGCGGCGCGACCCCACGCTTGCGGGCTTCAACGAGTTCCGTGGCCTCTTCATCTCCGAAGACGAGATCGACAAACTGCTGACGGACGCGGGCGGTGCGTCGTTGCCGAGAGGAGCGCAGGGGGACGACGAGGTCGAGAGGTTGCAGGAGGCCGTCGGGCTCGCGGAACAGGGCTGCGCGGCGGGCGTCGCGGACGCGGCCGAGCGCGGCGTGAGTCTCGCGCTCGAAAGGCTCGCGCGTCTGTTCCGCCTCTCGGGTTTCGACCTCGACGCGCTCCTCGTCTGCGTCGCGCCGGAGCTGAACGTGAGATACGGGAAGCTCTACGCCTACTTGCAGAACGACGTGACGCGCAAGGCGCCGAGCGCCGACCTCATTCTCAACCTCTTCTGCCGCTCGCTCTCCGAGAAGCTCGACGCGCGCACGCGCCTGACGTTTAGCGGGCCGCTCGTCAAGCACCAACTCATACGCCACGCGGGCGACGCGCAAGACGAGGCGTCGCCGCTCCTGACGCGCGCGATGTCGGTGGACGAGCGCGTGCTGAACTACCTGCTCGACGTGGACGCGTCGGACGCGCGGCTCGCGCCGTTCGTCAAAGTCGTGAGGCCGTCGGCAGAGTTGAGCGACCTGCTGCTTCCCGAAGGGATGCTCGAAGGGCTCGCGCGACTGTTCCGCGCGGCGCACGCGGCGACGGCCGAAGGGACGGGCGGCGCGCTGGCGTTCATCTTCAGCGGGCCGGCGGGGGCGGGCAAGGAGTTCACGGCGGAGGCGCTGTGCCGCGACGCGGGCTGCGAGCTGCTCGTCGCGGACGTGCACGCGATGTCGAAGGCAGATAGCTTCGCGCCGCTGCTCGCGAGACTCTTCCGCGAGGGGCGGCTGCGTCGCGCGGCGGTCTACCTCGACGGCGCGGAGACGGTGCTCGGCGAGGGCGAGCACGAAGCGTCGTCACGCCGCGCACTGCTCGCGGCGCTCGAAGAGTTCGAGGGCGTCGCCGTCCTCGGCAGTCGCGAACCCTGGCATCCTTCGGAGGGCGCGCCGGCCGGGCGCTACTTCCACGTCGCGTTCCCCGCGCCCGGCTACGACGCGCGTCTACAGCTCTGGCGGAAGTTCCTCGCGCGCGAAGGCGCGGCGATTGATGAGAGTGTTGATGTCGAGGCGTTGGCCGACAAGTTCGGCTTTACGGCCGGCAGGATTCGCGACGCCGTCGCGGAGTCGCGGCAGCGCGCGCTGCTGCGCGAAGGCGCCGCGTTCCGCGTCACGACCGCAGACCTCTATCACGCATGCCGCGCGCAGTCGAGCAAGAAGCTCATGTCGCTCGCGCGCAAGATCGCGCCGCTCTACACGTGGGCCGACATCATCCTGCCGCCCGACCAGTTGGAGCACCTGCGCGAGGTCTGCGCGCACGTTCACCACCGCCAGCGCGTCTTCGCCGACTGGGGCTTCGGCGGCAAGATTGCGCTCGGCAAGGGCTTGAGCGCGCTCTTCGTCGGCCCCTCGGGCACGGGCAAGACGATGGCGGCCGAGGTCATCGCGGGCGAGTTGGGGCTCGACCTTTTCAAGATCGATCTGTCGTGCCTGGTGAGCAAGTACATCGGCGAGACCGAGAAGAACCTGAGCCGCGTCTTCGAAGAGGCAGAGCAATCGAACGCCATCCTCTTCTTCGACGAGGCCGACTCGGTCTTCGGCAAGCGCAGCGAAGTTAAAGACAGTCACGACCGCTACGCCAACATCGAGGTCAACTATCTCCTACAGCGGATGGAGGAGTACGAGGGCGTCGTCATCCTCGCCAGCAACTACCAGAAGAACATCGACGAAGCCTTCACCCGACGCATCCGCTTCATCATCGAGTTCCCGTTCCCCGACGACGACTACCGCCGTCGCATCTGGCGGAAGGTCTTCCCCGAGCACACGCCTTTGGGCGAAGACATCGACTTCGACTTCCTCGCGCACAAGCTGAAGCTGTCGGGCGGCAACATTCGCAACATCGCGCTGGGCGCCGCCTTCCTCGCCGCGAGCAACGGCGGGCGCGTGCGGATGCCGCACGTCATCTGCGCCGCCAAGCGCGAATTTCAGAAGATGGGGCGGCTGCTCGTCAGGGCCGACTTCGACGAGTACTTCGACCTCGTCGGCAGCGCGGAGGAGATGCGATGAAGGACCACGAGACGAAGAAGGACGGCGCGCACGGCCATCCGCCGCCGAAGGCCAAGACCGGCAGCGAGCGCGACGCCGCGCGCAAACAGACGGACGGCCAGACGGCGGCGCGCCCCGACTTACTGAGCGACGAGCGGCTCGCGCACCCCGCGAACGCGGAGCCGCTGGCCGAGTTGTTAAGTCAGTTGCAGCACACACACGGCAACGCCTACGTGCAGCGCGTCGTCGCCGAGAAGTCGCGCGAGGCGAAGCCCGGCGAGTCGCACACTCAGCCCGGCGCGCAAAGCCTCGACGCCGGGACGCGGAGCTTGATGGAGTCAGCCTTCGGCGAGAGCTTCGGCGACGTGCGCGTCCACACGGGGCCAGACGCCGGGAGGGTGAACGAGGAGCTCGGCGCGCGCGCCGTCACGCGCGGGCAGGACATCTACTTCGCCGAAGGCGAGTACAACCCTTCGACGGCCGAAGGCCGAAGGCTGCTGGCGCACGAACTGACCCACGTCGTCCAGCAGAGGGGCGCCTCGGGCCACGGCCAAGACCTCTCCGTCGGCCCGGCCGGAGACGCTTTCGAGATTGAAGCCGACGAGGTCGCGGCTTCGGTCGTCGCGGGGCAGCGCCCGCAGGTCATCAGCCGCGCACCCACGCACGCCCTCCAGCGGCAGGGGCGGCAGGCTCAGCCGCCCGCGGAGTCAGCGTCCCAGATGCCAGTTATCCGTAGATTCCCCGACCCGATCCGCCCCGGGCCGCAGGAAGTCATGCTGAACGTGGACGGCTGGTTCACCATCTACTACCTCCTCAACGATGTCCGCGGCGAGGAGTTCGTGACCCTGAAACTACGCGTGCCCGCAGGGATGACGGTGGGGAGGGCGCTCATCAACAGCGAGGTGGACGCCGCGCACTACCGCGAGACAAACGTCAGAGGCTCGGGCGCGAGGACGGTCAGCATCGGTATCAGCCGTAAGGTCGCCAAGACCCCTTTGTTGCAGGTCGAATTTACAATGGGGAACCGCATCTACGTCGTGGTCTTCCAGTTCCCAATCGGCTCGCCCCCCGAAAAACCGCAGCCGCCGCGACAGGGCGGCGGCCGTTAGGGTCGCACACCGCGGCCGAGGCGTGACAGACATAGAAGGGAGTCAGCAATGAGTCAGGTCATACAGTTCGACGAGACGGCGAGCCATTTCGTCCCGCCCCGAGATGTGCGGCGTGAGGCGCCGACGGCCCCCGTGCACCTCCCGGACTTTGAGCCGGGGGCGGCGGACGAGTTGGAGAAGCTCCGCAGCGACGTGGCCTCGGGGCTCATGTACGCGCACGGGCGCGAGAACGCCAACACGAGTAAGGTGCTCGAAGTCGCGGCCTTCTCTTACGCGCTCATCGAGCTGCTGATGGAGCGCGGCGTCATCTCGGTCGAGGAGCTTGACGAGCGCAAGCGTCAGGTCGGGCAGCGTCTCTCGGAGAAGTTCGCCGAGAAGGGGATGGGAGTCGCGCTCACCAACGACGAGCAGGATAAGTACGCCTACGAAGGCTCAATCGAGATCGACTGCGAGAACCGCATCGCGCTCTGTCGCGGCGCCTGCTGCCGTCTGACCTTCGCGCTCACCGTGCAGGACCTGGAAGAGGGAAGCGTCAAGTGGGACTTGGGTCGCCCCTACATGATTCGCCACGACGAGGACGGCTACTGCCACCACATCGAGCGCCCGACGAAGCGTTGCGGGCTCTACGAGCAGCGCCCGGTCATCTGCCGCTCCTACGACTGCCGCAAGGACACGCGCATCTGGGAGGACTTCGAGAACCGCGTGGTGAGCCCCAACCTCGAAAGCCTCTTCCCGCAGCGCGCCGCCGCTGATGGCGGACAGACCCTCTACCAGTTGACGCGGACGCCCGCGCAACCCGCGTAGGCTTAAACGTAGACGTTCAAGGTCGGGTGAGCTAAAGATGCCGGAGTCGGTCAACGACAAGTCGGCCGCGCCAAAGGCCCAGGAGACGGCCGCCAGGACGCCGCAGGCCGAGCCCGCGCCGAAGCAGGGCGCGCACAGCAGCGCCGCGCACGGCGGTGCCTACTCGCTCGTGCGCGAGTTGACGGCCGCCTCCGGCGGGCAGGAGCCGCCGCCCGACAAGTTCTCGCCCATCTTCCGCAAGGCGGAGTTCTCGAACCCAGTCAACGACGCGCAGAAGGCGCGCGCCATCGACGCCTTGCAGCGGCAGTACGGCAACCGCTATGTGCAGCGCGTGTTCTCAAGCGGCGCGCGGGAGACGCCGCGAACCGACGCCGCCGCGACCGTGCAGCGGCAGCAGGCCGAAGGGTCGTCCGACAGTCCAGACACGTCCGCGACGCAGTTGAGTTCAAGCTCCGGCCGCCCGCTCGACACGGGCACGCGCGACACGATGGGCTCGCGCTTCGGACAGGACTTCAACAACGTGCGCGTCCACGACGACGGCGCGGCGCACCACGCGGCCAAATCGCTCAACGCCGACGCGTTCACCACGGGGCGCGACATCTACTTCAGCCAGGGTGCCTACAACCCTTCGTCGCAGTCGGGACAGAAGCTCATCGCGCACGAACTCGCACACGTCGTCCAGCAGAATCAAGGCGCGGCCGGAGCGAAGCCGCAGGGCTTCAGCGTCAGTCATCCATCGGACCCTCTGGAGCGGCAGGCCGACGCGGCGGCCGACGCCGTCATGCGCGGCGAGATGTTCCCGGCGCTCACCTCTTCGACGGCGCCCGTCTTCCATCGTCAGGCGGGCGGCGCGGCTCCCGCGCCCACGGCCGCGCCCGGCGGAGCCGCCGCCGCCGGGGCGAAGGACTATGCCTTCGACATCGCGGGCACGACCGTCGTCTTCAAAGACATCCTGAAGAAGGTCGGGGTCGGCGACAAGCTCAAGGTGCCGCCCAAGTATTTGAAGACGCCGCTGCCGTTCTTCAAGCTGACGGACGCGAGCATCGACCTCGACGAGAACAAGATGCCGACCGGCGCGACCGTCGGCCTCGCCGTCAGCCGGGCGCCGCTCGAAGGGACGGGCTCGGTCACGGTGGACAAGTCCGGCAAGGCCACGGGCACGGCGCACGTCGTCTTCAGCAGCAGCAAGATTCCGGGGCTCAAGCAGACAGAGCTGGACGTGCGGGTCACACAGAAAGACTTCGCCTTCGACGCCAGCGTTGACTTCGAATTGCCGAAGGTGACGGGGAACCTCAAGTACAAGTACGCCGACCAGAAGCACTCGGGGAAGGGCAAGGCCAACTACGAGGGCGCGAAGCTGAAGGGCGGGCTTGAGATCATCATGTCGGAGGCCGGGCTCATCAGCGGCAGCGGCATGCTTGAGATGGAGTTGTTCAAGGGCTTGAGGGGCGAGGTCGAAGTCGCGGTTGACGAGAAGAAGAACATCGGCGTCAAGGGCAAGCTCTCCGTGCCCGGCCAGGTCGAACTGTTCCCCGAGAAGAAGTATGAGAAGAACTTCTTCTCCTTCGAGAAGAAGTTCCCCATCTGGGGCATCACCATTCCCGTCATCGACGTGAACGTCGGCATCTTCGCGGAGATACACGCGGGCGCGGGCTTCCGCGCGAAGTTCGGGCCGGGCGTGCTGCGCGACATCGCGCTGACGGGCGAGTTCGGCACCGACCCGGAGGCGGCGACCGAGTTCGGGCTCGGCGGCGAGTTCTTCGTGCCCGCGGGCGCGGAGGTCGTCGCCAACATCGGCGGCGGCATCGGGCTCGGGATGGCCGTCGCCGACATCACGGGCGGCATCGAGGCCCTCGGCGTCGCGGGCCTCTACTCGGCGCTCACCGTGCGGCCCAACTTCAGGTACTCGGGCGGCAAGTATACCGTCAGCGGCATGGCCGAGATTGCCGGCGTCGCGCAACTCAAGTTCGGCGTCATGGCCTTCGCGAAGATCGACGTGGGCGTCTGGCTCTTCAAGGGCACGGTCTGGCGCAAGGACTGGATGCTGGCGGAGTGGATTTGGAACACGGGCCTCAACCTCGCGTTGCGCGCCAACATCAGCTACACGCTCGGCGACGACTTCGCGCCCGACATCAGCTTCGAGACCGGTTCGGTGGACCCCGAGAGGTTCATCAAGGACGTGATGCCCGAGTCGGGCTCGCCCGTCCCCGCGCCGCCGAAGCCGCCCGTCCCCGAAAAGGGCACGCTCACGGTCGAGGGCGCGGCCGGCGAACAGACAGGCGCCCCGGTCGGCGAGGCGCCCGCCCCGCCCACCCCCGCCGCGCCGCCCGCGAAGACGAAGCCCGGCACACCCGGCGCCGCCGCTGGCGCGCAGGGGCCGCAGACGCCGGGCGCACAGTCGCCCGAGTTCAACGCGAAGGTGCAGGCCGGGCTCGACGCCATCGACCGCGAGCAGGCGCGCTACCAGACGAACGGCGAAATTCTGAGGGAGGAGGCGGAGTTGGTCGCGGCGAAGGTGAAGCGCGACCACCCGGTCTTCAAGTCGCTCAACGTCGTGGACGGCGGCGCGACGTGGGACTACGACTACGTCGTCAACCCGAGCAACAAGAAGAAGGGGCTGACGCAGGAGGAGAAGGACGCGAAGGCCAAGGAGCGGGCCGACGAGAGGGCGAAGGCGAAGGAGGAGAAGGCCCAGGAGAAGGCGAAGGAGAAGGAGGCCAAGGCCAAGGAGAAGGCCGACGCCAAGGCCGCCGCACAGGCCGTGAAGGACAAGGCCAAGCGCGACAAGGCCGCCGAAATTGTAGACAAGTACAAGCCACGGCTGGAGGGCGGTCTGGTCACGGGCACCTTCGACAAAGTTTTCTTCAGCGACTACTCATTCTCGACGGCGGTGCCGCCCTTCCACCCGGCCAACGAGGCGTTGAAGATGCCGAAAGGACCGCCCGTCGGGCCGCCCGATTTAGGTCTCACTTACACCATCGGTGACGCCGAGGAGCGCGAGACCGGCGGCGATGCCTGGAAGGTCATCCTCAACGGCAGGCGGCGTGACAAGAAGAACGCCCTCCGCTCCGCGCTGGACGTTGAGCTGAACAAGGAGGAGAACAAGAACGCGGACTTGCAGAAGCAGAAGTCCATCATCCTCGCGCTCGCGGGGTTGCAGGGTCAAACGGCTTGGGCGGGGAAGGTCACGGACGGCACAAGTCTCGCCGAGTTGCTCGACCAGATCGCGACGCACCAGCTCGAAGTGGAATACCAGATGCCCTTCAAGGACGTGAACCTGGGCGACTGGGACAACCACCACATCTGGCCCCTCGACTGGGGCGGGGGTAACGATTACAGCAACCTCATCTTCATCAGGCGCGAGGAGCACAAACCCATCACACGTTGGTGGGAGAAGCGCAAGAAGGACTTGCGGGATAGCCTGATGATTCTAGAGTCAACCCCGGTGGCGACGGTGCCGCCGGCAGCGTCGGCGAACCCGTCGTAGACATGAGCGAAGAACGTCAGAACATTCCCGAGTTAATCGCGGCGGCCACGGGCGGCACGCTCGAAGAAGCGTCCGCTGCCGCGGCGCGGCTGGCCGAGATCGGCCTGCCCGCGCTCGGGCCGGTCGTCGCGGCCCTCAAGCAGTCGCCGTCCTACTCGGAGGGCCTGCGCAACGCCGTCCGCCGCATGGGCCGTCCGGAGACCGTGCCCGCGCTCTCCGAACTGCTGAAGGAGAACGACTCGCTGCTGACGTTGGTCGCGGCGGAGGCGTTGGGCCGCGCGGGCGACGAGCGAGCCGTCGGGCCGCTGCTCGAACTCTTCAGGGACGAGGACGCGTTCTACGCGGCGCGCGGGCAAGCGGCGCTCGGCCTCGCACGGCTGCGCGCGGAGCAGGCCGTGCCCGCGTTGCTTGACGTTTTGAAGAAGGCCGCGCGCGGGAAGAAGGACCAAGAGAGCGCGGCCTTCATCCGCCAGACGGCCGTCGCCCTCGCGATGCTCGGGAATCAGGAAGGGGCCGAGGCGGTCATCGCGCTCGCGCGCCACCGCGACAGCGCCGTCAGAGATGAGGCGGCGAAGGCGCTCAGACACGTCGTCGGACGCGGCCTCTTCCCGTCCCTTCAGAAGGCCCTGCGGAGCAAGTCAACCGACCTCCGGCAGGAGGCTTTGGAGGCTCTCTTTCATCTCGGCCTGCGCGAGTCCGTCGAAGAGTTGGTCGCGTACGTCAAACGCGGCGACGCGGACGCGCCGGAGTTGATAGACGCGGCCGTCCGCAGGCTGCGCGACCTGACGGGCGAGGCTTTCGGTTGGAACGTCACGCCCGTCGAGCTGCGCGAATGGTGGAAGCAGCACGAGTCGCGGTTCGACCGCAACGTCTGCCACAGGCTCGGCAAGCCCATCGACCTCGCGGACTTCGTCGAACTCCTCGCGACAGATGAGGAGCCCGTGCGCAAACGTCTGTTGACGGAGCTGCACGTCATCACCGGCGAAGAGTTCGGGCTCGATTCTTACAGACCAATCGGGGCGCAGCCGGAAGTGATAGAGCGCGCGCTGAAGTGGCTTGGCGAGAACGCCGACACGTACGAGCGCGGCGCGGTCTACAAGTACGGTCACAAGCAGAGCCTCGAAGACATCACCAAGTCTCCCGCGCGGAAGAAGACAGTCAGACGCGGCAAACGGAGCGAATCATGAGCGCGCAAGTCTCGGAACAGATAACCGTCCACGCCGTCCACGACTTCGCGCCGAACACGGCCTGGGTGCACACGCACGGCATGGCGAAGTTCGGCCGGCCCGACCTCGAATGGTACTGGTCGCCCGCCGAGACGTGCCCGCAGGCCAGTGAACTGCTGAACAAGATCGCCGCGCGTTTGATTGAGAGCGACATGAACGTCGTCGTCGGCGACACGTTGGAGATTCCCGGCTCGCGCGTGCTCGTGCAGTTCCTCGAAAGGCTCTCGGACGAGGCCGACGACTTCGAGGGGAACCAGGTGTTGCGCGTGCAGAAGCTGACGACCGGTGGCGACGGCGTGCGCCTCTTCCGCGAGCTGCTCGACAACAGGCTCTCGCCCTCCGACGCGCACAACCGGCGCGCACTGCACCTGCACCTCGAAGGGAGGTTCGTCGAGGCGTGGGCCGAGTATGAGAAGGCGCTGCAACTGGAACCGGAGAACGCATACGTCCTGACGAACATGGGCTACCTGTTGTTACAGCACGGCAGCATGGACGAGGCGATGGCCTGCTTCCATCGCGCCTTGCAGCTCAAACCGACCTACGCGCTCCCGCACAACAACCTCGGCAACGCGCACCTCCGGCGCGGCGAGGTCGAGGCGGCGGTGGCCGAGTATCACGAGGCGATCAGGCTCGACCCAGGCTACGCGATGCCGCACCGCAACGTCGCGCTCGCGCACAGCCTGCTCGGTCAGACCGACCGGGCCGTCGAAGAGTTACGCAACTACCTCCGCCTCGCGCCCGAAGGAACGGAGGATGCCGACGCGCACTTCAACCTCGGCGTCATGCTCGAAGAGACGGGGAGCGTGGACGAGGCGGTCGAAGAGTACGCGCTCGCGCTCGAAGACGACCCGCGCCACGCGCGCGCGCTGAACAACCTCGGGCTCGTCCACTTCGCGCGCGGCGAGACGGAGGAGGCCGAGGAGTTCTACCGGCGCGCGCTCGAAGCGGACAAACGGTTCGTGCTCGCGCGCTACAACCTTGGGCTCGTGCTCGCCGCGCGGGGCGAGCACCGTGAGGCGGCCGAAGAGTTCGAGCGCGCGCTGGCGCTCGCGCCCGACAACGTGCCGGCGGCGAGCAACCTCGGCGTGCTCTACACGACGCTCGGGCGTTACGACGAGGCCGTCGAACTCTTCGAGCATCTCGTCGCCGCCGACCCGACGCAGCCGACGCTGCGCTTCAACCTCGCGCTGGCATATCAGGGGAAGGGGATGACGGAGCGGGCCGACGCGGAGCTGCGCGAGGTGATCGAGCTTGAGCCGCCGGGCAGCCCGCGCGCGGCGCGTGCGCGGCGCGAGATGGCTTCGGTGGCGTGAGGCGCGTGTGTGATGACGTAAAGCCGGGAGGCGAAGTTGAAGAGGCGCAAGACGAAAACTTGGGAGCAGGACGCGCGGCGGTCGCCGCTCGTGCGCGCAGGCTCGCGCTGGCTCTCGTTCGCGCGCGGCCTGTCGCGCAAACGCCGCGTGGCCGCCGCTGACCCGCTCGCCTTCATCAAGCAGCTCTACGGCGAAAAGTTTAACTCCGTCGAAGGCGGCGCGTTCCCGCTCGATAAAGTCTACCGCACGAACGGCGGCGGCCTCTTCGTCTCCGAGACGCGCGTGAACGTGAGCGTGCACCCACGGTTCGACCTGCGCTTTGTGAACGTCGCGGCCGAGCGCGCCGGCTCGCAGGTGTTCAGAGAGACGACGACCACCGTCCTCGGCCATCCCTTACACACGCCTCTGACCGAACGCGAGCGACCCAACGCCGCGCGGCGGACCACGCGGGCGGGCGACGCCGCGCCGTCGTTGACGGTCCAGACGTGGAACGTGTCGCCGGCCGTTGTAGAGAGAACGATACCCGCGTTCGGCTACGTCTCCGTACGCGGTCAACGTGGGCAACGGGCGCGGCGGCTTGAGCCGACGCCGCACGTGGAGCGCGTCGAGCGTCCGGTGCGTGACGGCAAGTGGACGAGCCCGAGCGTTGAGACTTCGCGGCCGACGGTCGCGCCGTCACTCGCGGGCCTTCGACTGACGAGCATCGACCTCCGACAGCACTTCACGCACGCGCCGCGTCAGGAGTTCGTGAGCCTCCTGCTCAAGACGTACCTCCCCGCCGCCGTGTCGCGCGAAGTCGAGAGCGCGAGGACGACCGGAGAGCTTTTGAGCGCGCCGCCGAGACGGGCGAGGTCCCAGGTCGAAACCGAGCGTCGCTTCGCGCGGACGCCTTCGCCCGTCGTCATGTCATTGCGGCAAATCGCTCCGTGGACGTACGCGGAACCGGCCGCGCGGTATACGCCGGAGGGCGGCGTCGTCGAAGTACGCACGGAGTTACGTTCGACCGAGACGTTGAGAGAGCACACGGCGCCGCGCGACACGCAGGCCACATTGTTACACCTGCTCCCGCCCGCGTCTCTGCTGACGAGCCTGTCGTTGACTTCCCGAACGTTGCTCGCGGGAGAGGGCGGCGGCACGTGGCTCAACGTTTACGGTTCAAGCGAACGAGCACCCGCGTTGCCGCTTCAACTCCTACGCACGCACGCGGCGCCGCCGCAAGGCACGCGCGAAGGTTCGCCGGCCGTTCACACGACGCGCCTCGTCAACCAGTCCGTACAGCATGAACCGACGAGCACGCGCGACGCGCTCTCGTCCATACAAACGTTCGTCGGGCGCGCTCCATCAACCGTCGCGGCCGGAACGCAGGCCGTCAATACGACGGTCTTCGCGCGGCACGGCTTCGAGACGGTGCCGCGCGGAGGGTTCGAGCAGGCGTCGGCGCATCAACGCGGCGCTTCAGGCGGAGCGATTAGCACCAACGCAACAACGCACGGCATGCGCGGCCGCTCGGTCGAGTTCGTCAGGCACTTGTCCGTCTCGGAGTTACTGCGAACTGTCACGACCGGCGCGGCGCACGTTGATGGTCGAGGAATAGATAACGCGCCCGTCGCGGAGTTAATGCGCGCGGCCTCGAAGCACGAAGCAGGTTCTCAAACTCTGTCCGACCTCGCGCGGAACGTCGCCGCGACGCAGGGCATGGCGGGCGCGGCGACGTTCCTCTTCACAAAGGCTCTGCTGCGAAGGACGGAGGCGGCCACGGGGGCGCGTTCACAGACGCCGAACGCCGCGACGGCGATGCGTTTGGCGGCGGGCGCGGAGACGGAACGCGAGGTGAAGGAGACGCGCGCGGCGCGGCCGGAGGGCATGGCGCTCGAACTGATCCGGCATCGACGTGAACAGGTCTTGCAACTGCCGCAGCCCGGTTACGTCTTCACGCAGCCGCCGCCGCGCACGCGGCTCGAAGAGCGGCAGGTCATCACGAAGGCGAGCCGCGAGGAGATTGTTGAAGTAGTGCGCAAGGAGGTGCGCTCGCTTGCGGCCTCAACACCTGCTGTCAATGCGCCATCGCGCGCGGACCTCGCGGGGCTGGCCGACGAGATTTACTCGACGCTCGCGCGGCGGCTGCTGGTTGAGAAGGAGAGGCTCGGGCGCTTCTAGGGAAAGGTCATGGCCGACAACTCGCTCAACAAACTTTCGATTAAGAACCTCGACAACGGGGAAGAGTTCAAGGTGCTCTTCAACCCGACCGAGTACAGCTTCGAGGACGCCAGCAAGTGGCAGGACCAGGAGGGCAACCGGCGGCGGCCCGAGCTTCAGTACACGGGCGGCGAGCGCAAGAAGCTCTCGATGGAGCTGTTCTACGACACCTACGAGGCGAAGGAGGACGTGCGCCTCTACACGGGCAAGCTTCAACAGCTTCTCGTCGTCACGACCGACGGCGGAAACAACGGCAAGCGCCCGCCGGTCGTCGAGTTGAGTTGGGGTCAGGCGCAGTCGAACGTCGGGTTCCCCTTCAAGTGCGTGCTGGAAAGTTTGAAGCAGCAGTTCACGCTCTTCACCTCCGACGGCATGCCCGTGCGCGCGAAGGTCAGCGTCGCCTTCAAGGAGTACGAGCTGCCGAAGGAGGAGCAGCAGAAGGAGCCACGGCGCAACTCTTACCCCGCGCAGACCTACACCGTCCGCGAGGGCGACACGTTGAGCGGCATCGCGGGCGCCGTCTGGAACGACCCCGCGAAGTGGCGCGTGCTGGCCGAGGCCAACGAGGTCTCGAACCCGCGTCTCTTATCGCCCGGACAGTCTTTGATCGTCCCGGCCATCGAGTAGAGAAGGAAACGAAGGATGACCGAGCCCGCATTACAGAAGGAGCGCGACGCGCCGAGTTTCAAGGTGCTCGTCGGCGGGAGCGAACTGCCCGACGAGGCCGCGCTCGACATCCTCGAAGTGCGTCTGAGCGACTACGTCGAGGGCGCGGGCTCGTTCACCGTCACCTTCAACAACTGGAACTCGCAGACGCAGGAGTTCAAGTACGTGGACGGCGACCTGCTCGCCGAAGGGTCCGAGGTCGAAGTCAAGGTCGGCTTCGTGGACGCGCAGAAGAGCTTGATGAAGGGCGAGGTCACGGCGCTCGAACCCGAGTTCGCGGCGGGCGCGGCGCCGACTTTGAAGATTCACGGCTATGACCTTCTGCACCGCTTCCGAAGGGGCCGCAACACGCGCTCGTTCGCCAACATGAAGGACAGCCAGATTGCCGACCAGATAGCGGGCGAACTGGGCCTGCGCTCGCAGGCCGACGATTCGGAGATAACGCACGAGTACGTCTTACAGAACAACCTGACGGACGTTGACTTCCTGCTTGAGCGCGCGCGCCGCATCGGGTTTGAGGTGGCGGTCAAGGACAAGACGCTCCACTTCCGCAAGAAGTCGAACAACAAGGACAAGCTCGTCTCGCTCGACTTCGGGATGACGCTGACCTCCTTCTACCCGCGCCTGAACACGCTGAGCCAGGTGAGCGACATCGTCGTGCAAGGCTGGAACCCGAAGACGAAAGAGGCCATCGCGGGCAAGGCGCAGCCGGGCGACGAGAACAGCAAGATGGGCGGCAGTAAGCTCGGCGCTTCCATCAGCAAAGAAGCGTTCTTCAAGGCGACCGCCTTCGTCGTCAACCGGCCCGTCGTCACGGAGGGCGAGGCCACGCAGATCGCCAAGGGCAAGTTCAACGACATGGCCGTGGACTTCATCACCGGCGAGGGCACGGCCATCGGCAACACGGACATCCGCGCGGGCGAGGTCATCGAGTTGAAGGGTTTGGGGAAGCGATTCAGCGGTCTCTACTACGTCACGTCTTCGACGCACGAGGTTGGGCCGAAGGGTTACCGGACGAGGTTCACCGTGGGGAGGAGCGCGACCGGATGAACATCCTCGATTTGCTGCTGCCCGAGACCGAGGCCGAGTCGCGCGCCGGGAGAATCTATGGCGTGGTCGTCGGCGTCGTCACCAACAACCAGGACCCCGAAGGGATGGGGCGCGTCAAGGTGCGCTTCCCCTGGCTGAACCAGACCGACGAGAGCAACTGGGCGCGCGTGGCGACGATGATGACGGGCAAGGACCGTGGCACTTGGTTTCTCCCAGAGGTGGAGGACGAGGTGCTCGTCGCCTTCGAGCACGGCGACGTGCAGTTCCCATACGTCATCGGCTCGCTCTGGAATGGCAAGGACACGCCGCCGCGCGACAACGGCGACGGCAAGAACAGCGAGCGCGTCATCAAGTCGCGCAGCGGCCACGAGCTCATCTTCGGCGACGAGGACGGCAAGGAGAAGGTTGAGATAAAGACGAAGGCCGGTCATCAAGTGTTGCTCGACGACACCTCGGGGTCGGAGAAGATAACCGTGATGGACAAGTCGGGCAAGAACAAGATTGAGCTTGATTCAGCGGGCGGCTCGGTCGCCGTGACGGGCGACATGAAGTTGAGCATCAAGGCGCAGCAGATAGAGATAACGGCCGACACGTCCATCACGATGAAGTCGCAGCAGATAGAAATCTCGGCCGACGCCGCGGCGACCGTCAAGTCAAGTTCGATGCTGACGCTCAAGGGCGCGCTCGTGAAGATTAACTAGGGAGGGAGACGACGGATGCCTCCGGCAGCACGCATGGGTGATGTGACCAGCCACGGGACGCCGCTCTCGCCGGGGCCGGGCAGTCCCAACGTTCTCATCGGCGGCATGCCCGCGTGGCGCGCGACCGCCGACTTTCACACGTGCCCGCTCGTGACAGGCGTCGTGCCGCACGTCGGCGGCATGGTGATGATGGGGAGCACGACGGTGCTCATCAACAACCTGCCGGCCGCGCGGCAGGGCGACATGATCGTCGAGAGCGGCCCGCCCAACTCAATCGCGTTGGGTGAGATGACGGTGATGATCGGTTGAAGTGAAAAAGTCATGAAGGACTTTCTCGGAAGAGGTTGGAAGTTTCCCGTCGCGGTGGACGCGGCGGGGCGTATCGCGCTGTCGGAGTACGAGGACGACGTGCGCGAGGCCATCCGCATCATCCTGATGACCTCGAAGGGCGAGCGCGTGATGCAGCCCGACTTCGGCGCGGGCCTTTACGACTTCGTCTTCGCGTCGATGAACTCGACCAACCTCGGGCGCATCCAGCGCGCCGTCGAGGACGCGCTCGTCAAGTGGGAGCCGCGCGTGCAGGTCACGGCCGTGAAGGTCGAGCCCGACCAGAGCGAACTCGGCAAGCTGCTCATCAACATCGACTACCGCGTGCGCGCGACGAACACGCGGTTCAACCTCGTCTTCCCGTTCTACCTCAAGGAGCAGAGTTGAAGTGGCGGTGACGGCGCCCAAAATCGACGGCCGCGACAGCGACGCCATCCTGCGGGAGGCGCGCGCCCTCGCGCCCTTCTACACGCCGGAATGGAAGGCCGACGACGAGTCGGGCGGCGGGGCGGCGCTCTTGAAGATTTTCGCGCGCCTGCTCGAAGGCGTCATCCGGCGCCTCAACGACGCGCCGCTCAAACACTACATCGCGTTCCTTGAGATGATCGGCGTCAAGCTGCTGCCGGCCGTGGCCGCGCGCGCGCCGCTCACCTTCATCCTGAGCAAGGGGACGAAGGAGGCCGTGCCCGTCCCCGCGCGCTCGCAGGCGGCGGCCGCGCCCACGGACGGCGGCGACCCCATCGTCTTCGAGACCGAGCGCGCCATCCTCGCCACGCCCGCGCAGTTGCTCTCGGTCCACAGCGTCGTGCCGAAGCAGGACCAGGTCTTCGAGCACCTCGCCGCGCTCGGCGCCGCCGCGCAGACCGAACTCTTCGCCGACGGCGACAACAACCTCCAGACGCACGAGCTCTACATCGGCCACGCCGAACTCTTCAACATCAAGAGCGCCGTCCAGATCGACCTGAGCGTTGACACGCCGCTGCTGCTGCTGTCGCGCAAAAACCTCGTGTCGTGGCAGTACTGCGCGGGCGAGAAGGAGGAGGTCGTGGACGGCGAGCCAGTGAAGATGCAGGACTGGCGCCCCTTCGACGAGGTGAGCGGCGAGCGCGGGCGCGTCACCCTCGTCAAGAAGAACGAGGACGTGCTCAAGCAGGTCAAGGTCAACGACATCAAGAGCCGTTGGATTCGTTGCGTGGTCACGGTGCCGCTGCTCAAGACGGCGTCGCTCGCGTCGCTCACCATCGAAGACCTCCGCGTCAAGTCCGCGCCGCTCTCGCCGGCGCAGACGGCGCCGACGAAGAGCCCCACGGGTGCGGCGGCCCTCGCCGCGACACGGTTCGCCCCGAGCGGCGGCGCGAAGTTCGCGCCGCCCGCAGGGCCTTCGGCCGCCGCCGGCATCGACCCCGACGCGGCCTTCTACAACGACCTGCCGTTGAAGGTGCCCGCGTCGGAAGAGAAGCCGCTCTACCCCTTCGGCCCGCCGCCGCGCAAGGGCGTCCCCGGCACGCGCCCGCGACCCGGCGACACGTTCTATCTCGCCAGTCAGGAGGCGTTCTCGAAGCGCGGCGCGCAGGTCACGCTGCAAGTCAACGCGCCGCCCGAAGGCGCCGCCGCGGCCGACGTGGAGCGCGTGCTCGGCATCGGCCCCACACGCGCGGGTCGCCTCAAGGCGGCCGGCATCAGGACGACGGCCGACCTGCTCAAGCTCTCGGTCGAAGAGACGGCGCGCATCATCGAGGACCGTAGCGCCTCGCGCGCGTGGACGAAAGACCTGCGCGAAGCGGCGGCCAAGAACTACTTCGACCGCGTCGTCACCGTCGGCCCGGCGGTCGAGGCGGACCCCGACCGCGTCATCCCGGAACTCTCCTGGGAGTACTGGAACGGCGGCGGGTGGCTCGCGCTCGAAGACGTGCTCGACGGGACGGCGGCGATGACCGCGCCCGGCGCGCTCGTCTTCACCTGCCCCGAGGACATGGCGCTGACGAAAGTGCTCGGGCAGGAGAACTACTGGATACGCGCGCGCATCGCCTTCGGCGACTACGGGCAGGAGGAGTTCAGCGTCCAGAACCCCGAGACGGACCCGAAGGTCGTCTTCAACACGGACGGCATCAACCCGCCGCGCCTCACCTCGCTCAAGGTCTCTTACAGCGTCGAGGACGTGACGCCGAACTACGTCCTGACGCTCAACAACCTGCAATACGACTCGGTGCTCGTGGACGCGGAGAAGGGCGGTCTGGCCGCGACGCTCAAACCCTTCGACGCGCTCGAAGACGACCACCAGACGCTCTACCTCGGCTTCGACCAAGCGCCGCTCAAAGGCCCCATCAGCCTCTTCTTCGCGCTCAAGGAGCAGGAGTACACGGACGAGAGCCGGCCGCGCGTCGAGTGGGAATACTTTCGCTTGCCAGCGGGCGAGACCGAAGGGCAGTGGGCACGCCTGCTCGTCACAGACGGGACGAAGAACCTGACCGAGAGCGGCGTCGTCGAGTTCATCGGGCCGTCCGACTTCACGCCCGACCGTCTCTTCGGCCAGACGCTCTACTGGATTCGCGCCGTTGACGTTGAAGACAAGTTCAAGCCGCTCGCCGACGCCGCCGCCAACTCGCTCGCGCTCGCGGACGCGGCCTCGGGCCAACTCACGGAGGCCACGGCGAAGAGGCGGGAGGCCGGACTCCGCCTGGCATTGGGTGCGTTGCTGCGTGACCGTGGGCAGTCGCTCAAGCCTTCGCTCGTCGCGGACGCGACGTTGCAGTTGCCCGAGATACCGCAGCCGCCGACCGACGACGACACGAAGGTGCCCACGCCCTCAGACCCTTGCGGTTGCAACGACGCCGAGCCCTGCTCTGAGTCGCTTGAGTCGCTCGACCTGCCCTTCGTCAGCGGCACCGTGCTGGCGGGCACGGCACCCGCGCCGGTCTTCACCGGCCTCTATCTCAACACGGCGTGGGGCGTGCAGTCCGAGACCATCCGCGACGAGATTCTCGGTTCGAGCACGGGCATCGCGGACCAGCAGTACACGCTCACCAAGTTCCCCGTCGTCGCCGAAGAGATTTGGGTTGACGAACTGGCGACGCTCACCGAGAGCGAGCGCAAGACGCTGGCCGAGCAGACGACGGACGACGTGCGCGAGGTGGTTGACGACGCGGGTAACCTGACGCGTTTCTACATCCGCTGGCGCCCGTCGGAAGACCTCGCGGAGGCGAGCGCGACGGATCGCGTCTACGCCATCGACCGCACGTTCGGGCAGGTGCAGTTCGGCGACGGCGTGCACGGCACGGTGCCGCCCATCGGCAAGGACAACATCGTCGCCACCTATCGCGCGGGCGGCGGCGCGCGCGGCAACGTCGCGGCCGGGCTCATCACGACGCTGCGCAGCACCATTCCCTTCGTCGATAAGGTGCTGAACCCGGCGGCGGCCGGCGGCGGCTCGGACACGGAGCTGGTCGAAGACGCCATCGTGCGCGGGCCGCGCTCCATCAGGCACCGTGGGCGCGCCGTCACGGCCGAAGACTTCGAGCAGTTGGCGCTTGAGTCGTCGCAGGCGGTCGCGCGCGTCAAGGCGCTGCCGCTCTTCAACGACCGTGGCGAGTATGAGACCAACTGGGTCACGGTCATCATCGTGCCGAGCAGCGCCGACGCGCGGCCGACGCCCTCGCCGCAGCTTCGCTACCGCGTCGAACAATATCTGCGCGAGCGCGCGCACAGCACCATCGCCTTCCCGAAGCAGTTGAAGGTGAGCGGCCCCGCCTACGTCGAGGTGATGGTCAACGCGGACATCTACGCGCAATCCATCGACCTCGCGCCGCAGGTCGAGGCCGAGGCGGTCGCCGCCGTCGAAGCGTTCCTGCATCCGCTGACGGGCGGCTACAACCAGTCGGGCTGGGAGTTCGGAAGACTGCCGTGCCTCTCTGACTTCTACGGCCTGCTCGAAGCGGTCGAAGGGATGGATCACATCGAGAACCTGCGCATGACGCTGAGCCCCGTGACGCCCGGCGGCGTGAAGGCGGCCGAAGCAAGGGTCGTCTCCGAAGACCGCCCGCTCGACGTGGTCGTCCCCGTCTACACGCTCGTCTACAGCGGCGAGCACAAGTTCGACGTGAAAGCCCTGAGCTAGAGCATGACACTGCCGCAGCCAAATCTCGACGACAAGACTTTCGCCGCCCTCGTCGCGGAGGCGACGAAGCTCATCCCGCGCCACGCGCCGGAGTGGACCGACCACAACCGGCACGACCCCGGCATCACCTTCGTCGAGTTGTTCTCGTGGCTCGCGGAGATGCAGCAGTTCTACCTCAACCGCGTCGGCGACGAGAGCCGCCTCAAGTTCCTCAAGCTGCTCGGCATCCGCCCGCGCGGCTCCGAGCAGGCGCTCGCCGCCGTGACCTTCTCGGGCGCGGCCGACGACGGTTTAGTCGTCCCGCGCGGCACCAAGCTCTCGACCGCCGAGGGCGTGACGTTCGAGACGGGGGAGACGCTGCGCGTCGTCGCCGCGCGGTTGAAGAAGGTGCTCAGCTCGTCGAAGAACACGCTCAAGGACAACACGGAGTCGAACGGCATCAGCGGCCTCTCCTTCTACGCCTTCGGCGAGGACGCGGGCGTCGGCCGTCGCTTATACGTCGGGCTCGACCGCGCGCTGCCGGCGAATGAAGATGTCTTCCTCACCGTCAAGCTCTACGAAGGCTACAGGGTCGCGCGCGGGAGCCACGGCGACGAGACGGAGTCGGTCGTGCCCTCCGCGTTGGTGGGTTGGGAGTACTACGGCGGCGGCGACTGGCGCCCGTTGGGGATAGTCTCTGAAGTGGAGCGCGCGTTGAGCCTGACGGTCGGCGACGAGACGACGGCCGCCGCAGGCTGCTTCAAAGAGAAGGACGACTTCATCAAACTCGTCCGCGCCTCCTTCGCCTACGAACACCTGCCGGCCTCGGCGCGCGAGTTCCTGGAAGCGGCGGTCGAGTCGGTCGGCACGCCGCGCGCACTGCGCCGCGCGCTCTACGACACGCCGTTCCTTTCACTCAAGGGCGACGAAACGTCGATGCTCTCGCGCAGCGGTCGTCTTCGTTTCACCGCGCCGCCCGACATGGCCCCGCGCCTCGTCCACCCGTTTGAAGATAACCTCTACTGGCTGCGCGCGACGGTGCTCGACGGCGCGTACGAACTGCCGCCGCGCATCGAGACCATCCGCCTCAACACCGTCCCCGCGTCGCACCGCGACACGTCGAGCGAGATCATCTCGTTCACGAGCGACGGCCGCCCCAACCAGACCTTCGAGGCCGACAGCTACCTCGCCGTCGGCGGCGTCAACATCGTGCAGGTGCGCGAGCACGACGGCCGCTGGAAGGACTGGGAGGAGGTTGACTCAGACGTTGACCTCGAAGGCGCCGGCCCCAACGACGAGCGTTACTCGCTGAAGAAGAACACGGAGTCGGGCAAGGTGCGGCTGCTCTTCGGCGACGGCGTGCGCGGGCGGATTCCGCCGGAAGGCAGAGACGTTGTGCGCCTCGTCTCATACCCTCCTTCTTTCGAGGAGCCGCGCGTGCTCGGCCGCAGCAACGGCCTCCCGAACCAGACCTTCACGTTCCGGCAGACGCCGGTCGTGCCCGAGACGCTCGTCGTGCAGGTCGCGGAGCGCGCGCGGGCCGAGCGCGTCTCGACGGACGCGAAAGAGGTCGCCTGCCTGCTGCGCTTCTCGCGCTCGCGCGAGTTCGCCGTCTGGTCGCAGTCGGGGCCGGACCTCTGCGAGATAAAACTGAGGCTCGAAGCGAAGCAGGATATCTGCAACGTCGAGGTGCGCGAACGTCCGCGCGGCGCGTTGAAGTTCCGGCCCGACCGTGGCTCGAAGTGCGAAGTCACGTTTGAAGAGGACGTGGCCGTCTTCTCCTTCGAGAGCATGAGGGCCGGCGAGGTCGTCGAGTGCGACTACTACGTCGAGGTCGGCGAGGGCGGCGGTAACGTCCACGGCGAGGTCGTCATCTCTTTGGCCGCCGTCTGCCCGACCGTCGTCGAACAGTCGCCTTCGACCGTCGTCGAGTACGAGCCGAAGCGCGAGCAGGCGCGCTGGCGCGACTGGACGCGCGTGGACGACTTCGACGCCTCCGGCCCCGACGATGCGCACTTCGTCCTCGATTCCTGCGGCGGCCAGATACATTTCGGCGACGGCGTCAACGGAGACATCCCGCCCGCGCCCGCCAGCGAGTCGGAGGATAACGTCCGCGTCGTCTCGTTCCAGACGGGCGGCGGCTCCGCCGGCAACCTCTCGGCGCTGGCGCTCGAAAGCCTCGCGCGACCCTTCCACGTCGAGATAGACGACCGTCTGTTCGACCTCAAAGTCGAGCAGCGCGCGGCGGCCTCGGGCGGGCTCGACCGCGAGGCGCTTGAAGACGCGGAGGCCCGCGCGCGCCGCGACCTCAAGACGCAGTTCCGCGCGGTGACGGATGAAGACCTGGAATACCTCGCGCTCAACACGCCGGGCCTGCGCGTGGCGCGCGCGCGTGCCATCCCGCTCTACGCGCCGGGGATGAAGAACTATCCGCTGGCGCACGCGCACGCGTCGGTCTCGGTCGTCGTCGTGCCTTACAGCACGGCGCTGCGCCCCTTCCCGAGCGAAGGGTTCGTGCAGACGGTGTGCAGGCATCTCGACCGCCACCGTCTGTTGACGACGCGCGTCTACGTCATCGGCCCCGAGTACGTCGGCGTCAGCGTGCGCGCGACCGTCAAGCTCTTCCCGGAGTTCGGGCAGACCGAGACGCTCGCGCGCGTGCAGAAGAGTCTTGACGACTTTCTGCGTCCGCTGCCGGCCGACGACGACCCCGACGCCGAAGGTTGGCCCTTCGGGCGCACGGTCTACCGCTCGGAGATTTATCAACTGATCGAGTCGGTCGAAGGCGTCGATTGCGTGGAGAAGGTGACGCTGGCGGCGTCGGGCGTCGGCGTCGCGCGCAGCGCCGAGGGCAACATCCTGATTCCGCCGCAGAGCCTCGTCTACCCGGCCGGGCACAGCATCGAGATCGTGACGCCGCAGTCCGAATGCAGGAGCGCCAGGTGACATCGTGACATCCTGTAAAGTCCAAGACAGCAGTTTTCTGACGCTGAACAAGAGCGCGGCGTGGGGTCGCGGTCTGCAAGTCAACCTCGACACCTCCGGCGACAGGCTCTCGGTTCGTCGCGGGTTGGAGTACACGCTCGACAAGGAGTTGACGCTCGAAGAGCTGACCGGCGGCGTCACGGTCACGGACTTCGCCGTCGGCCCCTGCCACGTCCTCTACATCCTCGACGCGCCCGCGCGCACCATCTGGGTCTACGACTCTTTGCAGGGGACGGTCGAGCCGCTGGCCTGCACGGGCGCGTTGCTCTCCGACCCGACCAGCATCACCTACGCGCCCGGCACGCTCTACGTGGCCGACCGCAAGGCCGCGCAGAGGGTCATCGCGCTCGCGGAGATGAACTGGCAGATTCGTTGGGCGGTAAACGCGAACGCCGACCCTTCAACGTCAACGCACGCGTTCGAGACCATCGAGAACTTCACGCCCGTTGACCTCGCCGTCGGCGCGGAGGGCGAACTCTATGCGCTCGACGGCGAGAACAAAGCGGTCGTGAAGTTCGACGAGGCGGGCCGCCTCGCGGGCGTCTTCGGGCAGACGGAGCTGGCCGGTTCCGACGCGCTCAACCTCGCGCTCTCGCGCGACGAATACCTCTACGTCCTCGACCCCACGGCCCCGCACGTCTGGAAGTTCAACGCGGGGAATAAGGGCGCGCTCGTTGACGACGACCTCATCAACTTCGCGGGGCTCATCACGGAGCAGAAGCTTCCGGAGAATTTTCAGCCGTCGGGTTTTGCCGTTGACTCGGACGGCGTGCTCTACGTCGGCGAGCGGCGTTCGGTGGCCTCGACCGAAGAGGACGACCGCTTCATCCGTCGCTTCGACGCACTGGGCAACTACCTCGGCGAGGCGGGCGACTTTCGCGGCTCGGCGATGACGCTGGCGCTCGACGGCGAGGACTGGATGTACGTCTACGGCGAGGAGGGGGCGGCCGAGCGGAAGATTTCGGTGCTGACGCCTTCGCTCAGGTACACGCGGGTCAAGGGGATGTCGCTCGTCAAGGGCCGCTACTTCTCGCGCTCGCTCGACAGCGCGGAGGAGGGGACCGAGTGGCACAAGTTCGTCCTCGACGCGGACATTCCCGCCAACACGCAGGTTCAAATCTCCTACCGCGCGGCCGACGACAAGCAGGTCACGGTCAGGGGAAGCACGGACAACCTCGACCGCTACATCGACGCGGCTTCGAGCCTTGAAGAGGACGAGCGCGCCGCGCGGGCCGCCGACCTCGACGCGCTCGACTGGACAAAAAAACCCGCGGTCAACGCCGCCGACGCGCTCATCCTCGAAGGCGTCGGCCGTTACCTCTGGCTCCGCATCGACCTCATCGGCAACGAAGAGAATGCGCCCTCCATCGGGAGCCTGCGTCTCGACTTCCCGCGCAACACGTACCTGCGCTATCTGCCGGCCGTCTACCAGGAGGACGAGCAGAGCCGCGACTTCCTCGAACGCTTCCTCTCGCTCTTCGAGACCTTCTTCTCCGGCACAGAGAAGCGCATCAGCCGCCTCGCGCGCTACTTCGACGTTGACTCGTCGCTGGCGTCGGGCGACTTCCTGCGCTGGCTCGCGTCGTGGCTCTCCATCTCCGAAGACAAGAGTTGGACGGAGGAGCAGTTGCGTGAACTCGTCAGGCGCGCGCCCGAACTTTACAAGCAGCGCGGCACGCGCGAGGGGCTCGAAGCGATGATCGAGATATTCACGGGCGAGCGCCCGCTCGTCGTCGAGCACTTTCAGACCACTGGCTGCGCGCAGTCGGCGGCCGTCTCGAAGCGCGCGGTTGAAGAGGGCGGGGCACAGCGCGTCCAGAGTCTCGAAGAGATTTATCGCAACCTCTACGGCACGGACCCCTACTGCTTCTGCGTGCTGCTCAAGCCATATCGCACAGAGGCGAAGGGGCAGGGCAGAGTCGTCCGCCGTCTCAGCGAGGAGGAGCGCAAGGCCGTGCGGCGCATCGTGGACGCGGAGAAGCCCGCGCACACCTGCGCCGGCCTGCTCGCGCTCCAGCCCTGGATCAACCTCGACATGCACACATACCTCGGCGTGAACACGTACCTCTCGCGGCCGTCCGCGCGGCTCGACATGGACTCGGCCATCCCGCGCGACACACTTCTGGACGACCGCGACGAGGCGGGGCAGTTGGAGAGGAGATCGCGACTTAACCTGGACATCACTCTCACTTAAGCGGCGTTAATACGGAGGCACATCATGGCGACTGAACTTTCCTCGGTGGACTATCTGACCCGTACCGTAGACCGTAACCGCTACTTCTACGGCAAGCTGATGACGGTGCGCGACTTTTTGCGTGAGCAGGAGTATTTCAACAGCAAGAGGTGGCTCATCAACCGCCTCCTCTTCGGCGGCGGCATCGTCTGCGGGCTCGACTTCTCGACGGTCGGCGGCGCCGACGTTACGACGACCCTCGTTGACATACAACCCGGCGTCGCCTTAGACCCCGTGGGCCGCGAGGTGGCGGTGCTCGAACGCGCGCGCGTGGACCTCGCCAAGGTCGTCACGGAGAAGTTCAAGCAGACGCTCCCGGCCGAAGGCACGGCCGACCGTGACATGCTTGTCTGCCTCAACTACAACGAGTGCCCCAAGGAGCCCGTCCCCTCGCTCGGCGGCTCGCCCTGCGCGGAGACCTGCGAGTCGAACCGCGTCGGCGAGACCTACACGGTCTCCTTGATTCCCGCCCCGCCCGTAATCGAGAAGCCCACGTCCTGCGAGAAGTGGCTCAACCGCCAGACCGTCAGCCGCAAGTCCGCCGACTACGACGTTGACCGCATCGCGCCCGTCTGGGTGCGCCCCAACGAGGTCTTCGAGGTCGCGCTGAAGGTGACGGCGCGCAACGACGTTAAGGACGTGAAGCTGAGCGAGACCGTCGCGGGCGGCGTCGTCATCGAGCCCGACCCGCAGACGCCGACGCAGTTCCCGACGACGCCCGTGAGCCTGCGCAAGGGCGAGTTCTTCATCTACGTCTACCAGGTGCAGGCGCCGGGCACCCTGGGCAAAGTCCTGCTCTCGGGCGGGGCCGGCGTCCCGACGAACCCTTCGGAGGTCGAAGTCATCAACGACGATGACGCGAAGGCGCGCGAAGCCGACAGGCACCTCGGCGCCTGCCCCATCGACCCGGAAGAGAAGGGCGTCCCCGTCGCGAGAATCACGGCCCACTTCAACAAGCAGAAGTTGGAGAGCGTCACGCTGCTCGACACGCTCAGGCAGCAACGCTTCCGCTACAACCTCTCGCACGTCGCGGACCTGATGGACTGCGTGCGCGAGAGCCTGCGCGCGGAGTCCGAGTCGCCGCGCCCGGGCCACCTCTTCATCACCTTCAAAGACATCGAGCAGAAGGACCTCAAGCCCATCGGCCCCGTGGCCGACCACGGCAAGGAGTGGACCGTCACGCGCGGCGACCACGTCCACGCGCTGCTCCTCTACACCGACAGCGGCCTTGAGTTCAAGGACGGCAAGTTCCGCATCGAGGGCAACGTCGGCGGCGAGAGGATTAACTTCCTCAAGCCCATCTCGGGGCAGCTTCCGAAGGAGCCGCAACACCTGACGACCAAGGGCTACGTCGATTCGCGCATCGCGGGGCTCGACTGGCAGGAGTCGGTGCGCGACAAAGACCTCGCCGCGCCGCCGCCGCCCGCCGCTGACCCCGAGAAGCCTTACGACGACGGCGCGCGCTACCTGATACCGGGCAACCCCGGCGACCCGAGCAGGACGCTCCCGAAGAACCCCTGGAACAAGAACCCCGGCGAGATCGCGACGTGGAACCAGAACTCGAAGGAGTGGGAGTTCACCAAACCGGACGAGGGCACGGCCGTCTTCGTCGATGACGAGAACAGGGCCTACCTCTTCGTGGAAGGGAAGTGGATCGAGTTCCTCGCCACGCCCGAGGTGGCGGCCGGCAAGGGCCTGCGCGCCGACGGCGCCGTCATCTCCGTCGGGCAGGGGCCGGGGCTCAAGGTGAACGAGAACGACGTGGAGGTCGTCTACGAGCCGAACTTCGCGCGGCCCGTCGGCCCCAAGGCGACCGTCGGAACGTCGAACACGGCGGCGCGCGGCGACCACACGCACTTGCTGCCGCTCGCGCCCAACGGCGGTCTGGACTTCAGCCGTCTATCGACCGTCGATGAGTCGGTGAAAATTCTTCCGGGTGACGATGATGTGAGCCTTCGCGGCGGGCTCCGCATCGAGGGCCTCGTCGGCGGCGAGAACATCGACTTCCTGCACCCGGTCTGGGGGCAGGCGCCGATTGAGCCGCGACACCTCGCGACGAAGCAGTACGTGGACGGCGTCGCCGCCGGTCTCGACTGGCAGAACTCCGTGCTCGACAAAGACCTCCTCGCGCCCCCGGCCGTGCCGGCGAACGGCGCGCGTTACCTGGTCTTGAACGCCGGCCCGATCATCCAGCCGCCGACCGACACGTTCCCGCCCACGTCGTTTAGCGAGCGGTTGGCGGCCGAAGGTGAAAGCATCGGCCCGCTCCCGCCGCCGGGACCCGTGCCCCCGCCCATATCGGAACCTATCCCCGTGCCGGACCCGGACCCCTCGCCGAGGCCGCTGCCGGACCCGGAACCCTTGCCGCTCCCGACCGGCCCGTGGGACGGACACCTCAACAGCATCGCGACGTGGAACGGGAGCGAGTGGATTTTCAAAGACCCGAACGAGGGCATGGCCGTCTTCGTCGAAGACGAGAACACGGCCTACCTCTTCGTTGACGGCGCGTGGACGCCCTTCATGGCGATGCCCTCGGTCGCGGCCGGCGCGGGCCTCTTCGCGGCCGGCGCGAGGCTCTCCGTCGGGCAGGGACCCGGCCTGCGCGTCAACGAGAACAACGTCGAGGTCATCTACCACAATGCCGACCCCGCGCCCGTCGGCCTCATACCCTTACCCGGCGTCTCTACCGCGCTCGCGCGCGGCGACCACAGGCACGCGCTGCCGCTCGCGGTCTCGGGCGGGCTTGAGTTCGTCGGCGCGACCAAGGAGTCCGCGGGCCTGCTGCGCGTCAACGGGCACATCAACGGCGAAGGCATCGACTTCCAGTTCCCGGTGCTCGGGCAGGACCCACTGGACCCGCGTCACCTCACCACGAAGCAGTACGTGGACGGCCTCGTGTCGGGGCTGACGTGGCAGAGCACCGTGCTCGACAAGGACCTGACGAAGCCGCCCGATGCGCCGACGAAGGGCAACCGCTATCTGCTCTTCGATAAGCCTCTGACCGGCACCCCCTGGGAGAATCATCAGGGCGAGATCGCCACGTGGAGCGGAAAGAAGTGGGACTTCACCGCGCCCTCGGAAGGCATGGCCGCCTTCGTGGCCGACGAGAACCTCGCGTACCTCTTCGCCGACGGCAAGTGGATGCAGTTCCTCGCGCCGCCCGCCCCGGTCGGCGCGGGCAACGGCCTCATACGGTTCGGCACGGACCTCAACGTGGGACAGGGTCCGGGCGTGACCGTCACCCCCGACGCCGTCTCGGTCAGCTTCGGGTCCAACGCGCCGCCGCCCGTCGGGGCGGCCGGCCAGACGGGCGGCTCGTTGCAGGTGGCGATGAGCGACCACACGCACGCGCTGCCGCTCGCACCGGGAAGCGGGCTTCAGTTCGTCGCGGGCGGCACGACGGGCGGCGGCGGCGCCGAGGAGTCGATTCGGGCCGGGGACGAGACGAACGGGTCCGGGGCTCAACAGCTTCTGCGCATCAACGGGCCCGTGAACGGCGATGCGATTGACTTTCAGTTCCCGGTCTTCGGGCAGTCGCCCGTCCTCGCGCGCCATCTCGCGACGAAGGCTTACGTGGATTCGAAGGGGGGCGGGACGGTCACTGCCGGCGACGGACTCGTCAACAACCAGAACGGCCTCTCGGTCGGCGCCGGCCTCGGCCTCGTGGTCACCCCCGACGTGGTGCAGGTCAACTTCCACAACGCACAGACGCAGCCCGTCGGACAGTTGTCCGAACCAGGCATCGCGAACACGGTCGCGCGCGGCGACCACACGCACGCCATGCCCGACGTGTGGGGCGCGAGCGTCGCGACCGGCGTCATCGCCTTCAGCATGAGGCTGGCGGGCAAGGTGCCGCACACCATCAGTCTACCCATCAACCCCGGTCTCGGTCTGGGGGCGATAACGGTCGTCGTCGGGCTCGAATCCGAGATACAAGGCGAGGGCACCTTCGTTGGTGATATCGACCACTTCGAGGACGCCATGAACGATGGCAGCGGCAGCTTCAGGCGCTTCCCTTCAATCCTTCTGGGCGCGACCATCCTGCCGTCCGGCTTGGGCAACTTAAAGAACACCACCTTCGAGATTTGGGCGCGGGCTTCCGAGCGGATCGCCTTCCTCCCCGACTCCTTCCGCGTCCGCTGGTGGGCCTACAAGCCCGGCAAAGACCTCGGCGTGATTGACTACGCGCCTCTGACGCCGGTCTTCGAGCGGTAGGGCGGGAAGGGAATTAACGGAGTTCGGACGCGCGCGGGCGCGCGGTGTGTGAGGCGGCCCGCGTCGTGGCCGCGGGAAAAGGACGCTTTGCGATGGCACAAGAAACGAAAGTCGAAGAGGCGCGTTGCTCGCTCCAGACCTTCGAGCGAAACAGATACTTCTACGGCAAGCCGATGACCGTCTCGGACTTCGAGGCGGAGCAGCGTTACCTCATCGGCAAGCACCGCTACATCAACCGCCTCGTGCACGGCGCGGGCGTCCTCTGCGGCCTACAGGTCACCGTCCCCACGGGTTTCTCCATCGAGCGCCCGACGGTCGAGGTGGCCGAAGGCGCCGCGCTCGACTGCTGCGGCAATCTCATCGTCAACGGCCGCGCCAGCACCGTCGAGGTCAAGGGCGACTACAACCCGGAGGGCTTGAACTACCTCTACATCAAGTACACCGAATGCTCGAAGCAGCCCGTCAAACTCGCCACCAACGGTTCGAGCTGCGAAGAGGTCTGCTGCTACAACCGCATTCAGGAGACCTTCGAGATCGTCGCGAGCCGCACCGAGCCCGGCGCCGACACCAGCGCCGAAGCGGCCGCGTTAACTAAAGCCGCCGCGTCGAGCGATAACACGGACCCGGAGGCGGCCTGTCGCGCGCTCGTCGAACAGTACTACCAACAGCACCTGAAGACCTGCCCCGGTTGCGATGACCCCCTCGTCTTCCTCGCCGTGCTCAACCCGGAGAAGGGCGAGTTGGAGGAGACCGAGACGGCCAGGTATCGCTCGCTCGTCTTCAACAACTCGATGCTCCACGACCTCCTGTGTGACCTCATCAACGACTACAGCAAGCACGTCGTTGAATACGACAAGCACCTCGCCGACTTCAACAACCCACATCAAACCACCGCCGAGCAGGTGCGCGCGCTCCAGAGCGTCAACGGCGTGGGGAACAGCCCCGCGCGCCCCTTCGTCGCCAACATAGACCTGCGCTCGAACGACAACACCATCGGCATCACCCCAAACAAGAACGCCAACCGCGTCGAACTCCTCCTCGCCGCGAACGCCGTCAAACCTCCCCACCTGCACGAGGACCTGCTCACACACCTCCTCGAATCGACCAAGTCCGTCAGGGTCGTGCCGGACCTTGCCAACAAAAAGATAACGCTCCAGACAGTCCCCGCCGCCCTCGTCACGAGCGTCGGCGGCAAGCAAAACATCGGCGCTTCGAGCAGCTACGCGCCCGAAGACCACGTGCACGACCTGTCCGAAGGCGTCGTGGAGCGCAAGCACCTCGGCCCCGACGTTTACGCCAACCTCATACAGGGTGGCGGCGTCGTCAAGGTTGAGCCCGACCCCGTGGCCGGGACCATCAAGGTCAGCACCGACGCGGCCCCCGCCGACGACCCCAAACAGGTCACAAGCGTCGTCGGGGCGAAGCAACTCGGGAAGTCGCCCAAGTACGCGCGCGCGGACCACGCCCACGACCTCTACATCAACGGGCGCTCCCCGAACGAGAGCGGCCAGTTCCTCCTCAAGCCCGGCGCCAACGTCACCATCGCCAACGGCGCCGCCCCCAACGAGCTTGTCATCAGCGCCGCCGCGGGCGGGGGCCAGACCATCATCTCCACTGGCATCTTCGTCTTCGAGGACGTGCTGCCGCAGGAGATACGGACTTCAACTCTGATCGCGCACAGGCTGGAGTCAGGGTTGGTGGCGGTCGTGCTCGCGGAGGAAGAACCGGACGGCATTCAGAGTGCCTCGGGCATCAGACTCAGCGCCCTGAGCCTCAACGCCAGGTTCGGCGACATCACCGCCTTCGACGACGACGCCCCCTTCCTGATGTCAATCGTTGACTACACGCAGAAGACCATCCAGATCAAACTCCGGGACCGCCGGCCGCGCTTGGAACCTGAGACGTTCTTGAAGCCCGAAGACGAGGGCGGCTTCAGGTTCGCCGCCTCCGGCGAAGCCGCCCTGATTGGCGGGACCGAGCCGCCAGCGGATAAGGAGTCTTCAGAGTTTATCTCTCCCACCGGCACGCTGATTCCACCCGGAACAGAAGGGACCGGCATCATCCTCGACCCGAACGCGCGCACCTACAGAGTCCGCTGGTGGGCCATCCCCGCCTGAGTCACACTAACCATGCGGCGGGCATGGAGACGCTTACCTGCGTTGTTAGGGTCATGTCTCCATGCCCGCCTCGTCTTTGAATAACAACTCTCGCAAAGTTCATTGCCGGGTCCGATAACGCCCTCCCCGTGGCTGATTATTTTGTAGGCGTATTGTTGTGAGTTTTAGGCTCAGGTGTTATTCATAATTAATGAACGTTCTTACCTCATCCCAGAAAAATTTTAAGGTTGACAGGTGGCGGTAAGGGTATAGAATGCTCGTCGCTCAACTTATAGGGCGTGCGTAACCCACGCCAGAGTTCCATGACACTCACAAAAGATTCTAAAGGGAATTAAGAGTTCAAACCGTTCGCGCCGCGACACCTGAGGGCGGCGAATAGACCTTGGTCTACCTGCGGACGTTAGTTATCCCTGCGTTGCGGCGGGGGGGCGAACGTTGGACTGCTCTTAGATAAATTACTTTTCACGGCCCGGCCGGGTCTGAGGGAAGGAATGTCGAATGCCATCTTTTGATAAGACCATCGACTTGGATTGGGAGCCGGCAGTGTTAGAGGCGAAAACCAGATCCATCAGGCGCGACGCTGCGATCAGCCTCGTCGTAGGTCTCGCCGGGGTGCCCTTCGGCCTCTTTTTCCTCTTCCTGTTCGGGCTCTTTTTCATCATCTTTTTCGGCGCGATCGTCGGTGCCTATGCCATATCCAAAGCAAGAGATGCCTTGGTTGACATAAACGTTTATGGCGTGGGGCGTGAATATAAATGGGTCGCGCGGGCCGCGCAGTTGCTGGGTGGCTTCTCGATCTTATGGCCGTTGGTGCTGACAACCCTGTTCTTTGTAGGGCGGCTGCGTTGAACTCCCTCGCTTGGATAATTAACAACACATAACGGTCATTATCGGACTCCATTAACAGCTAACATTCTGGAGAGATAAAGAACTATATCGGCGTCCGTTGGGACTTCTAACCTGATCCGCTGACTTTCAACGAGCTAAGGGCTCCCGAATATTCGGGAGCCCTCTTTTTGTAAGTTCTGATGGTCGAGTTGTGGACTATTCTCTTTTAGTCTCACTCGCTCCGCAGTGCGATCATTGGGTCAACTTTGGTGGCGCGACGGGCTGGCAGGAACGACGCGAGGAGACCGACGAGGATGATGACGCCGGAGACGCTGCCGTAGGTGAGGAAGTCTGTCGCCGTCACGCCGTAGAGCAGGCTCGCCATCAGGCGTGTCAGCGCGTACGCGCCGGCCATGCCGACGCCGACCCCTATTAACGTCAACGCCAACCCCTGACCGAGCACCAGACGCAGAACGTCCAGCCCCCTCGCGCCGAGCGCGATGCGGATGCCGAGTTCGCGCCTGCGCAGCATGACCGAGTAGTTCATCACGCCGTAGACGCCCACCGCCGCCAGCGCGAGCGCAAGCCCCGCGAACGTCATCAGCAACGTCATGTAGAAGCGACGCCCCGAGAGCGACTCCGTCAACACCTGCTCCATCGTCCGCACGCTGCTCAACGCCTGCTCACTGTCCACCGCGTAGACGGCCTTCGAGAGCGGTTGGATGAAGCCTTCCGGGTCGGAGGCGGTCCGCGCCACGAAGGTTATCCACGGTCGCGGCGCCTGCCGGAACGGCAGGTACATGGTCGAGGCCGCCTCGTCGTCGAGCCCTCTCGACTTCACGTCGCCGACCACGCCGACGATCTCGCGCGGCCCCTGCTTTTCGTGGAACGAAGCGGTCAGACGCTTCCCGACCGGGTCCTCTCCGGGCCAGAAGTGGCGCGCCATCGCCTCGCTGATGATGACGACCTGCGGCGACCCGTCGCGGTCACGGTCTTCGAACGGCCGGCCCTGCTTCAAGGGGATGCCCATCGCGCTGAAGTAGTCGGGGCTGACGTAGCGCGTCTGCGCGAGCGGCTGTTCCGAGACCGGCGGCGCGGGTCTGCCTTCGACGGTGAAGGGCTGTTTCGACCCGCCCCCGGTCAAAGGAATGGTTGTGGTCGAGCCGACTGAGACGACGCCCGGCAGCGCGCGTATCTGCTCCATGACGCGGTCGTGGAAGGCGAGCTGCTGTTGCGGCTCGGGGTATCGCGTGGAAGGCAGGCCGACGCTCAGCGTCAACGTGTTGCTAACGTCGAAACCCGGGTTCACGTCCTGCAACTTCCAGAAGCTGCGAATCATGAGCCCTGCCCCGATCAGTAGAATCAGCGACATCGCCACTTCGCAGACGACGAGCGCCTTGCGCGTGCGCTGCCTCACGGAGCCCGCAGCGGAACGTCCCGTGCCCTGCTTCAACGTCTCGGCCAGTTCGTTCTTCGAGAACTGCAACGCGGGCGCGACGCCGGCCAGAACGCCCGCGGCGAGCGAGACCAGCAGCGTGAAGCCGAGCGCCCACGCGTCCACGCCGACCTCAGCGGTGTTGGGCAGGCTGCCCGCACTCAAACGCACGAGCAGTTGCCCGCCCCAGCCCGCGAGCAGGAGGCCGAGCAAGCCCCCGACGACCGAGAGCAGCACGCTCTCGCACAACAACTGCCTGACGATGCGGCCGCGCGTCGCGCCGAGCGCGATGCGGAGCGCGATCTCCTTCTTACGATTCGCGCCCCTCGCCAGCATCAGGTTCGCGACGTTCGCGCAGGCGATGAGCAGCACGAAGCCCACGGCGCTGAAGAGCATCAGCAGCGCCAGCCGCACGTCGCCCACGAGGTCTTCGTGAAGCGGGATGACGACGGCGCCCCAACCCTTGTTGGCCTCCGGGTACTGTTGTTCAAGCCTGACCGAGATTGTGCTCATCTCGGCCTGCGCCTGCGCCAGCGACGCGTCCTGCTTCAGACGCGCGACGACCAGATAGTCGTGAATCGCGCGTGTCTGCCGCTCCTCCGCGTCCCACGCCAGAGGCACCCACAGCTCTGCCTCCTGCGGGAACTCGAAACCTGCGGGCATGATTCCGACGACGGTGAAACTGCGGCTGTTAAGGTTCACCGTCCGGCCGACCAGATTCGGGTCCGCGCCGAAGGCGCGACGCCACAGCCCGTTGCCGAGGACGACCACCTGGTCGCGCCCAATTTGCTCTTCATCAGGCGAGAAGGTACGACCCTTGAACGCCTCTGTGCGCAGGACCGAAAAGAAGTCGGAGGAGACGGCCGCGCCCGTCACGGGCACGGGGTCGCCGTTGCCGCCGCTCAAACTGAGGCCGGCATAACCGTAGATCGCCATCTGCTCGAAGGCGCGGCTCTGCTCCTTCCAGTCGAGGTAGTTCCCCGGCGACACGGAGAACCTCTTCATGCCCGGAAAGCTGTCCTGCGGCGGCGTGTGCCAGACCGCGACGATGCGCTCGGCCTCCGGGTACGGCAGCGGCCTGAGCAGAATGCCGTTGACGACGCTGAAGATGGCTGTGTTGGCGCCGATGCCGAGCGCGAGCGACAGCACGGCCACGACGGTGAAGGCCGGGCTCTTGATTAGCGTCCGCACGCCGTAGCGCATGTCCTGCCACACGGTTCCTAAGAAATGTCCCACCCTGACCTCCCTCACCCTCTCTTTGACCTGATCCATCCCGCCGAGTTCGATCAGCGCCGCGCGCCGCGCCTCTACAGGCTTGAGTCCTTCGGCCATCTTCGCCTCGACCAACATCTCCAGATACGCATCCAGCTCCTCTGCGAGGTCCCGGTCGAGACGCTCGCGGTCGAAGAGGCTGCGCCTGAGACTGTCCAGGCGTGGCATGAAAGGCATCGTTAATTCACTCTAAGTTGCCTTGAGGGCGCTCGTGATGGCGACGGAGATTCGCTTCCAGTCCTCGGTCTCAACTTCCAACTGGCGCCGTCCCGCCCTGGTGAGCCGGTAGTACTTGGCCCGCCGCTTGTTCTCCGACTCGCCCCAGGATGAGTCCAGCCAGCCCGCCTGCTCCATCCGGTGTAAGGCCGGGAACAGCGAGCCGGGCTTGACGACGAAAGCGCCCTTCGTGATCTGTTCAATGCGGCCCGAGACGCCCAGCCCGTGGAGCGGGCCGAGCGCGAGCGCCTTCAAGACCAGCAGGTGGAGCGTCCCCTGCAACAGGTCCATTTGGTCGATTTTCTGTCCTGCCACTGCACCCTCCTACAGATTGTCTGTAGCAGATAATCGTCTCTTCTCGTATAGAATGTCAACAGGAGCAGACACTCTGAATACGGCGAGAAGGTTGTAAGGTTCCGAAGAATTCTCGGCGGGTTAGAAGCAATGGATTTTATCTATTACGTCACTCGTCACTGTCTGTCCCACACGTTCTGGGCACTGTCACAACGAAAAGAGTCGCCGCCGATTCGCATGCCGGCGGCGACTCTTTCGTGTGTTAAGCCTTTGGAGAGAGGCGTCGTGTCGTTAACAGTCCGACCTACTCTCCCCCTCTCAATGAGACGCCGAGCAGCTTCGGGTCGCGCGCGAACTTGGCGAGTGCTTCGGGGTTCACCTTCGCGCGGATGACGGTCGCCTGGTCGCCGTCGAGCGTCACGATCATCAGCTTGAGGTGGTTGCCCGCCTCCCTGATGTAGACGTGTGTCTGCTCCGCGCCACGGCCGGCGCGCACGCGCACGAGCGGACGCCACTCCGGCCCGAGCGAACGCCCGATGGCTTCACTGAGCCCAGACACGTCCCCGCCCCGCGTCACGTCCTCGAAGACGGCCAGCTTAAAACTCTTGACGCCGGCCGGGCGCACGAGCTTCGTCGCGAAACTAGCCAGCCCGAGGAAAGGGATGCGCACGCGTTTGCCGCCGCAGGCCGCGCGCACGTTCTTGACGACGGCGTCAAAGTCGTCGGTTCTTGCGGCGACGGGCGCGGAGACCAATACCAGCAACGACAGAACGCCCGCCGCGCGCGCGAAGAATCTTAGACGAGTCATGCCGGCTCACTCCTTCCCCGCCCTGTAGAGTTCGAGCCGGGGCACGCTGAAGCGGCCCTCAAGCTCACGCAGCTTATCGAGGTCGATGTCGCCCGAGACGTGGACGTAGACCAGCTCGCGCGGCGCGGCGACGACCACCGCGACCCCCTTCAGTTGCTCGCCCGCAGAGGCGAGGAAGACATCGACGTTGTCGCCGTACTTCTTGCTGCGCACGCCGACGATGCGCGACCACTCCGGCGTCTTGAAACGCGAACGCAGCGCCTCGACTTCCGACGGTTCGTAGACGTTGTCGCGGTCGAACGTGTATGCGCGGACGTAGACGCCCTTCAGCCCCGCGAGCAGCGCCTTGACGGCCTTCTCCTGCGGCTTGCTCTCGGACAGCGCCTTGGAGGCCACGCGGAGCACGCGCTCGTCAACGGTGATCTCGACCGAGTCGGTGGCCTGCGCCTCGTACCTGTCGAGGCCCGGGGGCCGCTGTAGACCCGGCTCCTGTCCGCCCACGGCGGCGTTGATGGCGAGGAGCAGTGTGAGCGCAAGGCACGGCCTCACGCGCGCCGGCAGTTTCATAAGGTTCAAGCCCCCTGACGTGTTGGTTTGTTGGAGAAGGGCCGCGAACGCTTTTGACCCTTGCACACGTTATAGACGCGCCCTCGGCCGCGCGCGTTAACAGGCCCCCGGACAGGTTTCTCGCGGCCGCGCGAGTATGGGGGGAATTGAAGAATTCCTTTTTTGGGTATTGTTGAACCGGCGTCTTTGCGCTAAGATGCGTGCCGCCAAGCGATGCATCTTCTGCGCGTCACGCGGCAGGAGTTGTGTTGTGAACGGAGCCCCGCGGGCGCCTGCAAGCGTCGGCGGGGCTCTTGTTATCAACGTCAACATAATTCGTCGCCGGTCGAGAGAGCTATGGGCGGGAGAGATTTAAGGATGAAGACCCTGCGCGGCGCTTCACGCGGATGGGTCGTGCCCTTCAAAATCTTCGTGCTGCTCGTCGCGTGCGCGGGCGCAATCAGACCTCAGTCAGGCCCACTGCCCGGGAAGTCCGTCCCGCCTCAAATTTCAAACTCAAGCACCGACTCCGCTTCAACTCCGACGGTCGAGCCCTTCGCGCTGCGGCAGGTCCAACTACTGCCAGGCCCTTTCAGGGCGGCGATGGAGCGCAACGCGAAGTACCTGCTCGGGCTCGACGCCGACCGCCTGTTGCACAACACGCGCAAGTACGCGGGCCTGAACCCGAAGGGCGCGCTGTACGGCGGTTGGGAGTCGAAGGGCATCGCCGGCCACACGCTCGGGCACTACCTGACGGCGCTCTCGCAGCAGTATGCCGCGACGGGTGACGCGCGCTTCCGCGAGCGCATCGCATACGTCGTGCGCGAGATGGCCGAGTGCCAGCGCGCGTACGGCGACGGCTACGTCGGCGCGCTGCCGCCGCTTGAGCTGGCGACGCTGCGCGGCTTTCGTGAAGGCAGGGTCGAGGTGCAGGGCGCGTTCAACTTCAAGGGCGGCGCGTGGGTGCCCTGGTACACGCAGCACAAGGTGCTCGCCGGGCTGAAAGACGCGTGGATGTTGGTGGGGAACGAACAGGCCCGTGAAGTCACGCTCAAACTCGCCGACTGGGTCGAAGAGGTGACGCGGCCACTCAACGAAGAGCAACGCCAGTCGATGCTGCGCGTCGAGCACGGCGGCATGAGCGAGACGCTCGCGGACATCTACGCGCTGACGGGCGAGCGAAAATACCTCGACGCCGCGCGCCGCTTCCATCACGAGGAGATCATGCAGCCGCTCGCCGAAGGGCGCGACGAGTTGGCGGGCAAACACGCCAACACGCAGATTCCCAAAGTCATCGGCGAGGCGCGGCTCTACGAGGTGGCCGGCGACGCGGGCGGCCGTCGCGTCGCGGAGAACTTCTGGGAGACGGTCGCGCGTCATCATTCGTACGTCATCGGCGGCAACAGCGAGAACGAGCACTTCGGCCGGCCCGACGACCTCGCCGAACGGCTCGGCCCGGCGACGGCCGAATCGTGCAACACCTACAACATGCTCAAGCTCACGCGCCACCTCTTCGCGTGGCGGCCGTCGGCGGAGTATTTCGACTTCTACGAGCGCGCGCTCTACAACCACATCCTCGGTTCGCAGGAGCCAAGGCGCGGCATGTTCGCCTACTTCGTGTCTCTCAAACCGGGCCACTTCAAGACCTACTCGACGCCCGACGACTCGTTCTGGTGCTGCGTCGGGTCGGGGATGGAGAACCACACGAAGTACAACGATTCGATCTACTTTCACTCCGCCGACGCGCTCTACGTCAACCTCTTCATCCCCTCGCGGCTCGATTGGGAGGAGAAGGGTCTGACATTAGTTCAGCAGACCGCGTACCCGCGCGGTGGCCGCGTCGAGTTGCGCTTCACGCCGAAGAGGCCGCTGCCGCTCAGCCTCAAAATCAGGACGCCGAAGTGGGCCGCCGGCGGGCTGCGCTTTCGTCTGAACGGGAGGCCGCTGCGCGCCGAGTCCGCGCCCGGCGGCTACGCAGAGGTCAAACGCACCTGGCGCGCGGGCGACGTGCTGCAAGTGACGCTGCCTCTGACCGTGCGCACCGAGTCGATGCCGGACGACCCCAACAAGGTCGCGTTCCTTTACGGCCCACTGGTGCTCGCGGGCGATCTCGGGCGCGTGCCCTCGGGCGAGACGGTGCCCTACGCCGTCGAGCAGTGGGATAACTTCCACCGCCCCGTCGCGGAGGTTCCCGTGCTCGTGCCGCGCACGTCGGACCTCGCGGCCTCCGTGCGTCGCGTGGGCGGCAGTGAGCTTGCGTTCAGCATCGCGGCGAGCGCGGCGCGGCCCCGGGCCGTGACGCTGCGGCCGTTCAACGAAATCTTTTACGACTATTACAACGTCTACTGGGACGTGTTGACGCCCGCGCAGTACGAGACGCGCCGCGCGTCGATGGCCGAGGAGGCGGCGCGGCGCGCGGCGCTCGACGCGCGCACGGTTGACGAATACAGGCCGGGCGAGCAGCAGTCGGAGATAGACCACGGGCAGGGCGGCGAGCAGACCGCGACGGGCGACTGGCAGGGACGCAAGTTCCGTTACGCGCGCCCCGGCGGCTGGTTCTCTTTTAACGTCAGGGTCACGCCCGACGAGCCCGTCGAGTTGCTCTGCACTTTCTGGGGCGACGAGAGAGGCAAGCGCACTTTCGACATTCTCGTCGAAGGGCGTGTCATCGCGACGCAGACGTTGAACCGCGACCGGCCGGGCGAGTTCTTCGAGTTGACGTACGCCATCCCGCACGAGTTGACGCGCGGCAAGCAGAGGGTCGAGGTGCGCTTCCGGCCGCACCCAGACAACACGGCCGGCGCGCTCTACGGGCTCAGAGTCTTGAAGGGACGGCCCAGGTAGACGCTTCTTAAGCAGGTCGCGCTTGAGTGCGACCGGTAGAAGATTAATCACACAGACACGGAGGCACGGCCTGTTGAGTTATCTCTTCAAAGCCGTGCCTCTGTATCTGTGTGGTTTTAAACGGCCCAGGAGTCGGTCCCCGGCGTGCACTCCTTGAGGGCCTTGCTGATGCGTTCGACCGCGCGGCGCAGCACGTCGAGCGAGGTCGCGTAAGAGACGCGCAGGTAGCCGGGGGCGCCGAACGCCTCGCCGGGGGTGACGGCCACGTGCGCCTCCTCCAGAAGATAAGTCGCAAGCTCTTCCGACGTGAGGCACCTGTTGCCGAGCACGCCCCTGATGCAGGGGAAGGCGTAGAAGGCGCCGTCCGGCGTCGCGCAGGTCACGCCGGGCAGCGCGTCGAGCGCGGGGACGAGCCAGTCGCGACGCTCGCGGTATGCGTCGAGCATCAGCGCGACCGAATCCTGCGGGCCGGTCAGCGCCTCGACCGCTGCCTCCTGCGAGACGGACGAAGGGTTCGACGTAGAGTGACTCTGTAAGCACGCCATCGCATCAACCCACGCGCGCGGCCCGAGCGCGTAGCCGATGCGCCACCCGGTCATCGCGTACGTCTTCGACAGCGAGCCGGCCACGAGCACGCGGCGGCGCAGTTCCTCCGGCAGTTGCGCCGCGGAGTAGGGCTCGGCGGGCGCGTAGACGAAACGGTCGTAACACTCGTCCGAGATGACCCACAGCCCACGGCCGACGGCCAACGCCACGATGCGCTCAAACTCTTCGGGCGGCACGACCAGCCCCGACGGGTTCGACGGCGAGTTGACGATGAGCAGTTTCGAGCGCGGCGTGATGGCGCGCTCGACCGCCTCGGCCGTGAGACGGAAGCCGTCGCGCTCGGTCTCGACCCAGACGGAGTTGCCGCCCGCGAAGGTGATCGCCTCGGGGAACGTCACCCAGTAAGGCTTCGGCACGAGCACGTCGTCGCCGGGCTCGACCACGGTCGCCAACGCGTTGAAGATGACCTGCTTCGCGCCCGCCCCCGCGATGACCTCCGAAGTCTCGTAGCTCGCGCCGTAGTCGGCGGCGTAACGCTCAAGGATGGCGCGTCTGAGCCGGAGCGTGCCGGCGGCGGCCGTGTACTTTGTGTGACCGCCCTCGGCCGCGACGTGGGCCGCGCGGCGGACGTTCTCGGGCGTCGGGAAGTCCGGCTCGCCCGCGCCGAGGTCGAGCACGTCCGCCCCCGTGCGGCGCAACTGCTCGGCCAGCGCCGTCACCGCCATCGTCTTCGACGCGGACATCCGCGCCACGCGCGAAGCCACGGGGAAACTTTCGGTCGCGGTAAACGAAGCAACCATCGCGGACACCTCCCAGCGTTGTTTGAGACTCGCCCGACGGAGGGCGGAACGTTCACACTAACGCTTCCGGCGCGGCTTGAAAAATTGATTATTTTTAGGGACCTATAAATCCGACCGTTATCCACGGAGACACAAAGACACGGCTGGTTGAGACATAACTCAACCAGCCGTGTCTCCGTGGTTAATTCTACTTTTAGATGTCGAAGTACATGCCGAACTCGTACGGGTGCGGGCGCATGCGGAGCGGCTGAATCTCCTTGTCGCGCTTGTAGGTGATCCAGCGGTCGATGAGTTGCGGCGTGAAAACCTCGCCCTTGAGGAGGAACTCGTGGTCTGCTTCGAGCGCCGCGAGCGATTCGTCGAGCGAGCCGGGGAGCGACGGCACGTCCTTCAACTGCTCCGGCGCGAGGTCGTAGATGTCCTTGTCGAGCGGCTCGCCCGGGTCGAGTTTGTTCTGGATGCCGTCGAGCCCCGCGAGCACCATCGCCGAGAAGGCGAGGTAAGGGTTGCACGAAGGGTCGGGCGGGCGAAACTCCAAACGCTTCAGTTTGGGGTTGGTCGAGAACATCGGGATACGGATGGCGGCCGAGCGGTTCCGCGCCGAGTACGCGAGGTTAACGGGAGCCTCGAAACCCGGGACGAGTCGTTTATAGCTGTTCGTCGTCGGAGCGGCGAAGGCGATGATGGCCGCCGCGTGCTTCAACAACCCACCGATGTACCAGCGCGCAGTGTCGGACAGACCGGCGTAGCCGTCGCCCGCGAACAGGGGCTTCTCGTTCTTCCAGAGACTCTGGTGGCAGTGCATGCCGCTGCCGTTGTCGCCATAGAGCGGCTTCGGCATGAACGTCGCTCCCTTGCCGTGGCGGCGCGCGACGTTGCGCACGGTGTACTTGAAGATTTGCAGGTTGTCGGCCGTTCCCAACAGCGTCGAGTAGCGGAAGTCGATCTCGCACTGGCCGGCGGTCGCGACTTCGTGGTGGTGGCACTCGACCTGTATGCCGGCCTTCTTCAGCTCGTTCGCGACCTCCGCGCGGAAGTCCTGCAACGTGTCGAGCGGCGGCAGGGGGACGTAGCCCTCCTTGTTGCGGATGTGATAGCCGAGACTCGGGGCGCCGTCTTTACCTTTGCTGTTCCAGGTGGCTTCGGGGTGGTCGAGCGAGAAGCCGGCGGTGTTCGGGTCGTTGTGGAAGCGCACGTCGTCGAAGACGAAGAACTCCGCCTCGGGGCCGAAGTTGGCCGTGTCGGCGATGCCTGTGAACTTCAGGTAGCTCTCGGCGCGGCGGGCCACGCCGCGCGGGTCGAGCCAGTAGCCCTCTTTCGTGATGGGGTCCACCACGTCCGCGACGAGACACAGCGTCTTGTCCGCCATGAAGGGGTCGAGCCAGTAGCGGTAGGGGTCTGGCACGAGCAGCATGTCCGACTCGTGGATGGAGGCCCAGCCGCGAAGGCTTGAGCCGTCGAAGCCGAAGCCTTCCTCGAACGACTTCTCGGAAAGCTCTTCGATGGGGAAGGTCAGGTGATGCCACGCGCCGACGAGGTCGGTGAAGCGAACGTTGACGTAGGCCGCGCCTTCGTCGTCCGCGAATTTAAGAAGGCTCTTCACGCTCATATCAATAGTTCCTCAATCAAAGGTTGGGCATCAGAAGGTGATGCCGTAGTAGACGAAGAGCGCGTTGTTCTTGCGCCCGAAGTTGCCGACGCTGTAGCCCGCGTAGAGCGCGCTCGAACGCGGGAGCGCGACGGAGAAGCCCGGCGTCAGGTAGCCGAAACGGTTCTTGCCGCTCAGCCAGTCGGCCACGAAGCTGACGCGCTTGTGGACGGGCTGCTCGTAGCCGACGATGGCCCCGCCCTCGCTCCCGTTGCCGTTGGCGCGGCCGACCAGACCGTAGCCCCCGCCCGTGATGCGCGGCCCATAAGTGCCCTTCACCTTCTTGCTGACGACGGTGTAGAGCAGGCCGAAGGTGTCAACGCCGTCGCGGTTGGCGATGGGCGTGTAGAGGATGCCGCCGGCCGAGGCCGCGACGCCGTTCTCCTCGTTGTTGTAGAAACGGTACTTGACGTTCGGCTGCAACTCGACGGGCTGGTCCGGCGCCTCCGCGTCGAGGAAGGCGACGTTGACGCCGACCTCCAAATTCTTGCCCATGCCGAAGACCGCGCGCGGGACGTAAGCCTGAAAGCCTCCGTCGGCGTGCGACTCGAAGTGGCTGATGAAGTCGAACTCAAGGTAGACGTGTTTCTCCGCCACGACATCGGTCGAAGGGATGTTGAAGAGGGTTGACTGTGCCCGCGCCGAACGGCTTTCAAAGAGCGTGAACGCGCACGCGACGCCGAGCGCCGCCGCGATTGATTTCAATCTGAGCATGCTGTAACTTTGCTCCGCATCGTCTCCGAGAGGGACGATCTCAGTGGCCTATCCGTCGCGCGCCTGCAAAGCTGAGACGGGTAGGCCATGTTGTTTTGTGGTTGGTTTCGTTATTCCCCGGCGAGGCTGGCGGCCGGGGCGCTCGACACCAGCCCTGATTCGTGCGTGATGCCGAGCGGCAGCCCTCCCAGCTCCACGTTGTACGCCTCTTCGCTGTGTTGACTGAGGTCGAGCCCGCGCAGTTCATCATCCTCGCTGACGCGGACGCCGACCAGCAGGTCAACAATCTTCAGGATGACGAACGTCGCCACGAGCGAGAGGCCGATGGTGATGCCGACGGCGATCAGTTGGTTAACCACCTGCCCCGAGTTGCCGTCGATGAGACCGACCGGGAGCGCGTTCCCCGCCGCGTCCTTGAAGATGGGGTTGACGGCGCTCGTGGCGAAGACGCCCGTCAGCAGCGCACCGACCGTCCCGCCCGCGCCGTGCACGCCGAAGGCGTCGAGCGAGTCGTCGTAACCCAGTCGCTTCTTCAACTCCGTCACCATGACGAAGCAGACCAGCCCCGCGATGAACCCGACGGCGAGCGCCGACATCGGCGAGACGAACCCGGCCGCCGGCGTGATGCCGACCAGCCCCGCCACCGCGCCCGAGATGGCCCCGAGCACCGTCGGCTTACCCTGCCGCACCCACTCGCCGAGCATCCATCCGAGCGCCGCCGCCGCCGCCGCGAAGTGCGTCGCCACGAACGCGCTCGTCGCAAGGCTCCCGGCCGACAGCGCGCTCCCCGCGTTGAAGCCGAACCACCCAACCCACAGCATGCACGCGCCGATGACGCTCAACACCAGGTTGTGCGGCACCATCGGGGTCTGCGGGAACCCCAGACGCTTGCCCAGGTAGAGCGCGCAGACGAGCGCCGAGAAGCCTGAAGAGATGTGGACGACCGTGCCGCCCGCGAAGTCGAGCGCGGGGACGGTGCCGCCGAGCGCCGCGTTGAAGTAACCGCCCTTACCCCAGACCATGTGCGCCAGTGGGAAATAGACGACGGTCGCCCACAGCACCGTGAAGAGCAGCATCGCGCTGAACTTGATGCGCTCGGCGAACGCGCCCGTGATGAGCGCGGGCGTGATGATGGCGAACATCAGTTGATAGACCATGAAGGTCTGCTGCGGGATCGTCGCCGCGTAGTCCGCGTTCGGCGCGGCGCCCACGCCCTTCAGGAACAGGTAACCGAGGTTGCCGAAGAACGGCGTCCCTTCGGCGAAGGCGACGCTGTAGCCGTAGACCGCCCACAGCACCGTGACGACCGCCATCAGGGCGAAGCTCTGCATCATCGTCGAGAGCACGTTCTTCCTGCGGACGCGCCCTCCGTAAAAGAGCGCGAGCCCCGGCCCCGTCATCATCAGGACGAGCGCGGCGCACGTCAGCATCCACGCGTTATCGCCGGCCGACTGCGCGCTCGCGGCCGCCGCCTCCAGTTTCGCCAATCGCTCGTCGGCGCTCGCCTCCGCCGTGGCCTGCGCCAAAGCGTTGACGGCCGAGAGCGCGACGCACAAAGGCGCGGCGAACATTACAAGTCTCTTGTGCAGGGGCTTCATCAACTTGAGTCTCCTTTATCGTTTTCGGCTGTAGAGATAGTGAGGCCGTCGGGCCGGCATGAATAGAAGCCGACGCCGCACGGTCAGTTCATCTTTGCGCGCAGCATTGACAACTTCCGTGCCAACCGCCGTCCGTGACTCAAGTCTCGGAGGTAAGTGCGGGCAGGAGACGTACTTGGTACCAATTCAGTTCGAGCAGCGAGATTTGTTGAGCGTGTATGAGGACTTGATTCAACGACAGTTTTGTTTCATGCGGCGGAAGACGAAGACAAAAACGTTCGACGTGCGTTGACGTGGTTGTTTTGAAGGGTGAATGTCGTGGTTTGAAAAACGTAAGAAGTGATTGAGGAGGGCGTGGACGACGTGAGGGCCGAATAACAGTGCAACAGTCAACAACCTCACGGCGTGCGACGCTCGCGCGCGGTTACATTCTTGCACCCGCTCTCAAGCATCACGACAAAAATGTCAACGCGACTTCTTGACGAAGCGCGGACGGTCGTTGAAAGTTCAATGAACGACGGTCTGTCCGTGGTCATTTGAAATGTACAGCGCGGAACGAAGGTTGCTGCTTCTGCGAGTGCTCAAATTCCTTTCGGCGGCGTACTTCCGACTTAAATGGCGATAAGCGAGACAGAGCTTTCCCGCACGCGGACGCACCGCGGCAAGGTGCTGGCGCACGCCGCGACGCGGCTCGCCGCGAGCGAGCGCCTCACGGGCGGCGCGGAGCTGGCCGGTCTCTTCCGCGCCTTCATCAAGGTCGAGGAGCGGCGCCTGCGCATCGGCCTCCGCCTCGGGGCGACGGGCGTCCAGACGGCAGCGGCGCGCGGCTTCGTGCTCGACCTTGTGGCCGACTCCGCCTTCCGCGCGGCGACGCGGCAGGGCGAAGGCAGCGGCGCGACGCCGGACGGTTGCGCGATGGTCGCGGTCGGCGGCTACGGTCGCGGCGAACTGGCTCCCTTCTCCGACCTCGACATTCTCTTCCTCCACGCGGGGCGGCGCGCGACGCAGGCGCGCGGGCTCGTCGAGGGCGTGCTGCGCCTCCTCTGGGACACGGGCCTCACCATCGGCCACAGCTTCCGCACAGTGGCCGAGGCGACCGCCGCCGCGCGCGAAGACCCGCACCTCATGACCTCGCTGCTCTCGACGCGCCTGCTCGCGGGCAACCGAGGGCTGCTCGACTCTCTGCGCGCGACGCTTGAGCGCGAGCGGCGCAAACATACGGAAGAGTTTCTCGCGGCGCTCAGGTACGAGCGCGACGAGCGTTACGCCAAGTTCGGCGCGTCGGTCTGTCTACAGGAGCCGAACGTGAAGGAGAGCGCGGGCGGCCTGCGCGACCTACAGACCGCGCTGTGGGCGGCGCAGGTCAAGACCGGCCTCCGCACGCTCGAAGAGCTGTGCGCGGGCGACCTCATCAACAGGGCCGAACAGAAGAGCGCCGAGCGCGCCTACGACTTTCTCTGGCGCGTGCGGCACACGGCGCACGTCCTTTCGGGTCGCAAGACCGACCGGCTCGCGCTCGACCTACAGCCCGCGCTCGCCGAAGAGTTCGGTTACGAGTCGGGGCCGGACCTGCTCGCCTCCGAACGTTTCATGCGCGACTACTACCGGCGCGCGCGCGAGCTGCACCACTTCGGCGAGTCGCTCCTCGCGCGCGTACACGAGCCTGCGGGTCCCGCGCGTCGTTGGTTCACGAGGACGCGGCCCGGCCGCGCGGGCGAGACGTTTCACGTCGCCGACGGCCGCCTCTGGTTCCAGGACGGCTGGCAGGAGTTGAGGAACAACCCGCTGCTCGTCTTGGACGCCTTCACGCTCGCGCAGGCCGCGGACGTGCCCTTCAGTCAGGGCTTGCGCGACGCCTTGGGACGGAGCGTCGTTGCTGTTGACCGCGACTTCCGCGAGTCGGCCGAGACCGCGAACTCGTTCCTCAAAATCCTCCGCCGCCGTGGCCGCGCCGGCCGCACGCTGCGGATGATGAACGAGGTCGGGTTCCTGCGTCGCTACCTGCCGGAGTTCGGGCGCATCAGTCTGCTCATCCAACACGACCAATATCATCACTACACCATCGACGAACACACGCTCAAAGCGGTCGAGGCGCTCGACGAACTACATGCCGCTACCGACCTCGCGCGCGCGCCTCTGCGCTCGGTCTTTGATGAGATTGAAGACCCTGCGCTCCTCTATCTTTCAGTCTTGCTGCACGACATCGGCAAGGGGCGCGGGCGCGGGCACATCCCGCGCGGGGTGAAGATCGCGGAGCGCATCTGCCGACGGCTGCGGCTAACGCCGGAGTCGGCCGCGAAGGTCGTGCTGCTCGTAAGGCTGCACGTCGCGATGGCGCAGACCGCTTTCCGTCGCGACCTCTCGGAGCCGCGCGTCGCGAAGGAGTTCGCGGCGGAGGTTGGCTCGCCCGACGCGCTGAACATGCTGCTGCTGTTGACCTACGCGGACCTCAACGCGGTCGGCCCCGGCGTGTGGAGCGAGTGGAAGGGCGCGCTGCTGCGTGAGCTTTATCAGAAGGCACGTTCACACCTGACGGCGGTCGAGGCACCGGCCGACGAGACGCAGGAACTCGCTTCGTACAAGGAGCGGGTCGTGGCCGCGCTCGCGGACGAGTTGCCGCCGAGCGAGGTCGAGCGACACCTCGCGCTCCTGCCCGAACGTTACCGGCGCACGACGCGGCCCGACGAGGCGGCCGAGCACCTGCGCCTCATCTCTAAGCTCGGCGAGGACGCCTTCTGTCGTCGTTGGAAGAGCGACGACACGACCACGCTGCTCACCGTCTGCGCGCGCGACCGCCACGGGCTCTTCGCGGACATCGCGGGCACGCTCGCCGCGCAGGGCGTCGAGATTCTGGCCGCCGAGGTCAACACGCGCGACGACGGCGTCGCCATCGACGTGTTCGCGTTACGTTCAGCCGCCACCGGACAGACCGTAGAGGAGTACCGACATGCCGCCATTGAGCGCGCTCTGCGCGCGGCCATACGCGGTGAGACGGACGTGAGTGCATCGGTCGAACGCTGGCGCACGCACAACGCGCCGCGCCGCAGAACCGCGCAGGTGCAGGCGCGACGACGCAACCTGCCGCACGTCGTCTGCGACAACGAGGCTTCGCCCTCTTCGACGTTGATCGAGGTGCGCGCGCTCGACGAGCCGGGGCTCGCTTATAAGATAGCGAGCGCGCTCGCCGGTCTCGGCCTCGACATCGTGTGCGCTAAGATAGCGACGGAGAAGAGCGACGCCCTCGACGTGTTCTACGTGACCGACGCCGGAGGGTCGAAGCTCGCAGAGCCCGCGTCCCGCGCCGCCGAGACGGCGCTCTCCGAACACATTACGTCCGCGAACGGCGGGCGCGCCGCCATCCCCACAACCCAACCCTTGAGGAGATCAGGATGAAAAAAGTCGAAGCCATCGTGAGGCCGCACCTGCTCGACGCGGTGAAGAACGCCCTCCAGGAGGTCAACGTCATCGGCATGACCGTCAGCGAGGTGCAGGGCTACGGGAGGCAGCGCGGGCACACCGAGACCTATCGCGGCGCGGAGTACCAGATCGAGTTCGTCCCCAAAGCCAAGATCGAAGTCATCATCCCCGACGACATCGAAGAGTTCGTCGTCCAGGCCATCATCAGGACCGCGCGCACGGGCAAGTTCGGCGACGGCAAAATCTTCGTCACCCCGCTCAACGACGTGGTCCGCATCCGCACCGGCGAACGCGGCGAAGCGGCCCTCTAAACATAACGATGAGGTAGGAACGCTGAACGATGAACTAACAGCACGGGCCTACAGTTCATCGTTCAGCGTTCCTACTTCATCGTTAACTTACGCGGCGTGCCGCGCCGCGCGGGCCACTTCCTCCGATAGCGCCTTGTAGATGAGCGGCGCGAGCAGGTCCGCGTCGGCGAGAAAGCCGTCGTGCCCGTGCGCAGACTCCAACTCTTCGTAGTGGCTGTTGACGCCGGCCGTGGACATCCGCCGCGCCAGCGCAAGAACTTCATTAGAAGGAAAGAGCCAGTCCGAGGTGATGCCGACGAGCAGCACGCGGGCGCGTATGCGACGGAGCGCGGCCTCTTCGGACGCGTAGCCGCGCGCGAGGTCGAAGGTGTCCATCGCCTTCGAGAGGATGAGGTAGGAGTTGGCGTCGAAGCGGCGCGTGAACGTCCGACCCTGGTGGTCTAAATATCCAGCAACGTCGAAGCGCTCGCCGAGCGAGCGGCCCGGGTCCTCGCCCGCGCGGTCTGGGTTGCGCGCGAATCGCTCGTCGAATAACTCGGCAGACTTGTAAGAGCACATCGCGATGCCGCGCGCGAGCGCCAGCCCCTCTCTGGGCGGCGCGGTCTCCGCGTAGTGCCCGCCGCGCCACAGCGGGTCGTTGATGATGGCCTGCCGCTGTAAGTGGTTGAGCGCGAGACCCAGCGCGGGCAGCGGCGCCGCGCCGACCGCCACGCACCTCTCGACACGTTCGGGGAAATCGACCGCCCACTGCAACGCCTGCATCCCGCCGATTGACCCGCCCACGACCGCGTGCAGACGCTCGACGCCGAGACGCGCGAGCAGTATCGACTGCGCGCGCACGATGTCGCTGATTGACACCAGCGGGAAGTCGCCGCCGTATGGCTTGCCCGTCCGCTCGTTCGTTGAGCGCGGCCCCGTCGAGCCGTAGCACGAGCCGACGACGTTGACGCCGATGACGCAGTAGCGGTTCGTGTCGAACGGAAGCCCCGCCCCGAACAGCTCCGGCCACCAGTCCGCGACGCGCGCCGAGCCCGAGAGCGCGTGACAGACGAGGACCGCGTTGTCCCGCTTAACGTTGAGCGTGCCGTACGTCGCGTAACGCAGCGTCAAGGGGCTCAACTCGCCGCCGCTCACCCGGAACACCTGGTCCCGTGCGAACGTACAGTCGCCCTCAAATGTCGGTTCGATGTTCGTGCTCATCCGTCACTCCTTGTAGCAACAGTTCTTCAACGTCGAAGCGCGAGGGGAGCCGCCGCCGTTCAAGCTCAATGTTCTCCATAAACAAAAGCTCCCGCGCTAAGGAGAAGCGCAGGAGCCTGGAATGCCTGACTACTGTTCCTTAGCAGTTTTTAACGTGGAGCAAGTCACTCGAAATCGCCACGGTATACGACGAGTGCCTCGCGCTACGTGAATGCGCGCGGACAACAACACATCGCCATATACGAAACGGTCAGCATGAAGCCAGCACTCTACGGCACGCGGCGCCGCCAGTCAAAGAAATAATTTTTATCGCGGGATAAACTGAAACGTGTGTCATCGCTTCATACGTCGATGAAGATTTTTCTATTTGACTCGACGGCGCGGCGGCTCTATCGTGTAGCTGTTTAGACCGTGGCGATTTCGCGAGACTTGCTCCACGTTAAAAACTGCTAAGGGACCGAACGGGAAACTTTCAAGCTCCTGCGCCTTCCTTAGCGCGGGAGTTTTCGTTTATGAGTCAACAACTCGAAGGCCGGGACATCACGACCAAGCTCGTCCACGCGGGCGAGCGGCAGCCGCCGCCGCGCGGCCTGCCCGTCTCAACCCCCATCTACGCGACCTCCACGTTTACATACAATTCAATGGCGGAGGTTGACCGCGTCTTCTCGGGCGAGGACGCGGGCTACGTCTATACGCGTTACGGCAACCCGACGACCGGTGCGTTGGAGGAGGCCATACGCGTGCTCGAAGGGGGCGCGGCCGCGTGCGCGTATGCGACGGGGATGGCCGCGCTGCACGCCGCGCTCTTCGCCTGCGAGCTTCAGCCGGGCTCGACCGTCCTCGCCTCGCAAGACCTCTACGGCGCGACGACCGAACTGCTCTACACGGTCTTCGGCTCGTTCGGCGTCAACACCGTGACGGCAGACTTCACGCGCCCCGACGAGTTGCGCGAGAAGGCGCGCGAGGCGCGGCCGCGCGTGCTGCTCGCCGAGACAATTTCTAACCCGTTGCTGAAGGTCTGCGACATCGACGCCTGCGCGGACATCGCGCGCGAGGCGGGCGCGCGCCTCGTGGTCGATAACACCTTCGCGTCGCCCTACCTCTGCCGGCCGCTGGAGCACGGGGCCGACCTCGTCGTGCACAGCGCCACGAAGTATCTCGGCGGGCACGCGGACGTGATGGGCGGCCTCGTCGTCTCGCGCGACGGGTCGGACGCGGCGGCGCTCGTCGGCGTGATGAAACTGGTCGGCGGCGTGCTCGGCGTCTGGGAGGCGCACGAAGTTCTGCGCGGCTTGAAGACGCTGGCCGTGCGGCTCGACCGCCAGTGCTCCAACGCGCGGAGGCTCGCCGAAAGGCTCGCCGCGCACCCGCGCGTCGCGCGCGTACACTTCCCGCAATTAAGCACAGAGCCCGAAGCCGTCGAAGTTCTGCGCCGCACGCTGCGTTCGCCGCACGCGGGCGCGCTCGTGGCAATCGAACTGGCCGAAGACACCTTCGACGCGGCCTTCCGTTTCATGGACGCGCTCACCTTGTGCGTGCGCTCCACGAGCCTCGGCGACGTTTTCACGGGCGTGCTCCACCCCGCCACCTCTTCGCACCGCGAGGTCGCACCGGCGCGGCGTCGGCGGCTTGGGATAGCCGACGGGCTGGTCCGCATCTCGGTCGGGATCGAAGAGGTCGAGGACGTGATTGCCGACATCGAGCAGGCGCTCGGTGTTTGACGGAAAGGTTTCAGTTTCAAGTCGCCGCCGAGCGTCGCGCGGGCCGTTATGCGCGGGGCAGTCGCAGAGGTTATACTGTCCATCACAACGTATTTAATGATTTTTTCATGAAGAGAGTTCGTGCGGTCTTGTCCGAGCCCCCCTCGTCAGTGACCTCACTCATCCGACTGAATATCACATCGGTTAACGACTGTCGGAGTCTGCTTGGTCGAATCGACGATAAAGCAAAACAGGTACGCGGGGACGGACGCGCCTCGCGAGGAGACAGGCGTCGAGCCTGAGCGCGGGCGTCGTCTGATTCGCGCGGCCGAGTTCTGTTTCGCCGCGACGTTGAGGCTCGCGCCGCGTCGTTACCGTTTCGGCGCGGTGCTGATGCTGGCGGGCGTCGTGTTGCTCTTACTGCGCCGGACGAGCGCATATCGTCAGCAGGAGGGGATGGGTTTCGACGGGCCGCGCGAGATCGCGCTCCACTTCATGCTTAACGCGCTGACGAGGAACGGCACGCGGTTCGACCCCGTCATCGACGTGAAGGGTTTTGAAGAGTTCGAGCGCGCGCACGCGGAGGGCAGGGGCGTGCTTGTCGTCGGCCCGCACGCGGCGCTCACGCTCCTGATGATTCGGCGCTTTTACGACCTCGGCCTCGACCCAGTCGTCGTCAGCCCCGACCCACGGATGCGCGTCGGCGGGACGACGTTGACAGCGCGGACGATACAGCCGTCGCGCACGTTTCTCGTCAAGACGCGCAACAGTCTGCGTCGTGGCGAGGTCGTCTGCGCGATGCCCGACCGGGCAGAGCATCACGGCGCGCGGACAATCGAGTTCGCGACGGCCGCCGGCCGCGTCATCGTCGCGCCCGCGTTGATGCACGTGGCCGCGCGCTGCGGCGCGCGCGTGGTCTTCACGGAGGTACACGCGGAGGGGCGCCGTCTGGCGGGCAGCATCTCTTCGCCCGTTGACACTTCGTCCGGCGATGCGGTCGCGAAGGAGTTTATGGACTTCGTCCGTGCGCGGGCTCAGGCACGCGCCGCCCGCCGAGGTTGAAGGCGCGCGGGACGGGACCGTTTCAAACACGAGCATGGGGGGCACGACCAACGTTAACGTCGTAGAGACCGCGCCGCTTTCAGCGCGGCGGGTGCCGGCGTACGCGTCGGCCGGGCGACGGCTGCTCGCGGCCGCCGCCGTGCTGCACGTGTTGCTGGCGTTGGGTCTCCACTGGGCGGGGCGTGCGCAGGTGGCGCCGGGTCTCATCGACCGCGACGGCATCATGGACACCTTCGCCCACGACAGTTACGAGTATCGTGAAGGGGCCGTGCGGCTGGCGGAGGTCTTGAAGCGCGACGGCGTCGCGGCGTGGGCGGCCGTGGGTCAACCCGTTCACGTGAGACTCATCTCACTACAGTTCGCGCTCGTCGGGCCGCTCACGGGTTACGGCCCTTTGAGCGCGGAGCCGTTCAACCTCATCTGTTATCTCGCCGTCGTGGGGCTCACGCTCCTGCTCGGGCGCGAGGTCGGGGGGGCGCGCGCGGGGCTGCTCGCCGCGTTGGTGGTCGCGCTGTGGCCGACGTTCCTTCTGCACACGCTGCAACTACTCAAAGACCCTCTCTTCATCGCGGGGACGCTCGCGCTCGTGCTGTGCGTGACGACGTGGCTGACGAGGGTCTACGGCCCCGCGAGCGCCGCCGTCGCGAGCGCGCTCGTGGGCGTCACGATCCTGCTGCTCCTGCTCATCCGCCTCAACTTCGCCGTCGTCATCTTCGCGCTCGTGCTCCTCGGGGCCGCCCTGCTCGTCGTGCGGCAGATAAAGGAGCGGCGTCGGCTCGTCTGGAACATGGCCGCGCCCGCGTCGATTCTGGCGGCGGGCGCGTTGCTGTTCCTGCTGGTTCTCTTCCTCAAGCCCCCGGCCGCGCAGAGCTTCAAACACTACCCTTCGGACGGCAGAGGGTGGCCGAAGACCGAAGTCACAGAGGGCGAGAGGGTGACGGCGGTCGTCGCGTACCTCCCGCGCGCGGTGTCCGTATATGGCGAGGAGCCGAGCCGCGCCGCGCGTCTCATGGCGGCGGCGGACAAAGCGGCCCAGAGGCTCGGCACCGTCCGCTACAGGTTCAACGCGTTCTACACGGAGGCCGGCTCAAGCGTTGACCGCGACGTGAGGTTCTACAACATCGGGTCCGTGCTCCTTTATCTGCCGCGCGCCTTCGCGATTGGTTGGTGGGCGCCGTTCCCGAACACGTGGGCGGGCGCGGGCAGACGTGTGGGGAGCGTGGGGAAATTATTGTCGGGCGCCGAGACGCTCGTCATCTACGCGTTCGAGCTGCTCGCGCTCGCGGCGGTCTTCCTGCCGCCGCGCAGGCTCGCCGCGTGGCTGCTGTTTGCGTTGACCACGTTCGGCGTGACGGCGCTCGGGCTCGTCGTCCCAAACATCGGCGCGCTCTACAGGTTCCGCTACACGTTCTGGGTGCTGTTGATCGTCCTCGGCGCGAAGGGACTGGAAAACGTCTGGGCCTTGGACGCGCGCGGGCGGCGCGCGGCGTTGGCCTGCGCCGCGCTGGCGTGCCTGCTCGCCGGCTCCTTCGCCCACGCTTCGAACGCGCGGCAGAACACAGAGACGGCGGTGGTCACGACCAACGCGCCCGCCGACGAGCGCGCGGGCGGACTCGGCTTCACGCTCGTCAACTTAACGGGCGCCACGCTGCGGGCCGTCAACGTCTCGCCGAGCGAGTCGGCGGGGTGGGAAGAGAACGTCCTCGACGGGGTCGAGTTGGCCGACGGCGAGTCAATCGAAATACGTTTCAGCCCCGAGGAGAGGGGCGCGGCGTGGGACATCAGGGTCAAGGGTTTGGCCGCTCTCTTCGCCGAGTGGAAAGGTCTCCGACTCCGAGGCGTCTCAAGGATAACGATGCGCCTCGACGAGATGGGCGAGCGGGTCGTCGTTGCCGAGATCGATTAAACGCGGCGGGTGTAACGAGCATTGGGCAGACTCGAAAGAAACACGTTCGCGAACCTGTTCGGCGCCGCGTGGTCGGCGGTCGTGGGCGTCCTGTGCGTGCCCGTCTACCTCGGACTGCTCGGGGCCGAGTCATACGGTCTGGTCGGCCTCTTCGTCACGCTGCAAAGCGTCTTCATCGTCCTCGACCTCGGCATCGGCGCGACGCTCAGCCGCGAGCTGGCGCGACTCGGCGCGCGCGACGGCGAGGCGCGGACGCAGCGCGACTTCGTCTTCACGCTCCAGGCCGTCTACTGGCTCATCGCTTTGATAGTGGGCGTCGCGGTCTTCGCGCTCGCGCCCTTGGTCGCGCGCCACTGGGTGCGGCCGCAGTCGCTGTCAATCGAGACGGTGACGACGTGCGTCAGGATAATGGGCGCGGCGATGGCCTTGCAGTTCCCTTTCGCCTTCTACCAGGGAGGGCTGCTCGGGCTGCAAAGACAGCCGCTCTTCAACGCGCTATCCGCATCCGTGACGACGCTGCGCGCGTTGGTGACGTTGCTGGCCCTACGACTCGTCACGCCGAGTCCCGAGACGTTCTTCGCCGCGCAGATCGTGGCGTCGGCCGTTGGGACTTGCGCGGCCGCGCTCCTGCTGTGGCGCTGTCTGCCGGCGTCAGTTGAAGGGACGACCCGATTCCGTTTCGAGTTGATTCGGAGGGTGTGGCGCTTCGGCGCCACGTACGCCGCGAACGCGGTCGCGAACATGGGGATGTTGCAGGGCGACAAGGTGATTCTGAGCACGCTGCTGCCGCTTGAGGCGTTCGGCTACTACATGCTTGCGCAGGGTGTGGCGAGCGGCATGTACGCCGTCATCATCTCTGTTGACGGCGCGGTCTTCCCGCAGTTGGCGGGACTAATCGAGCGCGACGACGTGGCCGGGCTCTCGGAGGTCTACCATCGCGGGAGCCAGTTGATGACGGTGCTGCTCGCGCCCGTCGCGGTCGTGGCGGCGCTCTTCCCGCGCGAGGTGCTCTGGGCGTGGACGGGCGACCCGGCGGCGGCGGAGCACGGGCGTCACGTGCTCACGCTCCTCGTCACGGGGATGCTGCTGCACGGACTGATTCAGGCGCCCTACTTCCTCCAGGTCGCGCACGGCTGGTGGCGCATCATCCTGCGGACGAACTTCCTGATGCTCGCGGCCTTCGTCCCTCTCAACGTTCTGCTCGCGCGCGCGTACGGCGGACCCGGCTCCGCGACGGTCTTCGTGCTGCTGAACGTCTGCTACCTCCTGACGCTCCCGCGCGCGCACAGACGTTTCCTCAAGGAAGGTCATGCCCGCTGGCTCTTTGAAGACATCCTGCCGCCGCTCGCGGGCGCGCTCTGCGCAGCCACGGCCGCGCGCTGGTTGATGCCGGCGGGCCTATCGCGCGCGGGCGTGTTTGCATACCTGTGCGGCGCGGGGCTGTTGGCCGTGCTCGCGGCCTCGGCGTTCGCGCCGCGCATGAGGGCCGCCGTGTCCGAGTTGTTTCGCAGGAGGGCCGAATCGTTCGCCGCGTGAGATGAGAATCCTCTTCACCATCCCGACGCTCGGGCACGGCGGGGCCGAGAGACAGTTGTCGTACCTCGCCTCGGAGTTGGCCGCGAGGGGGCACGACGTTCACGTCGCCTCTTCGCGCGGCGGCGTCAACCTCGCGCGGATGAAGTCGGCCGGGGTCGTGTGGCACCGTCTCGGCGGAATGGGACACCGCGACCCTTTCATCTTCTACAGGCTGCTCCGGCTGTTGAAGAGATTAAGGCCGGACGTAGTCCAGACCATCCTCACGCCGATGGACATCATGGGCGGCGCGGCGGCGCTGATGACCGGCACGCGTTGGGTCTTGAGGGAGTCAAGCTCCGCCCCGCTCTACGCCACGGGATTGAGACACCGGGTGCGGCTCTCGCTCGCGCGGATGGCGGACGCCGTCGTGTCGAACTCAGCGGGGGGCGACGCCTACTGGCGCGCGGCGTCGGGCGCGCCGCCGCTCCGCGTGATTCCGAACGCGATACCTTTTGAAGAGATCGCGGCCGAGACGCGCGACGTGCGGCCGGAGATGTTCAGCCGCGATGAGAAGGTCGTGCTCTACGCGGGCCGCATGGACGAGGGGAAGAACGTCGAGAGCGTCATCGCCGCGCTGGCCCGCGTCGCCGAAGAGGTGCCGTTCGTCGCCATCATGTGCGGCGACGGCCCCGCGCGCCCGCGCCTTGAGCGTATGGCACGCGAACTCGGCATCGCTCAACGAGTCATCTTTAAAGGTTACGTCGATGACCTCTGGGACTTGATGCGCCGCGCCGACGCGTTCGTCTCGTTGAGCAGGTTCGAGGGCTGCCCCAACGTCGTGCTTGAAGCGATGGCCTGCGGCTGCCCTCTCGTCGTCTCGGACATCCCCGCGCATAGGGAGTTGTTGGACGAGCGCAGCGCGCGCTTCGCGGACCCCGACGACACGGCGAAAGCGGCCGCTGAGATAAAGGCGACGCTCCTGTTCGGCGGCGAGTCGCGCGCACGCGCCGCGCGCGCGAGGGTGGCGCGGCGGCCGGTGGAGACGACCGCGCGTCTCTACGAACAACTCTATTCGAGTCTGCTCGGCGAGGAGCGGGACGCGTGCCTCGCCAGCGCGGTCTCGGACGGCGAGGCGGCGTAAGGGCGTTTCGGTTGCGGCAAAGCGAATGGAAGCAGACGAAAAATTCGGGACGTACCTGAAGCTCAGGCGCGTCGTGGCGCGCGAGTCGCGGCTGGCGCGCGTGCCCTCCGTCTCGTTCAGGCAGGGCATCAACGTGGCCGTGCTGGCGTCGTGCAACGCGGCGCTGGCCTTCCTGTCGGCGTGGTACATCGTCGCGCGCACGGGGCTCAACGTCGAGACCGACGCCTTCTTCGCCTCGGGCGCGTTGCCGCAGCTCGCATACCTGCTGCTGAGCGCAACGCTGCTCCCGGTGCTGGTGCCTCTACTCGCAACCAGAGATTCGGAGGGACTGCGCGAGGACGCGTGGGTCTTCTTCCTGCTCGTTACCGGTCTCTTCGTCATTCTCGGCGCCGGCCTCTACGTCACGTGCGGCGCGTGGGTGCCGCTGCTCGTCCCCGGCTTCTCAACAGAAGCGAAGGAACTGACCGTCGCTCTGTCCCGGATTCAGATCGTGAGCATGGTGCTCAACGCAGGCATCGTCACGCTCTGGGCGGCGCAGCACGCGCGGCGACGGTTCGTGTGGGTCGAACTCTCGGGCGTGGCGGCGAACCTCGCGGGGCTGCTCTTTCTCTTCTGGGCGCTGCCGCGCTACGGCATCCGGGCGGCGGCGTGGAACGCTGTCTTTTACAACGGGCTGAAGCTGGCCTTCATGCTGCCCGTGCTCGGGCGTTGGGTTCGTCCGGCGTGGCCTTCGGCGACGTTGAAGGAAGCGTGGCGACTCTTCAAACCCTTACTGCCCGGTCAGGCTTACATGCGCGCCGAGCCGCTGCTCGACCGCTTCCTCGCCTCGCTCGGCGGCACGGGCAGCCTGTCGCTGCTCTACGTCGCGCAGCAGGTATACGCCAACGTCATCATCGTGACGAGCAAGGCTCTGGTGGCGCCGCTGGCGCCGCGACTGGCGGTCGAGGCAGACGCGGGCGCGTGGCAAGGCTTCCGCCGCGCCTACCGCGCGCGGCTGCTTCTGATAGGGCTCCTCGCCACGGCGGGCGTGTCGCTGCTGCTCGTCTTCGGGCCGCAGGCGCTGAGGCTCGCCATCGGGCACGCGGGCGTGACTACGGGCAACGTCCACACGCTCTGGCTGGTCATGCTCGCCCTCGCGGGGGCGTTCGCCGGGGGCGTCTCGGGGCAGGTCGCGTCCGGCGCCTTCTACGCGATGGGCGACACGAAGACGCCGACGAAAATCTCGGCCGTCATCTACACCTTCTACCTCCCTCTGAAAGTCGCGGTCTTCCTCGGCTACGGCCTCGTCGGGCTCGCGGTGACGATGAGCTCCTTCTTCGTCGTCAACTTCATCGCTCAACTCATACTGCTCGAAGGCGAAGTCTCACGCAGACAGCAACAAAATCATTCGCCCGCGAGCGCCGGCCGCGACGCCGTGTGCCCACAGTTGGGACAGGTGTGCGACTCGATGACGACACCGCCGTCGAACGAATCGTCAACGCTTCCCTCGACGCCGTAATCAATCTTGTCGGCGTGGTGGTTCATCTCGGCCCCGCAGTCGGGGCACTTCATCTTCTCCGTGTCGGACATGGTGCTCTCCCTTACAGCCGCACGTTCTCGCGCCCGTGGCGCAGGACCTTCGCCATCCAGATTAGTTCCTTCAAGAACTGGTCGATGCGCTTGACGTACGACTGGTCGAGCAGCGCGCCCGACTCGTCGAAGAGCTTGTGCGCGGCCGAGAAGTTGCCGTCCCAGAAGATCGTGACGAGCCCCAGCTCGCGCAGCACGGGCAGGAGGTTCTGCACGACGCGCGTCCCGCCAAATCCCCCGGCCGAGACGCCGCAGACGCCGACCGCCTTGTGTATGTACTCCTTCAGGTTCGTGTCCAGCGCGTGTTTCAGCAGCCCGGGATAGCCGTGGTTGTACTCGGGCACGACGATGACGAGCGCGTCGGCGCGGCTCATCTTTGAAGAGAAGTCCGCGTCCTTGATCGCCTCGCCCTCGTCGTCCGTCGAGAGTTTCAACTCGCGTATGTCGATGAGTTCGGTCTCGACGCCTTCGCGCTTCGCGACCTCACCGTGCACGAACCTTGCGACCGATTCGCTCGCGCGCCCCTTGCGCGCCGTGCCGAGGATGACCGGGATGTAGAGTGGCCTCTCCATGTCTGTCTTAAGCCCTCAACCTTCTTCAATATTCCGCGACGAGGAAGGCACGGGCTTTCAGTTTATCGTTCATCGTTCATAATTCATACTTACATAGGTGGAGGTGACAACGTGATCGAATTTGGCGAAGACGTTTGCCGCGACCTGCGCGGGGCGACGGCGCGCGAGTGGCTTGAGACGAACGGACTGGGCGGCTTCGCCGCTTCGACCGTGGCGGGGCTCAACACGCGCCGCTATCACGGCCTGCTCGTGGCCGCGACGCGCCCGCCCGTGGGGCGCACGGTGCTGCTCTCTAAGCTCGAAGAGACTTTGGTCGTCGGTGGGCGTCGTTATGAGCTGTCGGCGAACCAGTATCCAGGCGCCGTCCATCCGCAAGGTCACACGTTGATGAGCCGCTTCAGGCTCGACCCCTTCCCCGTCTTCACATACGGCGTCGAGGGGCTTGAACTTGAGAAGTCCGTCGTAATGCCGCACGGCGAGAACACGACCTGCGTCCGTTACGTGCTCCGTGGGTCGGCGGGGGCTGTTGGAGATGATGTCACTTTAGAGATACGCCCACTGATTGCCTTCCGCGACTACCATGCGTTGACGCATGAGAACGGCGCGCTCAACGCCCATGTCAACGTTGATGAAGGGCTGTTGACCGTCGTCCCTTACGAAGGTCTGCCCGCGCTCCACTTCGCACACACGGGCGGCGAGGCGGAGTTGAACGGTTACTGGTATCGAAACTTTGTCTACGCCGAAGAGCGTGCGCGCGGGCTCGACTACAGCGAAGACCTCTTCAGCCCGTTCGCGCTGAAGTTCGATTTGAATGGGCGCGAGGATGTCTCCGTCATCGCATCGACCGAGCGGCGTGACGCGCGGCACGCGAGTGAGTTAGTACGCGTTGAAGTCGCGCGACGCGCTGATGTACTGAAGTCCGCGCCCGTGGACGACGAGGCGGTGCGCGCGTTGACGGCGGCGGCCGACCGGTACGTCGTGGCGCGCGGGCGTCAGAAGACCGTCATCGCCGGTTATCACTGGTTCGGCGACTGGGGGCGCGACACGATGATTGCGCTGCCGGGCCTCGCGCTCGTCACCGGGCGCTTCGACGTGGCCCGCAGCATCCTCGAAGAGTTCGCGCGCCACGTCAGCCAGGGCATGCTCCCGAACCGCTTCACCGAAGGCGACGAGGCGCCCGAGTACAACACCGTGGACGCAACGCTCTGGTACTTCGAGGCCGTGCGCGCACTCGTCGCTTACACCGGCGACTTCACGTTCGTCCGCGCGAAACTCTACGGCGTCCTCAAGGAGATTATCGACTGGCACGAGCGCGGCACGCGTTATCGGATACGCGTTGACGCGGACGGCCTGCTCGCGGCGGGCGAGGAGGGCGTGCAGTTAACGTGGATGGACGCGAAGGTCGGCGACCACGTCATCACGCCGCGCCGAGGGAAGCCCGTCGAGATACAGGCGCTCTGGTACAACGCCCTGCGCGTGTTGGAAGACCTTGCGCGCGCGTTCGGCCACGCGGACGACGAGCGCAGGTTCGCGGTGTTGGCGGAACGCGCGCGCGTCAGTTTCAACGCGCGGTTCTGGAACGAGGGGGCGGGCTGCCTCTACGACGTTGTAAACGGGACGGAACGCGACGCCTCGCTCCGGCCGAATCAGATCATCGCCGTGAGCCTGCGCCACTCGATGCTCTCGGACGAACGCGCGCGCCGCGTCGTTGAGGTGGTCGAGCGAGAGTTGCTCACGCCCTACGGCCTGCGAAGTCTCGCGCCGGGCGACGCGCGTTACAGCGGCCGTTACGTCGGCGGCTCCGCCGAGCGCGACGCGGTCTATCACCAGGGCGCGGTGTGGGCGTGGCTCGTCGGCCCGTTCGTCACGGCCTACCTCAAGGTGCACGGGCGCACGCCCGAGTCGGTCGCGCGCGTGCGCGCAGTCCTTAACCCACTCATCGAACATCTGAAGGAGGCGTGTCTGGGTCACGTCTCTGAAATCTTCGACGGCGACGCGCCCCACGCGCCGCGCGGCGCGGTCGCGCAGGCTTGGAGCGTGGCGGAGCTTTTGCGCGTGCTCGTCGAAGACGTACGCGCTTAGTCCGCTCAGCCCCTTGAAACACGGATGGCCGTATAACGAAAAACGGCACGGCCGGAGGCGACGCTGCCTCCGGCCGTGCCGTTGTTACCGGCGCCTTCGCGCCGCGTGGCTGTTACTTGGTCGAAACGGACTTGGAGGCAGAGCCGCCGAGGCTGCTCTTGACCGTTATGTTCTGCGGGTTCTTCGAGACGCTGAACTGCCCCTTGTACCTGCCGCTCCCGCTGTTCGACAGCGTGCCGATGAGCGCGCCCGTCGAGGTGACGTAAGCACGCAGCGTCGCCGTCGAACTGCTGTTGCTAACCTCAACCCTCAGCTCACGCTTCGAGGTGAAGTAGTCCGCCGCTTGCACCGTCACCCTGTCGGCGGGCGCGGGTGTCGGCGTCGGTGCCGGCGTCGGTGCCGGCGTTGGCGCAGGTGTTGGTGCTGGCGTTGGTATCGGAGTCGGGACGGGCGTCGGCACAGGCGTCGGCACCGGAATAGGGACAGGCGTCGGCGCAGGTGTCGGCGCAGGCGTCGGCGTTGGTGTCGGTATCGGAGTCGGCGCGGGTTGCGTGAACGTGCCGGTGATTTTCACGACGAAGGCGTCGTCGTGGCTGTTGAGTCCGCCGCCGTTCGTGCGTTGGAAGCCGCCGGCCACGGGGAAGTTGAAGGAACTGGTGTAGCCCGTCGCGTAGGCGTTACCACCCGCATCGACCGCCACGCCGTGCCCCTCTTCGAAGAGGCTCCCGCCGAGGTAGGTCGAGTAGACGAGACCCGAGCCCGTCTGGTTCAACTCCGTGACGAAGGCGTCCGAGAGGCCGCCGCCGTAGGCCGACTGAAAGGCGTTGACCGTGGGGAAGTCCGTGGACTTCGTGTCGCCCGTCACGTACGCGTCGCCGGCCGCGTCCACCGCGATGCCCCAGCCGCGCTCCACGTCCTTGCCGCCGAGATAGGTCGAGTAGGCGAGCGCCGCGCCCGTGGGTTCGAGCTTGGTGACGAAGGCGTCAAAGCTGCCGACGGTCTGGAACGCGCCCGCCGTCACGGGGAAGCCTTCGTAGCTGTCCGTGCCCGGGTTGTCGCTCGACTCGGTGTAGCCGGTGACGTAAGCCGAGCCCGCCGAGTCAACCGCCACGGCCCAAGCGTTGTCGCGGTTGCCGCCCCCGATGCGCGCGGAGTATTCGAGTTGGGAGCCGGCCGGCGAGAACTTCGTCACGAACGCGTCGAGGTCCGACTTCGGCGTGTTGAAAGCGCCGGGCGTCAAAGGGAAGTCGGGCGAGTAGGTCGCGCCAACGACGTAGGCCGAGCCCGCCGAGTCAACCGCGATGCCCTGCCCCCACTCGTCCGTCGCGTTCTGGACGGCACCGCCGCCGAGGTAGGTCGAGTAGACGAGCGCCGTGCCCGTCGGGTTCATCTTCGTCACGAAGGCGTCGTTGTTGCCGCCGCCGTAATTCGGCTGGAAGGCATTCACCGTGGGGAAGTCGCAAGTCCCCGCGCGGCAAGTCGTCCAGCCTGTGACGTAGGCATTGCCGCTCGCGTCAACCGCAATGGCGCGGCCGAAGTCGTCGAAGCTCCCGCCCAGGCGCGTGGAGTAGACGAGCCCCGAGCCGGTCGCGTTGAGCTTCAGGATGTACGCGTCCCAACCGAACGGCTTCGTCTGAAACGCGCCGCTCGTGACGGGGAAGCCCGACGTTTGAACTTCGCCGGTGACGTAGGCCGAGCCCGCCGCGTCCACGGCGATGCCGTAGCCGGTCGCGCCACGAACGTAGGTCGAATAGACGACGCCCGTGCCGGTCGCGTTGATCTTGGTGATGAAGCCGTCGTTACCGCTCGATGTTGTTTGAGTCGCGCCCGCCGTCGCGGGGAAGTTGGTCGCGGTCGTCTGGCCGGTGACGTATGCGTTGCCTTTTGAATCGACGGCGATGGCGTTGCCACGGTCGAAGCCGCTGCCGCCAAGGTAGGACGAGTATGCGAGCACGGGGTCGATGACGAGCGGAAGGTTGCGGTCGTACTCGCCGAGTTGGAAGGCGACGCGACCGTTGCCCGTCACGACGTACGCGCACGCGACCTCTGTGCGGACGCCGCCGCGCTCCTGGTAAGCGACGGGCTTGAGTTGGCGCAGGCTGCCTTCGGCGCGTTCGAGCAGAAGGTCGCCCGAGGCGTCGAGGCTTAAGTTGTCGGCGCCTTTGAAGTCGAGCCGGATGGCGGAAGGGTCCGCGCCCGGCGCGAGCACGAAGTCGTATTCGAGTTGCCGGCCGCTGCCGTAGTAGACAACATCGACGCCCGGGTAAACCCCTCTGTACCTGACGCGCGTGAACTGCGGCACGTCGGTCTGCCAGTTCGCGGGGTCGCTGCCGACGAAGTAGTTGCTGCGACCGGGCAGTTGTTCGAGCCCTTCGACGGCGGCCCCGTTAGACGCGCCTTCGAGCCTCATGCGCAGAACGGCGCGCGACTTCCCTCCCTCGACAGACTTTCCACGAGCGCGCTGTTCGTCATCCGCGCGACCGCGTTCTCCCTGCCCGCCGAAGGTCAACACAGCCTCGTCGGCCGTCAGGAAGAGCACGAAGCCACCGGTGCGTGAAAGAAACTTGACGCGGCGGTCGGTCTGCCCGCGATTGGGCTCGAAGCTGAGCGGCAGCGCGCCGAGCGCGGCGTTTGTCACAGGCACGGGCCGCGCGGCGGCGGCGCCCGAACCGTTGTTAGCTCCGACGCGCGGAGCGTTCCCCACGGAAACATTTACCAGACACAGCAGGCTCGCGAGCGTCATCGACAGACGGCGTCTCGCTCCCCCGCGACGTATTGATTGAGACATTATTCCCCCTCATTTGCTCGGGTCGCAGTTGTTGAAGTAACACTCTCATGTCAGGGGCAAGCCGTTCCAGAACAGTGGGGGCCAGGGCTCGAAAAATACCGCGCCGCGAGATGAACGTTTATGAAGAATGAAAGCGGCGCTGCTTCAAGTCTTTAACTCGCAAGGTCTGATGTAAGAGGTGGCGGAACCGCCGGAGCGGCCCCGCCACCTCTTACGCCTTGGTTGTCGGCGGTCTCGGCCAACCTACGGGGTCGTAGGCGTGGCCATGATCACCGGGTCAGGGTACTGCGGGCACCACAGGTTGGCGCTGTTGATGCAGTTCGTACCCTTCGGGCAGTAGCAAGGGTCGGGCGGCGGCTGGTAGGCCGGCGCCACCCGGAAGATGCCCCAGATGCCTCCGTCGAACTGGAAGGACTGGAACGTGCGGTAGAGGTAGTCACCGGGGACGCGGAACGCGCCGCCCGCCCCGTTCTTCAGGAGGAAGTCGAAGTGGCTGCCCGGGCCGACGCCGTACTGCGCACCCTTCCACTCGGAGAGCGGATTGGAGCCGAGCCCGGCGGAGCCGTTGACGTAGGGCTCCTCCTCCCAGATGTGTCCATGCAGCATGAACACGTTGTTGCGCGAGTGACCGGTGGGCTGGAGCAGACGGATGCGCACCGGCTGGCCCGCCGTCGCCGTGAAGACCGGCGTCTCGGGGTCGTAACCGCCGATCTGCGAGTTCGACAGCACGTTCGTGAAGTCGTAGTCGCGCGTCGGCATGCGCGGGTCGGGGGCTTCGCCCGGCTCGGGCTCGCTGTTGAGCGGCGTGTCGGGCGCGTAGCCCATGCGCTTCCAGAGCGGCTCCGTGCGGTAGTTGACCGCCTTCTGCGCGGAGTCCTCGGCGTCCTCGTCGCCCGCGAGGTTCGGCACCGCGATGGTCTTCGAGGTGCCGACCATGCCGGCCGAGTACGCGTCGGTGTTAGCGTTGAAGCCGTTGTAGCGGAGGTTCACGTCGTTCTGGAAGACCATGACGAACTCGCGGAAGCTGCTGCCGTCCTTGTTGGTGACGGTCGCCTGCGAGCGCGAGTTGTAGTCTTCAGTCCAGGTCGAGCCTTCCGGCTCGATGATGAGCGAGCCGAAGAGACCCTTGTTCGAGTGCTTGATCGGGTCGGACGAGGTCAGGCCCGTCGCGCCGAACTCGATGGCCTGCGTGACGCCGGTGTTGGTCGAGTTGGAGGTCACGTCGCCCGCGTACCACTGGTAGGTGGTAGAGAAACCGGGCTTGACCGTCTGCACCGGGTTGAGACCGACGTTGACGCCGTTCGAGCGCGTCACGTCGAAGAAGAGGTTCTGCGGGTGCAGACCCACTTCGGCCGACGGCTTGACCTGGTTGGCGTTGAAGTTCTCGACGATCATCGGCATCGTGTTGTAGCCGGGCACGTCGATGGGGCCGTTGGTCGGCAGCTTGTTGCGGAGCGTCACGTTGATACAGTCGCCCGCCTTCGCGCGGAGGACGAGCGGCTCGCGGGGCACGCCGGTCTTGAGCTTGCCCGTCGCCGTGTCGATGTCGGTCGTGCGGACGAACATGATCGCCGTCGGGTCGTGGAGCTGACCGCCGTTGTCGGCGCGCTTGTTGTAGATGAGCGTCGCCTCGGGCAGGATGTCGCGGGCCAGACCCGCCGTTACGTCGAACGGTTGGGAAGGGGCAGTCTTCGGACAGACGCCGTTGAAGTCGCCCGGGTTGATGAAGGGCGCGCCGCCCGTCGTGTTGGAGGGCAGCCGCTGGAGGTCCTGGCGCGTCGATTTGTAGGCGCGCATCAGGCCCCACAGGCCGTTCCACTGGTCGTCCACGCTCGCGCCCGGACGGTAGAGGTAGTCGGCCGTGTCGCCCTGCCAGTTCTTGGGCAGCTTGGGCACGACGAACTCGTAGTGCTCGCTGATGCCCATCATCTGGTTGTTGCGGTAGCCGGAGTTGTTGACCGACAGCGGGTCTTCGGGCGTGCCGGGCTCGAACTTCCACTTGATGCCCTGCACCTCGAAGTTGTGACCCTCTTCGTGCGCGCCGACGAGGATGCGAATCTGGACGGTGTCGTCCTCGTAAGCCCTCAACAGCGGGGTGAAGGGGTCGCCCGGCCTCATGTCCTTGGAGAGCCCGGGGTAGAAGAGCGGCTGCGAGTTCAGCCGCGCGTCGGCGCGCGTGGTGAGCGAGCGGTAGACGTGCGAGAGATCGCCCGGCTCGCCCGTCGCCTGCGTGTTGGTGCTCGGGTTGCGCACGCGTAGCGCCACCGGCTCGTTGCGGTAGTTGACAGACATCGTGCCGGGGTCGGAGGCCGAGACGGCCTCGGGGCACGGGAGCGGGACGCCGCCCGGGCACTCGTCGGCCTTCTGCACGATGAGCGGCAGGCCGACTTCGTCCTTGGCGGGCGGGTTGATGGCGCGCGCCGGGTCGGGGATGGGCTTGCCCGCGGCGTCGATGCCGCCGCCCTCCTCGTAGGCGAGCTGGAAGTCCGCGAACTCAAGCAGGAACTCGCGGTAGCTCTTCGAGCGGTCGGCCGTCAGGATGTCGGCCTTCCAGGTCGTCGGGCCGCCGTCGCCGCCGCCGGCCGCGCGTCCCGCGATGCCAGCGCCGCCGAAGATGACGCCGGTCTCTGAGTCGCGCCACTGCGAGCCCTGCGGCTCGATGACGAGGCCGCCGTAGAGGCCGGTCTGCTGGTGCGTCGAGGGACCGAAGTGGTCGTGCGTGAAGACCGTGCGGAGCGTGCGATCCTTGCCGTTGTTGTTGAGCGTGTCGTCAGCGTACCAACGCTGGATGGTGGTCTGCGCGCCGACGACGCCGAGGACCGGGTGCGGCCTCGCGACGGGGCACGTGAAGGAGTTGTCGCGCGTGTCGCCCTTGTCCACGCCGAGGCAGCTATTCTGCTTGCGGATGGCGCGGATGCGCTCGATAACTTCCTCGGGCGAGAAGGTGCCGTCCTCGTAGTTCCAGCCGTTGCCCGCGCCGTCCGAAGAGGTCACGTCGAACTTCACGAGGTGGATGTGCTGCCCCATGATGTCGGTCGGGGTGCGCACCTGGAAGTCGTCCAGCTCGTAGTAACGCGGGACGAGGTTGGTGTGGTGGAACGTGATGCAGTCGCCCGTGTTGGCGCGGAAGAAGAAGGGCTCGGGGGCGCGCTTGCCGAGCTTGGTCGCCTCGACATCGCCCCACAGGGTCAGGATGCGCGCCTGCGGCACGTGCCATCCCGCCTTGTTGATCTTCATGTCGATCTGGATGTCGGCCGCCTTGTAGGTGCGCGGGGTGCCCGTCGCCTGCTGCGTGTCGGTGATGCAGGGGTCGGCGTAGGGCGCGCCCGGCTGCTTGGGCAGGCCGTTGGTCAGGAACTTCGCCCCGCTGGTGCCGTCGGGCAGGAACGTGGCGTGCGAGGGCTGCGCGTGGAAGTTCATCGCGGCAACCTCGGCGGCCGTGCCCGTCTCGTTAATCGGCGTGGCGATGGCGGTGATCAGGTCCTTCGAGAAGTCGAGGCGGTTGTGCACCTCGGTGAACGTGCCGCCGACGATGACGTGGCGCGGCAGGCCGCCGTCGTCAATCGTGTCGAGCGGCGGGTGCGGCGGCCGGTGGCCGGCGACGCCGGGGATGTAGAAGGGGAAGCCCGGGAAAGTGGCCGTCGGGGCCGGGGCCATGGCGATGGTCGGGATCGGGACGAGCGCCGGGATGGGCGCGCCGGCCTTGATCTCGCCGTCGGGCAGCGCGCGCGCGCCGGCCGCGACCGTGCCGTCGGTGTTGAGCGCCGTGCCCTCCTCGAAGACATCGTGCGCGCGCCACAGCTCCCACATGCCCTGCGCGAAGTGCGGGTAGAAGTGGCAGTGGAAGATCGAGTCGCCCGGCGTGCGGTTGCGGTTGCCCGTGCCGCCGTGCGCGATCTCGGTCGTGAACGAGTAGCCGGGTCCGAGGGCCTGACTGTCTAAGTAGGACGAGTTGTCGTCGTCCGGCGTGCGCAGCCACTGGTGCGCGTGCAAGTGGTGGATGTGGTGCTCCTTCGGACCGGCGTGGAGCACGCGCATCTTGACGTGGTCGTTCAGGTACGAGTGGTGCACGTTCGACGGGTCGTCGGGGTAGAGCACCTTCTTCGCGACGAGGCCCGCCGCCGGGTTGCTCGCGTTGGCCGGGAGGTCAACGAGCTGCGCCGGGTCGCCCACGGCCCAGGCCGAGAGGAAGAAGTCCTCGTAGAGACACTCGGTGCAGTTCGCCATCGGGCCGACCTTCAGGCGGTTGGCGAGAATCTCGGAGCCGATGCCGGCGACGCCGTAGTTGATGGCGAAGCCGTCCTTGACGCTGTAGAGCGTGTGGCCGAGAACGGGGTCCTCGTAGAACTTGGGGAACGCCTGAACGGCCTTGATCTCGTCGTGGTAGACGACGGTGAACTCGCGGAAAGGCTGGTCGCGGTCGGGCTCGACGGCGTTCGGGCGGTAGGTGCCGGCCGGGAAGCGGCCGCGGCCCGGCCCCGTGATGATCGCGTTCAGGTCGGAGTGAACGATCTGGTTGTTGGCGTCGAGAATCTTCAGGATGGGCTTGCCCGCGCGGGCGCCCGTCGCGTAGGTCGCGTCGTAGTTCAGGATCGGCTGGTCGCCGAGCGTGCGCGCCTTGGTGGCGGCCTTCATGTCCGCCTTCGTGAGCTGGCTGCGGTACCACTCCGAGCCGGCCGGCTCGACGTTGACCGCGCCGAAGAGGCCCATCGCGATGGAGCCGCCGTTGCCCTCGCCGCCCGTCGTGGCCGCCGAGGAGTAGAGCAGGTGCGAACCCTCGCGCTCGGCGTAGAGCATGTAGCTGGTGCTGCCGCCGGGGCTGACGAGGCTGCTCGCGTTCTGGCCGACGTTCGAGCCGTCGTCGGCGATGCCGTTGACGAGCTGGAGGCCGGCGACGTGGACGCTGGCCGTGCGCGTGTTCGGCTGGTCCTCATGCTCGCGGACGAGCGAGAGCAGGTTCTGGAAGAGAATCTGTAGGCAGTCGCCCACGTTCATGCGCAGCACGAGCGGGCGCGGGCGCTTGTACTCTTTAAGCTGGACGTTGCCGGCCACGAGCCCCGAAGTGGAGTCGATGGGCTTCACGTCGTTGCGAAGCGCGAACATCATCCCGCCCGGGTTCACCGCGCCGAGCCGGTTGTAGACAATCGGCTGGTCGAGCGCCACCACGTCCGCCGTGATGATGCGGTTACAGCTCGCCGTGTCCGGCACGTAGGGCGTGATGTAGGCGGAGCCGCTGGCCGGAGTCGGGGTCGGGGTCGGCGTCGGCGTCGGGGTCGCATCCGCTGAAATAATCGTCGGTTCTTGAAACTGCTGCGCGTGCGCGACCCCGACTAACGATAGGAGCACGAGCGCGAGCGTTGGGGCGCTCAGCCAGCGTGCCTTTCGATGTCGGTTAAAGTTCATATTTCTCATGGGCGTCCTTCCTCGAAGGTGAGAGGCTCAACACGGATATAGGCGGCGAGTCGTGCCCGCTCCTCCACGCACCGCGCGCGCCGCGACGGCCGCGAGTCCCCTGTGGGAATCGCGTCGGGCGAGTCGCGCGTCTACGCGCGGGCCGGCGAACGGCGCCACGGGCTATATCCCGCGGCAAGCGCCACCGAACAGATTTAGTCGGTTGTTTTCATCTGTGGCCGCCCGTGCCCGTCGCGGGGCCACTGCCTGAGCAGTTGCGACGAGTAAGAGCCCTGCCTGTTCATCGGCTGCCACCGGAAGGAAAGACCGCTCGCCCATTTGAGGAGGCTCGCGTCGAGCAGTGGTTCAGCGCCGACGACAGGAGCAACCGCCGTGCCCGAGAGTGTTAAGGAGGAGAACAGCGCAACTCGCGCGGCCCAAGGCCCCGCCCGCCTCGCCGACGCGGTTTCAATTTAAAACATCCGCCACCGCACCTGTTTCAACGCGCATCACGGGGGAACAGTAGGCAGTAGGCAGTAGGCGGTAGGCAGTATGGCTCCGCCTTACGGAAGTTAAAGATGAGAACCGTCAGGTTGGAGCGTCGAATATTCTTCTACCGCCTACCGCCTACTGCCTACCGCCTACTGTTTTATTGATGGAGCGACGCAGGCGGTATAAGATTTGCCGCCCGCTCTCACAGTCCTGCATTCCGCCTCTCCGGCCGTCGGGGGCAAGCCTTAAGCGAGGTCACAGTGAGTTTCAGAAAGCGTTCATCTCTCCCCGGACGCCCGTCGTCCATCCTGCCGAGCGCGGCGCTCGCGCGGCTCGTGCTCGCGGCGCTGTTGGCCCTGACGCTCGGCGCGCGGGGCGCGGCGGCGCAGCAGGCCGTGAACTCGGCCACGCTCGGCGGGCGCGTCGAGGATGTGAACGGCGCGGCGCTGCCGGGCGTGACCGTCACGGCCGCCGCCGTCGAGACCGGCCGCCGCACGACCGCCGTGAGCGACGGCGAGGGGCGCTACCGCTTCACGTATATGCCGGTCGGCGCGTACGTCATCGACGCCGAGATGCAGGGTTTCGCCACGCTGAACGTGCGACTGACGCTGACGCTCGGTCAGGCGCTCGAACTGCCGCTGCGGCTCACGCCCTCGGGCCTCGCCGAGAACGTCTCAGTGACGGCGGCCGAGGCTCCTTTAATCGAGACGGTGCGCACGCAGATTGCCGAGACGGTCGTCGAGCGAGAGATCGGCAATTTGCCTTTGAACGGCCGCAACTACCTCGACCTCGCCGCGCTCTCGCCCGGCGTCACGCGCACCAACCCCGTCGCCAACCAGCGATTTCCGGAAACGTCGGCCGTGCCCGGCACGGGGCTCTCCATCACGGGGCAGCGTTTCATCAACAACGGCTTCGTCGTGGACGGCCTCTCGTCGAACGACGACGCGGCGGGGCTCGCCGGCACCTTCTACAGCCAGGAGGTCATCCGCGAGTTCGAGGTCGTCACGTCGGGCGGCGTCGCGGAGTTCGGGCGGGCGTCGGGCGGCTTCGTCAACATCGTCACGCGCTCGGGGACGAACGAGTTCAAGGGACGCGCCTACGGCTTCCTGCGCAACCAGCGGCTCGACGCGCGCAACGCGCTCGCGCCCGCCAAAGACCCCTTCACGCAGGCGCAGTACGGCGCCTCCTTCGGCGGGCCGCTCCGGCGCGACCGCACCTTCTTCTTCGCGAATTTCGAGCAGACGCGACTGAACAACGCGACCGTCGTCACGGTCACGCCCGCCAACGTCGCGGCCGTCAACGCGCGGCTCGAACAGATTGGATACGGCGGCGAGCGCATCTCGACGGGCGTCGTGCCGACGGGTTTCGACACGACGAACTTCATGCTCCGCCTCGACGAGCGCCTGACTGAAAAGAACCAGCTCACGGCGCGCTACAACCTCTACGACATCGAGAGCCTCAACGCGCGCAACGTCGGCGGCCTCAACGCCGTGAGTCGCGGCACGGCGCTCAACGACCGCGACCAGACGTGGGCCGCGAGCGTCGTCTCGACCCTCACGGGCCGCACCGTCAACGAGGCGCGCACGCAGTACACGCGCAGCCGTCTGGCCGCGCCCGTCAACGACGAGACCGGCCCGGCGGTCAACATCTCGGGCGTCGCCAACTTCGGCACCGCGACCTTCTCGCCGACGGCGCGCGACCTCGACACCTTCGAGTTTGTCGATAACGTCTCGAACGAGCGCGGCTCGCACTCGCTCAAGGTGGGCGCGAACTTCCTCTACGAGCGCGTCAACATCGAATTCCCCGGCGCGCTGCAAGGCGTCTACACCTTCTCTTCGCTCGCGAACTTTCAGGCCGGGCGCTACGCGACGTTCCAGCAGGCGTTCGGCGCGGCCTCGCAGTTCCAGTCGAACCCGAACGTCGGCCTCTTCGCGCAGGACCAGTGGCGGCCGCGCCACGACCTGACGCTCAACCTCGGCCTGCGCTACGACGCGCAGTTCCTCCCCGGCCCCGTGCGAACAGACGCGAACAACTTCGCGCCGCGCGTCGGCGTCGCATGGTCGCCCGACTTCCTCGGGCGCACGCGCAAGACGGTCGTTCGCGCCGGTTACGGCATCTTCTTCGACCGTCTGCCGCTGCGCGCCACGTCGAACGCGCTGCAACGCGACGGCTCGAAGTACCGCGTCGCCGTCCTCTCCTTCGGGCAAATGGGAGCGCCCGCGTTCCCCGGCGTGCTCACGGAGTTTCCGTCGAACCTGCTCGTCAGCATCACGACCATCGACCCGAACATCCGTAGCGCATACAGCCAGCAAGCGAGCCTGCAAGTCGAACGCGAGTTGTCGGGCGCGATGTCGCTCTCGGCCGGATACCTGCACGTGCGGGGCGAGCACATCATCCTCTCGCGCAACATCAACGTGCCGCGCTTCCCCGCCTCGGCGGGCGTCTTCAACCTCGGCCGCCCCGACGCGCGTTTCGGCAACGTCTCGCGCTTCGAGTCTTCGGGCGACAGCTACTACGACGGCCTGCTCGTCTCCTTCAAGCGCCGCTTCAGCCGCCACGCGCAGGCGCGCGTCTCCTACACGCTCTCGAAGGCGATTGACGACGTGGGCAACGCCTTCTTCTTCTCGCCGCAGGACAACTCAAACCTGCGCGACGAGCGCGGCCTCGCGGACAACGACCAGCGCCACCGCCTGGCCGTGAGCGGCTCGTTCGAGGCGCCGGCCGCCGGCCGCGCCGAATCGACGTGGCGGCGCGCGTTCTCGGGACTGTCGCTGAGCTACATCTTCCAGTACGGCTCGCGCCTGCCCTTCAACGTCCTGACCGGCTCCGACCGCAACAACGACACCAACGTCAACGACCGTCCGGCGGGCGTCGGGCGCAACACCGGGCGCGGCTTCGACTTCGCCTCGCTCGACCTGCGCCTGAGCCGGCGGATCGTCCTGGGCGAGCGCACGAGCCTCGAAGTGATCGCAGAGGGCTTCAACGTCCTCAACCGCGCGAACCTGCAACTCCCCAACAACGTCTACGGCTCCGGCGCGGCGCCGCTGCGGAGCTTCGGGCTCCCGACCGCCGCCGACAACCCGCGACAGGTACAGTTCGGCCTGCGCCTCGACTTCTGAGAAGGCGCGACGAAGAGTTGTGTTGATGAAAGTGATGATGAAGAGAACGCTTTTCGAGTCTGAGCCTGCTTCCGTGGCGCGAGTCCGCAACGTTACGAATGTCGCGGCGGCGTTGCTGCTCGCGCTCTCGACGGGCTGCGTGAGCGAGGGCGGGCGCGAGGCCGGTGCGGCTTCGGCGTCGAAGGCGGTCGCGGTCGCCAGGGCCGCGCCGGCCGAAGCGGAGACGGTCGCGGGCGTGCGCCGCGTGCAGGTTTCCGGCGAGGGCGCAGAGCCTTCCGTCGCGGCGGCGGCCGACGGTTCGGTCTACGTGGCGTGGGTCGCGCACCGCCCCAACAAGGAGGCGGACGTGTTCCTCTCGCGCTTCGACCGCGAGGGGGCGCCGCAAGGGAGCGCCGTGCGCGTCAACCCGGCGGCCGGCGTGGCGACGGCGTGGCGCGGCGACCCGCCCGACGTGGCGGTCGCGCCCGACGGCGCGGTCTACGTCGTGTGGACCGCGCGCGCGGCCGGGGCCGAGCACGCGACGACGCTCTACCTCTCCGCCTCGCGCGATGGCGGGCGGAGCTTCGACGCGCCGGTCAAGGTCAATGACGACGCGCGGGCCTGCGTCCACGGGATGCACTCGCTGGCCGTGGGCGCCGATGGCCGCGTCTACGTCGCGTGGCTCGACGAGCGCGACATCGAGCCGAAGAAGGCAGACCCGTCGAAGGCGCCTTCGCACATGCACACGGAGAGTAACCGCGCGGTCTACTTCGCCGCTTCGGCCGACGGCGGGCGCGCGTTCACGTTCAACCGTAAGGTTGCGGCCGAAGCCTGTCCCTGCTGCAAGACCGCGCTCGCCATCTCGGGCGACGGGCGCGTCTACGTCGGCTGGCGTCAGGTCATGCCCGGCGACTTCCGCCACGTCGCGGTCGCGGCCTCGGACGACGGCGGCGACACCTTCGCGGCGCCTTCAATCGTGAGCGACGACCGTTGGGAGTTGCGCGGGTGTCCCGTCTCCGGCCCCGCGCTCGCGGCCGGCGAGGGCGGAGCCCTGCGCGTGCTCTGGTACACGGCGGGCGAGGCCGGCCCGCCCGGACTCTACAGCGCGGAGTCGGCGGACGGCGGCCGCACCTTCGCGCCGCGACTCGCGGTGACTGAAGGAAGCCTGCGCGGGACGCCGCTGCTCCTTCGTGACGGGCGCGGCCTCCCCTTAGCTGTCTACGAGGGCGTGAGCGAGTCGGGCTCGCGCGCCCTCTGGCGTGTGGGCCTGGGCGAAGCGACCGGAGCCACGGGGGGCGCGGCCCCCGTCGCGGGCGGCGAATCGGTCGCGGCCACGGCGCGCGACGGCCGGCTCCACGTCGCCTACGTCGCCAAGGGCGGCGTCTGGCTCGCACAGTCCGACGGCGTTGAATGATGCGAGGCTGTTAAGGGTCCGCAGTCGAACCACGGAGCGACCGCGAAAGAAACTTCTTAACCCCCGGCCCCTCTCCGCACACGCGCGCCGGGTTTTAACCACGCACCGCCCGACCACGCGCGCGCACGCCCTGATTTACGTCCGCACGGCTCGAAATCCGCACGCACCGGCAACGAATAAGCCCGCACCGCCTCGATTCTGACGCGCACCGCCTCGACTTGAGCACTGCGGGCGGCGATTCTGACGCGCACCGGCGCGCTGTGACGCGCACCGGCAGGAATTTACGCGCACCGACCGCGTCTGAGTTGCGCACCGGCAAGGAAAACACGTCCGGCTGACAGATTTTGTTATCGGTGTCTGGAAATTCGTCATCCGTGTGGAAGAATTTGTCCCCCGCGTCGAGGAATCAACGGTCGGGGCGCCGTGCTCAAGGTCCGGCGGGTAGGTTTGAGCACGCGCCGCGTCAGCGACGCCGGGAGCGCGGGCATCCCTGCCCGCCATGAGCGCGCAGCGCGAATACGACGAAGCGCCATACCTCAATCTTGAGGTATGGCGCTTCGTCGTTAAGCGTGCTGAAGCACGCTTTGGCGGGCAGGGATGCCCGCGCTCCCGGCGTGGCGTTGGGTTGTTATTCCGTGCGGGTTGTCTTGAGGGCGGCGTCGATGGCCGCTTTGAGTTGTTCGTAGGTGGCGCGTTCGACGCGGACGCCGTTGACGAAGACGGTGGGCGTGCCGTTGACTCCGGCGCGCTCGCCGTCGCGCAGGTCGCGGCGCACGTTGTCGGCGAAGCGGCCCGAGTCGAGCGCCGCGTCGAACTTCGCGCGGTCGAGCCCGATGCGCGCGGCGTACTCCTTCAGCTTATCCGACTGAAGCGCCGTCTGGTTCTGGTAGAGGAGCGTGACGTACTCCCAGTACTTGCCCTGCTCGCGCGCGGCTTCGGCGGCCTCGGCGGCGCGGGCGGCGTCGGCGTGCTGCGTCAGAGGGTAGTCGCGGACGACGAGGCGGACGCGGTCGCCGTACTCGGCGATGATGCGTTGGAGCGTGGGCTGCGCGGCGGCGCAGGACGGGCACTGGTAGTCGGTGAACTCGACGAGCGTGACGGTCGCCGCCGGGTTGCCCTTCGACGGCTGGCCGTCGGTGGCGATCTTGTAGACGGGCGCGACGGGCGCGACGAGGAACGTCCGCACCTCCGCGCCCGCGTGCAGCCGCGCGGCAAAGTCCGTCTGCACCTTACGCTCGGCCACCTCGCGCAGGTATTGGACGATCTGGTCCTTCACTTTCGCGAAGTCGCCGTCGATGCGCTCCTTGTTCTCGTCGTAGAACCTCTGCGCGTCGGCCTCGGTGACGGCCGGGATTTTGGAGAAGACTTCCGCGTCGAGCAGCGCCTTCGGCGTCACGCCGCGCCGCTGCGCCTCCGCGTTGAGCAGCAGGTCGTTAACCTTCAACTCGACCTCCTGCGCGCGCAGCTTGTAGACCTGCTCCTGCACGCCGTAGACGAGCGGGCGCAGAGACTCTTCCACGTCGGCCGAGGTGATGTCGCGCCCGTTGACGGAGGCGAGGACGCGCGCGCGTTCGGCGTCGGTCGCGGGCGGCGTCGCCTCGGCGGCGAGCCGCTTGAGCTGCGCCCCGGCGCGCAACGTCTCGGAGAACTTCGCGGCCACGTCGCGGCGCCGCACGTCGCGCAGGTATTCGAGGATGTCGCCCTTCAAGTCCTTGAACTCGCCGTCGATGCGCGCCTTGTTCTCGTCGTAGAACTTCTGCGCCTCGGCCTCGGTCGGCTCCTGCGCCCTCGCGACCACCTCTGCTTCGAGCAGTTTCGTGGACGTGATGCCGCGCTTCTTCGCTTCCGACTCAAGCAGCGCGCTGTTGATCTGCAAGTCCAACTCGCGGCGCCGCGCCTCGACGACCTGCTGCTGCAAGTCCGCGACGCGCTTCCGCGCCGTGGGCGAGATGTCCTGCCGCGTGACCTTGACGCCGTTGACGGTGGCGAGCACTTCGGGCAGCGGCGTCGCTTCGCACCCGCAGGCCACGGCGGGGTCGGCCGCCGCCACGGGCGTCTTCGCGGCCGTCTGAGTCCGCGCGACGGACGCCGCTGGCGTCGCGAGCGTCGCGAGCAGGAGGAGCGTGGAAGTAAGTTTGCTCTTTTTAATGTTGAATGACATTCGTATCACCTTCCTAAATCATTACGGGTCAGTAAGCATTAACCCAACCGCTGGCGAGGACGAACTCGCGCTTCTCCGGATCGACGCCGACGACGTATGCGCCGGCCGCGCCGACGCGGCGGTTGGGGCCGAAGGTGAGGCGCGGCGCGAGCCCCGTCTCGTAGTCGTAGAGACCTTCGAGCGCCGTGACGAGCCGCTCGCGCGTGATGTCTCTGCCGCCGCGCTTGAGCCCTTCGGCCAGGAGTTTCGCGGCGGCCAGCGCCGAGAGCTGCGCCGCCGTGTGGCGCACCTCGAACTTGTACTTCGTGGAGAGCGCGCGCAGCTCGCCCGCGCCCGCCTCCGTCACGTCCGAGGGGACGGTCGGGAAGGCGATGAAAATCTTGTCCTTGAAACCCACGGGGACGTTCGCGACGAGGTCGCGACCCGTCATCGTGCCGAGCATGTAGATGTCGGGCCGCCACGCGGCCGCCTCCGCCTCTTTGATGAAGAGCGGCTCGACCGCCGAGCCGAACAGGAAGACCGCGTCCGCGCCCTTCAGGCCCGGCACGAGCGCGGCGGCCGCGTCACGGTTGCCCATCTCGTAAGAAAGTTTCCGCACGGGGCCGCAGCCCGCCTTCTGACACTGCTCCTCGACGGCGGCGGCGGCCGCCGTGGCGAACTCGGTCTGCTCGTAGACGACGGCGACCTTGCCCGCCGCGCCCGCGCGGCGCTTCGCGTGGAAGTTGACGAGCGCGCGCGCCTGCTCGGCCATGCCCGGCAGGAGGTAGAAGACGTAGCGGTTCGAGTCCGAGCGCGGCATCAACGTGGTGGGGCCGACGAAGGGGACTTCGAGTTCCCGCGCCAACGACAGCAGTTCCTTATCCGCGCCCGCGCTCAGGCCGCCGACGAAGGTGAAGACCTCGCCCTCTTCGGCGAGCTTGCGCGCGTTGGCGGCGGTCGCCGCCGGGGCCGCGCCCGTCTCCGCGAACTGTAGCTCGACGCGACGGCCGAAGACGCCGCCGCCCGCGTTGACCTCCTGAAAGTAGGCCGCGAGCACGTCCCGCATGGCCGCGCCGGTCGCGGCGAGCGGCCCCGTGGCCGGCAGCAGCGTCCCCACGCGCACGGCCGAATCGGAGAGCCCGGGGTCGTGGTCGTCCTCGATGCGCTTGAGGTATGCGACGAGGTCGGCCGCGTCCTCCGGCGAAATCTGGTAGCGCGGCATGGCCGCGAGCATGAGATTCTTCGAGGGGTCAACGCCCGCGCTCACGGCGCGGACGAAAGAGGCTTCGTCGAAGGGGCCGTGCCTGCGCCCAGTCGGGTGCTCGTGGCCGTAGGACTTCGTGAGGTTGGCCCAGGTCAGGTTGCCGGCCGTGACGCCGCCCTCGGTCTTGCCTTCGCCGCGCGCGCCGTGGCAGCCCGCGCAGGTCACGGTCGAGGCCGGCACGTCCACCTCGCCGACGAGCGCCTTGATCTCCTTGCCCGAAGGGCTCTCGCCACGGAGGTAGATGGCCCGGCCGCGACGCTCCTGAGACGTGAGCACCCGGGCGCGCGCCGCCGTCGCCGCCGTCTTCTGCTCCTGCGCGCCGACCAACGGCAAACTCAGAACAGACAGGGCGACGAGCGCGAGCGCGCCGACCGCGTAGAGCTTGAGCTTCTTGTTCATCAGACCTCGCGCCCGCACCGTTTACTTCGACTCGCCCTTGACGTTGCTCGTCTCGGCCTCGCCCTTGTCGTTGGCGACGCTGTTGACGATCTGGATAAGCTCGTCGGCCTTCGCCATCCCGAGCGCCTTCTTCCAGAGCCCGGTCGTCTCGTTGCCGACGATGATGATGGTCGTGTGGTCGTCCTTGCTTTCGACGTACTGCCCGAGCTTGTAGAGCGCCCAGTCCACGTTCTCCTTCTTGCCCGTCAGGAAGGTCCAGCCCGCTTTGGCGTGGAAACGCTTCGCGTACTCCTTCAGGCGCGTCGGCGTGTCGGTCGTCGGGTCAACCGAGATCGAGACGATAAACACGTCCTTGCCGAGGCGGTCGCCGAGCGCCTCCTGCACCTTCTCCAGGTTGCGGTTCATCGGCGGGCAGACCGACGTGCAGGAGGTGAAGAAGGCGTTGACGACGATGGTCTTGCCCTTGAGCATGTCGCTGTAGAAACGCACCTTGCGGCCGTCCTGGTCGAGCAGTTCCACGTCCGTGAACCACTTCTGCGCGGCCGATTCCGGCTGCGGCTTTGCCTGCTCGGGCATCTGGTGGCCGGCGTGCGGGTTGGTGAGTTCGGCGGGCTTGGGCGGCGGCGCGGGCCGCGTCTGGGACTGCTGCGCCTGCGCGGCGGCCGACACGGCGAAGGCTAAACCGATGACGATGGCGTTGAGCGTTCTTCTCATTGTCTTGCGGACTCCTTGGAGGTCGAATCTTTCGAGGGTTCGAGGCGGCCGGCCGCAGCGTCGTCGATGAGCCCGACGAGCACGGCCGGGCGCGCGAGCCCGTAGGCGCGCGTCCATTGGCCGACGGCGTCGTTGCCGACGAGCACCGTGGGCGAATGGTCGGAGGGGCTGCCGGTGGCCGCGCCGAGCGCGCGCAGCAGCTCGTCCACCTGCGGCTTCGGCCCGGTCACGAGCGTCCAACCGGCGGCGGCCTTAAACTTCGCGCCCCAAGCCTTGAGCCGCTCGGGCGTGTCGGTCGCGGGGTCAACCGAAATCGAGATGAGATGAACGTCGCGCCCCGCGCGCTCGCCCAACTCCTTCTGCACGCGCGCGAAGGTCGCGCCGAGCGGCGGGCAGATGGTCGTGCAGGTGGTGAAGATGAAGTTGACGGCCACGACCTTGCCCTTCACGAGGTCGGTGTAGAAACGCACCTTGCGGCCGTCCTGGTCGAGCAGCTCCACGTCCGGAATCGACATCTTCGACGAGACGTACGACTCGCGCGCGGCCACCGTTTGCGCCTCCGCAGCCTCCGCGCGCGCGGGGCGCAGGTCCATCTTGCATTTCGGGCACGTCCCCTTCTTCTTCGACTTCACCTCGGGGTGCATCGGGCAGGAGTAGACGGCCGCGCTCGCCTCTTCGTGCAGCTTCGGGTCGTGCCCGGCCGCGCGCGCGCCCGGCGCCGTGGCGGCGGCCGTGAGCGCGAGCGCGAAGGCGAAGACGAGCGACTTGTAGTTTCTGCTTCTCATTTCGTTCAACCTCGTCCTTTCTTACTGCCCCTGCTCGGGCTTCTTCGCGGCGTCGGCCGCCGTGGCCGCCGTGGCGGTCAGCATCAGGTAGGGCAACTGCCGGAAAGTGGCGCCCGCCGCGCGGCTCTCGACGAAGATCATGTAGAGACCGGCCTCGGGCACGTTGACGTTCAACTCGTAGACGCCCGCGCCCGCGCCGCGCGCGACGGCGCGCTTCTGCCAGACGCCCGGCGAGAGGAAGGTCAAAATCTGCACGTCCTTCAGGCCGTCAACGGGCTTGCCCGTCGTCTTGTCGGTCAGGCGCACGCGGAGTTTGAAGTCTTCGCCCGTGCGCAGCGTCTTCTCCTTGTCGAGGTATTCGACGGCGAGCGTCACGGGCCGCTCGCGCACGACCGCCGGGTTCGCGGCCGCCTGCGCGTCGAAGCAGTGCGTGACGCGCGGCGAGTCCAGCAGGAAGGCCACATCATAGGCGCCGTTGCGCGGCAGCTTCAACACGGTCTCGAAGGTGCCGCTCTTCACCTCGCGCAAGCTTCGGTCGGCGACGAGCACGGCGCGCGGCTCGCGCTTGTAGTTCTGGAAGTCGCCCATCGGCGCGGCCATGCCCTCGGTGTAGTAGTAAATCTGCCGGTCGGCGACGTTGGCGACGAGCATCGAGTTGCCCTCGGGCGCGGGCGCGAGCGAGCCCCCGGCCGCCGCCGCCGTGCGCGAGTCGGCGGGCACGGACTGCCCCGCCGGGAACGTGACCACGTCCAGCTCCTTCGCGATGGTGCTCAACCTGACCATCGTCACGTCGAGCGACCCCGAAGAGCGGACGTAGGCGAAATCCCTGGTGAAGGCGACCTGGTCGGGGCCGCGACCCGCGATGTCCTTGCCCTTCGCGACCTTGAGGTCGTGGACGAGGCGGTTGGTCGAGGCGTCGAAGATGTGGACGACGCCCGTGGCCGCGTTGGGCACGAAGCCGTAACGGCCGCCTGGCGCGAAGCGCACGCCGCCCGAGCCGGGCGCGGCGGCGATGCTCGCAAGCACCGCCGCCTTCGCCGGGTCAACGACCGCGACCTGCCCAGTCGTCCGGTCGGACACATAGACGAACTTACTCAACTGCGAGACGGCGACGGCGTTCGCGCCCCGGCCCGTCTTCACGTCGGCGGTCTTCGAGAGCTTCGCCACGTCGATGAGCGAGAGCGTGCCCGCCGTCTCGTTGGTGACGAAGGCCGTGCGGCTGTCGCCGCTCAGGGCCAACTCGTGGTGGCCGGCGCCGGTCGGGATGCGCGCGACCTGCTTGAAGGTCGCCGCGTCGATGACGGTGACGCCGCTCTCGGCGCCGTCGTCGGTGCCGACCCAGAGGTACTTCTCGTCGGGCTGGAGGGCGAGGCGGACGGGGCGCGCGCCCGTATCGACGTTGGCGACGACCTTCCAGGTGTTGGTGTCCACGACCGCGACCTGATTCGACGCGGGCATGCTGACGAAGAGACGCTCCTGGTCGGTCGTGATGGTCCAGTCCTCGCCGGGGCTGTTCAGCATGACGAGCGTGACGAGCTTGGTGCCGCCGAAGCCGAGCAGCGGGTCGATGACCGAGATGTTCGGCTCGGAGTTGAGCGCGAGCACGTAGTAGCTGTTGAGGTCAACGTCGGGGCGCGCGCGCATGGAGCCTTGCAGGAAAGTCTTGATCTTCTCCTTGCACTGCTCGGGCGTGGCGCGCTCGCCCTCCCGCCGCGTCATCCAGATGGAGGGCCGGACGCCCGCGAGCGGCGAGCCGGTCGCCGTGTCCCTGACGCGGACGCGAACGACCGCGTCCTGGTCTTCCATCAACTCATTCTTGCCGGCGGCGTCCTGCTTGACGGGCTCAATGTTGAACTCGACCTCAAGGCCCTGCGCCACGATCTTCTGGGGGCCGGAAGGGGCCGGGGCCGTCGTGGTCTGTGCGGCGGCGGGCACCGGCGCGGCGAACACGCATGCGAGCGCGCACGCGAGCAGCGTTCGGGGAATCGATCTCATCTCTGTTTCTCCGTTAATTCCGGGCGTGCGCGCTTAGCGCGTGATGGCCTTCAGGTCGCGCAGAGTGCTACAGAAGCTGCGCACCGAGACGCTGCCGTCGTTGGCGTATTCGAGGACGGCGTTGCGCAACTGCGTCGAGTCTTCGAAGACGAAGACCGTCTTGCCGTTCTGCCGCCTGATGTTGTTGATGGTGAAGCTGCGGCAACGCAGGAAGCTTGCCAGCGAGAGGTCGGTCGTATCGTATGTGCGGGCGCCTGACTCCGGGGAGTTCATGCTGTTTCATCCTCTAACCCCTCTGGGCGGGGGCGTGTCTCTGGGGTCGTCCGGGCAGTCCTACGGCTCACGTGCGCGTGCGCGCCGGTGACGACTCTTCATCTCTTTATGGGCCGGGGCGTCCGCGTGGGTGAGTGAACAACCTCAGGGGCCGGACGCCGCGACCGTGTATGACGGGCGTTTCGTGTTAGAGCAACCGCCGTGCCCGCGACGGTTCTTGCGATTGTGTTGCGTAAAGATTTGTAAATAAGAACGTGAGGGGGCGCGGACTGTTATTCGGGTCGCGCCGCGCGTGTCTCACGGTGAATCACACCGGGGGCCGCCTGTTACACCGCGTGACACGAGTTGGAAGAGTGACGCGTGAGGCGAACGGGGCGCGGCCGCTCCGCTTTAATGTTCGGAGAGGTGGCGCGCGATGGTCGTTCTGAGCTTTTCGAAGTGGACGGGCTTGGTGATGAAGTCGCAGCAGCCGGCGGCGAGCGCGTCCTCGCGGACCTCGCGCGCCGTGTGCGCGGAGACGGCGATGATGGGCACGTGGCGCAGGACGAGCAGTTTGCGAAGTTGGTGAATGGTGGCGAAACCGTCCATGGCCGGCATGCTCAAGTCCATCAGAATGAGGTCGGGCGAGTCTAACTGTGCCACGCGCACGGCCTCGGTGCCGCTGGCGGCCTCGATGACGCGATAGCCGAACAGCTCCAACGCACGCCTCGTCATCAACCTTACTTCGTCGTAATCGTCCACGACGAGCACGGTCTTCTGCACACTCTCGACCGAGTCCATCAGCCTCGTCCTATCTGTCGGGATAGCCAGATTATATAGCATAAAAAAAGCACCCGCGTTGCCCGAGTCCGCGCCCCGACACACGTCGGACGCAGACCGGGCGCTGTACGCGGGTGCAAGCGCCGTTCCGTAGGCCGCGCGCGTGTGCGGAGACGCGGCGGCAATGTGCGGTAGGTTACTCTGCCGAGGCGACTTCGCCGGCCTCGTCGTCGGCGGGGCCGTCGGCCATGAGGCCGAACTTCTTGAGCTTGCGGTAGAGCGTCGGGCGATGATAGTCGAGAATCTCGGCGGTCTTCTTGACGTTGCCGCCGGTGCGTTCGAGCGTCTGCGCGATGGCCTCGCGCTCGATCTCCTCCATCGTCATGTAGGGCGGGATGACGCACTGCGGGTGCGCCGTCGTCGAGGCGTGCAAATGCTCGGGCAGGTCTTCGGGCCTTAGCTCCTCTTCGCGCGCGAAGAGGACGGCGTGTTCGACGACCGACTCCAACTCGCGGACGTTGCCGGGCCAGTCGTAGCGCGCAAGAAGCGTGAAGGCGGCCGGCGAGATGGCGCGGATGCGTTTCTGATACTTGTCCGCGTAGGCGCGCAGGAAGCGTTCGGCGAGCGGCGCCACGTCGTCGGGGCGCTCGCGCAGCGGCGGCACCTTGACGCGGATGGTGCTGACGCGGAAGAAGAGGTCTTTGCGCAGCGTCCCGTCCTGAATCATCTGCGCCGTGTCGCGGTTGGTCGAGCAGACGAGACGAAAATCGACCGCCAGCTCCTGCTCGTCGCCGAGCCGGCGCAGCCGCCGGTCTTGCAGAACGCGCAGCAGTTTCGTCTGTAAGTGCGCGGGCATCTCCGCGATCTCGTCGAGCAAAAGCGTCCCGCCCGAAGCGGCCTCGATGAGTCCGCGCTTGTCGCGGTCGGCGCCGGTGAAGGCGCCCTTGCGATAGCCGAACAACTCCGACTCAATCAACTCCGAGGGGAGCGCCGCGCAGTTGATGCGGATGTAGGGGCCGGCGGCGCGGCGGCTCTGCGCGTGGACGGCCGCCGCGATGAGTTCCTTGCCCGTCCCCGACTCGCCCTCGATGAGCACGGAGGCATCGGAAGGCGCGGCCGTGCGGATGACCTCGACGATTTGCAGCATGCGCGGCGAGCGGCCCGTGATGCCGAGCGCCTCGCCGCCCTCGGCCGAGAGCGCGCGTTTGAGCGACTTGTTCTCGCGGCTGATTTCGCCGAACTGTAGCGCGCGCTCGGCGAGCATCAGGACGTGCTCGGGCGTGAACGGCTTTTCGATGTAGTAGTAGGCGCCGTGCTTGATGGCCTCGATGGTCACTTCGAGCGAGCCGTGCGCGGTCATCAGGATGACCTGCGTGTCGGGCGCCTCGGACTTGATGCGGTCGAGCAACTCGATGCCGGTCGCGTCGGGCAGACGCAGGTCCGTGAAGACGAGGTCGAAGGGCGCGCCCTCGACCAGAAGCGCCCCGGCCTCCGCGACGGTGCCGGCCGTGCGGACCTCGTAGCCGCCGTCGCCCAGGACGAGCATGAGCGCGCCGGTGATGCTCTCCTCGTCGTCCACGACGAGAACCCTCTGCCTCCGTGCCGTCATGCGCCCTCCGCGTCAATCGGCAGGCGGACGGTGACGAGCGTGCCCTCGCCGGGGCTGCTCTCGACGCCGATCTCGCCGCCGTGCTCTTCGATAACTTTTCTGGCGTAAGGCATGCCGAGGCCGAGCCCCTTGGCCTTCGTGGTGTAGAACGCCTCGAACATCTTCGCGACCTGCTCGCGCGTCATGCCGACGCCCGTGTCGGCAATCTCGACGCGCAGCCCCGCGTCTTCGCGCAGCGTTTTGACCGAGAGCCGCCCGCCGCCGTTCATCGCCTGCACGCCGTTGATGAGGAGGTTGGTGAGCGCGGAGCGGAGCGAAGACTCGTCGAGCCGCGCGCGCAGCGGCCCATCGCAGAGTTCGACGGCCGGCTCGACGTGGGCGCAGGTGAGTTGCGGCCCGAGCAGTTGGAGCAGGTCGTTGACGACGCGGTTGAGGTCCACCTCGCGGCGCTCAAGGCTGAGCGGGCGCGCGAAGTTAACGATCTGCTCGACGGTCTGCGCCAGGTGGTTGATGGTCTCGATGATTTTGTCCGCGAGTTGAAGCTCGGCCTCGCTCATGCGGTCGGCCAGCTTCGACTTCATGTGCATCGAGTAAAGCTGAAGCCCGGTCAGAGGGTTTCTCACCTCGTGCGCGACCTGCGCGGCGACGCGCCCCAGTTCGGCAATCTTCTCCTGGTGCGCGAGCCGCGCCTGCATCTGGCGGAGCGTCTCCTCGGCGCGCCGCTCCGCCGTCAGGTCGCGGATGACGCAGAGGTGCCCGAGGCGGCTCCCGCCGACGATGGGCGTCAGGGCGACCGAGGCGATGAACTCCTCGCCGCCACGGCGGTGCAGCACCATCTCCGTCCGGAAGTGGCCGACCGCGTCGGCCTCGCGCAGGCACTCTTGCAGGAGGTTCTCGCCGTACCGCTCCACGTCGATGAACAGCTCGCGCGGCCTTTGCCCCGCCGCCTCCGTGGCCGTGTAGCCGAAGAGCAGCTCGGCCCCACGGTTGAAGAGCGTGATGTTGAACCCGAGGTCAAGCACGACGATGGCGTACTCGGTCGAGCTGTCGAGGACGAGGTTGAGAAAGCTGTGCGCGGCGGCGAGGTCGGCCGTGCGCTCGGCGACGCGCAGCTCAAGCTCCTCCGCGTGGCGCCGGACCTCCTCTTCGAGCCGTCGCTTCTCGTCGTCCAGGCGCTTCTTCTCGGCGGCGCGTGCGACGGCGCGCGTGATGGCGTCCTTGAGGACAGGCTTCGCGAGAAAGTCGTAGGCGCCCGCGCGCACGATCTCCGGCAGTTGCGAGACGTTGGGCTCGCCGGTGATGACGATGACGGGGACGCGCGGGTCGCGCTCGCGCAGTTCGCGCAGCAGCTCGATGCCGCTGCGGCCCGGGAGGTTGATGTCAACGACGGCGACCTCGACCCCGTCGCCGAAGAGGGCGGCGCCCTGCGCGGCGTCCGACGCCGTGAGCGGCTCGTAGCCCTCGCGCCGCAGGAACTCCGCGAGCGTCAGGCGGATGCTCGGCTCGTCGTCAACGATGAGAACCTTATGCGCCATCGCCCTCCCCCTCCTGCTCGTCCGCCGGCAGCTCGATGACGAAGCGCGCGAACTCGCCCAGTTCGCTCTCGGCGCGGATGGTCCCGCCGTATTCGTGGACGATGCCGAAGCTGATCGAGAGCCCGAGCCCCGTCCCGCCCGAGTCGCGCCGCGTCGTAAAGAAGGGGTCGAAGACGCGCTCAAGGTCTTCGCGCCGGATGCCGACCCCGTTGTCGTAGAACTCCGCGCGGACACACTGGCGGCCGTCGCGCTCGACGCGCCGCGCGCTGATGCGGAAGAGCTTGTCGGCGGGCTCGCCCCGCTTCGACTTCAAAGAATGGTGGGCGTTGCTGACCATGTTGAGCACGACCTGGCGCAGGCGCGAGCGGTCGGCGCGCAGGGTGGGCAGGTCTTCGGGCACGTCCTGCTCGACGCGGATGCCGTCCTTCTCGAACTGGCGGCCGAAGAGCGCGAGCGAAGAGGTGACGGCCTCGCCGAACGAGACGCGCCCGACCTGCTGCTCGTCGTGGCGCGCGAAGGTGAGCAGGCCGCGCACGATGCTGGCGATGCGCTCGCCCTCCTCGATGATGCCGTCGAGCATGTTGCGCTCGAAGTCGGTGCGGGCCGAGCCTTCGTCCTTGAGGAGCTGCGCGAAGTTGATGACGCCGTTGAGCGGGTTATTTATCTCGTGCGCGACGCCGGCCGAGAGTTCGCCGAGCGAGGCGAGCTTGCCCGTCTGGAAGAGTTGCTGCCGCATCTGCTCGCGCTCCGCTTCGAGCCGCCGCCGCGATGAGAGGTCGCGGACGATGAAGATGATGAGCCGCTCCTTCTCGGTCGCGAGCGTGCTGTAGGAGAGCGCGACGGGGCGCGTGGCGCCGTCGGCGCTCTCGACGACGAACTCGGCCTCGCCCTCCGCGCCCGATTCGAGCAGGCGGTCGAGTTCGTCCGTGCGGCGGCCGTCGCCGTATGTGCGGATGATCTCGCGCACGTCGCGCCGCGTGGCCTCCTGCGGCGTGCAGCCGAGGATTTCGCAGAAGCGGTTGTTGACTTCGGTCAGGCAGAGGTCGGCGGCCGAGGCCACGCCGATGCCGTCGCCCGCGTGCTCGAAGAGGGCGCGGTAACGCCCCTCGCTCTCGACGATGGCGCGCTGCTGGTGGCTGACGATGCGCAGGAGGATGGTGACGACGACGAGGTCAACCGCGATGGAGATGGCGAAGTGTTCGGTGCGCTGCTGTATGTCGCGGCGCGTCGAGCGGTGCTCCTCGCCGGGGTAGTGTCTCTCGACCCACGCGAAGAAGGGGTCGCGGATGAGACTCTCCCACATCACCATGACCGCGGCGGTCATCGCGAAGGTGAGCAGCGTGAATGACAGTATTAGGGTAAGGTTGGTGCTTCTCTTCATGTTCTGAAGACAAAGTGAGGAGGACAGGGCAAGACTTTGTCGTCAGAGAGAGAGCGGGCGCGTGCGTCCGCCGGGATGGCTCTCTAGTTTATCCTCTCCATGCGGGAAATTTAGGACGGGCTCGGGCACCCGGCGGAGGCCGCTTGCCTTCAAGCGGCAGCAAATATTTCGGCAGTAAACTTCTGGCGCTCGCCGTCTCGAACTTCACTTGCGAAGGAGCGCGGAAGAAGGTTGATAGACTGAAACCCTGGCGGAATTTGAAAGGCTGTGCGCAATGGCCCGCAGGGCAGCGGAACAAGTCGAGGTCGCGATTATACCCACCGGGCCGACTTTTTCAAATGCGCGCGGCGATAAACTTCATGGCGGTGACGGCCCGCCCGTTATAATGCCGCCTCGTCGTCGATCTGCGTCCATACCGAACAACTCCGAGGTAAAGATGTGATGGAACTTAAACCGCCCCACAGGCTTGTCTCCGCCCTCGTCATCTTTGTCCTGCTCGCCGCGCCCGCCGCCGCCCAGACCGGCCGTGACGGAGACTTCGAGCGTTCGTATCGAGAGTTCAGGGCGAACTATCTAAGCGAGCTGCGTAAGGGCGGGTTCGTCGGCTCAAGCTTCTATTTCGTGCGCGACAATCGCGTCGTCGCGCGCGAGTTCTACGGCCTCGCGGACGCCGAGCGCGGCGTGCCCGTTGACGAGGAGACGGTCTACCACTGGGCCTCCGTCACCAAGACCTTCACCGGCATCGCCATCATGCAACTCCGCGACCGTGGGCTGCTCAAGCTCGACGACCCCGTCGTCAAGTACGTGCCCGAGCTGCGGGCGGCGCACAACCCGTTCGGCGACATGTCGGAGATAACCGTCCGGCACCTGATGTCACACAGCGCGGGCTTCCGCAACCCGACGTGGGGGAACTGGCGCGACGACTCGAAAGACTGGCAGCCGTTCGAGCCGCCCGGCTGGGCTCAACTCGCGGCGATGATGCCCTACACCGAAGTGCTCTTTAAGCCCGGCAGCCGCTTCAGCTACTCGAACCCCGGCGTCATCTACCTCGGGCGCATCATCGAGTTGCTCTCGCACGACGATTACGAGGTCTACATCGACAAGAACATCTTCAAGCCGCTTGAGATGCACCGCAGCTACTTCGACGCGACGCCCGCTCACCTCCTGCGCCACCGCTCGCACAGCTACTACGTGCGCAAGGGCGTGAGGACCGAGGCGCGCTTCGACGCCGACACAGGGATAACCGTCTCGAACGGCGGCCTGAACTCCCCGCTCACGGACATGGTCAAGTACGTCAACTTCCTCCTGGGCGACCCGTCGAAACAGGCCGCGTACGACGGCGTGCTCAAGCGTTCGTCGCTCGAAGAGATGTGGCAACCACGGATGAATACGGGGAACGACTTTACGCAGGGCTGGATGCGCGCCGAGACGGCCGTCGGGCTCTCCTTCTTCATCGACGACATCGACGGGCGCCACTACGTCGGGCACAACGGCGACCAGAACGGCTTCAAGGCGTACATGAGCCTCTGCCCCGAGACCCGCACCGCCAGCCTGCTCGCCTTCAACACGGAGACGCGCCCGACCGTCAACGGCCCCGACAACCTGCTCGCCCCCGAGTCGAAGATTGCACGCGGCGTGCTCGGCCTCTTCCAACCAAGCCGCGCGCGCTGACGCAGTGTCACAACACCGGCGCCCGCCCTCTTTCGGTTGTTAGCGCCCGCGTGTTATTAAAAGGCGTCCGCACAGACGTTGCGCCTTCACGCATGACCGGGATTCAAAGGTTGGATAAGGTATCAGTTAACGATGGCAACGCCGCGCCCGTCTGCATCGTCGGGATGCACCGCTCGGGCACCTCGTTGGTGGCGCGGCTCCTCAACGCCTGCGGCCTCTTCCTCGGGCGCGAAGAGGAACTTATCGGCCCTGCCACGGATAATCCCGAGGGCTTCTGGGAGAACCTGAATTTCGTCGGGATAAACGAAGAGCTTCTTTCACGCTTCGGCGGGAGTTGGGACGAGCCGCCCGCCTTACCCCCACGATGGGAGTTCGGGACTGAAGTAGAACCACTGCTCGGCAGAGCGGCGGAACTTGTCGCGCGCTTCGGCAATCAATCTCACTGGGGATGGAAAGACCCGCGCAACTCTCTCACCATCCCTTTCTGGCTCCGGGTCATACCTTCGCTGAAAATCGTCGTCTGCGTCAGGAACCCTTTGGAGGTCGCGCACTCGCTCTTCGTGCGCGGCAACACGACGAGCGCGGCGCAGTTCCGACTGTGGCTGCACTACTACCGCCAAGTCCTTTCGGCCGTCCCGCCCTCCGCCCGCGTCGTCACACACTATCAAGCTTACTTCGAAGACGTGGACGCGGAGGTGCGCCGCGTGTCTGGCCTGCTCGGCCTCGAAGTCTCAAGCGAAGCTGCCGAGCGCGCACGCGCACAGGTCTCCGGCTCGCTGCGTCATCACCACGTCACGACGGACGCGTTGAGGGACGCGGGCGCCTCAGACGAAGTGGTCGAACTCTACCTGCGCCTCTGCGACGAAGCGGGGCCGGTCTGCCGTCGGCTCCTTGAGCGCGAAAGTGCCGACGAGACTTCGGGCGCCGCGCGGCGCGACGCATCCGACGTGTACGCGCTTCAACTCATGCGGATGGATAATAAGTTGACGCGGAGTGAGGAGCGGCTGCGCGCGCTCGAAGAGCGGTACGCCGGTCTCGAAGCACAGCTTCACGAAGTCCGCGCCGCGCTCCTCCCGGTCATGCGTCTGCTCGACGCCCTGCGTGCTCTGAGGGCGCGACTGCTCGCGCCGCTGCGTCGCGGAAAGAGTTGAAGGCCGCCGGCTCCTTTATGACATCACCGATGGGAAACTCAAGAGCGTGGTGAGTTGGGACGTGCCGTCCGCCGAAGCGGGCGCGCGCACGCGTGGAGGGATGGCCACGGCGCTCGTGCTCGTGACCGTCGCGGGCGCGGCACTTCGCCTCTGGCAGTACGGCGCGAACGTCTCGATGTGGGTGGACGAGCTGGCGTTGGTGCGAGGCATCCTCGCCGTAGACCCGCGCGAACTACTCACGACGCAGCTCCTTCATAATCAAGTGGCGCCCAAAGGTTTTCTCCTCGTCGAGAAACTCGCCGTCTCCGCTACGGGGCCGAACGAATACGCGCTACGCCTCTTCCCGCTCATCTTCTCTCTAATCGCGCTCGTGGCCTTCGTGCGTCTCTCGACGCGGTTACTCGAAGGGGCAGGGCCGCTCGCGGCTTCGATACTCTTCGCGGCGGCGCCGCCGCTCGTCGCCTCGGGCGCGCTCGCCAAACAGTACTCGGCGGATGTCTGCGTCGCGGTCCTGCTGTGGCAACTCGCATACAAGCTCTCGACCCGAACCGTCAAGCCGCGCCGCGCCGCGCTCTTCGGCTCGCTCCTCGTCTGGTTCTCAAGCCCCGCGGCGCTGATGATGGCCGCGCTCGGCGCCGCTCTGTTAACGTGGCCGGGCTCGGACTCAAACGTTAAAGCACGGCGACGCGCGCTCGTCCCCGTACTCGCGTGCTGGTGGGCCTCTTCGCTCGCGGCCACCGCCGCCACGTTCGCGACGACGACCCACGCCACGCGCGACTACATGCAATGGTTCTGGGCGGGAAGTTTCGCGCCCCTCTCGCCGGCAGTGTTTCTCAAGACCCTCTGGCCGCTTGAGCGTGTCAGTTCCATGTTCGGGCCGGGGCAGACCTTCGCGGGCATGGGTTATCCAGCGCCCACGGCCTACGCGGCGCTGGCGTTGATGGGACTCGCCGTGCTCTGGCTGCGTGACAAGAGTAAGGCCGCACTCCTGACGGCGCCGTTGTTATTCACACTCGCCGCCGCCGTGTTCAGGCAGTACCCGTTCAACGACCGCCTGGTCCTCTTTCTGCTCCCCGGCCTCCTGCTCGCCATCGCCGCGACGGTTGAGTATGTGCGAAGTCTTCTCTGGTCTCGCTCGCGTGCGCTCTCGACATTGGCCGTCGTACTGCCTCTCGTGCCGGCCCTGTACCCACTGGCTGCGACGCCCCTGCCTCACTACACCGAGCCGATCAAGCCCGTGATGGACTACGTGCGGGAACGGCGACGGCCCGGCGACGGCGTCTACGTCTACTATGGCGCGGCGCTCGCCGTGACGTTCTATGCGGAGCGGTACGGCATCGGGCGCGACGAGTACGCGGTCGGGGGCTGCCACAGGGGCGACGGCCGTCTCTACCTGCGCGAGTTGGACACCTTTCGCGGTCGGCCTCGGGTCTGGGTGCTGTTGACGCACGCCGGCCCCGCGCTCAAGGAGCGTGAAGACATACTCGCCTACCTCGACACCATCGGGGTCAGGAGGGACGGGCTCGTAGTTGAGCCGCGCGGCATCGGCCGCAACCTGCTCCCGGCCGAAGCGCACCTCTATGACCTGAGCGACGGCGAGAAACTTGACGACGCGGACGCGGACACTTTTCCTCTCAAAGGCCCGCACGCACCCGGCCAACGCCTCGGGTGCGGCGAGGCCACGCAGGCATCGCTGCCGACGGATTTCAGGTGAGTGTCAGACGATGGGCGTCGCCGCGCGCAGCCAGTCTCTCTGCTCAGGCGACAGGGGTCCGGACGGAAGAAACAGAGGGTTGGACGCGAGCGAGTCCGGCGCGAACAGCCAGTGGTAGTGAACGTGGACGAGCCGTCCGAAGACGGTCCGCACCACCTCCGGCGGGATGTGCTCGTGCAGGGTCAGTGGATAGTTGTAGGTCGGCGAAAACTGCCGCACACGCCGGGTCGTGCTCCACACCGCGAGTGAGAGCGCAGCCTGGTTCGAGCCCCAGAGTTCGGCCGCCGCCGGCTCGACGGTCCCGGCGCCGGCCCTGAAGACCGCCGCCCCCGGCCGTGGCCGCAACCCTTCGGCGACGGAGCGGAAAAAGAACTCAGCCCATCGTTGCATGATGCCGAGCCCGCCGCGCGCCACGACCAGCCCGCCGTTGTAGTTGGCCTTGATTCGCTGCCGGTCAACGAATGACTCGCCCCACGGCACGCGTTCGTAATTGACGCCGCAGCAGCGGCAGAGTTCGCGCCAGTACGCGTCGCACGCGTCGCGCGGCCCGGTCGTGCTGACGCCCTTCAGGTCAACAGGCCGCAGCATCACGTCCGTGCCGCGCGGCAGGATGAACTCCTCCGGCTCTCTCAGGAAGAGCGTGTCGCTGTCGAGCACGACGAGGATTTCGTGACGGCGCGTCGCCTCGACGTGCGCGGCGGCGGCGACGCGGTTGGCGGAGCCGTACCGCGGACAGTCTGTGTTGATGACCGCGTCGCTGTACTCGACGCGCAACTCGTCGAGCCTCTTCCTCGCTTCGGTCGAGATGTCGTGACCCGCGCGCGGCGAGAGGGCGTAGATGGGGCAGTCCTTAAAACGGCCCGCGTAGCGACGTATGCTCTCGAAGAGCAGCAACGCCTGCCGTTCCAGCGTCCCGCCTTCGATGCAGGCGACGAAGCATACGTCGGGCGTCTGCGCCGTCGCACGTGCGAATGGGTTGAGTCGCCGGAAAGGGTTCACGCAGTTAACTCCGAAAGGGTTGAGTTTTGAACTGCCTCAAGCGCCGCGCGCAAGCAGAGGTTCCACGGCAGTCCACAGGCGGCCGAAGACGATCTCCCACGTGTATTCTTCAAGAACCTTGCGCCGCCCGCTCTCGCCCATCGCGCGCCGAAGCTCGGCGTCGCTCAACAGACTGTCGATGGTGTCGGCCAGTTCACGCGACCGGCCGTACGTGACGAGGAGGCCGTCGCGGCCGTGCGAGATGACATCGGGGACGCCGCCCGCGTCCGCCCCCACGACCGGTTTGCCGTAGTGCCACGCTTCGAGGTAGACCGTGCCGAACGAGTCTGCGCTCGAAGCCATCACGAACACGTCGCAGGCGGCGAACGCGTTCTTCTTCGTCTGCTCGCCGGTGTGGCCGAGGTAGTGCGTCCGCTCGCGGACGTGTGGCGGCTGCGCGGAGAAGTACTCTTCAAAGTCGCCCATGTTCGGGCCGATGAGTACGAGGCGCGCGTCGCTGCCAGCGGTCCACAGAAGCTTCATCGCCTCGACAAGGTCGATGGCGCCTTTGGCGCGCGACATCGTCGAGACCTGTAAGACGACCGGACCGTCGAGGCGAAACTGTTCCCTGAAGCTCTCCGCGTCGCCCCCCGCGAGTTGTTCAGGGTCAACGCCGACCCCGACCCTGTGTATCTTCGAGGGGCTCAGACCGCGCGACACCAACGCGCGGCCTTCCCCTTCGGTCACGGTCAAGACCGCCTCCGCTTCCCGCATCAGTCGCATCTGCGGCCCGGTCAGGTAGCCCGGCGAAGGCCCACCGCCCGCGACCCCCGTATGCGCCAGCGGCACGCAGACCCAGGGGATTCGATGAAGCCGCGCCAGCCACGCCGCAGGGTAGATGAGATGTGTGTAGGGCAGCACGCCCGCGATGATGAGGTCGAACTTCGGTCGATTGCGAAAGACCTCGTTCAGATAACCGGGGATGAAGACGTAAGGACTGCCGGAGAGTAGTCGCAACGTCTCGAACGGTAGAAGGCTCACGGCGCGGAGCGTCTTGAACTGAAGCGGGACGTTCCTGATGCCGAAACGCCTGATGGTCAGCCCCTCATGCGTCTCGACGCCCGCGCGCAGCCGAGGCTTCTTGTTATGGTAGGATTCCGGGTGCCAGGCGTTGGTGGTGTAGACCGTTATCTCAAGACCCTTATCAACCAGCCGCCGCGCCACGTTGTAGAACAGACGCTCGGAGCCCCCGGTGTGCGGCCAGAAGCGGTGAACGACGAGTAGCACTCTCTTCGGTGTGACCATCGTCCCCGTGGCTACAGCCCGCGCGCCCGCCCCGGCGGTTCGGGAGAGCAGGTGGAAGGGAAAAAGGTTAGCATCATCATCCTCACGTGGAACGGGCTCGCCTACACCAGGCGCTGCCTTGAGACGCTGCGCGAGCGGACGCGCTTCCCCGCGTACGAAGTCGTCGTGGTGGACAATGGTAGCACAGACGGCACCGTCGAATATTTGAGGTCGCTCGACTGGCTCCGCGTCATCGAGAACGGCGCCAACCTCGGTTTCGTGAAGGGCAACAACAGGGCTCTGATTGAGTGCGTTGGTGATTCCGACTTCGTCCTGCTCAACAACGACACGGAGATTTATCAGCCCGATTGGCTGAGCCGTCTACAGGAGAGCGCCTACCGCGCGCCCGACATCGGCATCGTGGGCGCGCGCCTGCGGCGTCCCGACGGCATGCTCCAACACGCGGGCACGTACATGCCAATCGAGACCTTCTGGGGGCAGCAAATCGGGGCCGGCGAGAGGGACGTTAATCAGTACAACGCCGACGCGGAGGTCGAGGGCGTCGTCTTCGCCTGCGTCTACATCAAGCGCGAGGTCTTTGAACGCGTCGGCCCGCTCGACGAAGACTACTTCAGCTACTTCGAGGACAGCGACTATTGTCTGAAGGCGCGGAGCCAAGGCTTCAAAGTCATCAACTGTGGCTCGGCCACAATCATCCATCACGAGAACACTTCGACGAAGGTCAACAAGGTCTCGCACGAGGGCATGTTCCTTGAGTCGCGGAAGACCTTCAAGCGGAAGTGGCAGGCGACACTGGAGGCCACGCGCTACACGTCGGAGGTCAACTGGCATTCGCTGCTCAACTTCCCCACCGGTTACGCCAACAGCTCGCGGGAGTTGGTGCTCGAACTCGACCGGCGGAAGGTGCGGGTCAACTACCAGTACCTCTACGGGCCGGGCACGGCCTTCGTGCTGCCGGAGCCGGGGCAGTCCTCGTCCTACATGGTCAACGTCATCCGTGGGCGGCGCGTCAACCCCACGGGCACGCACGTCTTCTACGGACAGGCCGACTGCTTCAAGACGAACTATCGCTCTTACAAGATCGGCTACACGATGCTTGAGGTGGACGGCCTGCCGCGCGAGTGGGTCAGGCGCGCGAACATGATGGACGAGGTCTGGACGCCTTCGTCCTTCAACGCCCGCACCTTCAAGGAGAGCGGCGTCAGCAAGCCCATCCACGTCATGCCCCTCGGCGTGAACCCCGCGTACTTCAACCCGTGCATACAGAGCTACCCCGTTGCCGGCGTCTACACCTTCCTCTCCGCGTTCGAGTGGGGCGAGCGGAAGGCGCCCGAGGTGCTGCTGCGCGCCTTCAGCGACGAGTTCAGCGCGGACGAAGAGGCCGTGCTCGTCTGCAAAGTCTATAACCAGGACGTGTCGGTCAACGTCCCGCGTCTGGTCGGCGCGCTCGGGCTCGGGGAGGGCGGCGGGAGAATTGTCTTCTCAATCAATGAAGTTGTTCCGGCGCATCAACTCGGGGCGCTCTACCGTTCGGCGAACTGCTTCGTGCTCCCGACACGCGGCGAGGGTTGGGGGCTGCCGCTGCTTGAGGCGATGGCCTGCGGCCTCCCCGTCATCGCCACCGGCTGGGGCGCGCAGGCCGACTTCGTCAACGACGAGACGGCCTACCCGCTCGCCTCCGACGGGCTCGTCCCCGCAGAAGCCAAGTGCCCCTACTACAAAGGCTTCAACTGGGCCGAGCCGTCATACGAACACCTCCGCACGCTGCTGCGCCACGTCTACGAGAACCGCGAGGAGGCAAGGCTGAAGGGCTTGAAGGCATCGGCGGAGGTCTTGAGCCGTTGGACGTGGCGGCACGGCGTCGAGAAGATAATCGAACGACTCCGGCAGGTCTCTTAACTCCGCGACAGGCTCAATCCCTCACGGCCGCCACGGTGTAGTAGTTGTACGGGTAGACTTCGCGCGTGAGGGTGGGCTCGATGAGTTCACTGCCCTCTCCGCCGTCCGGGGCCGAGAACCTGAAGTGTCGGACGCGGAGGCCGCTCCGCTCAAGCATGAACTCCAGGAGCCTGACGGGGACGGGGCGCGCGAGGCTCGGGTCCATGTAAAATTTCCGCAGGGCCGGCAGGTGGTCGATGTTCGCCGCCGAAGCGACGAAGACGCCGCCGCGCTTCAGTTTCTTCCCCGCCAGTTCCAACAGACGCATCGTCTCCTCGCTCGTCATCCGCTCCGCCACGCGCCCCGCGTAGATGCCGCCGAACGACTCGTCCGGCGAGCCGTTCAGGTAATCGAAGATGTCACCGTCAATCCCGACGGCTTGCAGGCCGTTCGCTCCGAACGACGACAGCATCTCGCCGCGCCCGCAAGGAAGGACGAGCACAACGTCGCCCTCGCCTAACTGCTCGCGGAAAATCGAAAGGCCGCCGCCGAGGTATGGGGACGGGTCGAGATACTTCTCTTCGTAAGCAGCATGGTCGAACTTCGGCGCGACGGCGCGGGGCTCTTCTCGCCCTTCGACGGCCAGTCTTTTTTCGTGTGCGTGGAGGTCTTCAGCTATGAGTTGGAGCACGCCTACGACGGAATGGTTGAAGACCTCCTGAAAGCGGAAGTTCAGCCTGACGGCGCGCAGGATGAAGTCGGAGACGCGAGTCTTGACCCAACCCTTCCAACCCGTCCGTATGGGCTGTGGCTTCAAGATGCCGTCGGCGTAGAGTCTGCCCTTCTCTATCTCTCCCATGATGTAACGGGCGTCGGGCAGCGAGTGGACACGCCGCCGTATCAGACCCATGAGAGTCTCAACGTCCACGTCCGTCGTCCCCGGAGAGTTGATGTCTGTCACCTGCTCCTCACCTCACGTTAAATAACCGCGACCCTTAAACACGTTTCGCCCGCACCACATTCGCGATGTGTCCGGACACGGCGCGCGCGCGGCGACGGTCGAACGGCATACGTAACATCGCGGAGGGCAGCAGGCGCAGACCGGTCAAGATGTTCTCCGTGGCCTGACGCGTGCGACCTTCCGCCTGCGCGCGCACGGCCTCCCAGACGAGGTGGCGGGCCATGCCGCCGGAGAAGGCACACCACGCAGCGCGGCGTTGGTTGCGTGGAGCTTGCGCGGCGCGTTCCAGACGCATCCAGTGCTCGCGGAACTGGCGCACCGCCATGCGCACCATGCGCGCGCCCGACGAAGAGCCCTGCCCGGAGCCGGGCGACGATTGACGCCATTTGTAGACGGGCACCTCCGCCGCGATGACGTGGAAGTGTTCCGCCAGACGAATCCACAAGTCCCAATCGTCGAGCCCCGGCACGCCCGCGTCCAGCGGCCCGACGCGTTGAAGGCATGAGCGGCGAAACAGGACGCTCCCGCACGGGATGAAGTTCTGCCCCAGCAGCGCCCAGAAGAGATCACCTTGAAGACATCGCTCGGGATAGAGACGCCCGGGCGTCGCGTCAACACCACCAACGACGAGCGCCTGTCCGTATATCAACGCGGCGCTCGGCTCTGCTTCCAACCGCTCGGCCTGTGCGTCGAGTGAGCCGGGCAGACGTTCGTCGTCGTCGTCCAAAAAACTGAGGTACTCTCCCGTGCTCGCCTCGACGCCGACGTTGCGCGCGCCCGCCACGCCTCGGTTCTGCTCAACCCGCACGTAGCGGATGCCGGGAAGCGACCGGCAGACTTCGCTCGTCTCGTCGGTGGACGCGTCATCGACGACGACGATTTCAGGGTCGCGTCCCGCGAGCCGCGCGCTCTCGACCGCGCGCGGTAGAAGGCGCGGCCGGCCGTGCGTCGTGATGATGATGCTGACCGTCGGCGGCGTGCTCATGTTCGAAGCGTAAACGGACTGTTCGTCTAAATGCAAAACGAGGACAGCATGTTGATGCTGTCCTCGTCTGTTTCGGGTCCAGGTTTAGAGGCTCAAGGTCATTGGCCGGAGGGCCGCGAGTCCTGCGTCAGCCTGACGTGACCGTTGACTTTGTTGATTGAAAGCGGCGTGCCGCCCGCCCCGACGCGCGCGCGCGTGCGAGCGGAGCCTTCAGGTTCGAGCATCGACACGTTCGGCAACTCGGCTTCGAGTCGTCCGCTGATGCTGGTGGCCTCAAGGTCCGCGTTCAGCTCGTTCCTGAAATGCAGCTCGACGTGGCCGCCGACGCCGCTGATGCGTATCCCGCGCTCGCCCAGTCCGAGCACGCCCGCGCGCAGGTGGCCGCCGAGCCTGGTGACCTCAAGGCTCCCCCCGACCGCGCCCACTTCGAGCGACCCGCCGACCCTCTCGGCCTTAATCTCTCCGTCCACCTCGCCGACCGTGACGCTGCCGCCGACGCCCTCAATCGAAAGGCTCACGGTGCGCGGCAGCTTCAGCTTAACCAACTGCTGTACCTGCCGGCCGCGCTTGTACGCCGCGCGGTCTTCGAGTCCGCGAACGAGGAGGCCGGTCGGCGTCTGCTCGACGGTGACCCGGTGGTATTTCAGATCGGCGGCGTCGCGCGCGGTGCGTATGACGCGCACCTCGGCAGGCCCGCCGGCGGTCGTCTCGATCTCTAACTGGCCGCTGACGTTGAGCACCTCGACGCGCGCGCCGCCCGCGAGTTGGAACGTCTGGTGACTCTCGTCGCGCGGCTCGTCCTGCGCCGAGGCCGCGACGGCCGAGGATGCCTGCGAAGTGTTCATAACCATTTTCCTTTCCGTGTATCCGTCCTCGCCGGCCGCGCGGGCGTTGGTGCCCGGCGAGGCGGCCCGCGCTTGCGCGGTCGTGTATGTATTGCCGGCGACGACCGACAGTGTGATGAGCGCCGCGGCCGCCAGGACCATCTTCACGCGGCTTTGGTTCAGAGTTGTGTGCATGTATGTTGACATCCGATCTTCGGTCTTTATCCGGCGCGGACGACCTTCGGCTTCAGGCCCCTGAACCTTTCGAGGTTGGAGGCTTCGAGCCTGCGTTTGTCGTCGAGCTGTTCTTCCTTCTCGGCCGCGTCGAGCACGCGGTTCATCTCGCCGAGCGTCGCCGACGGCTGCTGTGCGACGTGGTTGAGGAGCAGCGAGAAGTGCTCCGCCAGACGGCGCACCGTCCGCGCCTCGAACAGGTCCGAGTTGTACTGCCAGGTGCAGCCGATTCCCTGCTCGGTCTCTTCGAGGAAGAGGGTCAGGTCGAACTTCGCGGTGCCGCCCCCGAGTTCTTCCGACGTGAGACTGAGGCCCGGCAGCTCAAGCGCCGGCATGGGCGCGTTCTGCATGACGACCTTCAACTGGAAGAGCGGCGTGCGGCTCGGGTCGCGCTCGGGCCGCAGCACCTCCACCAGTTTGTCGAAGGGTAAATCCTGGTGTGCGTAAGCCCCGAGCGTCATCTCGCGCACGCGGCCGAGCAGTTCGCGGAAGTCTGGGTCGCCCGACAGGTCCGTGTGCAGCACGAGTTGGTTGGCGAAGAAGCCGACCAGCCCTTCGACCTCGTCGCGGTTGCGGTTCGCAACGTCCGTCCCGACCACGACGTGCTCGCGTCTCGCGCGCCGCCCGACGAGCGCATTGAACGCCGCGAGCAGCGTCATGAAGAGCGACGCGCCCTCGCGGCGGCTTAAGGTCTTGAGCGCGTCCGTCGTCTCCTTCGAGACGGAGGTGAAAAGGTTCTCGCCGTTGACGGTCTGCGCGGGCGGGCGCGGCCGGTCAGTCGGTAGTTCCAACACGGCTGGGGCGTCCGCGAGTTGCCGCCGCCAGTAGTCGAGCTGCGCTTCAAGCACCTCGCCGTCGAGCCAGTTGCGCTGCCACGCGGCGAAGTCCGCGTACTGCACGGGAAGGTCCGGGAGTCGTGGCGACTCGCCGCGCGCGAACGCTTCGTAGAGCGACGACAACTCGCGCACCAGCACGCCCAGCGACCAACCGTCCGAGACGATGTGATGCATCGTCAGGAGCATGACGTGCTCTTCGTCGCTCACGCGCAACAGCAGTACGCGCAGGAGCGGCCCGCGCGTGAGGTCGAAGGGGCGCTGTGCCTCCTCGCCGGTCAACGCGCGCACGCGCTCGGCCTTCTCCTCTTCGAGCGTCTCACGCAGGTCTACGACCGGCGCCTCGACCGGCTCGGCCGGGCCGACGACCTGCACGGGCCGACCGCCGACGGTGGTGAAGGTCGTGCGTAGAACTTCGTGCCGCAGCACCACGGCGTTGAGGCTCTGACGGAGCGCGTCCACGTCCAACACACCCTTGAGGCGGATGGCCGACGCCACGTTGTAAGCCGCGCCGCCGGGTTCCAACTGGTCGAGGAACCAGAGCCGCTGCTGCGAGAAGGAGAGCGGCAGCGGCTTGTCGCGCGGGACGGGGCGCACGGGCTGCGCCGTCAGACCGAGGTCGGCGCGGCGCGCGGCCTCGACCTGTCGGCTCAGGTCGCTGACGGTCGGTTCGTCGAAGAGCGCACGGAGCGGGAGTTCGATGTTGAAGACCGCGCGCACGCGCGAGATGACCTGCGTGGCGAGCAGCGAGTGGCCGCCCAACTCAAAGAAGTTGTCGTAGATGCCGACGCGCTCAAGTTGCAGTGCGTTGGCCCAGATGCCCGCGACGACCTCCTCGACGGGCGTGCGCGGCCCGACGTACGTATCCTCGTCGCCGCGCCATTCGGTCTCGGGCTCGGGCAGCGCGCGCGCGTCGAGCTTACCGTTGGCGAGCAGCGGCAACGCGTCGAGCATGACGAACGCCTGCGGCACCATGTAGTTGGGCAGCCCCGCGCTCAGCCCTTGCCGAAGCCCTTCGGCCGTCGGGGCGTCGTCGCCCGCATCATCTTTCGAGACGACCACGTAAGCCACAAGGCGCTTCCCACCCTGCGCGTCCTCGCGCGCCAGCACGACGGCCTCGCGGACCCCGCTCCGCGCGCACAGCGCCGCCTCTATCTCGCCCAACTCGATGCGGAAACCGCGCACCTTCACCTGATGATCGGCGCGACCCATGTACTCGATGAGGCCGTCTTCGAGGTAACGCGCCACGTCGCCCGTCCGATAGAGCCGCGCGCCCGATTCAGTTGAGAACGGGTCGGGCACGAACCGCTCGGCCGTCAACGCGGGCCGCTTCAGATAGCCGCGCGCGAGCCCATCGCCGCCGATGTACAGCTCGCCGCCGACGCCCACCGGCACCGGCTCCATCCGCGCGTCGAGGATGTAGAGCTGCACGTTGCTGATGGGGCGGCCGAGGATGATCTCACTCCTGCTGCTCTCCTTCTCGCACGGCCAGTAACTGGCGTCGATGCTGGCCTCGGTCGGCCCGTAGAGGTTCGTCAACTCGGCCTTATCCAGTCGCTCGTAGAACCTCTCGCGCGTCCGCTGCGTCAACGCCTCGCCGCCGCAGAAGACTCGCCGCAGACTCCCGCACTGCTCGAACCCGCGCTCCTCCATGAGCACTTCGAGCATTGTCGGCACCATCTGCAAGACCGTCACCCCGGAGCGTTGCACCTCCTCGACCAGGTATGCAGCGTCGCGGTGTCCGCCCGGTCTCGCCATGACGACTCGCGCGCCGGTCATCAACGGCAGGAAGAGTTCCCAGATGGAAGCGTCGAAGCTGTAGACCGTCTTCTGTAACAGCACGTCGTCAGCCGCCAGCGGGAAGCGTTGCTGCATCCAGAGGAGGCGGTTCGAGATGGCGCGGTGCGAGACGGCGACGCCCTTCGGCCTGCCGGTCGAGCCGGACGTGTAGATGACGTACGCCAGATTATCAGGCGCGACCGTGCCGGCCACGTTTCCGGTAGGCTCGCGCTCGAACGTCTCCCAGTCGTTGTCGATGAAGAGCACCGGCGCGGCGTGGCTCGGGAGGCCGTCTTGCAAACGTCGCTGCGTGAGCAGCAGGCGTGGGGCGGCGTCTTCGAGCACTTGCGCGAGTCGCTCGCGCGGGTTGTCGGGGTCGAGCGGCAGGTATGCGCCGCCCGCCTTCAAGACACCGAGCAGCCCGGCCAGCATCTCCAGCGAGCGATCCATCACGACGCCGACCAGCACGTCCGGGCCGACGCCGAGCGAACGCAGACGGTGTGCGACCTGGTTGGCGCGCGCGTTGAGCCGCGCGTAAGTGAGCGTCTCGCCCTCGAAGGTGACGGCCGGGGCGTCGGGCGTCAGCGCGGCCTGGCGTTCGACGAGCCGGTGCAGGCAGTTGTCCAACTCGTAGTCGCCGCCCGTCTCGTTCCACTCTTGAAGCATGCGCCGACGCTCCGCGTCGGAGAGGAGCGAGACCGTCTCGTACCGCTGCTCGGGCGCGGACGCCATCGACTCAAGCGCACGCACGTAGTAGCCGGCGATGGCCTTTGCCTGCTCTTCGCTCAACTGCGTCACGTCGCAGAGGAGGCCGAGGCTGACGCGTTGCGTGGGGCCTTCGAGGCTGAAGATGGAGGTGAGCGTGTGGTTCGTCTGCTCGAAGGTCTCCGTGCCGAGCGAGCTCATCTCCTCGAAGCCGGAGACGCTCTCGTAGATGTGGAAGTTGACGAAGTTGAAGACCGCCTCGAAGAGGTGCCGCCCGCCCAGACGGCGCTGCATCTCGGCGAGGGGGAACCAGCGGTGCGGCATCATCTCGCGCTCGGCCGCGAAGGTCTCGCGCACGAGGTCGAGCCAACGCCCGCCCGACAACGTCTGCCGCAGCGGCAGCGTGTTGAGGAAGAGGCCGAGGGCGCGCTCGCCGTCCGACTCTTCGAGCCGGCAGTTGGCGACGACGCCCGTCAGCACGTCTGCCTGGCCGCCGAGCAGACGCATCACGCGCAGGTGTGCCGCGAGCAGGACGCTCTTGACGGGCACGCCCGCCAAACGCGCGAGGCGCCGCAACCCGTCAGACACTTCCTCCGTCAGCCTCACCTCGTGCAGGAACGGGTGCGACTCGTGGCCGCCCTCCGTGAACGGCTCGCGCCAGCGGGGCAGTCTGAGCACGGTGCTGTCTTCGAGCTTCCGCATCCAGAACTCGCCGCGCTCGGGCGAGGCGAGCGCCTCCTGCTCCAGCGCCACGAAATCGCGGTAGGCCACGGCGGGCGCGTCCGCGTCCGGCCGTAGCTCCTTGCCGAGCGCGGCGAAGTAGAGCCCGAAGAGTTCGGAGACCATCGCCGCCACGCTCCAACCGTCGAGGATGGCGTGATGGCAGTTCATCGTGAACTGGAGCGTGTCTTCGCCGCGACGGTGGACGGTGAAGCGCATGAGCGGCGGGCAAGAGGCGTCGAACGGACGCATCTTCTGCTCCTCCATCCATGCCGCGAGCGCCTCCGCCTGCTCTTCGTCGGAGAGGCCGCGCAGGTCGATCTCATCCAGCGGTATCGTCACCGTCTCGTGCACGAGTTGGAGCGGCTGGCTGTAGCTCGTGAGGTCGAAGGCGGTGCGCAGAACGGGGTGTCGCGCCGCGAGCCGCGCGGTCGCCTCTCGCAGTGCTTCCATGTGAAGCTCGCCGCGCAGGTGGTAGCTCGTGATGTCGTGGTAGATGGCCGTGCCGGGGCTGAGTTCCCTGTGGAAGAGCATGCCCGCCTGCAACATCGCCAGCGGGTACGCGTCCTCGACTTCGGACGGCAGCTTCAGGCGGTCTTCTTCGTTGATGAGGCCGAACGGTACGGTCGCCAGGCTCGGCGCCGCGCCCGGCTCGGCGGACTGTATCTCGCGCGCCAGCGCGTGGACGGTCTGGTGCTCGAAGAGTTGTTCGAGCGAGAATTCGATGCCGACCTTCTGCGCTAATGCCTTGACCTGAATGCTGCGGATGGAGTCGCCGCCCAACTCGAAGAAGTTGTCGTTGATGCCGACGCGCTCAAGCTTCAGGACTTCGGCCCAGATGCTCGCGAGCGTCTCTTCGATCAGAGTGCGGGGCGCGTCGAAGCTCTTCCCCGGCGCCGTCCGCGACTGCTCGGGCGCCGGCAGCGACTTCCTGTCGAGCTTCCCGTTGGCGGTCAGCGGCAACGCGTCGAGCATGACGAACGCCTGCGGCACCATGTACTCCGGCAGCCGCTCCTTCAGTTGGCCCCGCAACTCCCCGGCCTCGGCGCCCGCTCCCGCGACACCGACGACGTAAGCCACGAGCCGCTTCTCGCCCGGCGCGTCCTCGCGCGCGGCCACCACACACTGCCGCACCGACGGGTGCGCGTTCAGCGCCGCTTCTATTTCGCCCAACTCAATACGGAAGCCGCGCACCTTCACCTGATGGTCCGCGCGGCCGAGGTATTCGATGAACCCGTCTTCGAGGTAACGCGCCACGTCGCCCGTACGGTAGAGGCGCGCACCGGCCAGACCCGAGAACGGGTCGGGCACGAACCGCTCGGCCGTCAGGCCGGGGCGGTTGACGTAGCCGCGCGCGAGGCCCACGCCGCCGATGTACAACTCGCCGCCGACGCCAGCCGGCACCGGCTCCATCCGCGCGTCGAGCAGGTAGATTTGTATGTTCGAGATCGGCGACCCGATGGGGACGGTCTGGCCCGCGCGCCGCTCGCCGCGCGCGCAGGCGTAGTAACTCGCGTCGATGCTGGCCTCGGTCGGCCCATAGAGGTTCGTCAACTTGGCCTTATCAAGCCGCTCGTAGAAACGTTCCTGCGTCCTCCGCGTCAGCGCCTCGCCGCCGCAGAAGACCCGCCGCAGACTCGTGCATTGCTCGAACCCGCGCTCCTCCATCAGCACTTCGAGCATCGTCGGCACCATCTGCAAGACTGTTACTCCAGACCTCCGCACCTCCTCGATGATGTAAGAGGTGTCGCGGTGTCCGCCCGGCCGCGCCATGACGACTCGCGCGCCGGTCATCAACGGCAGGAAGAGTTCCCAGATGGAAGCGTCAAAGCCGTAGACCGTCTTCTGTAACAGCACGTCGTCAGCCGCCAGCGGGAAGCGTTGCTGCATCCAGAGGAGGCGGTTTGAGATGGCGCGGTGCGAGACGGCGACGCCCTTCGGCCTGCCGGTCGAGCCGGACGTGTAGATGACGTAGGCGAGATTCTCAGGTGTAACGCCGCTCTCGACGTGTGCCGTGCTCTCCGCGTCGATGGCCTCACAATCCCTGTCGAGACAGACGACGGCGGGCGACCCTTCGCCGAGTGTGTCCAGTTTCGGGAGCAAACGCTCCTGCGTCAGCAGCAACAGAGGGCGCGCGTCCCGCACCATGCCCTTCAGCCGCTCCTGCGGGTACTCAGGGTCGAGCGGGATGTACAACGCCCCGGCCTTGAGCACGCCGAGCAGGCCGACCAACATCTCAAGGCCGCGCTCGAACAGCACGCCGACCGGCGTCTCGGCCCGCGCCCCGAGGCGGCGCAGGTGGCGTGCCAACTGGTTTGCGCGCGCGTCCAACTCGGCGTAGGTCAGCCGCTCCGAGCCGAAGACGACCGCCGTGTTCTCCGGGGTGCGCGCCGCCTGCGCCTCGACGTGCTGGTGCAGGCAGGACGGCGGGCCGAAGTCCTCGGCCGTTCGGTTCGATTCAAACAGAAGCTGTTGCCGCTGTTTCTCGTCGAGGAGATTCAACTCGCCGACGTGCGCAGTCTCACCAACGACGACGCTCGCGAGCAGCGCGTGGTAGTGCCGCGCCAGCCGCTCGACCTGCGCGCCCGACAGTCGCCCTGAGTCGTATTGGAACTCCGTGCTCAGACCCTCGTTCGTGAGCACGGCGCGGAGCTTCAGCGTGAAGCGCTCCGTGCAACCCTCAAGACGGCGGAACTCCCAACCGAGTTCATCGTGCCGCGCCGACGCGGGCAGCTCCGCGTATTCGAAACCGAGCGGCAGGAACGCGGACTGCGCCTGCTCAAGCCTCTGGGGCCGCGACGCGTATTCCCAGTCGAAGTAATCCTGCCCCTCTGCCGCCGCCGTGACGACGCGTGTCACCTGCGTTAGCACGTCCGTAAAGCTCTGCTCATCCTCGTGCCGCGTTGAGACGGGGATGTGTCTCGCGAAAGGCCCCGGCACCTGGTCCAGCCCTTCATAGACACGGCCCTTGAACATCCTGCCGGTGGTCGTCAACGCCTCGCCCGTCAGCCTCCAACAGAGGACGTGCCAGCAAGCCTGCAACACGTCGGCCAACTCCGTCTCCCGCGAACTCGCCAACCGCACGAGACCTTCGGCCAACCCGGCATCGACCGCGCGGCCGAAGACCTTCGGCGCGAACTCACTAACCGCGTCCGTCGATTCATCCAGAGGGACCTTCGCCGACGCGGGATCGTCGGCGCCCTGCCACGGACGCGGCCCCGGCTCTTCCGACTCGATCAGCTCATTCAACACTTCCGCGATGTCCGCGTACTGCAAGACCTCCGTGGCGTCATCATCTCCGCCGCGCGTCAACTCCGCGTAAGCGGCGCCGAGGTCGCGGACGAGCACGGCCAGCCCCTCCTCGTCCGCACAGAGCGCGGGCAGGCTCAGGAGCAGGAGACGCTTTGACTCAGACAGCGCGACGAGCGAGAGCCTGAGCATCGGCCCGCGCTCGAAGTCGAAGAGCGCGGTGCGCGTCTCTTCCCAGAGCGAGTCCAACGCCTGCTCCTGCTCGCGCGCGCCGAGACGGCCGAGGTCGTGCTCGTCGAGCGTGAAGGCCGGCTCCTCGCCGATGACCTGCACGGGGAAGGCCATGCCGGGCAGGTGCCGGAAGGTCGTGCGGAGAATCTCGTGCCTCAGCACGACGCGCCGCGCGGCTTCGCGGAGGGCCAGGGCGTCGAAGACGCCTTCGAGCGATACCAGCGCGAGCGCGCGGAAGGGCCGTGCGCCGTGCGCCTGCTGTAGCGACCAGGCGCGCCGCTGCTGCGGCGACAGCCTGAAGCCCTCAATCTCCGCGCCCCGCGCTTCGACTTCCGCGTCGTTGATCTCTGTAAGCGTGTTCATGGTTCGGTTCGTTCGTGAGTGGACGTTGCTGGTACGTGTGAAGATGTTTCTTCAACGAGTCGGGGCGGCGTTGACCGCCTTGCGCCGGCCGGCCTTGAGCTTCTGTGAGACGGACTCTTTGGCCTCCGAGGGTCGCGCGTGCGCGGCGCCGCCGCCGAGCAGTTGCCCGAGTTCGGAGAGCGTGGCGGAGGGCCGCGACGCGGCCGTTTCGAGCAGCAGCATGAAGTCGCCCGCGAGACGCGCGACGGTCGCGGCGTCGAACAGGCGCGAGTTGTATTCGAGCCAGCCACGCAGCGCCCCGCCCACCTCCGTAAGCGTCAGTTGCAGGTCAACGCCGGTCTTGCCGCTGTTGATGCCGACGACCTCGGCGGCGAGGTCCGGCAGTTCGAGGTCGGGCGCGGGCGCGTTCTGAAGAACGAACTTGACCTGGAAGAGCGGCGAGTGTTGCAGGCTGCGCTCCACCTTCAATCCTTCCACGAGTCGGTCGAAGGGCATGTCCTGATGCGCGTATGCGCCGAGCGTCGTCTCGCGCACGCGCCCGAGCAACGCCTCGAACGACGTGTCGTCGGAGAGCCTCGTGCGCAGGACAAGTTGGTTGATGAAGAAGCCGATCAGCTTCTCGACCTCGAACCGGTTGCGGTTGGCCACGTCGGTGCCGACGACGATGTCGTCCGCGCCCGTGTGGTGACGCAGCATCACGTTGTAGGCGGCGAGCAGCGTCATGAAGAGCGTGCTCCCCGTGCGGCGGCTGAGCGACTTCAGCGCCTCGGTCAGTTCGGCCGAAATCTCGACCGGCACCTTGGCGCTGTCGAACGTCTGCCGCGCGGGGCGCGGGCGGTCGAGCGGCAGTTCGAGCAGCGGCGGCGCGCCCGACAGTTGCTGCCGCCAGTAGTCGAGCTGCGCGGCCAGCGCCGGCCCTTGCAACCATGACTGCTGCCAGCTCGCGAAGTCCGCGTACTGGATGGGCAGCTCCGGCAGCGTTGAAGCCTCGCCGCGTGAGAACGCGCCGTAGAGCGCCACGACCTCGTCGATGAGCACGCCGAGCGACCAGCCGTCGCTGATGATGTGGTGCATGTTGAAGAGCAACATGTGCTCCTCGTCGGAGAGCCGCATGAGGGTCACGCGCACGAGCGGGCCTTGCGACAAATCGAAGGGCGTGCGCGCCTCTTCGCGCGCCAGCCGCAGCGCCTCGCGCTCGGCCTCGGGCAGTCCCCCGAGGTCTACGACCGGCAGCGGCAGGCGCATGCTCGGCGCGATGAACTGCGCCGCGCGCCCCTCGACCGAGGGGAAGGTCGTCCGCAGCACTTCGTGGCGGCGGACGATCTCGTCGAACGTCCGCCCGAGGGCCAAAACGTCGAGGCGGCCGTTGAGGCGGACGGCCTCCGTGATGTTGAAGTCGGCGCTCCCCTGGTTCCACTGGTCGAGGAACCACAGCCGCTGTTGCGCGAACGAGAGCGGCAGCTCGCCGTCCCTCGGCGCGCGTTCAAGCGGCGGCAACTGCCCGCCCTCCTTCTCCCTCAACATCGCCTCCACGACCTCCGCCAGCCCGGCCGGCGTCGGCGCGTTGAAGAGGCTGCGCAAAGGAATCTCGACCTGCAACGCCTCACGCGCGCGCGTGATGACCTGCGTCGCCAGTATCGACTGTCCGCCCAACTCGAAGAAGTTGTCCTCCACGCCGACGCGCTCAAGTCCGAGCACCTCGGCCCAGACGTTGGCGAGCACCTCCTCGACCTGCGTCCGTGGCGCCGCGTACTCGCCTTCGCTCCCGCCCGCCGCCTCCGGCTCGGGCAGCCGCTTGCGGTCCACCTTCCCGTTCGGCGTCAACGGCAACTCGTCCAGCAGCACGAACGCCTGCGGCACCATGTACTCCGGTAGCCCCGCCTTCAGCGTCCCGCGCAGCTCCCACGCCGTCACCTCGCGGCCGTCTTTCGCCACCACGTACGCCACCAGCCGCTTGTCGCCGCCCTCTCCTTCCCTGACCATCACGACGGCGCGCTCGACGCCCTCGTATCGCTCCAGCGCCGCCTCGATCTCTCCGAGCTCTATCCTGAAGCCCCGCACCTTCACCTGGTGGTCGGCGCGACCTAAGTACTCGATTCTGCCGTCGGCGAGGAACCGCGCCACGTCGCCCGTTCGGTACATCCTCCCACCCGGTTCTGCTGAGAACGAGTCCGGGATGAACTTCTCCGCCGTCAACGCCGGCCGGTTCAAGTAGCCGCGCGCCAGCCCCGCGCCAGTTGTGTACAACTCGCCTGCCACCCCTACCGGCGTCGGCTGCAAGCTACCGTCGAGGATGTAAATCCTGGTGTTCGCCACCGGGCGCCCAATGAGTACGGGTGCGCTGGGCGCGTCTTCGACTACCTCCCACGTCGTGTAGGTCGTGTCCTCCGACGGGCCGTAGAGGTTAACGAGCCTCGCAACTCCCGACGACTCGTAGATGGCCTGCGCGAGCCGGCGCGGCAGCGCCTCGCCCGCCAGGTTCACCGTCGTGACTGATGAGGGGACCGCTCCCTGCCTGACCAACTCGGCCATCGCCGAGGGCACCGTGTTGATGAGTTTGACTTCGCCCGCGTACTCCAGCGCCGGCAGCGCCAGCGCGTTGTCGGCGAGCAGCACCGTGCCGCCGACGGCGAGCGGCGCGAAGAGTTCAAACACGGAGAGGTCGAAGTTGATGGAGGTCGCGGCCAGCACCGCCGACAACTCTTCCTCCGAGAAGAAGCCGCGCGCCCAGTCGAGGAAGGCGACGGCGCTGCGGTGCGCAATCGCCACGCCCTTCGGTCTGCCCGTCGAGCCCGAGGTGTAGATGACGTAGGCGAGGTTCTCTGGCAGCGTGACGCTCGCCGGGTTCTCGTCGCCCCCGATGTTGAGGCCGTCGGAGTGCGAGTCGAGACAGATGACCTGCGCCTCGCCTTCGGGCACCAGCGTGAGGAGGGCCGATTCGGTGAGCAGGACTTTGACGCGGGCGTCGTCGAGCATGAAGGCGAGGCGGTCGCGCGGGTAGGCCGGGTCTAAGGGCACGTAGGCGCCGCCGGACTTGAGCACCGCGAGGAGCGAGACAAGCACGGAGGGCGAGCGCGAGAGCATGACGCCGACGCGCGATTCGGGGCCGACGCCGAGCGCGCGGAGGCGATGGGCGAGGCGGTTGGCGCCGACGTTGAGTTGATCGTAAGTGAGGCGGTGCGGGCCGCCGACGAGGGCGGTCGCGTTGGGCGTGAGAGCCGCCTGTGTCTCGAAGAGTTGGTGGATGAGGAGGTCCGAGGGGTAGTCGGCACGCGTCTGGTTCCAGCCTTCGAGGAGCTGCTCGCGCTCGGCGGGCGCGAGGAGGGATTGGGTTTCGTAGCGGGCGAAGGGGTCGGCGCTCATGCCCTTGAGCGCGTTGGCGTAGTAGCCGCCGATGGCTTCGAGTTGCTCGCCGGTCAGGTCGGACGTTTCGCCGCTGCTGAGAATCAGCGTGATGTCGGCGGTGCGCGGGTCGAGGCTGAATTCGATGGAGAAGGGGAAGTTGGTGTCGGAGAATTGCCGCGTGTCGGTGGTCTCGACCAGTCCCGAACTCGCCAGCTCTTCGTAGACGTGGAAGTTGATGAAGTTGAAGAAGGTCTCAAGCAGCGAGTGGCCGTGCTCGTTCTGTATCTGGGCCAGCGGGTAGCGGCGGTGCGGGAGCATCTCCAGCTCCGCCGCGAAGGTCTCTTCGACCAGCTCGGCCCACGTCCCGCCCGACAGCCGCAGGCGGAACGGCAGCGTGTTGAGGAAGAGCCCCGCCACGCGCGCGCCGTCGGCCCCTTCGGGCCGGCCGTGCGAGATGACTCCCGTCAGCACGTCGGCCTGCCCGCCGACAAGGCTCATCACCCGCAGGTGCGCGGCGAGCAGGACGCTCTTGAGCGGCACGCCCGTGGACTGCGCGAGCGACTTGAGACCGTCCGAGGTCTCGCGCGAGATGGCGACCTCGACGGCGCGCAGTTGCTTGACGCCGTCGGCGCCGGCCGTCCCGGGCAGGCTCGGGATGGTTGTGACGACGCTGTCGCTCAGCAGCTCTTGCCAGAAACGCCGCGACTCCTCCGACCCGACGGCCGACTGTTCCAGACGCACGAAGTCGCGGAACGAGCTGGACAGAGGGGACGGTTGCGGTTCGGCGCCGCCTCCGAGCAGCGAGAGGTAGTGGCCGAACATCTCGCTAAACAGAAGGGCCACGCTCCAGCCGTCGAGGATGGCGTGGTGCTCAGTCAGCGTTATCTGGAAGCTCTCCTCGCAGTCGCGCTGCACGAGCAGGCGCACGAGCGGCGCGCGCCGCCAGTCGAACTTGTGCTCCTTCTCGGCCTCGAAAGAGGCCGCGAGCGCCGCCTTGCGCTCGGCCGGCGGAAGCAAACGCAGGTCTTCGACGCGCATGGGCAGTTCGACCTCGCGGTGGACCAACTGCAAAGGCTCGCCGTAGCTCGTGAGGTCGAACGAGGTGCGCAGAACGGGGTGCCTGTTGATGACGCGACGCAGGGCCGAGCGCAGCGCCTCTTCGTCGAAGCGCGCGCGCAGGCGGAAGCTCGTGACGTTGTGATAGACGGAAGACTCGGGGCTGTACTCGCTGTGGAAGAGCATGCCGGCCTGCATCATCGTCAGCGGGTATGCGTCCTCCAAGCCGTCGGGCAGCTTGAGCAGGTCGTCCTCGGCCAACAGCTCGAACGGCTCCGTGCGAGTGTCGGGGGTGACCTGCGCGCGGCCCGCCGCGTCGGCCGCCTCGATCTCACGCGCCAGTTCGTAGACGGTCTGGTGCTGGAAGAGTTGCTGGAGCGAGAAGTCGAGGCCGCGCTCCTTCGCCAGCGCCAGCAGCCCAACGCTGCGGATGGAGTCGCCGCCCAACTCGAAGAAGTTGTCGTGGATGCCGACCTGCTCGACGCCGAGCACCTCGGCCCAGACGCCGGCCAGCGTCTCCTCGACGGAGGTGCTCGGCGCCACGTAGGCGCGCTCAAGCTCGGGGCGGGCCGAGTCCGGCAGCGGCAGCGCCTGCCGGTTCACCTTCCCGTGATTCGTCAGTGGCAACTTGTCGAGCGTGACGAAGGCGGACGGGACCATGTAGTCCGGCAGCCTCTCCCGAAGGAAGCCGCGCAGCTCTCCGGCGGCGGGCGCCGCGCCCGGGTCCGCGACGAGGTAGGCCACGAGCCGCTTCTCGCCCGGCGCGTCTTCGCGCGCAAGCACTATCGCTTCGCGCACCAGAGGGTGCGCGGACAGCACGGCCTCGATCTCGCCCAACTCGATGCGGAAGCCGCGAATCTTGACCTGATGGTCGATGCGGCCGAGGTATTCGAGGTCGCCGTCGCGCGTATAGCGCGCGAGGTCGCCCGTGCGGTAGAGGCGCGCGCCCGGCCGCGTGGTGAACGGGTGCGGGACGAAGCGCGTCGCGGTCAGCCCCGGGCGGCGCAGGTAGCCGCGCGCGACGCCACCGCCGCCGACGTAAAGTTCACCGGCCACGCCGTCCGGCACGGGACGCATGTGCGCGTCGAGGACGTAGGACTGCAAGTCCGGGATGGGCACGCCGATGACGCTGCCCGCGCCGGCTTCAACGTCCACCATGCTCACCGGTCTGTAGGTGACGTGGACGGTCGTCTCCGTGATGCCGTACATGTTGACCAGCAACGGCCGCTCGTCGCCGTGCCGCTCGAACCACGGCCGCAGGCTTTGTAGTTCAAGTGCCTCGCCGCCGAAGATGACCAGACGCAGCGACATCTCACCGCCGCCCGCGCCCTCTTCGGCCTGCATCAGTTGGCGGAAGGCCGAGGGCGTCTGATTGAGGACCGTCACGCGCTCATCGACGAGCAGTTGGTGGAAGGCTTCCGGCGAGCGGCTCACGATGTAGGGCACGATCACCAGACGGCCGCCGTAGAGCAGCGCGCCCCACAACTCCCAGACCGAGAAGTCGAAGGCGTAAGAGTGGAAGAGAGTCCACACGTCGCGCTCGTCGAAGTTGAACCAGTGGTCGGTGGCCGTGAAGAGGCGCAGCACGTTGCCGTGCGTGACCGTCACGCCTTTCGGCTTTCCGGTCGAGCCCGACGTGTAGATGATGTAGGCGAGGTTCTCCGGCCGCGCGACGCTGACAGGGTTCTCCTCGCTCTCGGTTGCGATGTCGGCCCAGTCCGCGTCCAGACGAATGGTGAGCACCTCGTCCGTGGGCGGCGCGAAGGGCAGGTCGGACTCAGTAAGCAGCGCCGCGACCTCCGCGTCCGCGAGCATGAAGGAGAGACGCTCCTGCGGGTAGTGCGGGTCCAGGGGCACGTAGGCGCCGCCCGCCTTGAGGATGCCGAGCAGTGCGACGAGCATGCGCGGTGAGCGTTCCAGCATGACACCGACGCGCGACTCCGCGCCGACGCCGAGCCGGCGCAGGCGGTGCGCCAACTGGTTGCTCTGCCGGTTCAGCTCGCCGTAGGTGACGTGCGTTCCATCGAACGTGAGCGCCACGGCGCCGGGCACGCGCGCGGCCTGCGCCGCGAAGCGTTCGTGCAGCGTGCCCTCGGTCGGGAAGACCACGTCGGTCGGGTTACGCTCCGTCACGACGTTAAGCTCGGACTCGGTCAGCAGCGGCAGTTCCGACACGCGCCGCTCCGGAGCGGCCACGGCGCCTCGCAGCAGGTTCTCGTAGTGGCGCAGCATGCGCCCGGCCGTCTCCGCGTCGAAGAGGTCCGTGTTGTACTCGATGCCGCCGACGAGGCCGCGCCCCGACTCCTCAAGCGTGAGCGTCAGGTCGAACTTCGCCGTCCCGTTGTCGCCGCCCACCGGCGTCAGCTTCAGTCCGGGAAGCTCAAGGCTCCCGAGCGGCGCGTTCTGGAGCACGAAGACGACTTGAAACAGCGGCGTATGGCTCAACGACCGCTCGGGCTGTAGCTCCTCGACGAGTTTCTCGAACGGCAGGTCTTGGTGCGCGTAGGCGCCGAGCGCCACCTCGCGGACGCGCCCGAGCAACTCACGGAAGGTCGGGTCGCCCGCGAAGTCCGTGCGCAGCACAAGGGTGTTGATGAAGAAGCCGATGAGCGCCTCGGTCTCGGCGCGGTTGCGGTTGGCGATGGGCGTCCCGACGACGATCTCTTCCTGCCGTGCATAGCGGTGCAGGAGCGTCTGGAACGCGGCCAGCAGCGTCATGTAGAGCGTCGCGCCTTCGCGCTCGGAGAACTCCTTGACGGCGGCGCTCAGGTCTGACGGCAGCGCGAAGGAGAGCTTCGCGCCCCTGTTGGTGTTGACCGCCGGGCGCGGCCTGTCGGTCGGCAACTCAAGCACGGCGGGCGCCCCCGCCAGTTGCTCGCGCCAGTAGCGGAGGTGGCTCTCCAGCGTCTCGCCCTCCAACGTCTCCTGCTGCCAGAGCACGAAGTCCGCGTACTGGATGGGGAGTTCCGCCAGCGGCGACTCCGCGCCGCCAGAGTAGGCGCGGTAGAGCGCCGCCATCTCGCGCACCAACACGCCGAGCGACCAGCCGTCGCTGATGATGTGATGCATCGTCAGCAGCAGGACGTGCTCCTCGTCGGAGATACGCAGGAGCTTGACGCGCAGCAGCGGGCCTTGCGCGAGGTCGAAGGGACGGCGCGACTCTTCGCGCAGGAGACGGCGGACCTCCTCTTCCCTCTCGGCCGTGGGCACGGCTTCGAGGTTGACGACCGTGGGCGTGATCGTGGCCGACTCGTTGATGACCTGCACGGGCGCGCGCCCCTCCAGACGGAAGGTCGTGCGCAGGACTTCGTGACGCCTGACGATCTCGGCGAAGCTGCGGGCCAGCGCCGGCACGTTGAGCCGCCCCTCAAGCCGCACGTTGGTGCTGATGTTGTAGAGGAAGCTGTTCGGCTCCAGCCGGTCGATGAACCAGAGGCGCTGCTGCGCGAAGGAGAGCGGGAACGAGTCGGGCTCGCCCGCCTCCTCCTGCATTAACATTTCGAGCAGCTCCCGCTTCTCGGGGGAGAGTTCCGCGATGGTTTTCGAGTAGTCGTTCACGATCAACGCTCCTGTCTCACGATGGCCCGACGGCCGCGCGGGGGCGCGGCCCCTTACTCACTACGAACGCCCGTTCGACTCGCTCACCTCTTCGCTGACGATGCGGCCGTCGAGCATGTGGAAGGCCCGCGTCGCCTGGCGCGCGAAGCGCGGGTCGTGCGTGACCATGCAGATGGTCGCGCCGCCTTCGTGCAGCTCGGCCAGCAGTTCCATCACGCTCTCGGCGTTGGTGGAGTCGAGGTTGCCCGTCGGCTCGTCGGCGAGCAGGATGGCGGGCTGGCCCGCGATGGCGCGCGCGACGGCCGCGCGCTGCTGCTGACCGCCGGAGAGCTGACTCGGGTGGTGGTTGGCGCGGTGCGCCATGTCCACACGGCGCAGCGCCTCCTGCGCGCGCTCCTTGCGCTCGGCCACGCTCATCCCGCGATAGGCGAGCGGCAGCTCGACGTTCTCCGCCACGGTCATGTCGCCGATGAGATTGAAGCTCTGGAAGATGAAGCCGATCTCGCGGTTGCGCACCGTCGCGCGCTCCGACCTCGTAAGGCCGGTCACGGGGCGGCCGTCGAGGATGTAGTCGCCCTCGGCGGGCGAGTCGAGCAGGCCGAGGATGGAGAGCAGCGTCGATTTGCCGCAGCCGGACGGCCCCGAAATCGAGACGTACTCGCCCTTGTGTATCTCAAGCGATACCCCGGAGAGCGCGCGCGTCTCGACCTCCTCGGTGGAGAAGACTTTCGCGACCTCTTCGAGGCGGATCAGGGGTTGGACTGTGGTGCTCATGACTCTTCTTGACTCCAGGTGTGCAGGTGTTGTGTGTGGCCGCGCGGCGGCCGGCTAAAGTAACGAGTGCAGCTCGACGGCGAGCGAGCGCAGCAACAGCGCGCGCTCCGTGTTCAGGTAGAAGTGGTCGCCGGGCAGCATCCTGACGCCGAACCTGGCCGACGTGTGCTCGCGCCAGCCTTCAAGCTGTTCGCGGCTCACCTCGCGGTCGCGCAGTCCGCCGTAGGCCGTGACGGGGCAGTCGAGCGGCGCCCCTGGGACGTACTCGTATGTCTCGACCACCGCGAAGTCGGAGCGCAGCAGCGGCATCATCAGCTCCATCAGCTCGGGGTGCGCGAGCACCTCCTCGGGCGTGCCGTTGAGGCTCCGCAGTTGCTGCATGAACTCCTGGTCGGGCAGGTCGTGCATCGGCTTCTTCGTGCGCGGCAGGTGCGGGGCGCGGCGGCCCGAGACGAACAGGTGCGCGGGCTGCGTGTCGTGCCGGCTCCGCAGGTGGCGCGTCAACTCGAAGGAGATGAGCGCGCCCATGCTGTGGCCGAAGAAGGTATAGGGACGGTCGAGGTGCGGCAGGATGGCCGGGGCCAGCGCCTCGACGAGCGGCCCCAGGCGGTCGAACGGCCGCTCGCGCGAGCGCCCCGCGCGCCCCGGGAGTTGCACCGCGCAGACCTCTATCTCGGCCGGCAACTCGGTGGGCCACGGCTGGTAGGCGGCCGCCCCGCCGCCCGCGTAGGGGAGGCAGAAGAGGCGCAGCCGCGCCCTCGGGTTCGGCTTCCTGATGATCAGCCAGGGGTCGGGCGGGTTGCCGCCCGGCCGCGAGGCGGGCAGCCCCGCCTCGCCGTTCGCGAGATTCTGCATACGCACCTTTGTCTTGAAGACTGAGAGAGAGGGTCCGCGTCAGGCGGCCACGACGCACTCCTCGTCGCGGTCCTCCATCCAGTGGTGCGAGATGTCTTTGAAGTGCTCCTCGACCCACTGGTTGGCATAGATGGTGTCGAGATATCTCTCGCCGCGGTCGGGCAGGATGACGCCGCAGTTGGCGCCGCGCGGGATGACGTGGCGCATCTTGTCAACCGCCATGACGACGGCGCCCGAGGAGCCGCCCGCGAGAATGGCCTCGCGCCGCGCCAGACGGCGGCAGCCGACGACGCAGTCAACGTCTGTCACGTGGACGACGTGGTCGGCCAAGTCCGCCTTGAAGAGCGGCGGCGTGATGGCGGCGCCGTGGCCGGGGATGAGCCGCTTCGACTTCTGCCCGCCGAAGATGACGCTGCCGACGGCGTCCACCGCGACGACCTTGGTCGAGAGCTTGTGCTTCCTGACGTACTCGGCGCAGCCGCGCAGCGTGCCGAACGTGCTCGTCGCGCAGAACAGGTAGTCGAGCCGGTCGCCGAGCACCGCCCTGATCTCGTTCATCGTCCGGTGATGCGCCAGCGGGTTGTAGACGCTCGTGTACTGGTTGGGCCAGAAGCTGTTGGGGATCGACTTCAGGAGCGACTCGACGTGGTCGATGCGGGCCTTAAGGAACTCGCCGGTCTCGGGGTCCGGCTCGTTGATCTGGACGATCTCGGCGCCGTAGGCCCGCAGGATGCGCGTGTTCTGGGCCGTGGTCTTGGCGTCCACAACGCAGATGAACTTCAGGCCGTAGAAGGAGCACGCCTGCGCGAGGCCGACCCCCATGTTGCCCGAGCTCGATTCGATGATGATCGTATCCCGGTTGATGAGCCCGGCCTTCATGCCCTGCTCCAGGATGCTGACGGCCGTCCGGTCCTTGATGCTGCCCCCGGGGTTGAGCATCTCAAGCTTGGCGTAGAGGTTGAACTCCAGGTCCGTGAAGACCTTCGACAGCCTCACTAGGGGGGTGTTCCCGATAGCCGACAGAACGCCCTCGTTCGCGGTTTCCATCCTATTCCAATGTTGCATGATTCACTCTCCAACTTGGGTGGGGTTTTCTATTTGCCCTCGGCGGTTCCGGCCCGACACTCAGCCCGCTGCGTACTTGAGGCGCAAAGGGATCGGCTGGCGTCGCGGGCCTCGGCCTCCACGGGTCCGTGGGACCGAAGCATGACGGTCGCGCCACGAGCGGCGCGGCTCTTCAAGGGTGTGAAAGACTCGGCTGAGTCTGTCCGTGCTGCTGAAGAATTGAGTGAGATTTCGAGGGGGCTTGCCCGCTGCGCTCATTGACCTCGCACGTTGGGGCGGCGAGGTGGGCGGTGGCAGCGGCCGACCGCCCGGGGGTTGTTAACAGTTAACGGCCGGCGGCTTCGGCCGAAGGCTTCCTGACGCGGATGCTCCCACCGGCGGAGCGCAGGACGAGCCGAGGCCCGCCACCGCCGATGGCCGCGCGCAGCGAGTTGCGCTTGTGCCCGGCCGCCTCGTCGTAATCGCTTGAGACGCGCCCGTCCGCCGCCGCCGCGTCGAGTTCGACGCCGACGCCCGGCCCGATGCTCAGCTCTATCTGTCCGCCCGAAGTGCTGATGCTCGAATCCGTCCGTGGCTGACGCGCGAGCGTGGCCTTGAAGGGGCCGCCGCCCGTCTCCGCTTCGACGGCGCCCGCGCTCTCAATCGAGACCGAGCCGCCGTCCGTCGTCAACTTCGACGCGCCGTCCGCCGCCGCGATTTTGACGCGGCCGCCCGAACTCGCGGCAACAACGTCTCCACTCACGCGGCCGATGGAGATGTCGCCGCCGTTGGTCTCGACGCTCACGCCGCCCTGCAAGTCGCCGATTCGGAAGGAGCCGACCGTGCTCACGTCGAGGTTGTAGCCGCGCGGGACGGAGACTTGAAAACGGAGCCCGACGCGGCGGCGCTCGTCGTCGGGCGTCTCGCGCCGGAAGCGGAGGCGCACGGTCACGTCGCGGCCCTGCTGCTCGGTCTCGACCAGCAGGTTCGCCAACAGCCTCGTGGCCTCGCCCCGGTCGTCGGCCTGCACGCGGCGCAGGATTTCGACCGTGACGACGTTGGTCTCTTCAGCCGCGACCTCCACGTCGCCGATTGGCGCGGCGAGGGTCAGCTTGCCGCCCGCGCCCGCGTCGAACGTGCGCCGGTCGATGTCCTCGACGCGCGGGCGGCGTTCGCCCGCCCCGCCCCGCGCGTGCGCGCTCAGGTTGCACGTCACGAGGATGCCCAGCATAAGTAAGGCGCTCGCCATGTTCCGCATCTCGTCCACCTCCCCGCCGAGTCCGTCAAAGCGCCGTCGCCCCGCGCGGACGCCGCGGCGTCTCACTGCCCGACTCCGCCCTGCTGCTCCATCTTCTGCCTCAGACTGAGCGGCCTCATGTCCGTCCAGACCTCTTCGATGTAAGCGAGACATTCCTGCTTCGTGCCCGACTTGCCGGCGTCGTTCCAGCCGAGCGCGTTCTCGCGGTCGGCGGGCCAGATCGAGTACTGCTCTTCGTGGTTGACGACAACCTTGTAGATGGTGTTGTCTTCGTTCTCTTCTCGACTCATCCTTCCTCCTTCGTGTTCGCGCCTCGCGGGGCGCGCCGTCTGTGGGTTGCGGGTTCGGGCGCGCGCGGCCTACTGGACGGCCACGCTCACCTCTTCTTCGGACTCGACCTCGCTGTAGGCGAGCGACTTGTCGTAGACGATCTTGCCGTCGTCGAGCTTAATGACGCGGTCGCCGACGTGGTAGTACTTGTCGTCGTGCGTGATGGCGATGACGGTCTTGCCCCTGGCCTTCAGGTCGGGCAGGAGTTGGTAGTAGAAAATCTCCTTGAAGTGGGGGTCCTGGTCGGCGGCCCACTCGTCGAAGAGGTAGATGGGACGGTCTTCGAGGTACGCCGTCAGCAGCGCGAGGCGCTTGCGCTGCCCCTGCGACAACTCCGTGGTCGAGAGCGTCTTGTCCTTGACCGTGACCTTGTGTTCGAGCTGGAGTTGTGCGAGGTACTGCCGCGCCCTGGCGCTCAACTCGTCGGGGTTGAGGCCGAGGAAGCTGTCGAAGAGGAAGAAGTCCGCGAAGACGACCGAGAAGTGCTGGCGGTAGTAGTCAAGCATCTCGTCCGTGACGACCTCGCCGTTGAGCCGCAGCTCGCCGCCCTCCGGCTTGTAGAGCCCGAGGATGAGTTTGCTCAGCGTCGTCTTGCCGCTGCCGTTGCCGCCCGTCAGGAAGACCATCTCGCCCGGCCGGACGGTCAGGTCAATCGGGCCGAGCACGAAAAGGCTGTCCTCGCCCTCGCGCTTGTAGGAGTGCGTCACGCCCCGCAGTTCCAACTCCGCCCACGGCTGGCCCGAAGGCAGCGCGAGCGGCGAGTCGTCCTCGGTCGGACTCGGCGTCAGCGTCAGCCCCAACTCTTCCACGTTCTTGAGCGCGACGCCCGCGCGCCCCATGTTGGGCAGCGTGTTCATGATGACCTGCAACGGCGTCATGAGGTAGAGCAGCGCGAGCGTGAAGCCCGTGAGCGCCACGCCGCTGACGCTGATCACCCCCGAGAGGACGAAGAGCAGCAGGCCGATGACGACGAAGACGAGAAGCTGACCCCAACTGGCCGCGATGGTGTAGATGGTCAGGCCCGCGATGTTGTGGCGGCGGAACTGCGAGGCCGTCGTCTGCAACACGTCGGAGAGAAAAGCCTTGCGCCGGTCGCCGTGAATCTTCAGCTCCTTGATGCCCTCGGTCAGCGCGCGGAAGTGGTTGAAGAGGTTGTCGCCCTCGCGGCGCGCGAGCCGCATGTGGTTGAACGACTTCGCGACGGGCAGTTGATAACTGACTATCCCGAGCACGATGACGGCCAGCACGGCGAGCAGCATCGGCCAAGAGAGCCAGCCCATGTAGACGAGGCAGCTCACCGCGACCGCCGCGTTGATGCAGAGGATGGGGATGACGGTGACGACGTTCGTGATCGAAGGGATGTCGTCGGTCAGCGCGGACAACAGGCGATGTGGCCCAAGCTCTTCGAGCTTGCGCAGCGGCACGCCGAGAATCTGCCGGCTGAGCGTCATGCGCAGCTCGAAGAGCGCGCCCTGCCCGAGGTGCGCCAGCAGCAGTTCGGCCGCGACGCGCGTGATGGGCACCAGCAAACATAGGGCGAGGAAGTAGAAGGCGAGCCTGCCCGTCTCGCCCTGACTGTTAAGGGTGGCGTTGATGGCGGCGAGCAGCCCCGTGTTGGCGGCACCGCTGACGACGCCGGCCAGCACGGCCAGTATCAGGTAACGCTTCGAATGCCGCATCAGAAAGTTAATGATTTTCATGGGTCACTCCGTCTCAAGGTTAGCGATGCAGAGCTTGAGCTTGTGGGCCAACGCCTGCACGTCCGGTTCCACCACCATGGTTTCGTGCGAGCCGGGGACGTGATGAATCTCGACCGGCTCGGAAGAAATGCGCCCCCAGCCCCACGTGGGGTCCGCTTCGAGGTACGCCTGGAAGAGGGGGATGACGCGCTCGCAGCGGAAGAGCGTCACCTTCCCGTCGTAGGCCGGCGGGTTGTAAACCTGCCCGGCGCGAATTCTTGTCTTAACGTTCCGCAGCGAGCGTTTGACCTGCGTCAGATTCAACTCCCGCGGCATGACGTGGGCCTCTTTCGCCACGTCCATGATGTAGAGCAACTGCTCGTCGCGTCCGAGCTGGCGCAGGTACTCTTCGTCAACCTTCAGGCTGCCCACCCGGTTGGCGAATATTTCGAGCTGGCGCACAAGCATCACGGGGTCCTCTTCGTCGCCCGTCTCGCCCCGCTCCCAGAGGTCTTGAAGGCCGGGCGCCTCGCTGTCGAGCGCGGCCAGCAGTCCGACCTCTTCGCCGAGTGCTCTGAGCTGCCGCGCGACCTCCAGCGCGAGGAAGGCGCCGAACGACCAGCCGCTCAGGAGGTAAGGCCCGTGCGGCTGGACGCCGCGCATCTCCTCGATGTAGGCGACGGCCATCTGCTCAAGGCTCTCGTGCGGGTCGTCAACCTCAAGCGCGGCCAACGCGTAGACGGGCCGCTCGGCCCCGAGGTGGCGCGCGAGGTATGCGTAGCAGACGATGCCCCCGCCGATGGGGTGCATGAAGAAAATCGGGCGACCCGTCCCGCCCGCCTGCAACCTGACGAGGTGCGTCTGCTTCGTCTGCGCACGCAGCCGGATGAGGGTGGCGAAGTGTTCGACCGTGCCACCCTCGAAGAAGGTCGAGAGCGGGAGGTCGAGTCCGTAGAGTTTCTCGATCTGCGCCACGACGCGCAGGGCCAGAACGGAGTGACCGCCGAGGTCGAAGAAGTCGTCATTCACGCCGACGGGCCGGTAGTTGAGAACCTCTTCCCAAATCTCGACCAGCGCCAACTCCGTCAGGTTGCGCGGCGCGATGTAGGTCTCGCGGTCGCGCGTCCCCGCGCCGGCCGGGGCGGGCAGACGCCTCTGGTCAACCTTGCCGTTCGGCGTCAAAGGCAGCTCGTCGAGCACGACCAGCGCCGAGGGCATCATGTAACCGGGCAGCCTGTCCTTCAGGTCGCGCCGCAGTTCGCCGAGCGTCGGCAGACGCCCCGGCTCCGCGACGACGTATGCGACCAGACGCTTGTCGCCGGGCACGTCCTCGCGCACGGCGGCCACGGCCTCGCGCACCGAAGGGTGACGACCGAGCGCCGTCTCAACCTCGCCCAGCTCGATGCGGAAGCCGCGTATCTTGACCTGGTGATCAATGCGCCCGAGGTACTCCATCTCGCCGTCGGGGAGGAAGCGGCAGAGGTCGCCCGTACGATAGAGGCGCGCGCCCGGCTCCGTTGAGAAGGGGTCGGGGACGAACTTGTCGGCGGTCGCCGTGGGGCGGTTCAGGTAGCCGCGCGCGAGCCCGTCGCCGCCGATGTACAACTCGCCGGAGACCATCGTCGGGACGGGACGCATGTGCCGGTCGAGGACGTAGAGCCGCGTGTTCGCGATGGGGCGGCCGATGGGCACGGCGCCCGTGTACGTCGCGCCGCGCGGGACTTCGTAGACGCAGCAGCCGACGACCGTCTCGGTCGGCCCGTACTCGTTGATGAGCCGCGTCGCGGGGGCGTGCTGCCGCCAGAAGCTGATGTGCTCGCCGAGCAGCGCCTCGCCGCCGATGATGAAGGAGTTGGTGCGGCCCGCCGCGACCTCGGAGGGTACAAGGTGACGGAGCACTTCGAGGTGAGCGGGGGTGATCTTGACGAGGCTGAAGTCGTGCCCCTCGCGCAGCGCGCGGCCGAGTCCCTCGACGCCCTCGTCCTCCGGCAGCAGACGCGTCTCGCGCCCGGCGAGCAGCGGGGCGAAGAGGCTCGTCACCGTCAGGTCGAAGCCGATGGGCGAATGGACCGGCGCGCCCTGACCTTCGGACACGGCGTAGGCACCAACGCACCAGCTCAGATAGTTGACCAGCCCTTGGTGCGGAATCATCGCGCCCTTCGGGACACCGGTCGAGCCTGACGTGTAGATGACGTATGCGAGGTTCTCGGGTCGCGCCAGCGGTGCAAGGTTCTCCGCGTCGAGGCCGTCGAGCGCGTCGCGCTCCGAGTCGAGACAGACGAGACGCACGTCGTCATGTCCCGACAGCACCTCTCTGAAACTCTCCTGCGTCACTAGCACGCGCACACGCGCGTCCGACAGCACGAGGGCGAGGCGCTCGCGCGGCTGAGAAGCATCGAGCGGCAGGTATGCGCCGCCCGCCTTGAGCACGCCGAGCAGCGCGACCGGCATCTCCGGCGAACGCTCGACGAGGACGCCGACCAGCACGTCCGGCCCGACGCCCATCCCGCGCAGGCGGCGCGCGAGTTGGTTGGCCCGTTGGTTCAGCTCGGCGTAGGTCAGGCGCTCGTCTTTGAAGGAGACGGCCACGGCGTCCGGCGTCTCGACGGCCTGCCGCTCGAACAGCTCGTGCGCGCAGACGCCTCGCGGGTAAGCAGTCGCCGTCTCGTTGTACTTGACGAGCAGCGCCTCGCGCTCGCCCGCCGGCAGTATCTCCAACGCGGAGACGCGACGGTCGGGGTCGGCGGCGACGCTCATGAGCAGTTGCTCGAAGTGCGCGGCCATCCGCTCGATTGAGGCGGCGTCGAAGAGGTCTGTGTTGTACTCAAGCGAGCCGCCCAGTTCGCCATCCGACTCGGACATGAAGAGCGTCAGGTCGAACTTCGCAATCTGCGGCGCCTCGCCCGCGTGCGTCAGTTGTAGCTCGCTCAGCGCGGGCGATTCAAGCTTGACGTTCTGCAAGGCGAACATGACCTGAAAGAGCGGCGAGCGGCTGAGGTCGCGCTCGGGCGCGAGTTCTTCAACAAGCTTCTCGAAGGGTAAGTCCTGATGCGCGGCCGCGCCCAACGACGCTTCGCGCACGCGAGTGAGGAGTTGCCTGAAGCTCGGGTCGCCGGAGAGGTCCGTGCGCAGCACAAGGGTGTTGACGAAGAAGCCGATGAGCCCTTCCGTCTCCGAACGGTTGCGGCCCGCCATCGGCGTGCCGACGACGATGTCCGCCTGACCCGTGTAGCGGTGCAGCAGCGTGTTGAAGGCCGCCAGCAGGAGCATGAAGGGCGTGCAGTTCTCCTGCCGCGCCAGTTGCAGCAGAGACGCCGACAGCTCCCGCGTCAGCCCGAAGGAGAGCGACGCGCCGCGCGAACTCTGCACGGCGGGACGAACCCTGTCCGTCGGCAGTTCGAGCACAGCGGGCGCATCGGCCAACTGCCGCCGCCAGTAAGAGAGTTGCTTCTCAAGCTCCGCGCCGCGCAGCCGACGGCGCTGCCAGACAGCGAAGTCCGCGTACTGGATTGGAAGCTCCGGGAGCGGCGAAGCCGCGCCGCGCGAGAAGGCGTTGTAGAGCGCCATCACTTCCCTGACGAGCACGCCCATCGACCACACGTCCGAGGCGATGTGATGCACGTTGAAGAGCAGGACGTGCTCTTCCGGCGCGAGCCGCAGGAGCGCGGCGCGCAGCACGGGGCCGCGCGCGAGGTCGAACGGGCGTGCGGCCTCTTCGGCGGCGAGGCGGCGTGTCTCTGCCTCGCGCTCCCGAGCTGGCAGTTCGCTCAAGTCAAGCAGCGGCAGTTCGAGCGCGAGCGTTGGGGCGATGACCTGCACGGGGCCGTCGGCCGTCGTCTCGAAGGTCGTGCGCAGCACTTCGTGGCGGCGCAGCACTTCGTTAAGACTAAGCTCCAGCGTCTCCGCCTTGAGCGGACCCGTGAGGCGCACCGCCTCGGGCATGTTGTAGGAAGCGTTGGCCGGGTCTAACTGGTGCAGCACCCAGAGCCGCTGCTGCGCGAAGGAGAGCGGCGGGCGCGCGGATCGCTCGCGCGGAGCGATGGCCGCGTCCGCCGGCGCCGCCATCCCCTTCTGCCTGAGCAGACGTTCGAGCAGCTCGCGCTTCTCCGGCGAGAGGTTCGTGATGCGCTCCGGCAGCGTGCCTTTGTGCTGGTTGATGCTTGAACTCATTGCAAGTAGGGGTGTGCGGCTTGAGGGACGGAATCAAACTTCGGAGGTCTCGCTCTCCTGCTCCGCGAGCAGCGCGAGCAACTCCTCTTCGGACATCTGCTCGACCATGTCGAGGACTTCCGCGAGCTGCTCGGCGTCGGCGCCCGACTCCCGCCGCGACCGCTCGATGCTTTCGACCAGGCCCGCGATGGTCGGGTTCTCGAAGACGCTCCGCATCGCGACCTCGACGCGCAGGGTTTCGCGCACGCGCGAAGTGATCTGCACGGCCAGCAGCGAGTCGCCGCCGAGGTCGAAGAGGTTGTCGTTGACGCCGACCTGCTCGATGCCGAGCAGCGTCTGCCAGATGTGCGCGACCGCTTCTTCGGTCTCGCTGCGCGGCGCGACGTAAGGCTCCGACAGGTCGGGCCGCCGGTGCAGCGAGAGCCGCGCGCCCTCGTCCGCCGCCTCGCCCCGCCCGCGCACCGACTCAAGGTTGACCCACTGCGCAAGCCTCTCCGACAAGTCGCCGGTCGAGACGACGACCGGGCTGAAGGGCGCGTGCGCCATGACGCGCCCGAACGCCTCCGAGCCTTCCGCCGGACTGATGCCGAACTCCGCGACGCCCGCCCCGCCGCCCTCTTCAGGGAAGAGCCACGCGTCCCAGTTGAGACTGACCCAGGGCGTTTCCTGTTCGCGGCTCTGCGCGGCGGCGAAGGCGTTCATGTATGAGCCCGCCGCCGCCGCCGACAGCAGCCCGAGACCGCCGAGCACGGCCGACAGCGACGACATGAGCAGGCAGAAGTCGAGCCTCTCGCCGCGCAGCAACTCCGCGAGGACGGGCAGGCCGCCGACGGCCGCGCTCAAACGACGACGGCACTCTTCGGGGCCGGTCTCCTGCACGCTCAGCCTCGGCTCCTCGCCGTCGGCCGCCGCCGCGTAGATGACCCCGTCAAGCCGTCCGAAGCGAGCGCGAGCGCGCCCGAGCGCGTCGGCCAACTGCTCGCGGCTGTTCACGTCCGCGCGGACGGTCAACACCTCCGCGCCCAACGCCTCAAGCTCAAGCAGCTTGCTCTCGGGCACCGCCGCGCGGCTCACGAAAACGAGCCGCGCCCTGACGGCGCGCGCGAGGTGCTCGGCCAGCAGCATGCTCACGCGCCCCGCGCCCTCCGCGATGAGGTAGACGCCGCCGTCCCTCAATCTACCGCGCGGGTCGGCCTGAGCCTCAAGCCGCACGGGCTCGAAGACCTGCGCCCAACGCCGCGAGCCCCTGTAGGCGACGACGAGGTCTTTCGACTGCGACTCCATCTCCGCGATCAACTGCGCGGCGAGCTTCGCCGCACGCGCGCCGCCGTGCGACTCCACGTCGATGCTACGGCAGTTGACGTTCGGGTACTCCTGCGGGATGACGTTGCACGCGCTGAGCAGCGTCGCGCGCCCTGGCACGGACGGCCCTTCGCCGCTCAAGTCCTGCGCACCGCTCGTCACCACGCACATTTGCAGCGGCGCGTGATGCCCCTGCTTCGCGATGGCCTGCGCGAGACAGAGCAGGCTGTAGAGACCGGCGCCCTGCAACGTCTCGAACGATTCGTCGCCGGCCGGGCCGACGTTCCAGAGGTGGACGAGTCGTGTCGGGACGGCGGTGCCCAACTCTTTCAGCAATGCCTCGTAATCGCCGCGCTCCACGGGGTTGACTGTGAACTCACCTTCGCCGAGCCGCGCGTACTCCGCACCCGCGCGCACGCCGAAGACTTCGTGCCCCGCCGCCCTGAGTTGTTCGACGACGCGCGACCCGACACCGTGCTCATCCGTGAAGACGAGCCAGCGCGACGGTTCCGACGAGATGGCCGAGGTCGTGTTCGGCGGCGTCTGTTTCCAGAGCGGCGTGTAGAACCAGTCGGCAATCTCCCGCGACTTGCCGCGCGCGGGGCGGCGCGCGGCGGGGACGGGCTGCGCCTCTCGCGGCCCGATCCAGTAACGCTCGCGCTCGAAGGGGTAGGTCGGGAGCGGGACGCGGCGACGACTCGCCTCCGCGTGGAAGCCGTTCCAGTCAACCTTCACGCCCGCGAGCCAGAGCCGCCCGACGGCCGCCAGCAAAAACTCTAAATCGTCGCGCGTCTCACGCGGCGCGCGGAGCGTCGAGAGCACAGACTGCTTCGCGTCACCCTGCAACTGCTGCCGGGCCAGCGCGCTCAACGTCTGGCCGGGTCCGACTTCGAGCAGCACCGCGTCGGACTCCTTCAACGTCCGGACGCCGTCGGCGAAGCGCACCGTGCCGGCGAGATGACGCGCCCAGTAGTTCGGGTCGGTCGCCTCGGCCACGGTGATCCACGTTCCCGTCACGTTCGAGACGAAAGGCACGCGCGGGGCGTGCAGCTCGATGCTTGCGACGCGCTCCGCGAACGGGGCGAGCACGGGCTCCATCATCTTTGAGTGGAAGGCGTGCGAGGTGTGCAGCCTCACGCATTGGTGGCCGCGCTCGGACAGGCGCCTCTGCAAATCTTCGACCGCCTCCGCCGGCCCGGAGACGACGCATTGCGTGGGCGCGTTGACGGCCGCGAGGTCGAGGCCGGGCCGAAGGAACTCTGTCAACTCCTCCTCGCAGAGTCCGATGCTCAGCATCGAGCCGGCCGGCATGTTCTGCATCAAACGCCCGCGCTCGGCCACCAGCGCCAGCGCGTCTTCAAGCGAGAAGACGCCCGCGAGGCACGCGGCCACGTACTCGCCGATGCTGTGACCGATCATGGCCGTGGGCTTCAAGCCCCACTCCAACAGCAGTCGCGCCAGCGCGTACTCGACGACGAAGAGCGCGGGCTGCGTCAGCGATGTCTGACGGAGCGCCTCGGCGGCCTGCTCCTCGGTGCCGGCGGCCGGGAAGATGAAGTCGCGCACGTCCAACCCGAGGAACTGCTTCAGCAACTCGGCGCAGTGGTCAACGTGTTCCCTGAACGTCGGCTCGTGCTCGTAGAGTCCCGCGCCCATCGTCGGGTACTGCGAACCCTGCCCCGTGAACATGAAGACGACCGCGCGGTTCTGGCTCTCCTCCGAGCCGGTCGCGACGCGGCGCGGCTCGGGCCTCTCAAGCAGCGCGGCCGCCTCTTCGAGGTCGCGGCAGACGAGCGCGCGCCTGTGCTCGAAGGTCTTGCGCCCGACCTGTAGCGTGTAGGCCACGTCCGCCGGGTTGAGACCCGTATTCGCTCTCAAATGCGCGGCCAGGTTTCGGCTCGCGGCTTCGAGCGCGGCCGGGGTCTTCGCGGAGAGAAGAAGCAGTTCCCACGGACGGCCCTCGTCTGTGGGTTCGACGGTGGGCGCCTCTTCAAGCACGGCGTGCGCGTTGGTGCCGCCGATGCCGAAGGAGCTGACGCCCGCGCGCCGTGGCCCGCGCCCCGCGCGCCACTCCGTGAGCCTTGAGTTCACGTAGAAAGGGCTGTTCGCAAAATCGATGCGCGGGTTCGGCGTCTCGAAGTGAAGGCTCGGCGGCAGCATCCCGTGTTGCAGCGAGAGGACGGTCTTGATGAGACCGGCGACGCCGGCAGCGGCGTCTGTGTGGCCGAGGTTCGTCTTGACCGAGCCGATGGCGCAGAAGTTCTTCTCGTCGGTCGTGGCGCGGAAGCACTTCGTGAGGGCGGCCACTTCGATGGGGTCGCCGAGCGCGGTCCCCGTCCCGTGTGCCTCGACGTAGGTGATGGTGTCAGGTTCGACGCCGGCCACGGCCTGCGCCTGCGCGATGACCTCGGCCTGCCCCTCGACGCTCGGCGCGGTGTAGCCGATCTTCAACGACCCGTCGTTGTTGACGGCCGTGCCCTTGATGACGGCGAGGACGTTGTCGCCGTCGTCAATCGCGTCTTCGAGCCGCTTGATGACGACGACGCCGACCCCGTTGCCGCCGACGATGCCCTGCCCCCGCGCGTCGAAGGCGCGGCAGTGTCCGTCCGGCGAGGAGATGCCGCCCTCCGCGAAGAGGTAGCCGAGCTTGCGCAGGATGCTGATGGAGACGCCGCCCGCGAGCGCCATGTCGCACTCGCCGTTGAGCACGCTCTGGCAGGCCATGTGGACGGCGACGAGCGAGGTCGAGCAGGCCGTCTGCACGCTCATGCTCGGCCCCTTGAGGTTGAGCTTGTAGGAGACGCGCGTTGAAACGTAGTCCTTGTCGTTGAGCATCCCGACCTGGAAGTTGCCGACGGCGTCGAGCAGTTCCGGGTGCGAGATGAGGTTCTGCAAAAAGTAGTTGCTGATGCTCGTCCCCGAGAAGACGCCGACGAGGCCGTGGGCGCCGCCCGGCTCGTAGCCCGCGTTCTCCAGAGCCTCCCACGCGCACTCAAGGAAGTGTCGTTGCTGTGGGTCGAGCAGTTCGGCCTCGCGCGGCGTGTAGCCGAAGAAGGCGGCGTCGAACAGGTCGATGCCCTCCATGAAGCCGCCGGCCTTGACGAAGTCTGGGTGTGCGAGCATCTCCGGCTCAACGCCTTCGGCGAGCAGCTCTTCGTCGGTGAAGGCTGTAATCAGCTCCGCCCCGTCGCGCAGCTTCTCCCAGAACCGTTCCGGATTTTCGGCTCTGGGGAAGCGGCACGACATGCCGATGATCGCCAGCTCGTCGCCGCGCCCGGTTGTCTCGTTGTTACTCATGCCCGACTCCTCAGTCTCCCGCGCGTTCCCTTTGCTCACGACGCGTCCTGCGTCACGTCGCGCCGTGCGTGAAGGGTCTGCTGCGCCTCGGCCTCCGTCAGCCCCTGCACCTCCGCGAGCAGCCGCGCGATGTTCTTACCGCGACGGCCCCGCGCGGTGATGGCGGGCGCCGACGGCTGCGACGCCTGCGGCTGTTCGCGCGTGCGCTCGATGACGCGCGCCAACTCCGCGACGGTCGGCGACTCGAAGAGCGCGCGCAGCGGCAGCTCGATCTGGAACTGCTGACGCACGCGCGAGACGACCTGCGTGGCGAGCAGCGAGTGGCCGCCGACGGAGAAGAAGTTGTCCCCCACCCCGACGCGCTCAAGGCCGAGCACCTCGGCCCAGATGGCGACCACGCCTTCTTCAGTTTCGCCGCGAGGCGATTGGTACGGCCTGCCCTGCGACAGTTGCGTCTGGTCGGGCGCCGGCAGGGCTTTACGGTTGAGCTTGCCGTTCGGCGTCAGAGGCAGTTCGTCCAACATGACGAACGCCTGCGGCACCATGTATTCGGGGAGTTGCTGTCTGAGGTGTTCGCGGAGTTCGTCCACGCCGCACGGCTCAACGCCCTGCCCCGCGACGACGTAGGCCACGAGGCGCTTGTCGTTCGCGCCGACGCCTTCGTGAACCGCGACGGCCGCCGCCGCGACCGAAGGATGACGGGCCAGCGCCGCCTCTATCTCGCCCAACTCGATGCGATGGCCGCGCACCTTGACCTGGTCGTCAACGCGACCGAGGAACTCGATGTTTCCGTCGGGCAGGTAACGGCAGAGGTCACCCGTGCGGTAGAGCCGTCCGCCCGGTTCCGAAGTGAAGGGGTCGGGGACGAAGCTCTGACAGGTGCGACGCGCGTCGCGCAGGTAGCCGCGACCGACGCCGTCGCCGCCGACGTACAGCTCGCCGCTCACGCCGACGGGGACGAGCCCCATCGCGCGGTCGAGGACGTAGAGACGCGTGTTCGCGAGCGCCCGCCCGATGGGCATCCGCACGACGTGCTCGGCGGGCGACCGCGCCACCTCGTAGTGGGTCACGTCGTCCGAGCATTCGGTCGGGCCGTATGCGTTGAGCAGACGCACGCGGTCGCCCGCCAGACGCTTCCAGTCGCGGCCCAGTTCCGGCCCCAACGCCTCGCCCGTCACGACCATCCAACGCAGCCCCTTGAAAGGCTCGCCGCGCTGCTCCGCGCCCGTCTCAATATCTTCAAGCATCGCGCGTAGCATGGATGGCACGGTCTCGGCGACGGTCACGCCCTCCGCTTCCAGCGCCGCGAGCAGCCCCGCCGGGTCGATAGCAACCTCGTCGTCGTAAACGTGCACACGCGCGCCGACGAGCAGCGGCGATAGGAACTGCCAGACAGAGATGTCGAAACACTGCGAGGCGGTCTGCGCCACAACGTCCGAGGCGACGAGCCCGAGGTCGTTCACCTTGATGAAGAGGTGATTGATCATCCCGCGCTGCTCGATCATCGCGCCCTTCGGCACGCCCGTGGAGCCCGACGTGTAGATGACGTAGGCGAGGTTCCGTGGCCCGCCACGCGGCGCGAGGTTCCGCGTCTCGGAGGACTGCACGGCCACGCGGCCGAGCGCGTGCACCGGCACCGGCCGCGCCCCATTCATCAGGCTCGCGGCCTGCGCGGCGGCATCCTCAAGCCCCTCGCCCGCCAGCACCATCGAGGCGCCGCTCTGCGTGAGCACCTGCGCCTGTCTCGCGGCGGGGTGGCGCGGGTCGAGCGGCAGGTAAGCGCCGCCCGTCTTGAAGACGGCGAGCACGGCCGTCAGCAGAGACATGCCACGACGGTCGAGCAACGCGACGACCGATTCGGGTCCGACGCCCTGCTCCGCGAGGAAGTGCGCGAGTCGGTTGGCGCGCGCGTTCAACTCGGCATAGGTGAGCCGCTCGTGTTCGTCGCTCGCCGCGAGCGCGTCGGGCGTGCGCGCCGCCTGCGCCTCGAAGAGTTGCTGGAAGGTTGCGTCGTGCGGGTAATCGGCGGCCGTGTCGTTCCAGCCCTCCAACAACTCCCGGCGCTCCGGCTCGGTCAGCAGCGGCAGGCCGGCGACGGGCCGCGCCGGGTCGGCGACGGCGTTGCGGAGCAGCTCGTCGTAGTGCGCGAGCATCCTGCGCGCGGTCTCTGCCTCGAAGAGGTCCGTGTTGTATTCGAGGATGCAGAGCAGGCCATCATCCGTCGGGTGGACGAAGAGCGTCAGGTCGAACTTCGCCGCCCCGCTGTCTGCTTCGACGGCGGTCAGCGTCAGGTTGGTAAGCTCGAACTCGTCCTTCGGGATGTTCTGCAAGGCGAACATGACCTGGAAGAGCGGCGAGCGGCTGAGGTCGCGCTCGGGCGCGAGTTCTTCAACAAGCTTCTCGAAGGGCAAGTCCTGATGCGCCGCCGCGCCCAACGACGCCTCACGCACGCGTCCCAACACCTCGCGGAACGTCGGGCCGCCGGAGAGGTCAGTGCGCAGCACGAGCGTGTTGACGAAGAAGCCGATGAGGTCTTCAATCTCAATCTGGTTGCGGCCGGCGATGGGCGTGCCGACGACGATGTCCGACTGACCCGTGTAGCGGCCGAGGAGAACTTTGAAGGCCGCGAGCAGCGTCATGAAGAGCGTCACGCCCTCGCCACGGCTCATCGATTGAAGCGCCGCCGCCTGCTCTTTCGTGAGCAGGAGCGACTCGCGCGCGCCGCGAAAACTCTGGACGGCCGGGCGCGGCCTGTCCGTCGGCAACTCCAGCACGGCCGGGGCGCCCGCCAACTGCCCGCGCCAGTATTCGATCTGTGTCTGAAGCACGTCGCCTTGCAGCCACTCGCGCTGCCAGCGCGCGAAGTCCGCGTACTGGATGGAGAGTTCGGGGAGCGGCGACGGCCTGCCGGACGCGAAGCTGTCGTAGAGCGTCACCAGCTCGCCGATGAGCACGCGGCTCGACCAGCCGTCGCTGATGATGTGATGGATGCAGAGCAGAAGGATGTGCTCGCGCTCGCCGAGCCGGAGCAGCGTGACCCGCATGAGCGGCCCGCGCGCGAGGTCGAAGGGGCGCCGCACCTCCTCGGCCGCGAGACGCGTCGCCTCCGCCTCGCGCTCGTCTTCCGCGAGGCCGCGCAGGTCGCGCTCCTCAAGCGGCGGCCGCTGCGCGGGCGCGATGACCTGCACGGGCCTGCCGTCAACGTCGGCGAAGACCGTGTGCAGCGACTCGTGCCTGCGCACAAGCTCGGCGAAGCTCTGTTCGAGCGCGTTCAGGTTCAGCTCGCCGTCGAGCCGCACGGCGGAGAAGAGGTTGTAGAAGGGGCTCTCCGGCTCAAGCTGATTGAGGAACCAGAGGCGCTGCTGCGCGAACGAGAGCGGCAGCTCCGCGTGGCGCGGCGCGGCCGTGATGGGCGGCTGCTGCGCCTGCTCGTCCAGCATGAGCCGTTGGACGGCCGACGCCATGCCCGCGACGGTTGGCGTGTCGAACAGTGCGCGCAGTGGCAGCTCTACGCGGAACGTCTTGCGGACGCGCGAGACCAACTGCGTCGCCATGAGCGAGTGGCCGCCCAGCTCGAAGAAGTTGTCGTGAATGCCGACGCGCTCGACGCGCAGCACCTCGGTCCAGATGTCGGCCAGCATCTCCTGCACGTGTGTGCGCGGCGCGGTAAAGCGCGACTCGGTCTCCGGCCGCGCCTGCTCCGGCTCGGGCAACTGCTTGCGGTCAACCTTCCCGTTCGGCATCAGCGGCAGCGCCTTGAGCGTCACGAAAGCGGCGGGCACCATGTAATCGGGCAGACGTTCTTTGAGGTGCGCGCGCAGTTCCTGCACCGACAGCGCCGCGTCGCCTGTGCCTGTCACGTACGCGACCAGTCGCTTCTCGCCCGCGCCCGCCTCGCCCGCGACGACAATCGTCTCGGCGACGCCCGCGTGTTGCCGCAGCGCCGATTCAATCTCGCCAAGCTCGATGCGGAAGCCGCGAATCTTGACCTGATGATCGACGCGGCCCGCGAACTCGATTGAGCCGTCGGGGAGGAAGCGGCAGAGGTCGCCCGTGCGGTAGAGGCGCGCGCCCGGCTCCACGGCGAAGTGGTTCGGGACGAAGCGTTCGGCCGTCAGCGGCGCGCGGTGCAGGTAGCCACGGCCGAGCCCGTCGCCGCCGATGTAAAGCTCGCCCGTGACGCCGACGGGCACGGGGTTCATGAAGCGGTCGAGGATGTAGACCTGCGTGTTGCCGAGCGGGAATCCCATCGGGATGACGCGGCGCGCGGTGTGCGGCTCGCACGTCCACTCGGTCGCCGCGATGGAGGTCTCGGTGGGACCGTATGAGTGGTGCAGCTCCGCGCCCAGCGTCTCGAAGAAGCGACGCAAAGTCTCCAGCGGGAGCGCCTCGCCGCCGCAGATGACGCGCTTGAGCGCGCGGCAGTCTTCGACGCCCGGCTCGTCGATGAAGACGCGCAGCATCGAGGGGACGAAGTAGATTGAGGTGATGCCGTGCGTCTTGATCTCTTCGATGAGGTAGACGTTGTCGAGCTGTCCGCCCGGTCGCGCCACGCGCACCGTGGCGCCGACCCACAGGGGCCAGAACAGCTCCCAGACAGACGGGTCGAAGTTCAGCGAGGTCTTCAGCATGAACTTGTCGGACACGTCGAGCCGGTACGTCTCCTGCATCCAGCGCAGGCAGTTGACGACGCCGCCGTGATGGACCATCGCGCCCTTCGGCCTGCCCGTCGAGCCCGACGTATAGATGACGTAGGCGAGGTGGTCGGCGGTCGCGACGCGCGCGGGGTTTTCGTCCCGAGCTTCTTCATTAAGCTCGCGGCAGTCGTCGAGGCAGACGACCCGCGCGCCGGTCTCGGGCAGCGACGCGAGCAGGCGTTGCTGCGTGAGAAGGACTGGCGCGCCCGAGTCTTCCAGCATGAAGCGCAGACGCTCCTGCGGGTATTCGGGGTCGAGCGGCAGGTAAGCGCCGCCGGCCTTCAGTATCGCCAGCAGCCCGACGGCCGTCTCAAGCGAACGCTCCATCAGCACCCCGACCAAAACGTCCGGCCCGACGCCCATGTCGCGCAGGCGATGCGCGAGCCGGTTGGCGAGGCCGTTCAGCTCGGCGTAGGTGAGACTGCTGTCCTCGAACTCGACGGCGACGCTCGCGGGCGTGCGCGCGGCCTGCCCCTCGAACAGTTCGTGGAGGCAGAGGCCGGTCGGGTAGTCGGCCCGCGTCTGGTTGAAGTCGTGGATAAGTTGCGCGCGTTCGGCATCGCCGACAACGTCGAGCCGTTCAACGATAGACTCGTGACTCGCGACGGCGCTCGCGAGCAGCGTGCGAAACTCCTCGGCGAGCCGCGCCATGTCTTCGCGCATGTAGAGGCCCGGCGCGTAGCGCAGCTCAAGCTCCAGACCCTCGCCGCCCATCACGCATCCGAGCGAGAGCTTGAAACGCTCGTCGCGGACGTACTGCCTGAGAGTCTTGAAGGTCAGGCCGCCCGCGTTGAAGCTCTCGGGCCGCTGCTCGAACTCGAAGCCGTAGGCGAAGAGTCCCGCGCCTTCGGCGGGGAGGAAGTACTCCTGCCACTTGCCTGACTCCGCGCGTGATGTGGCGACCTGCCGCAGCAGCTCGCCGAACTTCAGCGTCCCGGAGAATCGTGCGCGCAGCGGCAGCCATCTCGCGAAGCGGCCGAGGGCGCTTTGCAGCTCTTCGTAGCCACGGCCGTCGTGCGCGCAGCCGACAGTTATCTCGGGCTGACCCGTAAGCCTGTGCAGCAGGGTCGCCCAACAGGCGAGGAGGAAGGTCTCCTGGTCTACGTCGTAACGTTCGAGCAGGGGGCGCATGAGGCCGAGGGTCTCTTGCGCGGCCTCGAAGGCAAAGACTTCGGGCTCGAACTCCGTCGCGGCGTCGGCGACGGACTCGCACGGCAGCGAAGGCTGCGGGGCGGCCGAGAGGTCTTCTTGCGCGGCCCAGAACTCTTTGCCCGCCTCGGCCTCTTCGTCTTCGAGCAGTTCCAGTTGCCACTCGGAGAACTGCACGAACTGCGTCACCTCATCCGACACCTCGCGGCCTTCGCGGGCGGCGGCGTAGGCGAGGCCCAACTCGCGCTGTAGGTTCTCAAGCGTGCGCGCGTCGGCGCACAGCGCGGGCAGGTTGAGCAGGAGCACGCTTCGGTTATCCGACAGCGTGAGCAGCGTCGCGCGAAGCAGCGAGCTTTGCCCGAACTCCCGCGCGCGTCGCATCTCGACGAGGAACGTCTCTTCGACGGCCGCCTCCTGCTCCCGCGCTCCGACGGCGCGCAGGTCGCGTGTCTCAAAGAAGGGCTCGGCCCGCTCGTTGATGACCTGAAGCGGCGTCCGCAGTTCGGGCGTGAGGTGAAAACCCGTCCGCAGGATTTCGTGGCGTTCGACCACGGTCCGCAGCGCGGCCTTCAACGTCAACGGGTCGAGCGGTCCTTCGACCGACACGGCGCGGAGCGCGCGGTAGGCGCCGCCCCCGGCCGCGTGCTCCAACTCCCACAGGCGCCTCTGCTGCGGCGACAGCCTGTAGCCTTCGAGGGCCTCTTTTTCGACGATCAACTCCTGCATGAATGCACCACTTCTCCTGTGGAATGAGTCCGGCGACCGCTTCCCTGCTGCCTCTCTGAACGGGCCTTGTCGTTAGAAGTCGGAGCGCGTGAAGCCCTCGCCCATCGCGACCAGAATCTTTCGCGGGCCGACGAACGGGTTGCGCCCGTGCGCGACCAGCATGTTCTCGATCATCAGCACGTCGCCGTGCTGCCAGGGGAACTCGACGGTCTCTTGCTTGTAGGCGTCGCGTATCTCGGCGACGACCGAGTCCTCGATGGGCGTGCCGTCGCCGTAGAAGGTGTTGTAGGCGAGGTTCTCTTCGCCGAAGAGCGCCAGCATCGCCTCGCGCACCTGCGGCTCAAGGCTGGAGACGTGCCAGAAGGCGACGTGGTTGAACCAGACCTCCTCGCCGGTCGTCGGGTGCGTCGCGAGCGCCGGCCGTACCTGCCGCGTCTGCAAGCGGTCGCCGTCCTTCCACTCGCACTCGATGCGCGCGCCGTGGCAGTAGGCTTCGAGTTCCTCTTTGGTGTCGAGGTGGAAACTGGTCTGCCAGGGCAGGCTCAGGCCCTCGCCAAAGTTGCGCACGAGCATCCAGCCCTTCTCCGCGAACCGCCGCCGTATGTCGGCGGGGATGCGACGCAGGACGTTGCGCACGTCGGCGATGGGCGTCTCGCCCCTCTGGTCGGCGGGGCGCGAGCAGTAGAACCAGAGCTTCATCGGCCACGTCGTCACGTAGGTCAACTCGTTGTGCAGCGCGATGGACTGGTCGGCCGGGTACTCGGTCGAGGTGTAAATCTTCCCGCCCAACTGCGTGCGCGGCGTGGCGCCCTCGACGTAGTTCATCAGCGGCACCGAGACCGCATCGACCACCGAGGAGAAGGCGGGCTGGTCGGGGACTTTGAAGCCACGGAAGAGGATGGCGCCGTGTTTGTAGAGGTCGGCCGTGACTTCCTGCCGGTTGTTGGCGACCCAGCCCGCGAGGTCGATGATATCGACCGCCGGCTCGACGACGAGCGGCACACGCCCGTCGTTGTTGAGATGCCCCTTCTTCACCAGCCCACCCTGTTGCAGGCTGACGGCCTTCGGCCTGACCGCCTTGAACTTTTTGAACTTCGACTCGGCGCGCGCGGTCTCTTCGTTCACGTCCCGCCTCCTCTCCTCTTCCGTGAAAAGCTCAAGCTCGCTCAACGGCGCGTCGGGCCTGTCCGCGACCTGGCGCAGCACCCCGACGAACTGATTGGCGAGCCGCTCGACGCCCGTGGCGTCGAAGATGTCCGTGCTGTATTCGAGCGAGCCCGACAGCGCCCGCCCCGTCTCGACGAAGGTCAGCAGCAAATCGAACTTGGCCGTCCGCGTCCCACCCGCGAGGCTGACGGGACTCAACGTCACGCCGGGGAGCCGCAACGGTTCGAGCGGCGAGTTCTGAAGCACGAGCTTGGCCTGAAACAGCGGCGTACGGCTCGCGGCGCGGTCGGGCCTCAACTCTCCAACGACACGGTCGAAGGGCACGTCCTGGTGTTCGTATGCGGACAGCGTGACCGCGCGCACGCGCCCGAGCAGTTGACTGAACGAAGGCGCGCCCGAGAGGTCTGTGCGGAGCACGAGTTGGTTGACGAAGAACCCGATGAGTTGTTCCGTCTCCGCCGGGAAGCGGTTGGCCGTGTCCGTGCCGACGACAACATCCGTCTGACCCGTGTGGCGGTGGAGAAGCGCCTTGAAGGCCGCGAGCAGCGTCATGAAGAGCGTCGCGCCCTCGCGCAACGCCACTCCCCTTAACGCCTCGGTCAGTTCTTCGTTGACCTCGAAGAAGTGTACGGAGCCACGGTTGCTTTGCGCGGGCGCCTGCGTCTTGCCGCCCGGCAGTTGCAACAGGGGCAGGCTCGACAGTTGCCGCTTCCAGTAGTCGAGCTGCGACGCCAGCGCCTCGCCCTCCAACCACTCGCGCTGCCAGCACGCGAAGTCCGCGTACTGCACGGGCGGCTCCTGAAGCTTTGAAGTCTCGCCCGCGACGAAGGCGCCGTAGAGCGCCGCCACCTCGCCCGCCAGCACGCCCATCGACCAGCCGTCGCTGATGATGTGGTGCATGACGATGAGCAGAAGGTGCTCGCGCTCCGCGAGCCGTATCAGGCAGGCGCGCAGCAGCGGCCCGCGTGAGAGGTCGAAGGGCAGCCGCGCCTCGTCGGCCGCGAGTCGCCGCGCCTCCGACTCGCGCTCAGCCTCGGGCAGCGCGCCGAGGTCGAAGGCGCGCACGGGCACCTGGAGCGAAGGGGCGATGATCTGCACGGGGCGCTCGCCCGAGATGTGGAAACTCGTGCGGAGGACTTCGTGGCGGCGGATGATCTCGTCGAGCGTGCGCTGGAGCGCGTCGGCGTCGAGCCGGCCGTCGAGGCGCAGCGCCGTGTGTATGTTGTAGACGGGACTGTCCGGCTCAAGTTGGTCGAGGAACCAGAGGCGCTGTTGCGCGAACGAGAGCGGCAGTTCCGCGTCGCGCGCGGCGCGCACGAGCGGCGGGAGTTGGCGGTACTTCTCCGAACGCCGCAGCTCCTCCACGCAGGCCGCGAGCCCGGCCACCGTGGGCGACTCGAACAGACGGCGCAGAGGCACCTCGACCTCGAACTCTTCGCGCACGCGCGCAAGGCAGCGGATGGCGAGCAGCGAGTGGCCGCCCAAGCCGAAGAAGTTTTCGTCGGCGCCGACGCGTTCGAGCTTGAGCACCTCGGCCCAGATTTCGGCCAGCCTCCGCTCGACGGGCGTGCGGGCCTGAACTGTTTCGGCGCTCGTCTCGGCATGCCCACGCGGCGGGGCCGGCAGCGCGCGCCGGTCAACCTTCAGGTTCGGCGTCAGAGGCAGTTTGTCGAGCACGACGAACTGCGAAGGGACCATGTAGTCCGGCAGCCTCTCATGTAGGAAGCCGCGCAGCTCCAACGTCGAAAGCTCTGCCTCAGTCTCAAGCACGAGGTAGGCGACCAGACTTCTGTTGCCGGGCTCGTCCTCGCGCGCGACGACGACCGCCTCACGCACCTGCGCGTGGCCGCCGAGCACTGCCTCGATCTCGCCCGGCTCGATGCGGAAGCCGCGCACCTTGACCTGGTGGTCCGCGCGGCCGAGCGGCTCGACCGCGCCGTCGGGGAGGTAGCGGCCGAGGTCGCCCGTGCGGTAGAGGCGGTCGCCCGCGAGATTGCTGAACGGGTTGACGACGAACTTCTCGGCCGTCAAAGCCGCGTCGTTCAGATAGCCCCGCGCGATGTGCGGGCTGCGGATGTAAATCTCGCCCAACTCACCAACGCCCGCCCGCGCGCCGGCCTTGTTGACGACGAGCAGTTGCACGTCCTCGATGCCCTTGCCGAGCGGGAGTATCTCTTTACCCTCGGGGGCCAAGTCGGACGCGTCGAAGTAACTGAGCGCGCGTTGCGTCTCGGTCGCGCCGTAGAGGTTGATGCAGGCGACCGTGGGCGCGAGCGACTTGAGACGCGTCACGTCGCGCCTCGTCAGCACGTCGCCGACGACGAAGGCGTAGCGCAGCGAGTTCAAGACTACGGCGGGCGCCGCCTCGCCCGGCTCGGGCTCTGTCAACAACTGCGCCATCGCCGGAGTCAGGTTGGAAATGGTGACGCGCTCCTGCTCCATCCAGTGGGCCAGTCTCCCCTGCGTCTCCAACACGCCCTGCGAAGGGATGCAGATGCGCGCGCCGAGCGCGAGCGGCATGAAGATGTCGCGTTGCAGGGGGTCGTGCGAGAGGCCGGAGAGCATGCTGTAACGGTCGTCCGCGTCGAGCCCGAAGTTCCGCCGCATCCACGGCACGAAGTGCGTCAGCGGCCCGTGCATGCCCTCGACCCCCTTCGGCCTGCCCGTCGAGCCGGAGGTGAAGGCGAGGTAAGCGAGGTCTTCGGGGCCGACCTCGACGCACGGGTCGGTCGCGGGATATTCGTCGAAGAGACGCGCGGCCAGAGCCTCTTCGCGCGTGGGGAGCGTGAGGCGGCAACGAAGTGAAAGTGTCGCCACAAACTCTTCAAGCGCATCGGGCAAAGGACCCGCCGCCGCTACTTGAATCAAACCGCGCGGCTCCGCGAGCTTGAGGTAATCGGCGATGCGCTGGGCCGGGTAGGCGGGGTCGAGGATGACGAAGACCGCACCGGACTTCAACGTCCCGAGCAACGCCCAGACGAGCGATGCGCTGCGGTGGCCGTAGATGGCGACGACATCACCACGCCCGACGCCCTGCGCGCGCAGGCAGTTGGCGAGACGGTTGCTCGACTCTTCGAGTTCGCCGTAGCTCCACTCGCCGCTCTCGTCCGACACGGCGACGCGTCCGGGCGCGCGCCGCGCCTGCTCCGAGAAGAGCGTGTGTGCGGCCCCTTGCCAATCGTTGTTGGAAGGTTGCGTCGGGTCGGGCAGCAACATCGCGGCCGACGCCGTGACGAGGCTGTAACGGCCGATGCGCTCGTCGGGGCGGGCCAACGCCTGCGACAGGAGGTGCGCGAACTGCTCAAGGAGTTGCGACACGCGCTCGGGCGCGAAGAGGTCCGCGTTGTAGACGGCCTCGAACGAGAAGCGCCCTTCGGGCTCGCGCACGTAGAGCGTCAGGTCGAACTTCGCCCCAACCTCGGGCGGCGCCATGAATTCGACTTCGAGGCCGGGCAGACTCAGGGCTCCGCCCGGCAGGTTCAGCATGTTGAAGAAGACCTGGAAGAGCGGCGTCCGGCTCAGGTCGCGCTCGGTCTGCAACTCGGCCAGCAGTCTTTCGAAGGGAAGGTCCTGGTGCGCGTAAGCGCCGACCGTCGTCTCGCGCACGCGCCCGAGCACCTCCTCGAAAGTGGGCTCGCCCGAGAGGTCCGTGCGCAGCACGAGCGTGTTGAGGAAGCAGCCGACGAGCGAGCGCGTCTCGGCCCGGTTCCGACCCGCGATGGGCGAGCCGACGACTAAGTCTTCCTGCCCCGTGTGATGGCCGAGCAGCACCTTGAAGGCCGCGAGCAACGTCATGAAGGGCGTGACGCCTCTGCGGCGGCTGAAGGCGCGGACGGCCTCGCTCAACTCGGTTGAGAGGGGGAGCGTGTGGCTCGCGCTGCGGAAAGTGCGGGCCGGCGGACGCGGGCGGTCCGCGGGCAGTTCGAGCACTGGGGCGGCGCCCTCCAACTTACGCCGCCAGTAGTCCAACTGCTTCTCGATGACTTCACCCCGCAACCACTCGGCCTGCCACTCGGAGAAGTCCGCGTACTGGATCGGAAGCTCTTCGAGCGGCGAGGGCCGCCCTTCGAGGAACGCGGCGTAGAGCGCCCCGACCTCGCCGACGAGCACGCCCATCGACCAGCCATCCGAGACGATGTGATGCACGTTGAGCAACAACACGTGCTCGCGCGCGCCCAGCTCGACCAGCACGGCGCGGAGCAGCGGGCCGGTCGCGAGGTCGAAGGCCCTCTGCGCCTCCATCGCCGCGACCACCTGGAACTCCGCCTCGCGCTCGGCCTCGGGCAGCGACCCCAGCCTGAGCACGGGCACGTCCAGCGTCAAAGACTGCTTGACGACCTGGACCGGCCGGCCGTCGTCCACGGCGAAGGTCGTCCGCAGAGACTCGTGCCGCGCGACGACCTCGTTGAGGCTCCGCGCGAGCGCCGACACGTCGAGCGGGCCGCGCAGGCGCACCGCCGCCGAGATGTTGTATGTGTGGTCGCCCGGCTGCAACTGGTCCAGCAGCCACAGCCGTTGCTGGGCGAAGGAGGTCTGGAAGACGAAGACATCTTCCGTCTCCAACACGCTGTCGTTATACATCGGTTATCTCTCTGAGGACTTCCGGCACGGTCGCCAGTTGGGGCGCCGAAGCCTTCGCGCGATGACGCTCGCGCGAACGACGCGTGATGGCGCCGAGCCTCTCGCCCTGCCCGTTACCCCTCGCCGCGTCAATCGCCTGCGACAACTCCGAGACCGTCGGCGCTTCGAAGATGGAACGCAGCGGCAGCTCCACGTCCAACGCCTCCCGCAACGCGAACATCACCTGCGTCGCCATGAGCGAGTGGCCGCCCAGCTCGAAGAAGTTGTCGTTGCGGCCGACCGCTTCGAGCCCGAGGACATCGGCCCACACGCGCGCGACCGCCTCCTCCGTCGCTGTCTCGGGCGGAGCGTAACTCGCGCCCAACTCCGGCCGCGCCGCCTCCGGCTCGGGCAGCCGCTTGCGGTCCACCTTCCCGTTCGGCGTCAACGGCAACTCGTCCAGCAGCACGAACGCCTGCGGCACCATGTACTCCGGTAGCCCCGCCTTCAGCGTCCCGCGCAACTCCGACGCCGTCACCTCGCGGCCGTCTTTCGCCACCACGTACGCCACCAGCCGCTTGTCGCCGCCCTCGGCCTCCTTCACCATCACGACGGCGCGCTCGACGCCCTCGTATCGCTCCAGCGCCGCCTCGATCTCGCCCAACTCGATGCGGAAGCCCCGCACCTTCACCTGGTGGTCGGCCCGACCCAGGTACTCGATTCTGCCGTCGGCGAGGAACCGTGCTACATCGCCAGTCCGGTACATCCTCCCGCCCGCCTCCGCCGAGAACGGGTCGGGAATGAACTTCTCCGCCGTGAGACTCGGCCGGTTCAGGTAGCCCCGCGCGAGCCCCGCGCCAGTCGTGTACAACTCGCCCGCCACGCCCACCGGCGCCGGCTGCAAGCTACCGTCGAGGATGTAGATGCGCGTGTTCGCCACTGGGCGCCCGATGAGCACGGGTGCGCCCGCCTCGTCAGCGACTACTTCCCACGTGGTGTAAGTCGTATCCTCCGACGGGCCGTAGAGGTTGACGACCTTGGCGACTGCGCTCGACTCGTAGATGGCCTGGACGAGCCGGCGCGGCAGCGCCTCCCCGGCCAGGTTCACCGTCATGACTGATGAGGGGACCGCTCCCTGCCTGACGAGTTCCGCCATCGCGGAGGGCACCGTGTTGATGAGTTTCACCTCTCCGGCGTAATCGAGGGCCGGTAGCGCCAGCGCGTTGTCGGCGAGCAGCACCGTGCCGCCGACGGCCAAGGGCGCGAAGAGTTCAAACACGGAGAGGTCGAAGTTAATCGAGGTCGCGGCCAGTACCGAAGAGAGTTCATCTTCCGTGAAGAAGCCGCGCGCCCAGTCGAGGAAGGCGACGGCGCTGCGATGCGCAATCGCCACGCCCTTCGGGACTCCGGTCGAGCCAGACGTGTAAATGACGTAGGCGAGGTTCTCCGGCAGCGTGACGCTCGCAGGATTCTCCTCGTTAGCGGAAGGGATGTCATCGACATCAACGTCCGAGTCGAGGCAGATGACCTGTGCCGCGCCTTCGGGCACCGTCGCGAGGAATGACGACTCGGTGAGCAGGACGCGCACGTCGGCGTCCGCCAGCATGAAGGCGAGCCGCTCCTGCGGGTAGGCCGGGTCGAGCGGGACGTAAGCCCCGCCCGCCTTGAGCACCGCGAGCAGCGAGACGAGCATCCGCGAGGTGCGCGGGAGCATGACGCCGACCCGCGACTCCGCGCCGACGCCGAGCGCGCGGAGGCGGCGCGCCAGGCTATTCGCCTGACGGTTGAGTTCGTCGTAAGAAAGACGATGCGTGCCGCCAACGAGGGCCGTCGCGTCGGGCGTGAGCACCGCTTGCCGCTCGAAGAGTTGGTGCAGGCAGGCGTGGCGGTCGTAGGGCTGTTCGGTCTGGTTCCAGTCGGTCAGGATTTGCCGCCGCTCCGCACCGTCCAGCAGCGGCAGTTCGGACACGCGGTGGTGCTCGTCGGCGACGACGCTCTCCAGCAGTGTGTGGAAGTGCGCGAGCATGCGGGCTATCGTCCGCGGCTCGAAGAGGCTCGTGTTGTATTCAAAGGTGCCGAGCAGCCCCCGCGCCGTCTCTTCCACGTAGAGCGTCAGGTCGAACTTCGCCGTGCCGTTGTCGATCTCCAACGGCGCCAGCGCGAGGCCGGAGACCTTCTGCTCGTCGGCCGACGCGTTCTTCAGGACGAACATGACCTGGAAGAGCGGCGAGCGGCTGAGGTCGCGTTCCACCTGCAACGCTTCCACGACCTTCTCGAAGGGCACGTCCTGGTGCGCGTGTGCCTCAAGGACCGCGTCGCGCACCCTGCCGGCCAGCTCCGCGAAGGTCGGCCCGCCGCCGAGGTTCGCGCGGAGCGCGAGCGTGTTGACGAAGAAGCCGACGAGCTCCTCCGTCTCAAGACGGTTGCGCCCGGAGACGGGAGAGCCGACGACGATGTCCTGCTGGCCCGTGTAGCGGTGGAGCAGCGCCACGAAACTCGTCAGCAAAGTGACGAAGAGCGTGTGCCCCTCCTTCCGCCCGAGGTTCTTGATCGCCGCCGAGAGGGCTTCGGGCAACTGTAGAGACTGGCGCGCGCCCTCGTAGGTCTGGACGGCCGGCCGCGAATGATCAGCGGGCAGCTCAAGCACTGCGGGCGCCCCTTCCAACTGGCGCTTCCAGTAGGACAACTGTGTCTCCAACAACTCGCCCCGCACGCACTCGCGCTGCCAGCGCGCGAAGTCCGCGTACTGGATAGGCAGTTCCGCGAGCGGCGACTCTTCGCCGCGCGAGAACGCGTCGTAGAGGGCCGCCACCTCGCGCATCAGCACGCCGACCGACCAACCGTCCGAGACGATGTGGTGCATCGTCACCAACAGCACGTGCTCACGCTCGCCGAGACGCACGAGGCTCGTGCGCAGCAGCGGCCCGCGCGCCAGGTCGAACGGGCGCCGCGCCTCCTCGCGCGCGAGCCCCTCAAACTCCGCCTCCCTCTGACCCTCCGGCAGGCGCGAGAGGTCTAAGACCGGCAGCGGCAGATTCGGCGACGGGTCGATGACCTGCACGGGACTGCCGCCGGAAGTGACGAACCTCGTTCGCAACGCTTCGTGGCGCCGCGCCACTTCGCGCAAACTCTCCGCGAGCGCCGAGGCGTCGAGTTCGCCGACGAGCCGCGCCGCCGCCGCGATGTTGTAGAAGGCGCTGCCGGGTTCCAGTTGGTCGAGGAACCACAGACGCTGCTGCGTGAACGACAGCGGCAACTCCCCGTCCCTCTCCCCTGCCGACAGCGGCGGCAGCGATGACAGATGACGGCCCGCGCCCGCCTCGACGCGCGCGGCCAGTCCACGCACCGTCGGCGCCTCGAAGAGACTGCGCAAAGGCAGCTCGACGCCGAAGGCCGCGCGCACACGCGAGATGACCTGCGTGGCGAGCAACGAGTGGCCGCCCAGCTCGAAGAAGTTATCCTCCGCGCCGACGCGCTCGACGCCGAGCACCTCCGCCCAGACGCCGGCCACTGCCTCCTCCACCGCCCCGCGCGGAGCCACGTAAGCGCCGGAGAGCCCCGCGCCGACGGGCTCCGGCTCGGGGAGGCGCTTGCGGTCAACCTTACCGTTCGGCGTCAAAGGCATCTCGTCGAGCACGACGAACTGCGAGGGAACCATGTACTCGGGCAGCCGCCCCTTCAGCGACTGCCGCAGCTCGGCCGGCGTCAACGCCGCGCCGTCTTTCGACACCACGTAGGCGACCAGCCGCTTGCCGCCCCCGCCGACCTCCTCGCGCGCCGTCACCATCGCGTCCCTCACCCACGCATGCGCGTGCAAGGCCGCCTCGATCTCGCCCAACTCGATGCGGAAGCCCCGCACCTTCACCTGGTGGTCGGCCCGACCCAGGTACTCAATCCTCCCATCGGCGAGGAACCGTGCCACATCGCCCGTTCGGTACATCCTCCCGCCCGCCTCCGCAGTGAACGGGTCGGGAATGAACTTCTCCGCCGTGAGACTCGGCCGGTTCAGGTAACCGCGCGCCAGCCCCGCGCCAGTCGTGTACAACTCGCCCGCCACG
>DASVGG010000143.1:0-32596 GCA_036379655.1 Pyrinomonadaceae bacterium
GGCGAGTAGGGGGCCAGCCATATTACTTTCGCTCCGCGCGCCTCGGCCACTTCTTCGACTTGGCTCGCCTTGTGGACGTTGAGGTTGTCGAGCACCACCACATCGCCCTTGCGCAGCTGCGGGGCGAGCACCCGCAGGAGAGGGAGCGGTTGAGGACTAAGACGGAGACGGCGCAGAAGAATGAGTTGCTGTGCAAAATTCTCTGTCACAACATCTGCGTCGTCATACAGTCCATGTATGAGTTGGGTATCACGGTGAATTTCGGAGCGGAGGCGAGCTGATACCGAAGTTCTGGAAGGAGGTGGCGTAGGGCTTCACGGCGGTTAGACTATTTTTTGGCCCCGCCGCCCTTTTTTGACGCCTTCTTTGCTTCGCTTGGGGCGGGATTCACTTCGGCAGCATCTACACTTAGATAGTCCAGTTTCTTGACTGGCTTAATGCCGATCTCAGTAATCTGAACTACCGATGCAGGTAGAGGTTCTTTGTCGCCTAGCGTGACATTTGCTCCGTGAAGGTAGAAGCCTACATATATACCCCATAATCCCTCATGGATACCTTCTTTTTTTACAAGCATCTCCACAATTTCTTTGTATGAAAATGTAATCTCTTCTGTGGGGCTAGACATACCGACCTCCTTTAGGGGTTAGAACCGCACGCTGCAAGCCTTTAGTGGGCCGCTTCACTAGCGAGTTCGATGTCGCTTTCTAAGTTGGAGGCCGTAAGCGGCCTCCCCCCTAGCAACTCTACCGCCCCAAGATTGATCTCACTCGAAGCGTCACCCTCCGCGTGAGCAGCCACATCCCAACTTTGGATGGTGACCTTAACTCTCTCCTCCCGCTGGGGAGTCATAGCGCTGGCAGCGCACGCAAGCGACTCCTCTTCCAGCGCCCAGAAGTCACGAGGGCACCCAAGCCTCTCCCAACAGTGACGGAAAATTTCAGCATCAACCGGCCCGTGGGCATTCTCCCTGTCCTCGTCCTCGTATGCGACCAAAGACATCTTCATGCCGAGAACGCGCACGCACTTGACCATCACGCTCAGGGTCAGGTTGCCAGGGCTGTTGATGATCTGGGAAATTCGACCTTCCGTAACTTCCATCGCCTTAGCCAAGTCAGCTTGGCTCATGTCGAGTTGCTCCATCTTCGCTTCAAGCTGCGCGACGAAGTCAGCAGCGACGCGAAATTGGAAATCTTCAACACTCCTGTCAGTCCAGTGCTTCATAGTTTTGCCTATCGTCTTTTGCTTCCGCTCCTCGGATCGTAATACTCCGTGAGCGCCTTTTTTACGTCAGCGTTTTCGCTAACCTCTTTGCTACGTCTTAGGTCACTCTCTTCCGTCTCCCACTGATTCTTTTCCTCATGCAACACTAAGACGCATACCTCAAAACGGCGGTCAGCACTTTTAGGGTGTGCTAAGAACCCGTAGAACCGACGGTCTTGCAGCTTGAAAACAAAGCATTCCGTGTACTTCCCCCTGTATTGCGATGAATCCCACCCGTGAAAATATCTCTTAGCAATTTTGCCGTCTATCCAATAGTCAATCCTGCTCAGCAAGGTTCTCTCTTCATCGCCAGTCAGCGCCAGAAACTTGTCCTTCGCATTAGCGAATTGAACCTTCTTGTATATGAGAAACAACACTGCCCGGCGGGGGCTGTTTCGTTGACCGGGAACGGGTTCTAATGAGCATAGTTTTTCGTCCATCATTGTTTCCGTTTACCACAGCGGAAACTTTAGCTTTAACTAAAGTATATGTCAAGTTATTCGGAAATGTTTCACCCCAAACCGGAATCATGAGGCAGTCCGCCGAATCGTGAGGCAAGCGGCCGGAACTTGCCATCGTGAGGCAAAGGCTTGCGTAATAGGTAGGCCAGAGACAAGAAAGCCCCGCCCTTAACCGGGAGGGGCTTTCGTCTTCTTGATTGAGAGTCTTGCGTTACTTCTCAAACTCCCACGGCTCCTTAAGCCTGAATTTCTCCTTGAATCGTATGTCAACCCCAAAACAAACTCCGTTAGGTGCGATGCTCGTTACTTCATAGATGCCATAGTGCCCCCTATCAACCCTGAATCCGATTTTTGGCGGCACATTCCGCAACACAGTCTCCCCACCATAACGCTCTTGCCCGTAAGTTTTTTCTGATGTTTGGACACTCATCGTTTTACCTCCACTAAGCTACGGCCAGAAATGAACAGGTTAAACCCCATTGACTTGAATGAGGCGACCATTATAGTCCTTTTCAAGTATGCTCAGATAGTCAAAACGTTGGACGCCTTTTATGGGAAGTCATCGTAGTGACATTTGGGTCAGAAACTCGGTTTGACCCAAATGTCGGCTGATTTTAAGAGTTTTGGGTCAAAGCCATTCGCGTGGGTACTAAGTATCCAGTGGTAAGTGAGTATACAGTTTGGGATTTATTTGTTTTTCTTAGGAAATTTAGGGATTAGCAGATTTTTTGCGGATGTTGGATACGAGGTATCCAGATTGGGGGTGTGGGAGGGGGTTGGAAGGGGTTGGGCAGGGGTTGGTGTAAGTTCTTTGAAAAGTTGGGTTTATCTCCTTTCGGGCGGGGCGGGCCGCAAATAGTTTTGCTGGCACGTTGATTGAACAGGGAGGGGCAGATCGTTGACAGGTTTCGTGAGTGACGCGGCCTCGAACTCATTCGTCCGGCTCTCACAGCCGGGCGCGAAACCTGCCAACGGTCCCTAGTTCTTTTTGAGAAGGGCGGCCCCGTTCCCCAATCCACACGCCTCCTGAGCGTGCCGGGGCCGAAAGGAAGAATCGAAATGTTACGCCGAATCATTGCAAGCACAGTTCTCCTGGCACTCTTCAGTGCTTACGCTTCCCCGCTCGCGGTCAGGGCCGCCGCGCCCGCGCCGAAGAAGGCTAAAGAGCGCGTCTCGAAGCTCGCTCCTGAGTTCGAGGCCGCCGGCGCCGCAGGCGAGTTGGTCCGCGTTATCATCCAGACCAAGGGCCGTCCGTCGGCCGCGCACGACAACGCCGTCGCCGCCAAGGGCGGCACCAAGGGCCGCAGCTTCGAGGCGCTCGACGCCATGACGGCGCTCGTGACCCGCGGCTCGCTCGCCTCGCTGGCCGCGCGCGAGGATGTTTCCTACATCTCGCCCGACCGCACGGTCAGGAGCGAGATGGCCGTCACCCGCGAGGCGACGGGCGCTTCGCTCGCGCAGACGGGCATCCAGAACGCCCCCGGCCTGACCGGCAAGGGCGTCGGCATCGCCATCCTCGACAGCGGCATCAGCTCATCTCACCCCGACTTCCAGAAGAACGGGAAGTCGCGCGTCGTCGCGGCCGTCGACTTCACCGGCGGCGGCACGGCGGTCAACTCCAAGGGCATCGTGATGACGGACGGTATCGTGATGACCGACGGCATTGACCACGAGGGTCACGGCACGGGCGTGGCGAGCGTGGCGGCCGGCAACGGCGCCGCCTCGAACGGCTACGGCACGAGCTTCGTCGGCATCGCCCCCGAGGCCAGCCTCATCGACCTCAAGGTGCTGGACGACAACGGCGTGGGCACGACCTCCTCGGTGCTCGGCGCCATCGACTGGGCCATCGCCAACCAGAAGCGCCACAACATCCGCGTGCTGAACCTCTCGCTGGGCGCCCCCGTCCGCGAGTCCTACCACACCGACCCGCTCTGCAAGGCCGTCGAGCGCGCGGTGCTGTCGGGCCTCGTCGTCGTCGCCGCCGCCGGCAACGACGGCCGCACCGAAGAGATCACCGGCCACAACGCGGACGGCACCCCCATCTACCGCCCGCTCTTCGGCACCATCCACAGCCCGGGCAACAGCCCCTACGTCATCACGGTCGGCGCCTCCGACACGCGCGGCACCGCCCGCTGCTCCGACGACCGCATGGCGCAGTTCTCCTCGAAGGGGCCGACGGCCATCGACCGCCTCGCCAAGCCCGAGTTGGTCGCGCCCGGCCGCGGCATCGTCGCGGCGATGTCGCAGGAGAACCCGCACTCGGCCGCGCAGCGCCCCGACCGCGTGGCGCAGCCCAAGGGCGCCGGCGCGCTCCAGAACGTTTACTACACCTACTACGGCACGTCGTTCTCGGCGCCGGTCGTCAGCGGCACGGTGGCGCTGATGCTCGAAGCCAACAAGTCGCTCACGCCCGCGCTGGTGAAGGCGGCGCTGGTGAAGACGGCCAACGCGCTGCCCGACTCGCTCTTCGCTTCGAAGGCGGCGAACGTGCTGACGCAGGGCGTCGGCCAGGTCAACGCGGCGGCGGCGGTCTCGGTGGCGCGCGCGTTCGTGCCGAACGCCGACAAGCTCAAGGCCGGGCAGAAGGTGCTCCGCCCCAACGCGACGCTCGGCGGCACGTTCAAGATCGGCGGCGAGTCGGTCGCGGCCTCGAACCGCGTGCTCTACGCCGACGGCGTGGTCTTCAACGAGCAGCCCTTCCTCACCAACGGCATCCGCTTGGCCGACGGCATCCTGCTGAGCGGCGGCATCGTGATGACCGACGGCATGGTGCTCGGCGACGGCATCCTGCTGCTGGACGGCACGATGAAGAGCGATGGCATCGTGATGACCGATGGCATCCTGCTGCTGGACGGCATCGTGATGACCGACGGTATCGTGATGACCGACGGCATCGTCATGACCGACGGTATCCTGCTGCTGGACGGCATTGTGATGACAGACGGTATTGTAATGACCGACGGCATCGTCATGACCGACGGCATCGTCATGACGGATGGCATCGTCATGACCGACGGGATTCTGTCGGACGACTTCAGGAGCCTGTAAGGTTGGGGTAGGGGGGGAAAGCGCGGGGGCGACTCAGTTGGGGAGTCGCCCCCGCGCTTTTTTTGTAGACGGATGAAGGGGGCCGGGTGGAAACCCGACCCCCTTCATCCGTCTTTCATTCTTCAGACTTCGTCACTTCCCTTCCGGCTCACGGCCCGAAGCGTTGGCGGTACTCAATCGAGGTGATGAACGCCTTGACCATCTCGGCGGCGATGTAGTCGCCGTTGAAGTCGTTGAGCTTCGTCAGCCAGAAGTTGTAGCCGGTGAAGTCCGTGTCCGGCGGGTCGTTCGGGTTGCGCCGCAGATAACCGAAGTACTGCATCAGGACGAACGCCTTGTTGAACTCCAACTGGACGAGGTTCGCGTCCTCCGCGACCTTGCGCAGCACGCTCGCGCGCCCGGCGTCGGTGTTGTTGGCCGTCAGCTCGTTGATAAGGTTCTGCCGCTCCGTCGCGTCGAGCACGCCGCCCGCGTTGGCGTTGAGCGCGTCAACGAACTGCGTCGGCGAGAGCGTTCGCGGGTAGCGCGCGAGGAACTCTGGGCGCTGGACGAACTTGAGCGCGAACGCCTGCTTGTTCGCCTCAAGCTGCGTCTCCCAGTTCGGCGCGCCGACGATTATGCCGCGCGCAATCTCCTGCGTGTCCGGGAAGAACTGCTGGAAGCGCACGGGCACGGGCGTCCCCGCCACGTTGCCGTAGGCCGACTTGTAGAGCCTGTAGACGAGATAGCCCGTCTGCTGGAACTCGATGGAGATGAAGAAGGCGGCCGAGACGTTGCTGCGCTTGACCTCGCGGCAGGCGGCGTTCGCGCCGCACGACTCGATCTCGCGCGTCCAGAAGTCGAGGCCCGTCTGGTCTGGCTCGCGCGAGAGGAAGTCGCGGTAGTTCTGCGCGACGAAGAACTGCGAGTTGTCCGAGAGGTTCGTCCCCGCCGGGACGCCGTTCGGCAGATCGACCGTCAGCCCGCCCGAGACGTAGGCCACCTGCCCGGCCGAAGAGATGGCGCGGATGCTGTACTCGCCCGGCGGCGTCAGGATGCTCGGGGTGATGTCGAAGCTGATGACGGGGATGCCGAAGCCGTTGATCTGCTGCACGTTCGAGACGGCGATGTAAGGCGAGTTGATGCTGACGCTGACGCCGGTCACGGTGCCCGGCGGCGCGGTGTTCAGGTTGTCGCCGGCAATGAGGATGTTCTGCGACTGACCGGGCACGATGGGGACGGCCAACGTCGAGAGTTGGAAACTCGTGCCGACGAACTTCGGGTTGATGGCCGGCACGGCGCCGGGCACGCCGACGTTGAGCGTCGTCGTCGCCTCCGAGCCGACCGTCACCGTCCCTGCCTCCGTCGTCACGAAGGGCGGCTGCTGCGAGAGCGTCGAGGCGGGATAGCCGCCGCCGTTCGAGCCGATCTGCGCGGCCGCGACCGGCTCGTCCAGCGGCTCGACGACGACGCGGTACTGACCCGGCGGCAGACTGTCGATGCGGTAGTTGCCGGCCGCGTTGACGACGTTACCGCCCGCCACGCGCCCCGTCGCTAGGTCTTCAACGAAGACGTGCGCGCCGAAGGCGGCCGTGCCCGTCGAAGAGTTGTAGCCGACGCGCCCCGCGATGCTCCCCAGCCCCGAACGCGGGCCGTAGATGGCGCGGATGCCGGCCACGTCGTCCGCCGTGAGCGTCCGCGTCGTGAAGTTCGGCAGGTTGTAGGTGCCGTTCGTCCCCTGTCGCGGCTGCATCGAGGCCGAGAGCACGCCCGAGTGTTCGAGCCCGAGCATGTGGCCGATCTCGTGGACGAAGGTCGATTCGAGGTCGTAGCTCTCCGTCGTCCCGTCGGTCGAGAAGAAGCTCGCCACCTGGTTGCCGAAGGCGTCGAAGCGCGTCACGAGCGGGTTGATGGCGAGGTCGGCCTCGGTGATGTTGCCCGAGCCGTCGAAGGTGACGCGGGCTCTACCGGGTTGCACGCCGGTCGTGAAGAGCGCGCGGTTCGTGCCCGTGTCGGCGATGGTGATGAGACTCACGCCGTCGGCCACCGCGTCCTGCTGCGCGGCGTTCGGCACGACGTTGAACTGGATGTTCGAGGCCAGCGCCCAGCGCGACAGCGCGCGGCGCGCGGCCAGCACGACCTGCGCGCCGGTGGCGTGGACGTAGGACGGCGGGTTGTTGAGCGAGGTCGAGAGCGAGACCGTGATGCTCGTCGTCGGCCACCTGACCTGCGTGGTGGCGGCCGTGCTCGTGTACTGCAAGGTGTACGCGCGGGGCCGCACGGCCGGCGCGAGGATGAGCGATGCCAGGACGAGTAGCGTGGCGGTCAGACGCATAAAAAACCCCTTGTCGAATAGGCCGAAAAGATAGGGGACGGCACGGGCGGGGAGAAAGACGCTTCGCTGGTAGGATCGAAGGCCGCACGCGCGCGGCCCGAGGATGATAACAGGGCCGGCGCCGCTACTTCAAACAGTTTTTTTTGGAATGATGAACGATGAACAATGAACGATGAACTGAAGGCATGAGGCTTTCAGTTCATCGTTCAGCGTTCCTACTTCCGCGTTCGGAACTACCTTCGCGGGCGGCGCCGTGGGCGGCGCGGGGCGGTGGAGCCGAAGGTCGTGGTGACGGCGCCGGTGGCCGTGCTCGTGATGCCGTTGGTGATGGCCGCCGCGTCATCGGCGGGCGCTGGCGCGAGCGCGGCGGCGGGCTCCTTCGCGCCGTGCAGGTCGGCGAAGGCCACCACGAGCAGGAGCCCCGCGACGCCGAGCGTGCAGATGAGGTAGAGCAACGCCACCTGTTCCGTCAAGAGCAGGGCGACGATGATGATGACCGCGACGGCGCTCACCAGAAGCGAGTTGCGGCGGCGCCGTTTCCGCACGCCGTCGGCGGCGGCGCGGCTGTAGTTTCGACTCATAACAGACTCTCCCGAAAAAATTAGTGCCCCGACGAAACCGATAATCTACCACACGCGGGCGCGGCCCCTCAAACAAGGGGCGGGGCCGGCCCCCCTCGGAGGCCGGCCCCGCCCGGCACTGCCGCGTCACGGGCCGGAGCTACTGTATGATCCTGACCGAGCCGTAGCTGACCACGTTCTGCGCGCTGGAGGTCGCCAGCCCGAGCAGCGTCCCCGGCAGGTTCTTCAACTCCCACGGCGAGCCATCCGACACGTCGATCACGTCGTAGGGCTGGAGCGCCACGTCCGGCTTCTTACCCTTCCTGATGTCGTCGAGGTTGTAGACGAGTATCTCGGGGTTCGACGCGCCCGGCTTCGAGCGAATGATGCGGACCTTGTCGGTCTTGGCCCCCTTGCGCGGCCCGCCCACCTGCGCGATGGCGAGCGAGAGCGTGAGGTTCTGGCGCAGGTAGAGGCCCGTCGGCTGCGTCACGGCGCCCGTGACGTAGATGGGCCGCGACTCCTGCACGAGCACGATGTCGCCAGGCCAGATGACGGGGTTCGCCTCCTTCACGCCGTTCTTCACGTCCTCGATCTTGTAGACGGAGTAGGGCACGGCCACGGCGTCGTCCGACTTCTTGAGCGCGGCCATGAGGGCCAGGTCCTCCGGCTCGGGGCACATCGGGTTCTCGGTGTGAAATACCTGTACGTCGCCGCTGGCCTGCTCCGTCACGCCGCCCGAGCGCGAAAGCAGTTCGAGGAGCCTGACGCGGCGGCGCATGTCGAAGGGCGTCGGGTTGCGCACGGCGCCGTAGACGACGGCGGCCGGGCGACTCTTCATCTCCGACACGCGCAGGCTCACCTGAGGCTTGTTGAGGAACTTGGCGAGGGCCTTGACCACCTCGGCCTTAATCTCGCGGTCGGTGCGGCACTGCGCGCGCAGAGGCGACTCGATGAAGGGGATGGCGACGTTACCCTCGTCGTCCACGACCAGCGAGCCGTTGAACTGCGGCTCGTTGTAGACGCGCAGGTCGAGCACGTCGCCCGGGCCGAGCAGGTACTTCTTGACGCCGACCGCGTCGAGCGCGGCCCCCCCTGCGTTGGACGTGCTGACGACGGCGCCCTGCGAGACGGGCGCCCCGCCGTCCTGAGCCGCCGCGACGAAGGCGGCGGAGCAGACGGCGAGCACGAGAAGACCGAATCTTTTAACTCTCATAAGACACCTTCCTGTGGATGAGGGGCGCGGGGCGCGGCCCCGCCAGTCAATCGAAAAACGAAGAACACAAACGTTGTCCGGAAACTGTAGATGCCGCGAAGGTCGCGGCGGCTGCCCCTTGCGCTCGACTTTGGAGGCTCAACGGCCACGGCCGCCCGTGCGCCGGCTGCCGCGGCGGCGGCTGTGCGTGCCGCGCGCCGGGACGGTCCCCGGCACCGCGAACCCCCTGAAGAGGAGGTTGCAATTGTCGCACAAGAGATTGTAAACGCCAATCAGACGCAGCAGCAGGGGCGTGTCCGTGTAGCCCCGCCGCACGCGCGAACTCTTGCACTTGGGGCACCGCTGCGAGATCAACCGGCCACCTCGCCCCCGTCGCGCCGCCCCACGCGGCGCGGGACCGTGCCGTCGTCGGCGGCGTCGCCGTCCGTCCCTTCGCCCATCTCGGAGGTGCGCATCCGCGCCCGAAGCATCTCTATCTCGCGCTGGATGCGCGAGGCGGCTTCGTCGCGCGCGTCCTCGCTCATGTCGGCGCGCGAGAGGTAGAAGAGCGCGTCGCGGTAGCGCGCCACGGCGCGCGCGTGGCGACCGCGAAAGGCCGCGCGCTCGGCCATCTCGACCCACTGCCCGACCTTCACCGACGCGATGAAGTTGCGCAGCGCGGTCGAAGAATCGACGAACTCGCGCTCGCCGGGGTAGACCCGCAGGGCCTCGCCCACGACTTCGAGCGCGCGCTGCGCCGTCTCAATCTTGTCCGAGTGGCGCACGCGCCTCTGCGCCTCGTGCGTGAGGCGGGTGGCCTCGCCGCGCGCCCAGGCGAGCAGGTGCTTGCGCTGGTAGGCGCGGACGCGCTCCTGCCCCGAGCGCAGGGCCGCGCGCATCTCGGCCGCCCCGCCCGGCGCGCGCAGCGCCTCGTCCGTGTTGGCGAGGTACTGCTCGCAGAGCTTGTACGCTTCGAGGTGCGACTCGGGCGTCGTCGTCGGCGTGTCGAGTTCGGCGAGCCTCTGCTGGAGCGTGCGCAGCGCCGCCACCTGCGCCTGCATGCCCGGCCAGTTATTGGCGGGCGTCTTCGGCTTGAAGGGGACGCGCGCGGGGTCGCCCGCGCCCATCACCAACTCCATCTCGCGCGTGTAGCGCGCCCACGCGCGCCGCATCACCACCTCGCGCGCGCCCGCCGCCAGCAGGATGACAAGCCCCGCCGCGAGCCCCGCCGGCAGCCACGGCGCCTCGTCGGTCTCCGAGCGCAGCAGCACCCAGATGACCCAGAAGAGGACGAGCGAGAGCGTGCCCGCGACGAACATGTAACCGGCCGTCGAAGGCATGCGCGGGTGCCCGTGCGCGCGCCGCCGCCCGCCGCCCGCGTGTGCGCGCGCGCGCTGCTGTGCCGCCTGCTCGGCTGGGCTGGTGGGCAAAGTCTCTCTCCGTGTTTAAAGGGAGCGCGGGCCGCGCGCACAACATATAAGAAGGAGGCCGGCGCCGCTGCTCCTCGACGCCGCTTGCGGCCGAAGCCCGGATTATAGTCTTTCCCGGCTCACCCGTCCATTCGCACAGTCTTGGTTCATCGGTTCATCTCTTCATTGATTCGATGAAGAGATGAACCGGTGAATCAATCCAACATAATTCATGTTGGAGGTGATGCGGTTGAGCGTTTATACTGCGTTCCGTTTGCGCCGTGGCGCAACCGCCTAAGGGACCGGGGGGGAGTTAAGGAAGATGGAGAAGCGTTGTCAGAAGTGCGGCTCGTCGGTCGGCGCCGAACAGGCTTTCTGCCCGACGTGCGGGGCCGTCATCGGGATGAACCTCGGGGCGACACAGGTCGGCGGTGGGTGGGACATGGCCTCGACCGTGGTCGGGCAGAAGCTGCCGTCCACGCCGCCGCCGCGCTCCTCCGCCGAGCGCCGCGCGCACCAGACCCGGCCGGAGGCGCCGCCGCCGCCGCCCGCGCCGCGTAAGAGCAACACGGTGCTCCTCGCCGTCATCGGTTTCGTGGCCGTGCTGCTCATCGGCGGCCTTATCATCTTTCTACTGACGAAGGGGTAGCCGCGAGGACCGAACGTCCCGCCGCCCCGGTCTTTGGCCGCACGCGCCGCGCGCGGACCGCTCCATATGGATCAGTTCCCCGCCCCGCCGTACCCGAGCATGGGAGTCCAGCCGCCGGCGCCGGCCGTCAAGCGCGGCGTGCTCCGCTGGGCGCTCGGCGCGGCGGCGGTGCTGGCGGCGCTCCTCACGGGTCTCTGCACGCTCTGGCTCATCGGCTACGAGACGGGCGTCGTCCCGTTCCTCGCGGGGCTCGTCGCGGCGGCGCTCCCGGTCCCCGTCTACGTCATGCTCGTCCTCTGGCTCGACCGCTACGAGCCGGAGCCGCCGTGGATGCTGGCCACGGCTTTCTTCTGGGGCGCGCTGGTCGCGGTCTTCTTCGCCATCATCATCAACTCGCTCGGCGTCGCCATCGTCGCGGCGGCCGCGGGCGACTCCGTGGGCGAGTCCTACGGCATGGTCGTCTCGGCGCCTTTGGTCGAGGAGACGGCCAAGGCGCTCGTCCTCTTCGTGCTCTTCTTCTGGCGGCGCGACGAGTTCGACGGCGTGACCGACGGCGTCATCTACGCCGCGATGGTGGGCTTAGGGTTCGCGATGACGGAGAACGTCAAGTACTACGGCGTCGCCGTCGCGGAGGATAACGCAATCGGCGTCTTCATCGTGCGCGGCATCTTCTCGCCGTTCGCGCACCCTCTGTTCACGGGGATGACGGGCGTGGGGCTGGGGCTGGCGGCGCAGACGGTGAAGCGTTGGGTCAAGTTCGTCGCGCCCGTCGTCGGGTTCGCGGCGGCCGTCCTGCTGCACGCGGCGTGGAACGCTTCGGCGCGTCTGACCTCCGCGTACGAGAACGGCGCGTACGTGCTGCTGACCTACTTCCTCGTGATGATGCCGACCTTCTTCGGCATGCTGCTCGTCATCTTCCTCTCGCTCCGGCGGGAGGGGCGCGTCCTGCGCGAGCACCTGCGCCCCGAAGTGCTGCGCGGGCTCATCCCGGAGGCAGAGTACCAGTGCCTCTGCTCGGTCACGGGCCGCGCCGGCTCCACCTACCGCGCGCTCGCGCGGGGCGGCTTCTCGCACTGGCGCGCGCGCGTGCGCTACAACCGCGCGGCCAGCGAGCTCGCCTTCCACCGCTCGCGCGTCGCCCGCGGCATCCGCCCGCGCGGCGCCGCACCACACGAAGTCGAGGCCGACTACGTGCAGCAGCTCTACCGCCTGCGCCTGCAACTGGAGGGGAAGTGACGCGTGACGCGTGATGTGTGATAAGAGAAGACAAGGTCCGCGCTTCCTTCTTATCACTCATCACTCATCACTCATCACTCGTTCTTAGTGAAAATCAAACTCCTGCCGAGCACGATTGACGCCGAGGGGCGCGCCGCGCCGGAGCAGCGTCTGAGCTGCTTCGTGGTGGACGGGCGCGTCTGCATCGACGCCGGGAGCATCGCCATCGGGCTCCGCGCCGAGGAGCGCGCGCGCGTGCGCGACGTGATCGTGACGCACCCGCACATGGACCACGTCGCGACGCTCCCCATCTTCGTCGATGACCTCTTCGGCGCTCTCGAAGAGCCCGTCCGCGTTCACGCCACCGAAGAGGTCTGCGGGCTGCTGACGCGTGACGTTTTCAACGGGACGGTCTACCCGCCCTTCCACAAATTCGACAACGGGCGGACGCGCGTCATGGAGTTCGTCCCCTTCCGCGAGGGCGTTGAGTTCCGCGTCGCGCACCTCAAGGTTCAGGCCGTCGCCGTCTCGCACATCGTCCCGACCGTGGGGCTCGTCCTCTCCGACGGCGCGCGCACGCTGGCCTTCAGCTCCGACACCTCCGCGACCGAGGAGTTCTGGCGCGTCGTCAACCGCGAGCCGCGCCTCGACGCCCTGCTCATCGAGTCATCGTTCCCGAACTCTCTCAAGAAACTCGCGGACGTGTCCGGCCACCTCACCCCCGAAGGGCTCGCGGGAGAGTTGCGCAAGCTCACGCACGAAGACGTAGACATCCTCGCCATGCACCTCAAGCCCTCCTTCCGCTCGCAGCTCGTCGAAGAACTCGCGGCGCTCGGCATCCCGCGCCTCTCCGCGATGGAGCCGGGGCGCGAGTACGAATGGTGAAAGAAGCAATAGAGACAGAGCGCCTCGTCCTGCGCATGTTCCGCGAGTCGGACACGGACGCCTACGCCGAAATGGTGGGCGACCCGGAGGTGATGCGCTTCCTCGGCGGCGGCCAGCCCGTCCCGCGCGCCGAGGCGTGGCGCAACATGGCGATGATACTCGGCCACTGGCACCTGCGCGGCTACGGGATGTGGGCGGTCGAGGAGAAGGAGAGCGGCGAGATGGTCGGGCGCGTCGGGTGCTGGCGCCCCGAGGGCTGGCCGGGGCTGGAGGTCGGCTGGACGTTGCGCCGCCGCTTCTGGGGTCGCGGCTACGCGACGGAGGCCGCGCGCGCCTCGCTCGCTTATGCGTTTGACGTGCTCGGCCAGACGCGCGTCGTCAGCCTCATCGCGCCCGAGAACGTCAACTCCATCCGCGTCGCCGAAAGACTCGGCGAGCGCCCCGACGGCGAATGGGATGTCTTCGGGACGAAGGTCATCATCTACGCCATCACGCGCGAGGAGTTCAAACGATAGGGCGAGGCGATTGTGAAAGAAGAGAGTTTAAATTAGGAAGAAGTAAAGTTAAGGCGGCCCGGCGTTGAGCACGCGGGGCCGCCTTAGCGTATGGACTCGAACTCCGACTCGGCGTGGTCGCCTGTGAACTCTTCGAGCGTGACGCGGCCGCTCGGGAGGATTTCGGCGACGCGGAACGTGCGCTCGTCGCGGCTGCGGCCGGGCATCAGTTCGGCGCGGAAGATGACGGGCATCCCGGGGCGCGCCCAGCGGTCTGACTCGCGGCGGTTGTACTCCGGGTAGATTGATTTCGACTTCTCTTCTCCGCCCCTGCGCCGCAGCAGCAGCGCCGCCCCGACCGCCCCCGCAGTCAACCCCGCGAGGCCGGCCAGGGCGCCGAGCCAACGTCCCCCACGCCTCTTCTTCACGGAGACTAACAGAGCGGGTCGAGTTTCTCGCTGATGATCGGCAGGCCGCTCAGCGACTTCTCGGCGTTGATGGCCGTGTAGTGCTGCCACTCGTCGGGCACCTTATCCTCGGCGAAGATGGCCTCGACGGGGCACTCGGGGACGCAGGCGTCGCAGTCGATGCAGGTCTCGGGGTTGATCCACACTGCGTTGTCGTCCAGATGGAACGCCTCGACGGGGCAGACGACCACGCAGTCCGTGTAGCGACAGTTCACACACGGTTCGCAAACGACGTAAGTCATTAACAGAAGCCTCCTCAGAAATATTGGATGACGGCGGCGGCGCGGATGTCAAAAGAAGTCTCCGCGGGTGCGGCTCCGGCCGGCTATCAAGGAATGCTCACCTCGCCCGACATATTAACCACGAACGCGCGAGATTTAAAAGTCTAAATTTCAGTTTTCAGTTTTGCCTTCCCGTTGAGGTCGTTCGACGTTGCGAAACGGGCCTGACCGAAAACTAAAAACTGAACACTCAACTCCCCCAGTTCGCGCGCGGGACTCCGCTTGAGAAGTCGTAGAAGGCGAGGTCTTCGTCGGCGAGCATCTTGGTGAGGAGAATGATCTGGCCCGTGTGCATGGAGAAGTGTTCGACGGCGTGGAAGACGGCCGCGAGCAGCGTTACGTCGAGCCCCTGTACGCGCCGCGTCTCGACGAGCGCGGCCGCGTCGAGACGCGCGAGCGCGTCGTCCGCCTCCGCGACCGCGACACGCAGCGCGCTCAACAGTTCTTCACGCGGCACGCGTCCGCGCTCGGCGAACTCGCGGTCGCGCACGCGCGCGTCCCTTGCGCCGCCGACGCCGCAGACGACCCACTGCCGCAGGTTGCCTTCCAGATGTAATAGAAGATTGCCGACGCTGTTCGAGCGTTCGGACGCGCGCCACCAGACCTGCTCGTCCGTGAGGCGCTCAAGGCAACGCTCGATCTTCGGCAGGTAGTCTTCGACGAGGTGCCGGCGCGCCTCCGCGAGGAATGCGCGCTCCGTCTCCTGACTCACTCGCCGTCCCCCGCCGGCCGTCGCTTGTGCTTGGCCTTGCGCTCGGCGGGGTGCGCGCGGTCTTCGGGCTTGGCGCGTGAGAGCGGGTGTCCGTGCGGGGCAACGGGCTTGCGTACCGAGTCGAAGAGCGGGCGCTCCTCGCTCTTGCCCGCGCGCTTCGTTCCTGTCTTCTTCATCGGGAGCCTCCGAGTTGTAGGCCGGTGAAACGCATGCTATGCGCGCCAGTGCTCCCGTGTCAACGCCCGCGCGCGCGAGGCGGCCGGGGCTTGAGCCTTACGCCCCGCCGGCCTCGCGTCGTGTCGAGCCTTTAAGCTGTCTGTTGGAGCGCTGCCCGCCAGTTGGAGACTTGAGGAGGAGCGGGAGCACTTAGAAGGTGTCTACGCCTTGCTCGTCTGCGGGGTCGAGTCGGCGAACAGAGTCTTGATCGCCTGCGCCGTCTCGGAGCGGCGCTTCTGCTGAAACTCGTTGACCCACTGCGAGACGGTCGCGACCATGTCGCGCGCGGCCTCCTTCGCGGAGGCGCGTTCGGCGACCGGCGCGGCCGGCGCGGACTGTTGCTGACGATTCCTCTCGTCGCGCTTGATGACTTTGATCGGGATTTTCTTCTGCATGATCATTATTCCGTTTTACGAATCGTGTTCGTGTCAGTGTAAGACGAACGAGCGTGCCGTAAAGTTCCGTTTTGTTCGGTTACCGCCTGCCCGTCGGGCTCGGTCGGATGAAGAGCAAATCAAGGGCCACGAACTCACCTTCAACACAACGGCACGCCGTAACTCATCGGTCGTGAGACTGTCGCAATAAAAGTTTGACATCTCAGGCCGGACGGCCACGCCTGCGCGAGGTTTTGCAGGAAGGTTCCGTGGGATACAACATAACAGATGCGCTCCTCGGCGTAACTGTTGCCCGCCCCATTACGCGCCCGCCGCGCCCCTTTTCGTCCACGTCGCGCAACGGCCTCGGACAGAGAAGCCTTGCGGTGCTCTCTTTGCGAACAGCCTCGACCCGTTCGACCGCGCGTTGGCAGAATGCGAAGCCGCAACCGCGCCCGCGCTCTTTGCCAAAACAGACCATCGCGCCTCACACACACCTAACAAGACTCCAAACCGCCCCACCCACCGAAAACTCAAACAATCCGCCGACAACTTCAAACAACTCACGCGCGCGATGAAGCCGCCGACAGTTGGCATATGCGTTGCCCTTCGGCGAGGTGTGATGATCTTGAACGAACTCTTCATCATCTACCTCGCGGCGGCGGCACCCTTCGGCGTCGCGCGATTCCTCTCGGAGCACTCGGGCGGCGCCAGCGTCCGCGCTTCGCTCTTGAAGGCCGTGGGCTCGTCGCTCGCGTGGCCTTTCACCTCCCTGCCCCGCCTGCTCCGTCGTCTCGTCTCTTCCAAGACTGAAGAGCCGCACGCGGCCTCGGCGTTCGCGCCCGACGAGCGGCGCGTCGAGGAGGTGAAGCGCGCGGCCGTCAACGCCCTGCGCTCCGTCGAAGACATACTCGCGGACGCGGGCGCGCTCGACGAAGAGACGGAGCGCCACAAGCTCTACGCCGCGCGCGAGTGCGTCGAGCGTTACGCGGGGCTGGCCGTGGCCTGCGCCGCCGCGAGCGCCGACGCGAGGCCCACGCCGCGCGAGATGGAGTTGTGCCGCATCGCGGGCCGAGGCGGCGACGACCTGCTCGTCGCGGGCCGCTGCGTCCACCGGCGCAACGTCACGCGGCTCGTCGCGCACCGCGCGCGCGCCAGCGCCGAACTCGTTCAAGCCCTCGCCGCAGTCCGCGAGGTCGCGCACAAAGTTTATCCGCCGACGCCCGCCTCTTATTCATCGGAGCAGTTACGCGCCGCGTGCGCGCGTCGGATTCCGGCGGCCCCGCGACTTACTTCGGAGGCGCTGTCGCGCGCACTCTCGCGCGTCGTCGAGTTGCTCTCGCTCTTCGATGAGCGCGCCGCGCTGGTCGCGGTGGCGCGCATGCTCGACGCGGAGTGCGGGCGCGCGCGCCGCGCCGAGTCGGCCGCCGCCGAGGGGCCGGTCGGCCTCGAAGGAGAAGAATCATGTACGACACAGGCGGTTCCTACAGCGTTTGTCGGCCCGCGACTCAGGACCTCGACATCGCGCAGCGTCTGAGCTGGCTCGGGCAGAACCTCGACCCCGAAACGCAGCGCCGCCGTCTGGCGCTTGAGAAGGATGAAGTCCGCGTGCTCTCGATGCGGCAACCGCTCGCGACCGAGCAGGCGTACCGTCTGTTCGGCACGTTCCTCGGCCTGCTGCCGCCCCTCGCGCTCTTCGAGCGATTCCTCGCGTCCACGCGCGCCAACGACGCCCTCTGGGTCGTCGCGCTCTGCGCCGGGATGAACGTCGTCTGCTGCCTCGTCGGGCGCTGGTTCGGCGGCTACCTCGGGCGCTGGGTGGGCAACCCGCGTTCGCGTTCGCGCGCCGGCCACGCCCTCGTCGTCTTCCTCATGGCCGTGTCGTGGAGCGTGGTGACGGGCGGACTGGGCGGCCTGCTCTTCTTCGGCATCGGCGCCATCTTCGGCGTCTTCTTCGCGCTGCCGGTCGCGCTCGCGGCCTTCCCCGTCTTCGCGATTCTTCACCGCCTCATCTCGCGCGGTGGTATGATTGAGGCGCACCACACCTGGCCGCTCGCGTTCGGCATCCCTTTGACGATAGCCGCGATGATTTCGAGCCCCTGGCTCATGCGGTAGAGCAGTGAGCGGTGAGCAGTGAGCAGTTTTGAGTCTATTGAAAACTCAAAACTGAACATTACTTCAACTGCTTACCGCTCACCGCTCACTGCTCACTTTCCTATGCTTCTCGCGCTGCTGCTGCTCTCGCTCTTCACGCTCGTGCTGCTCGGCTTCTACGTCTTCGTGGCCGCGCCGCGCAGTCGCGGGCACCAGACGTTCGCGGCCTTCATCGCGTGCCTCGCGCTGTGGACTGTTAACGACATCGTGATGTGGGGCTTCGGCGGCGGGCGCTCGCTCGCGGCGTGGTGGGCGGGGACGAGCTTCGCGCTCTCGCTCCTGCTTCAACTCGCCTTCGTCGTCTTCGCGTGGGTCTTCCCGGAAAACTCCGAGGTGCCGGTTCGACGCGCGGCCGTGATGTTCGCGCCGGGTCTCGTGCTCGTGCCGGCGGCGCTCGCGGGGATGATGTGGAGCGGCATCGAGTTCGACGGCACCGACTTCCGCATTCGCCTGACGCCGCTCGCGTACGCCTTCGGCCTCTACATCTACGGGCTCTTCGCGTACGGGTTCGCGCTGCTCTTCCGCAAGTGGCGGCGCTACCGTGGGAGCCTCTGGGGTAAGCAGCTCGGCGCGATTCTCTTCGCGCTCGTCGTGACGGCGACTTTGAAGACGGCGGCCAACATCGTGCTGCCGCTCCTGGGCGTCTACACGCTTCTGCCCGTCGGCTCGGTCTTCGTCCTCGTCGGCGCGGTCATCTACGCGTACGCCATCACGAACTTCCAGCTCTTCTCCATCCAGTCGGCGCTCGACCAGTTCCGCCTCTTCCCCATCGCCTACAAGGTCGCCTTCTCCATCGCGGCCGTCGCCGTCCTGAGCTTCGCGCTCTTCCAGATTCCCATCGTCTGGTGGAGCTTCGCCGACCACACGGCCGAAGCCTGGAAGCGATACCTCGTCTTCAGCGTCATCACGGCGCTCGTGCCGAACCTTTTGCTCGTCGCGCTCGTCATCCGCACCATCTCAAGACCTGTACGAAGACTGACCGAAGCGGCCGTGGACGTGGCCGGCGGCGCCTACGGCACGCAGGTGGAACTCAAGAGCAACGACGAGGTCGGACTGCTCGCCGCCTCCTTCAACGAGATGAGCCGCAAGATGGCCGAGGACATCGAGCGACTGCGCGCCCTCAACGAACACCTCGTCCGCGCCGAGAAGCTCGCGGCGGCTGGCGCGCTCGCCGCCGGAGTCGCGCACGAAGTGAACAACCCGCTCGCCTCCATCTCCTCGCTCATCCAGATCATCCAGTCGCGCCCGCTCAACGAAGAGAGAGAGGCCGAGACGCGCGAGATGCTCCGCCTCATCTCCACGCAGATCGAGCGCATCTCCCAAGTCCTGCGCGACATGCTCGACTTCGCGCGCCAGCGCCCGCCCGTGCGCGCCCCGCTCGACCTCGCGCGCGTCGTCGAGTCTTCCTTGCGCCTCGCCGCCTTCGACAAGGGCTTCAAACGTTTGAAGGTCACGACTGACTTCGACGAAAGAGTCCCCAGAGTCTCGGCCGACCCCGACCAGTTACAACAGGTCTTCTTAAACTTGCTGCTCAACGCGCGCGACGCGATGCCCGAGGGCGGCGACCTGCGCGTCCGTGTCAGCTCTGACGAGAACGTTAACGAAGTCGTCGTCGAGTTCGCCGACAACGGGCACGGCATCCCCGAGGAGGTGTTGCCGCACGTCTTCGACCCCTTCTTCACGACGAAGCGCGCGGGCGCGGGGCTCGGCCTCGCCGTCTGCTACGGCATCGTCACGGCGCACGGCGGACGGCTCTCCGTCGAGTCGGGCGAAGGGCGGACGGGCACCGTCGTCCGCGTCACGCTCCCCGCCGACGAGGCGGCGGCCGAACTTGCGCCGCGCGCCCCCGTTGTGCAGACTTCCAACGAAGATTTCAGATTTGAAATTTCAAATTTCAAATAGCGAGAAGATGTTCAGCCGACGCATTGACGAAGAGCTTGAGCTGCGCCCGGTGGACGAGCGACTGGCGGAGGAGCTGACGGCGCTCGTCCGCCGCGACCTCGCGCACCTACGGCCGTGGATGCCGTGGGCGACCGACCGCTACTCGGTCGAGGACGCGCGCGAGTTCATCCGCCGCCAGATTCGCCAGTACGCCGAAGACCAGGGCTTCGCCACGCTCATCTTCTTCCGTGGCCGCGTCGCCGGCAGCATCGGCTACAACAACATCGACTGGTCGAACCGCAAGACCGACATCGGCTACTGGCTCGGCGCCGACTTCCAGGGGCGCGGCCTGATGACGCGCTCGTGCCGCGCGCTCGTCGAGCACGCCTTCCGCGAGTTGCGCCTCAACCGCGTTGAAATCTACTGCGCCGTCGAGAACGTCCGCAGCCGCCGCATCCCCGAGCGCCTCGGCTTCGCGCGGGAAGGCACGCACCGACAGGCCGAGTGGGTGCACGACCACTTCAAAGACCTCGTCTCCTACTCGATACTCGCGCGCGAGTGGAAAGCTCAAAACGAAAAATGAGCACGCAGCCTCTCATCCTCGTCGCGGAGGACGAAGACCTGATGCGCGCCATCGTGACGCGCCTGCTCGAAGAGTCGGGCTACCGCGTGGCGGGCGTGGCGAGCGCGGAGGAGGCTCTGGAAGTCTTCGCCGCCGAGGACGTGGCCGTCACGCTCACGGACATACGCATGTCGGGCATGGACGGCCTCGCGCTCCTCGACAAGATTAAGGACATCGACCCCGAGGCGCTCGTCGTCGTCATGACGGCCTTCTCCTCCGTCGATTCGGCCGTCGCCGCGCTGCGTAAGGGCGCCTACGACTACATCACCAAGCCCTTCGTCAACGAAGACCTCCTGCAATCCGTCAAGAACGCGCTGCGCCAACGCGAGTTGTTCCGCGAGAACCGCGCGCTCAGGCGCGAGTTGGACAGGCGTTACAGCTTCTCCGAGATCATCGGCACTTCCGAAGCCTTGCAGCGCGTCTTCCGCCTCGTCGAGAAGGTCGCGGCCACGAACACGAACATCCTCGTCTACGGCGAGTCGGGCACGGGCAAGGAGTTGGTCGCGCGCGCCATCCACCACAACAGCCCGCGCGCCGACCGCCCCTTCGTCGCCATCAACTGCGGCGCGCTGCCCGAGACGCTCCTCGAATCCGAACTCTTCGGACACACCAAGGGTGCCTTCACCGGCGCCACGCAGTCGCGCCCCGGCCTCTTCCGCTCGGCCGAGGGCGGCACCGTTTTTTTAGATGAGATTGGTGAGATAAGTCAGGCGCTACAGGTGCGGCTCCTACGCGCCGTGCAGGAGCACGAGGTGACGCCGCTCGGCTCCTCGACGCCCGCGCGCTTCGACGCGCGCATCATCTGCGCCACCAACCGCGACCTCGAACGCGAGGTCACCGAAGGCCGCTTCCGCGAAGACCTCTTCTACCGCCTCAACGTCATCGAAGTGCATCTTCCGCCCCTGCGCGAGCGACGCGAGGACATCCCACTGCTCGCGCGCCACTTCGTCAAGCGCACCGCGCGCGAGCAGGGTCAGGACGAGAAACCCATCGAGCCCTCGGCCATGACCGCGTTCATCAACTACAACTGGCCCGGCAACGTCCGCGAACTCCAGAACGCCATCGAGCGCGCCTTTACACTGAGCGGCGAACGGCTCGACGCCGACAGCCTCCCGCCGCGCGTCCGCGACGCGGCGGGCAGTCACCCCGCCGTGCTTGATCCCGACGGCCTCCGCCCCACCCTCGACGAAGTCGAGCGCCGCTACATCCTCGACATCCTCGCCTCCGTCAACCAGGACAAGGCCCGCGCCGCCAACATCCTCGGCATCGACCTCTCCACCCTCTACCGCAAACTCAAGCGCTACGACGCCGTGTAGGGCGCCGGGGCGTGCGGGTTTCGGGCGGACTCGTGTTTGTCTGACTCGGGATCATCGGCGGCAGAACCAGTGTCGCGCCAGCGTCCTGTATGCGGCTCAGGTACTGTAGCGGCTTGTTCACGTTCTCCCGGCGCTCGCGCATGACCTTGACCCCGCCGTAAACCATGAGGCCGAGGCCGACGGCGGCCGCGAGTCCGGCGCCGATGCCCAGCGGGGCGAAGGCGGCGATGCCGGCGGCGACTTCGGGGAACTTTATTTCAGACACGTCGGCTATGGCCTTCAGCCCGTACCAGCGTAGAGACTTTTCGTACTCCCGCCACTCCTTGCGCACGCGCTCTGCCTCCTGCTCGTACCGCTCCAGCAGCGCCTGCTCGTCGGTCATCCGGGGGATGCCCTGGACGATTGGCAGCAGAGAGTTCTTGAACCTCTGGAGACCGTTTCCGTCCTTCTGTATTTCGGCGATGCGCTCCGCGTCCAACGCGCTCAGGTCGAAGGTGGTCGTGATGACCAGTTCGGCCAGGGTGTCCACGCCGCCAACGCCCGCATGCGCCGGCCCGGCCTCACGGCCGACCAACTCATCGAAAATCTGATCGTCGTCCCGAGTCACGGCCGTGTGGTGGACCTCCCGGTCGTTCGTAACGATGTCGAGGCCGTAGCCGTCCGCAATCGCGAGGGCGAGCGTTGACATGACGGCCTTGCCGAGGTCAGGGTGCACGCCGTACCAATCGCCGTAAGGGTCGTTCGCGCGTCGCGAAGGCCAGGCCAGATTTTCCTCGGCGAAATAATCCAGCAGCTCGACCATCTTCCCCCGATGAATCTCGAAAGAGTTGTAGTGCTCGCCGAGTTCCTGTTGAGTCCGTGCGAGCTTGAACCTCTCGAAGTCGGCCGGGTCGTGGGATTTGATCTTGTTCAGAAGGGCGCGCTGCCGCTCCACGACCGTGTGCTGAGAGGTGCCCGCCTCTATGAGCAACGGCCTGCCGCGAGGGCCGAGCACTTCGCGAAACGGGCGGACCCTGGGGTCGTCGGCCAGTTCATACCCGGCGGGCACCATCCGGTACACGTGTGGGAAAGAGAGCAGCGTGGCCTTCAGCCAGTTCACGTCCCTGATGCGGATGTACGGGTAATAGAGTGCGTCGCGGTCGAGCGCGACCTGCGGACTCACAGGGTGCGACATGCGCCCCTCCTTTGTGTGTAAGGTTCCGTGGCGTGTGGCCGCTCGCGGCGACCGCCGTCCTCCGTCGCCGGGGGAGTCTATCACGAACCGGGAGCGGCCGGTCGGGGTTGACGGCGCGCGGTCAAAGTGAATCTTGACACCGTGGGCCAGGCTGCGTTTAATGTGACCGCACTGCCAGAACGGTTTCCCGAAACAGCACGTCGCCGTCGGTTTTGACGCGTCGCCCTCGCGGTCAGGCTCACACTGGCCCACGACGCCGCCCGCCCCAACGCCGCGCACACGTCGCGCCTCGCACGCCGAGGCTCCCGCAGTCTCACGACCCTTCTTGATAAGGAGACCCTTACGATGGCACCCAAACCAGAGAGGCCGAACTTTCTCATCTTCATGGTTGACGAGGAGCGATACCCGCCGGTCTACGAGAACGAAGAGATCAAGGCGTGGCGCAAGCGTTACCTGCTGGCGCAGGACATGCTGCGCGAGACCGGCGTCGAGTTCCAGCGCCACTACGCCGCTTCGACCGCTTGCTGCCCCTCGCGCTCGTCGCTCTTCACGGGCCAGTACCCGAGCCTGCACGGCGTGACGCAGACGCCCGGCGCGGCCAAGCAGTCGTACGACCCGAGCATGTTCTGGCTCGACCCGAGCACCGTGCCGACGCTCGGCGACTACTTCCGCGCCGCCGGCTACCGCACCTTCTACAAGGGCAAGTGGCACGTCTCGGACGGCGACATCATCATCCCCGGCACGCACAACCCGCTCCTGACGTGGACGGTCGGCGACGATAACCAACCCGTCCCCATCCCGCGCAACATCGAGGTCTACCAGAAGGCCGACCGGCTCGACGAGTACGGCTTCACGGGCTGGGTCGGGCCGGAGCCGCACGGCTCCGCGCAGGCCAACTGCGGCATGAACCGCGACGAGGGCTTCATGCGCGAGGCCATCGAGCTGCTCGACAAACTCGAAGCCGAACACAAGGAGTCGGACGGCGAGCAGGAGCCGTGGCTGCTCGTCAACTCCTACGTCAACCCGCACGACATCGCGCTCTTCGGCATCGTGTGGAAGTCGTGGGGCTACCAGTTCACGGACGACACCGTGCCCGACATCCCCGAGTCGCCGACCGACGGCGAAGACCTCCGCACCAAGCCGCGCTGTCAGGAGAGCTTTGTCAACGTCTACCCGCACATGCTCATGCCGCAGCCGCCGATTGAAATCTATCGGAAGTTCTACTACTACCTCCAGAAGGTCTCCGACGCGCACGTCCGGCAGGTCTACGAGCGACTGCGCAACTCGCCCTTCTTCGAGAACACCGTCGTCGTCTACACCTCCGACCACGGCGACCTGCTCGGCGCGCACGGCGGCATGCACCAGAAGTGGCACAGCGCCTACGAAGAGGCCATCCACGTCCCGCTCATCATCTCCAACCCCGCCCACCTCAAGGACCCGCGTTCGGTCGAGACGCTGTCGAGCCACGTCGATCTCATCCCGACACTGCTCGCGCTCGCCGGGGCCGACCAGCAAGAGGTGCAGGAGGTGGCCGCGCGCGACCACTGCGAGGTGCGTCCGCTCGTGGGGCGCGACCTCTCGGCCTACGTGCGCGGCGACGCCACGTCGGTGCCGAGCCAGCCCATCTACTACATGTCCGACGACGAGGTGAGCGAGGGGCAGTCGCAGTTCAACCCGGTCACGGGCGCCTTCTACCATTCGGTCATCCAGCCCAACCACGTCGAGACGGTCATCGCGGTCCTGCCGGGCGAGGACGGCGACGAGGTCTGGAAGTACTCGCGCTACTTCGACAACCCGGAGTTCTGGACGAGCCCCAACAACTACGACGTGATCCACCTCGGCAACGAGCAGCAGACGCGGACCGAACCCACCCCGGACGAGTACGAGATGTACAACGTCACGCTCGACCCGCTCGAAGAGACGAACCTCTGCCACCCCTCGAATCAGACCGAAGCGACGCGCGCGAGGGAGGCGGAGTTGCGCGCCCTCCTCGCCGAACAGAACGCCCTCAAACGCCTCACCCCGACCAACAAGACCACGCCCGGCCTGCCCTCCGACAACGGGACCGGCCCGGTTCAACCCGCGTCCTAAAACCTAAGTCGTCCGACGCGCCGAAGCCCTCGGGGAGAACTTCTTCCCCGAGGGCTTCGACTCTTCCGCAAGTTTTGTCTGTGCCGGGCTACTCTTTGTTGCCGCCGAGCAGGCCGCCGAGGCCGCCGAGCACGTCGCCGGCGGCGCCGCCGAGGCTGCCCGGGACCGTGTTGCCGGAGCCGCCGCCGAGGAAGCTGTCGAGGTGGCCCGCGAGCGGTTCGGGCAGACGGCCCTTGATGAAGCCGAGGACCGTGATGACGGCCGTCTGCGCCTGCGCCTCGCTGATGCCCGTGCGCTCGGCGACCTGTTTAATGAGTTCTTCCATGGGTGGTTCTCCTCTTCAAGTAAAGGCCGACCGGGTCAGATGAAGACGACGGTCTGGAAGTTGGGAATGTCGAAGCGCTTGCGGCAGCGCTGGCAGGTGATCTGGTCGTCAACGCGTACCATGTAGTCGCGCGCCTTCGAGAACTGCGCCTTCTGCGTCTCGTTCATGCCGCGCGGCGGCTGGCTCTTCTTCGTGCGCCGCAGCCAGCGCACGTCGTAGTCGTTGCGCTCGCGGCAGTGCGGGCACGAGTAGTTGGCGCGCTTGGTCTCGGGCTTCTCGTCGAAAAAGTCTCTCTCGTTCATGCCGACATAATAGCAGACCGCGCGCCGCTCCGTTCACTTCGCCCCGGCGCGCTCGCGGCGGCGGTGGTGCAGCACGATGAGGAGGCCGGCCAGTCCGTTGACGAGCATGACGGCGTTGGTGACGACGAAGACCCAGTTGGAGACGAGCCAACTGTAGATGGTGAAGCCGAGCGAGGCGGCCATCTGCCCGACGAAGAGCCACTTCGAGACGCCCTCGCTCGAACCCTCCTGCCACTGCTTGTAGACCTGCTTGGCGATGGTCAGGACGAGTATGAGCGAACTGACCCACCCGACGACCTCCGTCAAATCTGTCGCCTCCCCCTTGTCGAAAACTCTTGTCGGAAACTCGCGGCGCGGCCCCTTTAGCCCAGCAGCCTGCGCACGCTCTCGCGCAGCGCGTCCGGGTCGAGCGGCTTCGGCTCGAAGGCGTCGGCGCCCTGCGCGAGCGTGTAGGACGCGTTGCCGGTGCCGAAGCCGGTCGTGACGAGGATGGGCGTCGAGGCGACCTCGGGCGCCGCGCGCACGCGCCGCACGAGTTGGACCCCGTCGGCCTCGGGCATCGACACGTCGGTCACGATGAGGTCGGGCCGCTCGGCCATCGCCATCTCGAACCCGCGCTCGCCGTCCTCGGCCGTGCAGACGCGGTAGCCCTCGCGCTCCAGCGTCATCCGCACCAGCTCGCGCTCGACCTCGTCATCCTCGACGACCAGAATCTTCTTCATAAAATGAGTGAATAGTGAAGGGTAAATAGTGAATGGAAAGAATGGTCTGACTATTCACTATTTACCCTTCACTATTCACTAACCCTCACATATCTCGCGCAGGTAGCGGAAGCTGTAGATGCCCGTGTCGTGGCCGTCGCTCCAGCGGAAGTTGAGCGCGTAGCGGCCGACGATGCCCACGTCCTCGATCTTCAGCTCGTCGGAGACGGCCTCGGGTTTGAGCACGCGCTCGCCGGTGAACTCGTTGACGCACTGCGCGCAGGGGCAGAGCCGCCGCAGCAGCGGCGCCGCGTAACGGCACTCGCGCCCGTCGCCCCACGTGACGCGCAACTCCGCGTCCGACTCCTGCATGATCTCGCGCGGCTCGACCGCCGGCCCGCGCCTCGGCGCATTGCTCATAAATGTGAACTTGGAACGCTGAACGATGAACTGAAACCCTTTGTCTTCAGTTCATCGTTCATCGTTCATCCTTCCGCGTTCCGGACGGCCTGGTCGACCACGTCGGACGTGATGTCGAAGTGGGAGGCGTTCCAGACGGCGCGGCCGTTGCGGATGACGAGCGCCTGCGGCGTCTCGTGGCGGACGCCCGTGCGCTGCTCGACCTCGCGCGACACGTCGCGGCTCTTCTGCACGACGACGATGGAGACGGGCGTCTTGACCGCCGTCATCTGGCTGTAGGCCCGCGCGCTGATCGGGCACGCGTTGCTGTGTTTGAAGAGGAGCACCGGCTCCGTGTGCGACCGCGCGAACAGCTCTTCGAGCGCGGCGGCGTCTGAAACAGGGCTGAAGTTCGCTTCCATCTCGTTCCACCCTCTGCACGTCCAAATTTCGTCGGAAACCTTTGCGCCGATATTAGCCCGACACTTGCGGGGAAGGCAAAAGGGGTAGGCAGTGAGAGCCGCGTAGCGGCGTTTGAAACTGCCTACTGCCATCTGCCTACTGCCTACTCTCTTACTTCCAATCCCCCGCGAGCACGAAGGGCGCCCAGAAGTATGGGGCGCTGGTCTCTTTGCGCGCGAGGAGGGAGAGGCGGGCGGCGTGCATGGCGGCGGAGGGCGAGGGGGCCTGCGCGGCGAGGAGGTTGCGGTAGAAGTCCGACATCAGGTCGGCCGTCGGCCGGTCGGCCACGGACCAGAGGGTGACGCCGACCGTGGGCGCGCCCGCGTACATGAAGGCGCGCGAGAGACCCATCACGCCCTCGCCACGCTTCTCGCGCCCGAGCCCGGTCTCGCAGGCCGAGAGCATCACCAGCGGCGAGCCGAGCTTGAGGTTGAAGACCTCGTCCGTGCGCAGGAAGCCGTCGGCCCCCGCGCGGTCGCCGACGAGCGAGAGCACGACGCCCGTGAACTGCGGCCGCTCCGCGTTCAAGAGCCCGTGCGTGGCGAAGTGGAGCACGCGATAACCACGCAGGTCGCGCGCCTCAAGTTCCGACTCGCTCGCGTCGAGCCCCAGCCACACGTCAGCCTTATGACCGGCGCGCTCGGCCAACGCTTTTATCTGTTCGGCCTCGGCCTCCGTGCCCGCCAGCCGCACGAGCGCGACGCGCCTCGCGCCCGCCGACGGTTGCAGGCTCGCGGGCTTGAAGCCTTCGGACACGTCCGCGACGGCGCTGTCGAAACCGGGCGCGCGGCCCGCGCCCGCGCCCGCCTGCTGCGTGTTCGCGCCCGCGCGCGAGTCCGCAAGGTCGAAGACCGGGTCCGCGACGACGAGCATGTTGCCCGCGTTGGTCGCGGCCGTCGCGCGCTGCTGCCGGATGGCCGCGACGACGGAGGCCGACGGCGCGAAGACCGTGTCGTTCTGCTTAAGAAGATATTCGAGCCCCGTGTAGTCGGCGCCCTCGGTCGCCGGCCGCGTGACGAGCGCGTGGAAGGGGACGTAGTTGAGCGCGCCGTCGGCGACGACGAGCAGGCGGCTCCGCTTATAGAGCGGCGCGGCCGGCTCGACCACGACTTTGTAGAGTGCGTGCGCGGCGTCCGCGTAATCCCTGACCGCCGCAGGCGTCGTGTCGGCCTTCGCCGCGGAGACCTTCAAACCGCGTTGCGGGTCGATGGCCGTGGCGACGAGGTCGGTTATCGAGCGTCTTAAAGACGCGGGGACGAGCCGCTGGCGGAAGTTGAAGACGAGGCGGCCGACCTCCTCGCGACCGGGCAGGCGCGCGACCGCGAGGCCGCCGCGCGTGACGGCGAAGAGGTACGAACGTTCCGCGCCGAGACTGTATTCGAGCAGCGCCGTCTCTTCGTCTAACACCTGCCGGCGCACCTCTTCGAGCGTGAGCGTGCGCGCGGCCGTGAGTTGCGCGTAGCGCGGGCTCTTCGTGCGGATGCGGTTCTCGATGCTGTCGAGCTTGTCCTGTAGCTCGTCCAGCTCGTCCTCCAACTCCTCCGGCTTCTGCTTCTTCTCGGCGCCACCCAACTCGACGCCCGTCAGCTCGGCGGCGATCTCGGCCTGCCGCGACTGGTTCTCGCGCTTCTCGCGCAGAAGCTCGACGGGCACGCCCTCCGTTATCTCCGCGCCCGACTCGCTCAGCAGGTCGAGCAGCGAGCGTGCGCGCCCGCGCTCGACCGTCGAGAGAGCTTCGGAAGCGTATTCGAGCGCCTTCCCTTCCAACGACGCGCCGGGCGTTGGCTGCGTCGCGAGGGCCGCTTCGGCGAGCGCGGCGGCGGCCTCTTCGAAGACCTCGCCGGTTGTCGCGAGGAAGGTCGTGCGCGCCTCGTCGGCGCGGACGCTCCCCTGCCGAATCTTCTCGACGGCGGCGAGCGCCTCGCGGTAAGAGACGAGCGCCCTGTCGCGCAGCCGCTCGCCCTTCTTGCGGTCGCGCTCCGCCTCGGCCTGCCGCAGCAACGCACGGCCCTGCCCGCGCAGCGCGGGCCACACGAGGTCGTCGCGCTTGTCGTCGCGCGCGCCCTTCGCGGCCTTCTCGTACAGCTCGACGGCCTCTTCGTAGCGGCCCTGTTTGTAGGCCACGTCGCCGAGGCTCGTGCGCGCGGCGGCGCGGAAGCGGCGCGTCTGTCCGAGCTTACCGATGCCGGGCAGGTCGCCGTCGGTCGCGTCGAGCACGCTCTCGAAGTGCTGGCGCGCCTCGTCGAACTGTCCCTGTTGATAGTCTATGCGGCCCAGGCCCAGCTCGTGGCCGGCGTAGAGGATGGACCTGCGGTAGAAGTCGAGCTGGTCTTTGAGGGTGATGAGTCCGCCCACGGTTGGAGCGCCGATGCGGACGCCCCTCTCGTCCGAGCCGACCGAGGCGCTGATGGCGCCCAGAATGCCCTTCGCGCGTTTGACCTTGCCCATCGCGCTCGTGTCGGGCTTCGTCACGTTCATCTGCGAGAAGACCGCGCGCGCGTTGTCGTAGTCACCGCGTCGGTAGAGCATGTTGCCGATCTTGGCGAGCATGAGCCGCGCGTTGTACGCGCTCTCCGCCGCCGACAACCCGGCGGCGGCCGTCGCGCCCCGCGACACGTCGGCCACGACCCTGCCGCCCGGGAGCCTGCCGCCCGGCGGCGCGTCCGGCGCCGCGCCCTTCGAGCCCGAGGCGTAGAGGTTCTGCGCGCGCGTGTAGTGATCCTGCGCGAGGTCGTAGCGACCCTGCCGCTCGTAGAGCTCACCCAGCAGGTCGCGCGTCGAAGCCTCGCCCGACCTGTCGCCCGACTGCGTGAAAGCCTTGAGCGCGTTCTCCAGATGGACGAGGGCTTCGGCCGCGCGGCCGCGACGCAGCAGTTCACGCCCACGGTCGCGCTCGGCGCCCGCGCCCTCCGTCTTCGTCTTTTCCGTGAACGGCCCCGGCGCCCCCGCAGCGCCGAGCGCGAGTGAGGTGATGAGCAACCCCGCGAGGCAGCTCTTGATAAAACGCATGACAGTGCTCCTTCGCGAGGGTAAACATGTTAGAGCCACTCGCGGTAGTGAGTGGGCGTTGCTGTTCGACCGGGCGGAGCCGTGAAGGCACAACCCGCTACCGCAGGTGGCTCCGGCCCGGTCGCTTCAACACTTCATTTGTGTGTGAGGACGATCTCTGTAACGAGCACGTCGGCGTTGGGCGAGTCGTTGACGCGGACGACCGCGGGCCTCGGGTCGTCCTTCTTGACCTTGAGGCCGCGCTGGAGCGTGCCGGGCATGGAGGCCGGGACTATCGCCTGCGCGAGGAGCCCCGTGTTCTTCGCCTCGGTGACGCCGCGCCCCTTCCCGCCGCCGATGATGCTCGCCCACTGCGCGGCCGTCGGCCTCCAAGCGCAGTCTTCGAGGTTCTTCCCGCAGTGCTTGACGAGCGCCGCGCCCGTGGGCACGTCCGCGAGCGGCCGGCGCGAGAAGACGATGTAGAGGTGCTCGGCGGCCGGCGGGTCGGTCACGTCGATGAAGTATTCCACGTCGGCGGCGGGGCCGGTCGGGAAGGTCGCGCGCACGTGCGCCTGCACGTTGTTGACGCCGCCCTCGATCTGCGCGTTCGGGAAGAGCAACTGTGGGTCGCGCCCGTTCTCGGCGCCGAAGAGGTAGAGGTAGCCGTCCGAGTTCGTCTCAAGCGCGACGGCGAAGCGGTCGCCCGTCTTGAACTCACGCGAGGGGTCGGCCACGAAGAGGCGGCCGGTCTCGTCCTTCATCAGGATCGTGTAGCCGAGCGCCAGCGACCGGAGCGCGCCGCCCGCGAACACTATCTGCCCGCCCCCGGCGGGCGCCGGCTGCGACGCCACCTCGGACCCGCCGCCCATGCCAGACTTCGCGTCCGGTCCGCCCTTGCCCGGCCTGACCTTCTTGGCGGGCGGCTTGGTCGAAGCGACGGCGCCCTTACCCGACGACGGTCTGCTCCCGCCCGGAGGGCGCGTGGACGACCCCTGTTGCGGCTTCTTCCTGCCCGGCTCCTCGAAGCTCACGCCGCGCGTGAGGACGAAGTCGTCGATGACGTGTTCGTCATCCTTCTGCGGCTCCTGCGCGCGCGCGACGGAGCACGTCAACAACAACAGGGCGGCGAGAGTCAGGGGGGTTCTCAGGCGCATGTGCGTATCTCCTCGTTTGGAACGATGAACGATGAACGATGAACTGAAAACAACTGCTATTAGTTCATCATTCATCGTTCATACTTCTGACTTCCCGTCAGCGGTGGTCGATCCTAAGGTCAAAGATGAGCGGACGGCCGGCCGTGGTTGCCGGCTCGGGCGCGAGCACGACGACGCGGCGCTCGTCGCCGTCGCCACGGGTCGTGATCTCGGGCGCGTCCGACTTGAACTGCGCGCGGAAGTCTTCCAACTCCTTGACCTCGGCGGGCGTCAGCTCGTGCAGGTATTCACCGGCGAGGAACGCGGGCGACGCTATCGGCGTCGGCGAGAAGATGAAGGTGAACTCGTCGGCGCCCGGGTTCTCGTCGAGGTGGAGCCGCTGACCGCCTATCGAAGGGAACGCGAAGTCCGCGCCGCCGCCGACGAGATTCGTCTTCAGCTTCCCCGCACCCCGCGCCGTCAGCAGCATCATCTGTGCGTTGCCGCCCGCGCCCGGGCCGACGATGTAGAGGTAGCCGCGCGTCTTCGGGACGAAATGGAAGCGGAAAAATTGGCCCGACTTGAGCGTCACCGTCGCCTCCGCGACGCGCTTACCCGCCGCGTCCTCGCGCTTGTCGAACGCCTCGAACCAGTAGGTCGCCGCCTCCGCCCGCGTTACGGCGGGCGGTCGCGTCGGCTGCGGCGTCTCCGGCGTGGGCGTCGTCGCGGGCTCCGCGCGCCTGCCCTTCAACAAGAACCACCCGCCCACTCCTAACAAGAGCAGCAGCGCGAGCCCGCCGCCCGCCACGAGCGGCGCGAGCGTCCTGCGCGGCTCCGGCGCCGTGACCGACACGCCCGCGCCCTCTTGCGAAGACTCCTCGGTGTCGAAATAACCCGTGCCGGCCTGCGACTCCGAAGCCACCGTGGCGCGCGCGCCTTCGCGCCGCACGTTGCCGCTCGTCGTGCGCTTCGACCCACCGGCGCTCGTCTCGCGCCCCGCGCCCGGCGAGTCGAACTCGCTCGTCAGGATAGTGTCGGCCGTGCCGCTGTCGCGCGCCTCCGCGCTGGTGCCGCGCGCGAGGTGCGCCGTCGCGGCCGTGCCCGAAGAGGTCTGCAAAGCGCCCGCGTCGGTCGTGTGTATCCCGCGCGCGCGCGCGCGCGGCGGAAGGTTGAGCGCGGCGCGCAACTCGTCAACGAACTCGCCCGCCGTCTGCGGGCGGTCGTTGCGGTCCTTCTCCATCGCGCGCTCGACCGCGCGTCCGAACTCCTGGGGCACATCCGGCACGGCCTCGGTTAAGGGAGGCAGCGGCGCCGCGACGTGCTTCTGCCTCAACTCCGGCAGCGTCGTTCCCGTCAGAGGCTTCCTGCCCGCGACCAGTTCGTAGAAGATGACGCCCAACGAATAGACATCCGTCCGTCCATCCACTTCCGGATTGCCGTCGCGCGGCAACTCGCCCCACTGCTCGGGCGACATGTAATACGGCGTCCCAAGTATCTGCCCGGCCATC
>DASVGG010000144.1:0-34179 GCA_036379655.1 Pyrinomonadaceae bacterium
CGGCGAAGCGATGGTGGCGGACGTGCGCGACTTCATGAAGGAGCGGCTGCCCTCCTACATGATCCCCTCGGCCTTCGTCCTGCTCGAAGCCATCCCGCTGACGCCCAACGGCAAGCTCGACAGGGCCGCCCTGCCCGCGCCGGAGAACACGCGACCCGACCTGGAGGGAAGCTTCGTCGCGCCGCGCACTTTGGTCGAAGAGCTGCTGGCGGGCATCTGGATGCAAGTGCTGGGGGTGGAGCGGGTCGGCATCTACGACAGCTTTTTCGATCTCGGCGGACACTCTCTGCTCGCCATGCAGCTCATCTCACGCATTAGAGATGCTTTCCAACTCGAAGTTCCCGTACGCGCCCTGTTCGAAGACCCGACCATCGCCGCGCTGGCCCAAGTCATAGGGCAGGGGCGATTCGGCCAACCGCAAATCCAGTCGGCGGCTATCACGCCAGTCTCGCGAGACGGGCGGTTGCCACTCTCTTTCGCGCAGCAGCGGCTGTGGTTTCTTGAACAATTGGAACCGGGCAGCCCGCTCTACAATTGTCCGGGCGCGGCGCGCCTTAGCGGCAGACTCAATGTCGGTGCGTTAGAACACGGCCTCGGCGAGATCGTCCGCCGGCACGAGGCGTTGCGGACGAGTTTCGCGACGCTCGCGGGCGAGCCGACGCAGGTCGTAAGCGGCGAGTGGCAGTTGAGGCTCGCCGTCGAGGACATAAGCGCGTTGGGCGAGGCGGAACGGGAGCGCGAGGTGGAGCGGCGTGCGGAGGCGGAAGCCCGGCAGGGCTTCGACCTTGAGCGGGGGCCGCTGCTGAGAGTTAAGCTGCTGCGCCTCGCCGCGGACGAGCACGTCTTCCTCTTCACGATGCACCACATAATCTCCGACGCGTGGTCGATGAGTATCTTTCTCAAAGAACTCGCGGCGCACTACGAGGCACGTCTGCGCGGGGGGCAGGCGGAGCTGCCGGAGCTGCCCATCCAGTACGCGGACTACGCGGCGTGGCAGAGAGAGTACCTGAGCGGCGAGGTGCTGGAACGGCAGTTGGGCTACTGGACGAAGCAGTTGGCCGGCGCGCCGATGCTTGAGCTGCCGACCGACCGCGCGCGGCCCGACGAACAGAGGCACCGCGGCGCGCAGCACGCGGTGGCGTTGAGGCCGGGGCTGTCCGAGCAGTTGCACGCGCTCTCAAGGCGCGAAGGCGTGACGCTCTACATGACGCTGCTGGCGGCGCTCGACGTGCTGCTTTATTACCGCACCGGCCAGCGCGACATCGTCGTCGGCGCGAACGCCTCCAACCGAGACCGGCGCGAGACGGAAGAGTTGGTCGGCTTCTTCGTCAACCAGTTGGCGATGCGCGTGAAGCTCTCCGGAGACCCGACCTTCCGCGAGTTGTTGCACCAGGTGCGTGAAGTGACTCTCGACGCCTACGCCCACCAGCAGATTCCTTTCGACAGGCTGGTCGAGGCGTTAAGGTTGGAGCGTAACCTGCGCCGCGCCCCGCTGTTCGAGGTGAAGCTCGACCTCCTCAGTATTCCGCCGCCCGACCTGGGCGGAATGGAACTCAGCATCACTTCACTCAAGGCCGACAACGGCGGCTCGCGCCTCGACCTCATCATCTCCCTCGTCAACACGCAAACCGATGTGAGCGGCTGGTTGCTATACAACACCGACCTGTTTGAACTGACGACGGTGGTCAGGCTTTTTAACCAGTTTGAGGCAATCCTCGCGCACGCGGCCGCACAACCCGACGCCACGCTCGGCGCCTTGACGGAAGCACTCGCCGAAGCCGAGCGGCAGGAGGCGAGGGACCAGGAAGAGAGTTTCAGGAAATCCAAGAGCGAGAAGTTAAAGAGACTCAGACGCTCCGGCGCCGTGAGGCGCGAGGATGTTGGTTAAGGCCCGAAGGCGACCCGCCGACGGAGGAAAGGAATCTCATGTTGCAGAGCAGGAGCTTGAATCTCGGTCGGCGGAAAGGCGTGAACCTTTCAGACCCGAGCCTGGTGGAGACAAGTTATCTGAGCCCCGGCGATGAAACCCCTCTGGTGATGCGGCCCGCCGTCGCAAGCGTCAATCTTGCCGGCTGGGCCAAGACCAATCGGGCATTCATAGAAACCGCTTTGCTCAAGCATGGGGCCATACTGTTCCGTGGCTTCGACCTGCAATCCGTGTCGCAATTCGAGCAGGTCGCGTCGGCCATCTGCCCGGACTTATTTAGCGACTACGGCGACCTGCCCCCGGAAAGCGGGGCCGGGAAAGTCTATCAATCCACCCCCTACCCTAAAGAACAGACCATCCTGTTTCACAACGAAGCCTCTCACACCAACCGTTGGCCGATGAAACAGTTCTTCCACTGCGTGCAGCCGGCCCGGCAAGGGGGGGAGACGCCCATCGCCGACTGCCGTAAGGTCTACCGGCTTCTCGACCCCGCAATAGTCGAACGCTTCGAGGAGAAGCGTGTGATGTACGTCCGAAATTTCATCACCGCGCTCGACGTGAGCTGGCAGGAATTCTTCAAAACCACGGAGAGATCGGTGGCGGAGGATTACTGCCACGAGGCCGCCATAGAATTTCGATGGGACGGGGACGACGGGCTGAGAACTCACCAGATTTGCCGCGCCGCCGCGAAGCACCCCAAGACGGGCGAGCCGGTGTTCTTCAACCAGCTTCAACTGCACCACGTGTCTTGCCTGCTGCCCCAAGTGCGCGACTCTCTGCTGGCCATATTTCGGGAGGAGAACCTGCCCCGCAACGTCTATTACGGCGACGGCTCTCCGATTGAAGAGTCGGTGATGCGGGAGATAGATCAGGCTTACCGCCAGGCGGCGGTCGAATTCACGTGGCAGCAGGGGGACGTTTTACTGGTCGATAACATGCTAGTGGCGCACGGACGTAAACCTTTCAGCGGCGACCGAAAGATCGTCGTGGCGATGGGGGAGATGATAAGCAACCACGACCTCCAATCGTAGCGAATTATCCTCAAGCCGTTCGTCGGAGCGCGGGACCGAGGTCGAAATGGCCCGGTCATCGGGATGGCGGGCGGTCGATCCAGGGCTAGGGAAAACCAAGCATGTCGAATCAGATTATCGAAGGTTACCAACTCTCGCCGCAGCAGAAGCACCTCTGGTCTTTGGACGAGGGCGGCGGGCTGACGCCCTACACCGCCCAGTGCGCCATCCTCATCGAAGGCCCGCTCGACGGGGTGACGCTGAGGGCCGCGCTGCGCGACCTCGTCGAGCGCCACGAGATTCTCCGCACCACCTTCAACCTTCTGCCCGACATGACGCTGCCGCTCCAGGTCGTCAACGCGCGCGGCGTGCCGACGGTCGCCGAGTGCGATTTGAGCGGCCTGCCCGAACAGGCGCGGGAGACTCGTCTCGAATCCCTGTTGCGCGACGACGCGCGGTCGCAACCCGGTCTCGAAGACGGCGGCCGGCTGCGCTTTACCGAAGTGCGGATGGCGCCGCGCCGGCACGTGCTGCTCGTCAGCCTGCCGTCGCTCCACGCGGACGCGTCCGCGCTCAAGATTCTGATGCGGGAGTTAGGTGACTGTTACGCGGCCCGCCTGCGAGGCGAAGAGCCGCCCGGCGAGCAGATTCAGTATGCAGACCTTTCCGAGTGGCAGAACGAATCGCTGGAAGCCGAGGGGGCCAAGCCCGGAATAGATTACTGGAGGGGGCGCGGGCCTGACGGCGCGACCCCAACGTTACCTTTCGGGAAAGAGACGACGGAAGGGGCCGAGTTCACGCCCGAATCGCGCCTGTCGCTCGTCGTCGGCCGCGAAACGGCGGAGGCGTTGGGCCGGCTGTCCGCGCTGCACGGCTCGTCCCTCCAGACCTCGCTGCTCGCCTCCTTCTTTCTCGTCCTCTCCCGGCTCAGCTCCTCGCCGGGACTCCGCCTCGGCGTCTGTTTCGACGGGCGTAACTACGACGAACTCTCTTCGGCGCTCGGCCTCTTCGCGCGCTTTCTCCCCATCGACGCGGCGCTCACGCCCGACCTCCCCTTCCCTCGACTGCTCGCCTCGCTCGACGCCTCACTCTCCGAGGCTCAACGCTGGCAGGAATTTTTCACGCACCGGACGGGGGCTCCCGCCGCTTCGCCCGACTCCGCGCCGGGGCCGCGACAATCCGACGCGCCGCCGTTCTTCCCCTTCTGCTTCGAGTTCATCGAAGACGGCTCGCCACGCATCGGCGTCACCGACTCGCTCAGTTTCACGCTGCTGCGCTCACGCGCGTACGTCAGCCGCTTCGAGGTGCTGCTGCGTTGCCTGAGCCGCGACGACGGGACGTTGCTCGCCGAGTGGCACTACGACGACGCCCGCTACGGCGAGGCCGAGGTCGCGCGCCTGGCGGAGCGGTGGGCGGCCGCGCTCGACGCCCTCGTCGCGCTGGCGGGCGAGGCGCGCTTAGACGAGGTGGAAGTCGTCGGGGCGTGCGAGCACGCCGAGTTACTGCGGCTCGGGCGCGGCGCGGCAGAGGAGTGGGGCGGGCGCGTGTGCGCGCACGAGCTATTCGCGGCGCAAGCCGCCGCGAAGCCTGGGGCCGTCGCGGTCGTCCACGAAGGGGAGAGCATCACCTATGGCGAGTTGGACGGGCGTGCGAATCAGTTGGCGCGCTACCTGCGAAGGCTCGGGGTGCGGGCGGAGGACCGCGTGGGGTTGATGTTGGGGCGCGGCGTCGAGATGCTGGTCGCGTTGCTGGGCGTGTTGAAAGCGGGGGGCGCGTACGTGCCCCTTGAGGTGAGTCAGCCGACGGAGAGGCTGGCGCGGATGGTCGAGGACGCGGGCGCGCGGGTGGTCGTGAGCGTCGAAGGGTGGCGTGCGGAGGTCTCGGCGCTGCGGACCGAGGTCGCGGTCTACCTCGACGGCGAGGCGGAGGAGATCAGCCGCGAGGGCGCGGAAGAATTGGAGCAGCGGGCGGAAGGGAAGAACGCGGCATACGTCATTTACACGTCGGGCTCCACGGGCGCCCCGAAAGGCGTCTGCGTCGAACACCGGCAACTGACCAATTATCTCAACGCCGTTTCGCGGCGATTGCGTCTCCCGGCGGGCGCGAGCTTCGCGCTCGTCTCGACCTTCGCCGCCGATCTCGGTCATACGGTCATCTTCCCATCGCTCTGCACGGGCGGGACGCTTCACGTCATATCCGCCGAAAGAGCCACGGACGCCGGCGCGCTGGCCGAATACTTCCGCGAGCGCCCCGTAGATTGTCTCAAGATCGTCCCGTCCCACCTGTCCGCCCTGATGACGCACTCGCGGCCGGAGCTTCTCCTGCCGCGCGAATGCCTTGTGCTCGGCGGCGAGGCGTCAAGCTGGGAGTTGATCGAGAGAGTTCGGGTGCTCGCCCCGGATTGCCGCATCCTCAACCACTACGGCCCGACGGAGACGACGGTCGGGGTTCTGACCCACGCCGTCGAGGAGGGGGCTGGAGACTGCGGGAGTAAGACTGTCCCCCTCGGCCGCCCGATAACGAACACGCAGGCGTACGTGCTCGACGCGCTCCTGCGCCCGTCGCCTTTGGGCGTGCCCGGCGAAGTCCACGTCGGCGGCGCGTGCGTCGCCAGAGGCTACCTGAACAGCCCCGCGACGACGGCCGCCAAGTTCATCCCGAACCCGTTCGGCCGGGAACCGGGGGAGCGTCTTTATAGAACCGGCGATTTGGCCAGACACCTGCCCGACGGGAGCATCGAGTTTCTGGGCCGCACCGACGACCAACTGAAGGTGAGGGGCTTCCGCACCGAACCGGGTGAGATCGAAGCGGTCTTAAGTCGCCACGAAGGCGTCGCGCGGGTCAAGGTGCTGGCGCGCGCGACTGCCGCCGGGGACAAACGTCTGGTCGCTTACCTCGTGCCCGATAACCTGCCTGAGTGGACGAGCCCCGATTCACTGCTCGACGACGTTCGCGCTTACCTGAAGGATAAGCTGCCGGAGCACATGATTCCGTCGGCCTTCGTCCTGCTCGAAAGCATGCCGCTGACTCCCAACGGCAAGATAGACCGGCGGGCGTTGCCGGAGCCGGTCGAGGTCGGCGCGGAGGACCGAAAGACGTTCGCGCCGCCGGGCACTCAGACGGAGAAACTGCTGGCGGGCATCTGGCAGCAGGTGTTGGGGCTTGAGCGCGTCGGCATCCACGACAACTTCTTCGAGCTGGGCGGCGACTCGATCCTCTCCATCCAGATCGTCGCCCGCGCCAACCAGGCCGGGCTCAGGCTCTCGCCCAAGCAACTCTTCCGTCACCAGAACGTCGCCGCACTCTCCGCCGTCGTTGACGAGGCTTCGGCCGCCGAGGTCGGCGCACCGCCCGTGCTTGCCGAGCAGGGCCTACTGACCGGTCACGTGCCGCTGACGCCCGTCCAGAGCTACTTCTTCGAGCAGCCGCTTGCGGCCCGCCACCACTTCAACCAGTCGCTCATGCTCGGCGTGCGCCGCCCCGTGCGCGCAGACCACTTGCGGCGAGTCGTGACGGCTCTGGTCGAGCAGCATGACGCGCTGCGGCTGCGCTTCGAGCAGACAGAGCAGGGCTGGCGGCAGCGTTACGGCGGCGCGGAGGCCGTCGGCGAGGTGTCGGTGCAGGTGGTCGATGCACGCGAGGCGAGCGCGGAGCGGCTGCATAAACAGATAGAGACCGTGAGCGACGCGGCGCAGCGGGACATGAGGTTAGAGGGCGGCGGGTTGCTCAGAGTGGTTCTGTTCGAGACGGTGGCCGAGCAGCGGTTGCTGCTCGCGGCGCACCACCTCGCGGTGGACGGGGTGTCGTGGCGCGTGCTGGTGGAAGACCTCGCACAAGGGTTGGAACAAGCGGGGCGGGGTGAGGAGATAACGTTCGGGAGGAAGACGAGTTCATACCGGGAATGGGCCGAACGTTTAGAGGAGTACGCGGGGGGCGCGGCGGCGGCGGCGGAGCGGGAGTACTGGCTGAGGGTCGGGAAGTCCGGAGGAGGTAAGTTGCCCGAGGACTATCCCGACCGTCAGAACACCGTCGAATCCGCCCGCACGGTCTCCGCGACGCTCGACGCGGAAGAGACCCGCGCGCTGTTGCAGGAAGTGCCCGAGGCGTACCGGACGCAGATCAACGACGTGCTGCTGACGGCCGTGGCGGAAGCGGTAAGTAAGTGGAGCGGGGGGCGGCAGGTGCTCGTGGTGATGGAAGGGCACGGGCGCGAGGAATTGTGGGAAGACGTGGACGTTTCGCGCACCGTCGGGTGGTTCACGGCGTTGTTTCCGGTGCTGCTCGAAACGGGCGGCGCGACTCAGGGAGGGGCGCTGTTGAAATCCGTCAAGGAGCAGCTCCGGCGCGTGCCGAATCGCGGCCTCGTCTACGGCCTGCTGCGCTACCTGAGCAAGGACTCCGAAACGTCGCGGGAACTGCGAGCACTGCCACAGGCGGAATTAAAATTCAATTACTTCGGCCAGTTAGATAACGTGTTGCCGTCCGACTCCCTTTTCAGCATGAGCCAGGAGGCCAGGGGCGCGGAACGTGACGGTAAACAACGGCGAGCCTATCTCCTCGAAATCAACGGCGCGGTGTCGGGGGGGCGGCTCCAACTGAATCTCACCTACAGCGAAAATGTTCATCGCCGCGCCACCGCCGAGGCGCTCTGCCGCGACCTGTTGGAATCGCTGCGCACTCTCATCGAGCACTGCAAGTCGCTGGAAACGGCCGACCTCTCACCGTCGGACTTCCCGCTAGTTAAACTCAGCCAGCAGCAGCTCGACCTGATCACGTCCAAAGTCGCCCGGGGCGGCCAATCCGACAACGCCTGAGCGCGCGCGCGCCTTACCGCGCCGCGCCTTCGACGAGGGTCGGCGGAGGAGTTGAGAATGAAAAACGGGAATCTATATCTCAAGCAGAACGTGCTGGTCGAGCCTTTATTCAATCAGTGGTACGCATGGCCCCACCTGATTTCGCCCGCGACGGCCGCGATGTACGTCACCAACATGCACTTAAAGATTCTGCAATCGTTCGCCGCCGCGCCGCAGATACACGTCGCCGCCCTGAAGAACCCGGCGATGAGGGGGGGGCCGTTCATCAACTACGACGCGGACAAGTCTCCCGGCATCAAGGCGCTGATAGAGCAGACGAACAAGGTCCAGGCCCCGCTGCTGGAACTGGCCTCGGCGATTCAGCGGATTAACGCGACTCTCGCCAGCGACGCCAGCGGGTTTTCGCTGGAACCCCTCTACGACAAAGTACCGGAGCCGCTGAAGGGCTACGTCGAACTCGTCTACGATTTGAACAACCACCCGTCGGTGCGGTTCATCGAGGGGCTGCTCTACAAGAGTCCTTACTACACGGAAGACCCGCAGAGTATCGCGCTCTCGCTGGTAGACCGGGACGAACGTCCCTTCGCGCTGAGCACGCCCCACCTGGGCGACAGCGGGAAGCTCTACCTGCATCTCCCTTTCCGCTCCGCCGCGCTCGACGAACTCTTCAAGATGAAGACGGAGCCGCGCCCCCTCGACTACATCAAGGAGGCGCTGAAGGTGGCCGAGGCGGACGAGGAACTTTTTTCGTCATTCTTTACGGACGAGGCCCCGCCCCCGCCTCCCGTCCATGACGACGACTCCGTGCGAGTTCGCTATTTCGGCCACGCCTGCATTCTGATCGAGTCCTCGGAGACCAGCATCCTCTTCGACCCGTTAATCAGTTACAAATACGAAAACGGGGTGCAGCGTTACACCTACGCCGACCTGCCCGAAGTCATAGACTACGTGGTCATCACACACAGCCATCAGGATCACTGTATGTTCGAGACCCTGTTGCAGCTACGCCACAAGGTCAGGAACATCCTCGTCCCCAGGAACAACGGCGGCGGGCTGGCCGACCCGTCCTTAAAACTCATCCTCCAGAACGTCGGGTTTAAAAACGTCGTGGAAGTGGACGAGATGGAGACCGTCGAGGTTGAGGGCGGCGGGATCACCGGATTGCCCTTCCTCGGCGAACACGCCGACCTGAACATCAGGACGAAACTGGCCTACCTCACGAACCTCAAAGGCCAGAAGGTGATATGCGCCGCCGACTCGAACAACGTCGAGCCGAGCCTTTACCGCCACCTACACTCCGCCGTCGGCGACGTGGACGCGCTCTTTCTGGGGATGGAGTGCGAGGGCGGCCCGCTCTCGTGGCTGTACGGGCCGCTTCTGCCCAGCCCGCTGGCGAGGAAGATGGATCAGTCGAGAAGACTCGACGGGTCTGACCACGCGAAGGGGATGGATATCGTGAACCGGCTGAACGCGAAACGGGTCTACATCTACGCGATGGGGCAGGAGCCCTGGCTGACGTTCCTGACCTCCATCCAGTACACGCCGCAGTCGCGCCCGATTGTCGAGTCCGACAAGGTGGTGGCCGAGTGCCACGGTCGCGGCATCACTTCCGAAAGACTCTTCGGGCAGAAGGAAATTTTTCTCCGGCCCCACCACGGCGGATTGCAACTCGGCGCGGCGGTGTAGAGAGGCACGCGCCTCGTTCGCCGCCGCGCACACGGCCTCACCCCATCGCGGCCCCTCGGGGCGGCAAAATTCCTGCCTGAATTCGCTTCCAGGTTTCGGAGTTCGATACGGCTTCAACGCCGGCCACGCATTGGCGTCTCACCACAGTAGCGACAGCACGCGGGCTGACACGACCCGGCTTAAAAGCCGACGACTTCAGGCCGACCCGTGGGCGCTTAACCGCCCGCGGGGGAGGGTCGCCGCAACTTCGGGGATAAATTTATGAGTCAGGGCATTCTCGCAACCATCGGCCACACGCCGCTCGTCAGGCTGAACAAAATCTTTCCGGCGAACCCGTTCCGGCTTTTCGCCAAGTTGGAAGGGTTCAACCCCGGCGGGAGCATTAAAGACAGACCCGCCATCAGCATCATCGAGCGCGGCATGCTCGTCGGGGAGATAAATTCCGGAACGACCATCATCGAGTCGAGCTCGGGGAACATGGGCATCGGACTGGCGCAGATATGCGCTTACTACGGGCTGCGCTTTATCTGCGTCGCGGACGCGAAGACGACCAAGCAGAACATGCGCCTGCTGAAAACTTATAAGGCTGAAGTCGAGGTCATCGAGAAGCCGGACGCGGAGACGGGCGAGTACCTGCCGGCGCGCATCAAGCGCGTCCGCGAACTCTGCAAACTCATCGGTAACAGCTTCTGGCCCAACCAGTACGCCAACAAGAACAACGCGGCGGCGCACTACCAAACCATGCAAGAGATCATCACGGAGTCGGGGGGCAGGGTCGATTACCTCTTCTGCGCCGTCAGCACCTTCGGCACGCTGCGCGGCTGCGTCGAGTATCTGCGCCAGGAAAAGCTGACGACCACGGTCTACGCCGTGGACGCCGTCGGCAGCGTCATTTTCGGCTCGCGGAAAGCGAAACGCCTCATCCCGGGTCACGGCGCCGCGGTGGTGCCCGCGCTCTTCGGCGGCGACCTGGCCGACAGGGCCATACACGTTTCGGACCTTGATTGCGTCGTCGGTTGCCGCCGCCTTGTGAACACCGAAGCGATTCTCGCCGGCGGCTCGTCGGGGGCCGTCTTGATGGCGGTCAAGCAGGTCAGCGACCAGATTCCCGACGGCGCGACGTGCGTCATGATCTTTCCGGATCGCGGCGAGCGCTACCTCGACACCATCTACGAGGACGATTGGGTGTACCAGAATTTCGGAGACGTGTCGCACCTCTGGGAGATTCCGTCCACGGCGTACGAGGCCGTGACCGTCAACGTCTGACGGCGCCGACCCGCACGCGAACCAAGCATGGGCCGGCGGCGGTCGAACGTGAGTGGAAGGTCTGTGATTATGGACGACCCGCGAAGTGGAAAGCCCGGCAGCCCGGCGGCCTTCAGGCGCAGACTCGTCAGCGTTTCCCCGGAGAGCATGGTCAACGCCAAGCCGCTGTTCCCGGGGCGCAGGCTGCCTCTGCTGGTGACTCCTTCCGTCAAGGGGATGAACTTGACCGGTTGGGCGGCCGGCAACGCGGGTTACATCGGCGAGCGCCTGTCGGCGCACGGCGCCATCCTCTTCCGCGACTTCGGCGTGAAGACGGCCGACGAGTTTCAACGATTCATTTCGGCGGTCTCCGGCGAAGCGTTGGAGTACAGCGAGCGCTCGTCGCCGCGCAGCCGCGTGGCGAGCACCAACATCTACACCTCGACGGACTACCCGGCCGGCCAGAGCATCTTCGTCCACAACGAAAACTCGTACAAGCGGAACTTCAACCTGAAGATTTTTTTCTTCTGCGAAACCGCGCCGTCCCACGGGGGCGAGACGCCGATAGCCGATTGCAGGAACGTCTACGGGCGAATCCCGGCCGAGGTGCGAGACCGTTTCGCCGACAAAGGGTGGATGTGCGTGCGCAACTACGGCGACGGATTCGGCCTCGACTGGCGGACGGCTTTTCAGACCTCGGACCCGAAGGCGGTGGAGGAGCATTGCCGTCACAACGGGATCGAATTCGAGTGGGGCGCGGACGGTCATCTCAGGACGCGCGCGGTGCTGCCCGCCGTCATCACCCACCCGCACACGGGCGAGACCGTCTGGTTCAACCACGCGACCTTCTACCACGTCTCGACGCTCGAAACGCCGCTCCGCGAAGGTCTGCTCGCCGGGTTCGATGACGAGGCCGACCTCCCGACCAACACCTATTACGGCGACGGCTCGCGGATCGAGCCGGAAACGCTGGATGAACTGCGCGAAGCCTACAGGCGGGAGACCGTGAGCTTCCCGTGGCAGGCGGGTGATGTCCTGATGCTCGACAACATCCTCGCCGCGCACGGGCGCGCGCCCTACGCGGGGGCGCGGAGGATACTCGTGGGCATGACTGAACTGGTCAACCGCTGAGCCTGTTTTAACAAACCACAATGACGAAGAATATTTCCAACTTAATAGAACTGCTTCAGAGTCGGGTTGGCCAGCAGCCGCTTCAGAAGGCTTACACCTTTCTGAACGACGGCGAGTCGGAAGAGATCAACCTCACTTACGAGCAGCTTGAGCGTCGCGCGCGCGCCATCGCCGCGCGGCTGCAATCGATGGGCGCGGCCGGCGAGCGCGTGTTGTTGTTGTACCCGCCCGGGCTTGAGTACATCAGCGCCTTCTGGGGATGCCTGTACGCGGGGGCCGTGGCCGTCCCCGCCTACCCGCCGCGACAGAACCGCTCGCTCGACAGGCTTCAGTCGGTGGCGGCCGACGCACAGTCCACGCTGGCGCTGACGACCTCTGCGCTGCTCTCGAAGGTGGACGCCCTCACCGCCCGGTGCCCGGAGTTGAAGCCCATGCGCTGGCTCGACGCCGAAACCATCCCCGACGAGATGGCCGAGCAGTGGCGCAGCCCGTCGGTCGGCGGCGACGATCTGGCTTTTCTACAGTACACGTCCGGCTCCACCTCCGCGCCGAAGGGCGTCATGGTGACGCACGGGAACCTGCTCGGCAACGAGAGGATGATTCAGGAATCGTTCCGCCAGACGGGGCAGTCCGTCATCGTCGGGTGGCTGCCGCTTTACCACGACATGGGTCTCATCGGGAACGTGTTGCAGCCGATCTACGTGGGCGCGCGGTGCGTTCTGATGTCGCCGGTATCTTTTTTACAGAACCCCTTCCGCTGGCTGTCCGCCATCTCCCGCTACCGCGCGACCACGAGCGGCGGGCCGAATTTCGCCTACGACCTGTGCGTCCGCAAGATCGGACCCGAACAGCGCGGGCAACTCGACCTGAGCAGTTGGGAGGTCGCCTTCAACGGGGCCGAGCCGGTGCGCGCCGCGACGATGGAGGCTTTCGCCGAGGCTTTCGCGCCGTCCGGTTTCAGCCTGAAGGCTTTCCGCCCCTGCTACGGGCTGGCCGAAGCGACGCTGCTCGTGTCGAGCGAGGACGCGACGGATGAGTCGCCGCTGGTTAAGACGGTCGCGGCGGAAGCGTTGCAAATGAACGTGGTATCCGAACTCCCCGAAGGCACGGCGGGCGCGACTGCGCTCGTGAGTTGTGGGCGGCCGGCGACGGGGCAGGAAGTTTACATCTATCGTCCCGAAACCCTCGCGGAGTGCTTGCCGGGAGAGGTCGGGGAGATCTGCGTGTCAGGGCCTAACGTGACGAAGGGTTACTGGAACCGGCCCGAAGAAACAGCGCTCGCCTTCCCGCCACATCCCTCCGGGGGACGCGCCCGGCCGCTCTTGCGCACGGGCGACCTGGGCGTCCTGCTGGACGGAAATCTTTTCGTCACCGGACGCCTCAAAGACCTCATCATCATTCGCGGGCGCAACCATTATCCGCACGACATCGAGCTGACGGCGGGGCAGAGCCACCCGGCGCTGCGTCCGGGCGGCGGCGCGGCTTTCACGGTCGAGATAGGCGGCGAGGAACGGCTGGTGTTGGCGCAGGAGGTCAACGTCCGGCACGGGTTGGACGGCGGCGAAATAGTCCGGGCCATCGGCGAGGCGATCGCGGAAGAGCACGAGTTGCAGATTCATGCCGTGACCCTGCTCAAGACCGGAAGCCTTCCCAAAACGTCCAGCGGCAAAATTCAGCGGCACGCCTGTCGCGAAAAGTTCCTCTCGAATAGTCTCGACGCCGTGACCGCGTGGGAGATGCCCCCCGCGCCGGAGGGGGAAGTCGGAACGCCCGGCGCGGGGCCGGACGTGCAAAACGTCGAGTCAATCGAAGCGTGGCTCAGGGCCGAAGTGTCGGCCCGGCTGGGGGTCGGCGCTTCCGAAGTTGACCTCAACCGCCCCGTCTCGGACTACGCGCTCGACTCCCTGGCGGCGATTGAGTTGACGCACCGCATAGAAGCGAAACTCGGCGTCGTGCTGCCGATGGTGAGCCTGCTACAGAGCCCGACCATCGCGGAGGTGGCCGCGCTGGCGCAAGCGGCGGCGGCCTCGCCGGACGCCGCGCCCGCCGCCGCGCGGACTCACGCGACGGCCGCCGCGCACACGCTCTCTCGCGGGCAGCAGGCGCTCTGGTTCCTCCACCAACTCGCGCCCGACAACGCGGCCTATAACATCGCGACCGCCGTGCGCATCGACTCGGCGTTGGATGTCGCCGCCCTACGGCGCGCGTTCCAACTGCTGCTGGAACGCCACCCTTCGCTGCGATCTACTTTCGGCCTCCGTCAGGACGAGCCGACGCGGCGCGTCCTCGACTACGCCGAGGTCTCCTTTCAGGAGATCAACGCCGTCGGGTTGAGTGAAGAGTCTTTGAACTTCCTGCTCGCCGACGAGGCCGAGCGCAGCTTCGACCTGGAGCGGGGGCCGCTGTTGCGCGTCCGCCTGTACGAGCGCGCGAAGGACGAACACGTCGTCCTGCTCGTCGTGCATCACATCGTCGCGGACTTCTGGTCGCTGTCGGTTCTGATGAACGAACTCGGCATTTTATACACGGCGGAGGCGGGCGGGGCTCAGGCGCAACTGACTTTAAACCAGCTCCGGTACGAGGACTACGTGCGCCAGCAGGAGCAGGTGCTCGGCGGCCCGGAAGGCGAGAAGCTCTGGTCGTACTGGCGAGAGCGGCTGGCCGGCGAACTGCCGTCGCTCGACCTGCCGGCGGACCACCCGCGCCCCCCCGTCCAGACTTACGGGGGCAGTTCCGAGGCATTCAAACTGAGCGAAGAGGTGACGCGGGGTCTCAAAGCTTTGAGCCGCGCGCACGGCGCGACGCTCTACATGACCTTGCTCGCCGCCTTTCAGACGCTGCTCTACCGTTACACGGGGCGGGAAGACATTCTGGTCGGGTCGCCGACCGCCGGACGCAACCGGAATGGGTTGGCGGGGCTGGTCGGATATTTCGTCAACCCCGTGGTCTTACGCGGCAGCCCTTCCGGCGCGGCCCCGTTCACGTCATTCCTCGAAGAGACGAAGCAGGTCGTGCTGTCGGCTTTCGAGCATCAGGATTACCCGTTCCCCCTGCTGGTCGAGCGCCTGCACCCGGAACGCGAGTCGAGCCGGTCGCCGCTTTTTCAGGTCATGTTCGTCCTGCAAAAAGCGCACCTCCCTGACGAAGAAGGGGTGGCCGCGTTCGCGCTCGGCGAGGCCGGCGCGCGCGTCAAGCTCGGCACACTTGAGCTTGAGTCGATGGCGCTCAAGCACCGGGTTTCGCAGTTCGACCTGACGCTGGCCGTGGTCGAGTCGGGAGACACCCTCTCCGCCTCCTTGCAGTACAACACCGACCTGTTCGAGGCAGCGACCATCACGCGAATGGTCGAACACTTTCAGACGTTGCTGGGGGGCATCGTCGCCCGGCCGCGGCAGAGCCTTTCCGAACTGCCGCTGCTGACGCCGGCCGAACAGCAACAAATCCTTCTGGGCTGGAACCAGACCGCCGCCGACTACCCACGGCGGCTTTGCCTCCACCAGTTGTTTGAACAACAGGCGGCGCGCACGCCCGGGGCCGTCGCGCTCGTCTTCGGTGACGAGCGCGTCTCCTACGCCGAGCTCGACGGCCGCGCCAATCAACTCGCACACCACCTGCGCTCTCTGGGGGTCGGCCCCGAAGTCTTCGTCGGCCTCCTCCTCAAGCGCCGCGTCGAATTGATCGTCGCGCTGCTGGCCGTGCTCAAGTCGGGCGGCGCGTACCTGCCGCTCGACCCGACCTACCCGACCGAGCGCCTGCGCTTCATGTTGCGCGACACACGCGCCACGATTCTCATTACCGAAGAGGAACTGCTCGGCCTCGCCGACGAATCCCTCTCGACGGACGACGACGCCGGGACGCGGGCGGGCGAAGGCGCGCCGACGCGGGTCGTGTGCGTCGAGCGCGTCAGCCGGGCCGTCGCCCGGATGCCGGAGACCGCGCCCCCGCTCGCTGCCGTCGCACAGAACATGGCCTACGTCATTTTCACCTCCGGCTCAACCGGCAGGCCGAAAGGCGTGGTCATTACTCACGGCAGCGCCGTCGTCATGGTGCAGTGGGCCGGCGAGTACTTCACGCCCGAGGAGTTGGGCGGCGTGCTGGCCGCAACCTCGCTCTGCTTCGACCTCTCGGTCTTCGAGCTGTTCGCCCCCTTGAGCGTGGGCGGCACGGTCATCCTCGCCGAGAACGCCTTGCAGTTGTTTACCGTGGCGTCGGCGCCGGAGGTCACGCTCGTGAACACGGTGCCGTCGGTGATGGCCGAGTTGTTGCACAGCGGGTCGGTGCCGGCCGGCGTCGGGACGGTGAACCTCGCGGGCGAGGCGTTGCCGCGCGAATTGGTGGAGCAGTTGTACGGGCTGGGGACGGTCAGGAAAGTCTTCAACCTCTACGGGCCTTCGGAGGACACGACCTACTCGACCTGCGCGTTGATAGCGCGGGGCGGGGGGCGTCGGCCCGCCATCGGGCGTCCGCTGCCCAACACGCAGGCTTACGTGCTGGACGGCTCGGGGCGGCCCGTGCCGGCGGGCGTCACCGGCGAGCTGTATCTCGGCGGCGAGGGCTTGGCGCGCGGCTACTGGAGCCGGCCCGATTTGACCGCCGAGCGCTTTGTGCCCGACCCCTTCGGCCCGGCCGCGGGCAGGCGCTTGTACCGGACGGGCGATCTGGTGCGCCACACGGAGGGCGGGGTGCTGGAGTACCTCGGCCGGATGGATCATCAGGTCAAGGTGCGCGGCTACCGCATCGAGTTGGGCGAGATAGAGGCGGCGCTCAGGCGGCACGAGCAGGTGCGCGACGCCGTGGTGGTGGTGAGCGAATCGCACGCGGGCGAGAAGGTGTTGGCGGCCTACGTCGTCGTGAAGACTGAGAGGGCGCCGTGGGGAGTGGCGGAGTTGCGCGAGTGGACGAAGGAACGGCTGCCGGCTTACATGGTGCCTCAAGCTTTCCTCCTGCTCGACGCGCTGCCGTTGACGGCCAACGGCAAACTCGACCGGCGGGCGCTCCCCCCCTGCCGGGAGCCTGGGTTCGGCGGCGACGCCGAGGTGAGAGGGCCGAAGAACGAAACCGAGGAGTTGTTGGCCGAAGCGTGGCGGGAGGCTTTAGGGGTCGAGCGGGTGAGCGTGGACGACGACTTCTTCGAGGCCGGCGGGCACTCGCTCCTGGCGGCGCGGATGATCTCGCAGGTGCGCAAACGCTTCGCGGTGGAGGTGACGCTGCGCGACTTCTTCGGGCGTGCGACCATCGAGGGTCTGGCCCACCTCATCGAAGTCGCCAGGGCGTCCGCGCAGGTCTCGAACATTCCGCCGCTCGAACCCGCGCCGAGAGTCGGCAGCCTGCCGCTCTCATTCGCGCAACAGCGTCTGTGGTTCATCGACCAACTGGAGGGCGACAGCACGGCTTACAACATGCCCGCCGCCGCGCGCCTGACGGGCGGCCTTGAGGTAGGCGCGTTGGAGCAGAGCCTGACCGAGATAGTCAGGCGTCACGAATCCCTGCGAACGATCTTCACGGCCGAGGACGACGAGCCGGCGCAGGTGATTCTACCGGCCCGGCCGGTCTCCATCCCTCTCGTCGATTTAAGCCGCCTCCCCGCACGCGAGCGCGAGGCGGAGGCGATGCGGTTGGCGACGGCCGAGGCGCAGAAACCTTTCGATTTGAGTAGCGGCCCGTTGATTCGTTTCACACTGCTGCGGCTGGGCGCGGACGAGCACATGCTGCTCCTGACCGTCCACCACATCGTGTTCGACGGCTGGTCAATCGGCGTGCTCATCGGCGAGTTGAGCGCGCTCTATAAAGCCTATGTCGGCGGCCACGATTCGCCCCTGGCGGAGTTGCCCGTCCAGTACGCCGACTACGCCGTCTGGCAGCGCGGGTGGTTGCGGGGTGAGGCGTTAGAGCAGCAGATGGTTTATTGGAGGCGGCAACTCGCGCACGCCCCGCAGGCATTGAACCTGCCGACCGATAAACCGCGCCCGGCCGTTCTGGGTACGGGCGGCGCGTCCGAAGCGTTCCGACTCGCCCCGGCCCTCGTCGCGTCGCTCAAGGCCCTGGGGCGGGGGGAAGGGGCGACGCTCTTCATGGTACTGCTGGCCGCCTTCCAGGTCCTGCTTTCGCGCTACGCGGGGCAGACCGACGTGACGGTGGGGGCAGCCGTCTCTAACCGTAATCGCGCCGAGGTCGAGGGGCTCGTCGGGTTTTTCGTAAACATGCTGGTGATGAGGGGCGACCTCAGCGGCGACCCGAATTTCAGAGAGTATCTGGAGAGGGTGCGCGAGGTCGCGCTGGGAGCATACGCGCATCAGGACGTGCCCTTCGAAGCCCTGGTCGAATCGTTGCAGGTGGGCCGCAGCCCGAACCGCGCGCCGCTGTTCCAGGTCGCCTTCGTGCTGCAAAACGCGCCGACGGCCGAGTTGGAACTGGCGGGAGTCAAGTTGGAGCGGGTCGATTTGGATACGGGGCGGGCTCAGTTCGATCTCAGCCTGTTGATGAGCGAGACGGAGGACGGAGGAGTTACCGGCTCGGTCAACTACAACACCGCGCTGTTCTCGGCCGCCACCGCCGTGCGCATGCAGGAGTGCTTCAGAACTTTGCTCGAAGGGGCCGCGACGCGGCCGGAGACGAGTATTTACGAACTGCCCCTGCTCGCGGCGGGGGAGCGGGAAGATTTGCTCTTTGCGCGCAACCGAACCGCCACCCCCTACCCGAAGCACCTGTGTGTTCATCAACTGTTCGAAGCCCAGGCCGCGCGAACCCCCGAAGCCATCGCCCTCGTCTTCGGCGACCAACTAGTCGCCTACGCGGAGTTGAACGAGCGCGCCAACCGCCTGGCGCATCACCTGCGCACCCTCGGCGTGGGGGCCGAAGTCCCCGTCGGCCTCTGCGTCGAGCGGTCGGTCGAGATGGTCGTCGGCCTGCTCGGCATCCTGAAGGCGGGCGGGGCCTATGTGCCGCTCGACCCGCGGGACCCGCTTGAGCGGCTGACGTTCATGATCGCCGACGCGAAGATACTTATTCTGGTGACGGAGAAGGCGCTGCTCGACGCCGTGCCTTCGTACGAAGGCCGGGCCGTGTGTCTCGACGCGGACGCCGGACTGATCGCGGCGCGGGGGGAAACGAATCCGGCCAACGTGACGACGGGCGACAACCTCGCCTACGTCATGTACGCCTCCGACTCGACGGGGCGGCCGAAAGGCGTGAGCGTCGTCCACCGTGGCGTCGTACGCCTCGTCAAGCAGACGGGGTACGCCGACCTCAGCCCCGGCGAGGTCTTCCTCCAACTGGCCCCCGTCACGTTCGACGCCTCGACTTTTGAAATCTGGGGCAGCCTCCTGAACGGCGGGCGTCTCGTCGTCATGCCGCCGCGCCAGCCGTCGTTGCAGGCGATAGGCGAAGCCATCAAGGAGCATGACGTGACCACCCTCTGGCTGACCGCCGGGCTGTTCAACCTGATGGTTGATGAGCGGCTCGAAGACTTGAAGCCGCTGCGTCAGTTGCTCGCTGGCGGGGATGTCCTCTCCGTCGCGCACGTCGAAAAATTCTTAGCCGCGAACGGCGGCTGCCGTTTGATAAACGGCTACGGGCCGGCCGAGAACACGACCTTCACCTGCTGCCACACGGTGCAGGCGGCACGCATCGACGGCTCCGTCCCCATCGGCTACCCCATCGCCAACACGCAGGTCTACGTGCTGGACGAGCGGATGAACCCCGTGCCGGTCGGCGTCGAGGGCGAACTCTACATCGGCGGCGACGGGCTGGCGCGTTGCTACCTGAACCGCCCCGCGAGCACGGCCGAGCGGTTCGTGCCGCACCCGTTCGCCGAGGCGGCCGGGTCGCGGCTCTACCGGGCCGGAGACCGGGTGCGGTTCCTCGCCGACGGGAGCATCGAGTTTCGGGGGAGGACTGACAGGCAGGTGCAGGTGCGGGGCTTCCGCATCGAGCTGGGCGAGATCGAAGCCGTGCTCGCCCGCCACGAACGCGTTCGGGACGTGGCGGTCACGGAGCGCGACGAAACAGAGGCGGGCGCCAAACAACTCGTCGCCTACGTCGTCGGAGCCGAGGGGGAGGGCGTCACGCCGGACGAGTTACGCGCGCACGCCAGGAAATTCCTGCCGGAATACATGGTGCCGGACACCTTTGTCGCGCTAGAGGAGATGCCGCTAATGACAAACGGCAAAGTCAATCAGCATGTGCTGCGCGCCCCCGGCGAGGCGCAGTACGGCCGACGCGCGAAAGTCATCGAGCCGCGGACGGAGGCGGAGGCGTTGGTGGCCGGGATGTGGCGCGAGGTGCTGAAAATGCAGCGGGTGAGCGTAGACGATAACTTCTTCGAAGTGGGCGGGCATTCGCTGCTGGCGATGCGGCTCATCTCGCAGGTGCGCAAGAGGCTCGGTGTGGAAGTCGTGCTGCGGAGTTTCTTCGAGGCGGCGACCATCGAGGGGCTGGCACGCCTCGTCGAACTCGCCCGACAAGACCACGCCATCTCCGCCGCACCCGCCATCACGAGGGCTTCCCGTGATGGCTACTCCATGACCGCCTCACAGCAAGGCACGCTGGCGCTGCCCGAGGCGTTGCGCAAGGAAGCGGCGCACAAGTGAGTTCTTAAAACCCCGAACCTTTAAAGCAACGCCCGACCCGACTCCGGCTCACCGCGCGCGGCCCGTTCCGGGGCGCCCCTCCCTTCTTCGCCAGGCGCCGACGAGGAAGGGCCGCGGAGCCGTGGGGGACACCCCGACCTTCGTCGGCCGCGAAGGGCGCGAGAGAAATTTCCGACGAGACTTTGGAGATATACGACGATGAATAATGGTGCCGTGCTGATCCTGAGAGGACACGAAGTCAGCCTACTGCTCAAAGCTCAGGAGTCGGCCCTGATCGAGATCGTGGAGAGGGCTTATAAAGCTCACGCGCAAGGGGCCAGCTCCCTGCCTCATTCCACCTTCATCCATTTCCCCGGCGGCGAGAGCAATCGAATAATCGCGCTGCCCGCCTACCTCGGCGGGGAATTCGGTGCCGCCGGGGTCAAATGGATTTCTTCGTTTCCAGGGAACCTCGGTCTGGGAATGGAACGCGCGTCGGCCGTGATGGTCTTGAGTTCGGCGGTCACCGGAAGACCCGAAGCCATCATCGAGGCGTCGATCATCAGCGCGAAGAGAACGGCCGCCGGCGCAGTCCTGGCCGCCCGGTATTTACACGGCGACAGGCAAGGCCCGGTGGGGGTCATCGGGGCGGGTTTGATAAATTTCGAGATTGTTAAATCGCTCCTGTCCGCGCGCCCGGAGACGCGAACGTTCGTGGTCTTCGACATCGACGCGCGTCGCGCCGCGCAGTTCAAAAACAAGTGCCTCGACAGCTTCGAGCAGGTCGAGGTGTGTGTGGAAAAGGACTTCAACGCCGTCCTGAAAAAGTGCCCGCTCATCTCATTCGCGACGACCGCCTCCGAACCATACGTCTCCGACCTGTCGGCCTGCCTCCCGGATGCCACCATCCTGCACGTCTCTCTGCGCGACCTGTCGCCCGAAGTGATTCTCGCAAACGACAACGTGGCCGACGACATCGGACACGTCTGTCGCGCCGGCACCTCGCTGCACCTGACCGAGCAGTTAGTCGGTCATCGCGAGTTTATTAGATGTACCCTCGCCGACATTTTACAGGGCGTCGCGCCGGCCAGAAGAAAGGCCGGGGGCAGGGTGATTTTCAGCCCCTTCGGGTTGGGCGTGCTCGACCTGGCGGTCGGCAAGCACGTCTACGAGCTTGCGCTCAGGCGCGGCATAGGGACATCAATCGAAGAGTTCATGCCCGCCTCGTGGGTCGAGCGTGATTGACGAACTGATACCGCGCGCCCGCGCTCGCGGCCCGCGCGCTGCTCAAGAACAGGAAACGACGTGTCCGAGAAAGGAATGATCTCGTCATGAATTCACGAATCATCAGTGCGATTGACCTTGATGACGGCCTGCTGCTGCCGGAGATAGAAACCATCCTCCAGTTCGACGACGTGAAAGAGGAATACTCCGAGTATCGCTTCGGCACGTGGAAAAATTACGTCCTCTGGAACGGGAGCGGGGACCAGCAGGACACCCTCTTCATGGGCACCGAGGGCGGGGCCGTCCAGACGCCGCTCGGCAGGCAACTGAAATATATCAGTTCCGTCATCGAGGAAAATTTCCACACCGCCAAACTCAAAATGGTGAGGGCGAACCTGCTGCGGGATGCGGTCTTGATTCCGCACCGCGACTACATCGAATTCAAAACGGATTACCGCCGGCTGGCGCGCCTGCACATACCCATCATGACCGACCGGCACTCGCTGCACTCGGAGAAAGAGGATGTCTTCCACATGAGGCGGGGCGAGGCGTGGTACCTGGACGTTAGTAACATCCACTCCGCCTGCAACCTGTCGGAGCGCCCGCGCATATCGCTCGTCCTCGACTTCTGTCTGGACGGCCAGCCCCTCGACTCCGCCTTCAAGCATCCCGAACGCCACCGCCCGCACCTTGAGGCGATGATGATCGAGCGCGAGCCGATGGACGAGGAGTTCTTACAAGCCATCGCCTCCTTAAAGCACGTCATCAACCGGACGAACTACAGGGACATCGTCCTGCTCCTCTCGCGCGTCCATTTCTACAAGGATGTCGGCCTGAGCTTGTTCTTCGACTGGTTGATCGACATCTGCGAGGGGCAGGAAGACGGGTTCCTTCTGGAGAAGTCAATCAACTTCAAAGAGTACATGGTCAAGAGCCGCGAACTGGCGCAGAGGTTCGCGCTCTAGAGCGCCCGCCGGAACGGCCCGCCTCCCTTTACGCCGTTCGAGACGGGCCACAAAAGTTTTACCGATGAGGAGGGAATGAGTGATGACCGAGAAGACTATCAAGCCGGAGATGCTCTGGCCGACGCCGACGCTGACCATCGAGCACACGGGCGTGGACGAGATGAATAAAGGGCTGGCGCGAATCATTCTGGAGAAAGAGCGCGCGATCATCTCCAAAGGGATGCCGACGGCGGTGGCCGGTCTGGAGGAAGGGCTGACGACTCACTGGCTTGAGTATAACGTCCTGCTCTGGGACTACCCGGAGGTCAGGCAGTTTCGCAAACTCGTTCTCGACGGCCTGCGCGAGTTCTTCAAACTGCTGGGCGACCCGGATGACCCGGGCCTCAAAATCAGCGGAGTCTCCTGCTGGGCCAACGCGCTGCGTTTCGGCGAGGCGCTGGAGGTGCATCACCACGACCCGGCCTTCGTGAGCGCGCATTACCAGGTGCGGGGCGGCGCGGAATCCGCCGGCCCCGACGCGGATAAAAAGTCCCACGGCTCCGGTCACACCGTCTACTTCCGGCCGGGATTTCTCGACCGCAGCCACGGGGGGAAGGCCGCCGGGCCGACGAGCCCCTGGGACGCCGACTGGCGCATAGACGCCCCGCCCGTGGAGGGGAAGCTCTTCTTGTTCCCAAGCTTCGTCCGCCACGAGGTGCGCCCGTACACGGGCAAGACCGAAAGGATTTCTATCGCCCTCGATGTCTTCGTGGCGAAACAGGAGGCGCTGATATATTTCGCGCCGCCCAGGTGGTTCGTTCCCGAATGAGGGACTGCCGGGGATGTGGTATAGTCATACTCACCCACAGAAACTCGCCCCGCAGTTCACGCGTCCGCCAACGCTTGTAGACCGTTCGATGAAGTAATGGCAATAACCGGATTCATCACGGTCCCACCAACACGGCCAAAGAAAGCGGTAGGAAGTTCTCTATGAAAAACACAACGATTATTTTCCTGGGCGGCGTGATAGCGACGCTGGCGGGTCTCACCCAGATGGCCACACTCTTCGCCCAGAGCAAGCGTGTGGAGGGCAGCGACCTTCAAGAGCGCGACGAGATTCGCCGAACCATCCAACTCGCGCCCGGCGCGCGCGTCGAGGTGTCGAACATCAGGGGGCCGGTGGAGGTCGAGACGGCGGACATCAACGCCGCGGAGGTGCACGTCGTGCGTTCGGCGCAGAGCCGGGGCGACCTCGGGCAATACCCGGTCGCCATCGAAAACGGGTCGCAGGGCTTAACAATCAGCGGCGTGCAGACCCAGCGCGACACGAATTCGGGGTACGACCCGGAAGTGCGTCATCACGTCATGCTCAGGCTTCCCCGCCGCGTCAGTCTCACCATCCGGAGCATCGGCGGCAACGTTAAGGTCGGCGACATAACGGGCCAACTCGTCGTCAATGTCGTCGGCGGGTCGCTCAACGTCGGCGCGGTGGACGGTCAGGTTCAAATCAGCAGCGTGGGCGGCCAAGTCTCCCTCGGCCGGGCCAGTCGGCCGGTCGAGATCAAGACCGTCACGGGAGCCCTCACCATCGGGGGCGCGTCCGACTCGCTCGACATCACGGGCGTCGGCGGCCCCGTCTCCATCGGCGTTTCAAAGCTGGGGCAGGGCGGTGTGCAAATTCAGACCGTCACCGGACAGGTCGAGCTTCGCTTCAAAGACGAGTTGAACGCGCAACTGAGCACGGACACCGTCGTCGGCGAGCTTTCCATCGACCTCCCCAACGTCACCATTCAGAGCAGGCCGGGGCCTTCCTCCGTACGCGCGCAGATCGGCAGGGGCGGCCCCCCCATCAAAATCAATAGCGTCTCCAAGAACGTCCGCCTCGTTAAAGGTACTTAACGTCGGCGGGCAGCGGAAATAAACCTCTCGCCCCGGCTCGGGGGGGCGGACTACTCTCGACGAAATCTACCTGCGGAGGTTCACCAATCCTCCGCCCCGCGACGGCCAGGCGGGGCGGAGGACGGGTCAACCTCTGCCCGAAGCGGGGCTGCTTCGTCAAACGGGCGGGGAAGGACGAATAAGGATATGGCGCGGGTCCTCTCCGGCTTCCTTGATTTCCTCGTGATTGGCACCAACGCGCCCGTCGCGGAACTGCGCACGCTGGCCGCGCTCAAGTGGTGTGCCGCCACGCCCGACCTCCAGGGTTGATTATCGCCCGCGGGCGATCCCATTTTCCGCCTTCCGCCCGACACCTACCCCACCACTCGTTACACGTTATCCACGTGACCCACGGCTCGGCCGAAAGGGCGAGCCGTAGGGCCGCCCTCTCAACAGTTAGCCACGCCGAATAGGAAGGATGCGCAACATGAAGATAGGAATGATTAACGACCTGCCAATGATTACAAGCCTCAACTACTTGTTTTCGGGTTTGGAGACCATCGTGGAGAAGCACGAGACGTTTCGCCGGCCGCCGGAGTACCTGCACGCCTCGGATGTCAGGCGCGCGGAGATGACGGAGGAGCTCATTCTCAAGTCCGACATCATCGTCGGGACGATGGACGAGATGATGCTTCGAACCAGGGAGCGCGTCGGCAAGCACGTCCCTTACGTCTGGTTCCCGTTCGCCAACGTGACGCGGAGCTTCACCGACATGAGGCACAACCACAAATATTTCAAGTCCACCGATGTCATCGTCTGCCACTGTGAGGCGGAGGTGGAGATAACCCGAAAGTTTTTTACTAATGCGCGGCTGCGGTACGTACCTTTCATCTACGACGATTCTACTTTTCATCCTCTGGAAGAGGCTGCGAGGCAGGCCGTCAAGACTGAGATGGGGTTCGGCGCCGACGCCAAAATTCTGCTTTATGTCGGTCGCATCGCGATAGAAAAGAATCTTCAAACGGTCTTGAAGATTTTCAGCGTGGTGCATAACTTGATCCCCGACGTTCACCTGGTCGTCGTCGGGAAGGCATTCGAATTACCCTTCATGGAGTTCGGCGTCTTCCCCGTCAACCTGAAGGGCACGCTCACGAAGGTGTACCGGACGCTCGGCATCCCCGAAGAGAAGATACATTTCCTCGACAACAAAGGCCCGGCCGAACTGCGTAACTTCTACGCCGCCGCGGACGCGGTCTTTAACCTGACGCTGAACCACGACGAGAATTTCGGGCTCGCGCAGGTGGAGGCGATGGGCTGCGGGACTCCCGTGGTCGGCACCAACTGGGGCGGACTCAAGGACACCATTATCGACGGGGAGACCGGTTACAAAGTCAGCACCTTCGCCAGTTCCGCGCTGGGCGTGAAGGTGGATTGGTGGGAGGGCGCTCATAAGCTCGTCTCGCTGCTGAAAGCTAAGGAGTCGGAGCGCCTGCGCTTTCGCCGCAGGAGCCAGGAACACGCCCACGGCAAATTCTCCTTCAACCCGTTCAGCCAGGCCGTTCAATCCATCCTCGCCGAAACGATGGAACTTAAAGAAGGCGGAAGCGAGCCGCTGGAGCTGACCCCTTTCGCGCGCGAGTTTTTCGGGGTCTGCGTTCCGCTGCTGGGGAACCTGCCGTCGTACAGACTCAGCGCGCACACTTACGACCTCTACCGGCAATTAATCGCCCCCTACACGGGTCCGACGCAGGAGGGCCCCGCCGACGCCGACGGCCACCTGTCTCCCGCGCAGACCCTGTGTCTGGCTAACCCCGTCGTGATGAACGACGACGGGTCGGTGTCGGTCGATGACCTCATCTACCCGTTCCGGCTGCCCCTTCCCGACGCACACCGGGAGACGGTCAGGGCGACGCTGGCCGCCATGCGGGAAGAGCCGATCATCAAGGTCGAGCGCCTGACCGGCCTCTACCTGTCGGGCCATCCGGCCGCTATCGACGCGCTGTCGTGGATGCTCGACGCGGGGCTGATATTGAAAACGCTGGCCGGCGACGGCAGCGTCACCCTCCGCGACGTAGGGATGAAGATGAGCACCCCTTTGTATGCGGTGCAACGCATCAACCCGATGGCGGTTGACGCGGTAGTCGTCGGTTAGCCGACGGTCGGCTTTCCCTCACTCACCCTGCTTCCGATCTTCCCGTCTGAAGGCCGGGACACGGCCCGGGCTTCAGACCTCGGGAGTCACGACCCGCGCCCCGACACGACCGGCCCGCCCGCCACCTCGGACAATCAACCAAAGGAGCGTTATCAACAATGGACGAACTAATCCGGCAGGTCTCGCGACTGACCGGAATCGACGGCACGACCATGCGGAACTTGCAGCGCGAGGTTCTAGCCATCGACGAGGAATGGACGAGCGTCTACAGCGACTACCACACGGGCGGTTGGCTCACGCTCTCTCTGCTCAACAGCACGCGGAAGGCGACCGACACCATCATCGAGCACTGCGAGCCGTTTGAGACAGACCTCCTCCTCAAGATGCCCGAGGCCCGCGCCCTGCTGAACGAACTGGGGTTTAAGTACATGTGGGTGCGGCTCGCCAGGATCGAGCCCGGCACCTTCTTCTGGGAGCACCGCGATTATCAGGAGTTGGAAAACGCCGACCGCTTCCGCATCCACATCCCCGTCATCACGAATGAGTCGGCGTACCTGATAATCAACGGGGCGAGGATTCACCTGCCGGTCGGGCACCTGTGGAAGTTGGACCCGGTTCACCGGCACGGCGCGTGTAACTTCGGCGCGGAGCCGCGCGTCCACGTGCTGGTGGACTGTTACCGCGACGCGGCGCTCGACGCGCACCTCGCGGGCGAGTTTCTCGACCCGGACTGGCTGCGCACCTTACCGTCCGCCTCCGCCCCCGTCCTCGACCGCGCGCTCGCCGCGGCCGAGGTCATGGCCCGCGCGGGCCGCGAGGAAGCAGCCGAACTCTCCCTGCTCAAGCTATTTCACACGTATGAGCTTGAGGAAGGCGGCAGCTACGACCTCGTCTCAAGGATGTACGCGGCGCTCGGCGAGCACGGGAAAAGCGCGTTGTGGCAGAGAAAGAAGGCGAAGTTTCTCTACGGCGCGGAGGGCGAATTCGACACCCCGGCCGAAGAGAATTCGGCGACGGCGGCGTTCGTCGCCTGAACCAGAGGCGCTTGAGTTCCACGCACGGGAACTTTGAGCACCACGAGATGGATGTTCGCGACCGCGCCGGCCTCCTCGCGCTGATTGTAAGCACAGCCTTTTTGGCGCCTCCAAAGTCGCCGCCGACGTGATGGTGCAGGAGTACGGACGTTACTTCGGGATGAAGACCTGCTGCCTGCGTGGCGGATGTCTGACGGGGCGGAACCACGGCGGGGTCTGAGACGGAAGAGGCCGGGTGGCGCAGCAAACGCCACCCGGCCTCTTCTTTTTCGAGCGGAGGTGGCCGGGGCCTGAAAGGGGCCGGGCTTTAGAAAGTAAACGATTTCGCCACGAGCGTAACGTCGCTGGTCGAATAGGGCGCGGGCATCATGTCTGCCGGCCGCGCCTTGAAGGGCGAGCCGGGAAGTTCGGGGAGACCGTATGAACGATCAACGACGAACAGCTTGAACGGTTTTCCGCCCCTCGTTTTCAGCACCACGTCCAGGCCCCTCGCGGGCAGAGCGTGATATTGAATGCCCCAGTTTTTCAACGGCACGCCCGGCGCTGAGTTGTTGCCTACATTGTTGACGGTCTGTTTACCGTTGATCGAAGAGTCGAAGACCTCGACCTCCGGCTCGGCGAAGATGGATAAGACGGGAGCCTGTCTCCGGGACGTGACGCGGAAGCTGAGAGTGCGCACGTCGTTCTCCGTCCGGTCGTCGGTCAACACGGCTTCTGGCCCGTCGAGCGGCGCGGCGGGCGCCGGACTTTTTAAATAAACTCTCAGGTTGCCGGGGAAGTGTTCGGGCATGGTGCCGCGCCCCGTCCCCGCGCCGAAGAATTGTGTCGTCCAGGCGTCCGTGCCCCCGTCAGTGCTCGCGAAGACTGCTTTGCCCGTGTCCGCGTCGAGCGCGTAAAAAACGTGATTCACCTTCGGCCGCCGTTCGTCGAAACCCGAGGTCAGGATGCCCACGAGGACCAGGCACACACAAGCCAGCGCGAGCAGGCCGGGAAATAACCACCTCCGTGAGTTCACGAGGGGGAGTATCAAAGGGGTGGCGAGTCCGCACAGGAGCACGACGAAGATAATCACCGTCCACGACGCGTTGAGCGTCAGTGCGACGAACAGGGTGTAGATCATCGGCGCCCAGAGGACGACGCCCGGCATCGCGGTGAGGGCCAGCACCAACTGAGATTTCGTATGGTCGAGTTTTAAAACGGAGACGAGCGCCAGCCCCGACAGGCTGAACAGCAGCGGCACCGTGAACAGGTAGCTCCCGCCAGGCATCGACACGCTCACGTACGCCGACAGAATCAACCACCAGAGTAACGCCCCGACCGTGAAACTGAGCGCGCCTGACCTTTTTCGCAGGAGGACGTAAGTCGCCGACGTGGCGGCGACGGCGAGCAGCACAAAGCCGATTCGGAAAGCGTTGCTGTGGTAGGGCTCGCCCCACGGCACCCCCTGGTGTGCTGGTTGAGCCGCACGTATCAGCCACCACGCCAGCCAGACGAACGCCGTGGAGGCGACGCCGCCGACGAGCAATTTGATAAACCCCAGAACGACGCCGGAGATGGTCAACTCCTTCGCCCCGCGGCCCCTCACGACGACGACGCCGAACAGCAGAAACGCGCTCACCAGCAGGGGGATAATCCAAGCGGCCGAGTAGTTAATGAAAGTCCCGCCGAACACGTTGAAGTAGATGCGGTCGGCAGACCTCGTGCCGCCGAGGTCCGCGTCGCCGAAACGCCTTGCGAGTGCCAGCGCGGAGGTCCCCTCATACTGTAAGCTCCCCGGGTTGATTTCCCGGACGTTATCCAGCCCCGTGTGATAGTGGTTGATCCCGTCGATGTAAGCGAAGTTCAACCCCTGCACGCCAAGCCCCTTTAACACCGTGAAGTCTGTGTCGTTCGGCAGCCGCCGGTAGATTTCATAAAAGAACGAGTTGGCCAGCGGGCGTTGTGCCGCGCCGGCAAACTGCCTTATCACTTCACCGTTGCCGCCGTCGCCCGTCTCGAACATCATCAGCGGCCCGCTGTTTCCACGCGCCTCGAAATTCATGAACAGGCCGACGCCTTTAGCCCACGGGTGTTCGGCGACGAACGCGTCGGCCCCGAGTAGACCCACCTCCTCGCCGTCCGTGAACAACAGGATTACGTCGTTCTTCAGAGGCGCCCCGGTTCTAAGCGCCCGCGCGGTTTCGAGCAGCGTCACGACGCCGGCCCCGTCGTCGCTCGCGCCCGGACTGTTGGGCATGGAATCGTAATGGGAGACGAGCAGAAGGGCGCGTCCACCTTCAGCGCCTTTGAGCCTCGCCACGACGTTCTCGACCGCGCCGGCGCTGAGAGGCGTTCCCCATCTCTTGTTGACGGCGGTCGTTTGCTGTCTTTCCGGACTGAGGCCGAGACGCGCGAGTTCGTCGAAGATGTAATCGCGGACGGCCGCGTGTTCCCGCGAGCCGATGGGGTGGGGGCGAGCGCCGATGACCTGTAGGTGCTTGAGCGCGCGCGCGGCGCTAAATTCAGCCGCGGACGCGTCCTCCGGTAAGACTTCGGGGAGTCTGTTTTGCAGGTATACCGCGAGGGCCGCGATTAATCCGAGCGCGAGAAGCAAGCCTAAAGCGAGACGTGCGTTGTTTGCGTGGAGGGGGTTGAGGCCGCGAGCATCCGAACCCTCAGACTTGGGCGTGAGTGTCATTGAAGATACCTCTCTGGTTCACCGAAGCCCCGTTGCCGGCGAGGGAAAAGCCGCGCGCTCACCGAGCGCCCCGAGCGGCGTTGATGCGTGGAAAGAGCTGACGTGAAGTTATAGCGGGGCCTTTACGGTACCGCGCGAACGGCGGCCCGTCTCGTACGAGCTTACGCGCCGTCGGTGTTACGCCCGCCTGCTCAAATCTCGAACAACGGCTCGAACAATGGCCGGCTGCTCCGTGTGAATGAAGAAGTGGCCGCCGGGCAGGATGTGCGATAAGAAAGGCCCGTTCGTGTGTGCGCCCCAGCCTTCTATCTTCTCCGGCGGCACATCTTGATCTTCCACCCCGCCGAAGGCGGTGATCGGACAATCGAGGGGCGGCTGGTTAGAGCCGACGTAGGTTTCGCTGACCTCGAAATCCGCCCGTAGAAGTGGGATCATCAAGGCCATTAATTCGGGGTGCTCAAACACCTCTTCGGGGGTGCCTTTGAGAATCCGCAATTCTTTTACAAATTCGTCGTCGGGCAGGTCGTAAGTGATGACCTGCCTGTTCATTAAATGCGGCGCGCTGTGGCCGGAGACGAAAAGATGAATCGGGGTGGACGCTTTTTCCCTACGCAGCAGTTGCGCGAGTTCGTAACTGATGGCCGCGCCCATGCTATGACCGAAGAAGGCGAAGGGTCTATCAAAGAAAGGGAGCAGCGCTTCGGCGATAGCCTCGACGAGCGGTTTTATCTGTGAGAAGCGCGGCTCGCTCACCCTCTCCCCACGGCCGGGGAGCTGCACCGGGCAAACCTCAATCGACGGCGGAAATCCTTCCTGCCAGTTCTTATAAATCTGCGCCCCACCCCCTGCGTAAGGAAAGCAGAACAGGCGCACACTCGCGTTAGGATTTAGCCGCCGCAGTGGAATCCACGGAGACTTTATCACACTTGTCGTCATAACCTCATCGTCCTTGAACTCCGACAAACTTTAAGACCTCAATATCTGGCATAGATAGAAACTTTTTGCAACGCATAGTGAAAGGGCGCCCCTCTGGTAGTAGCTTCGTCCACGCATGCGTCTCCGCCTCGACGGGCATCGACGTGAGCGGCTTCAGCCCCGGCCAGACCGTCGAGGTGATCGGCTTCAGCGGCCAACTCGCCGACCACTACGAGGTCAAACCACGCACACAGGCCGACATCAAAGTCCTGCCCTGATGGGAACGGTTGGCCGTCGCGGCGTCGTTACACTTGACGGGTCGGACTGACTCCGCTGCCCGAACCGCCCGCGATAAAATCCACCATTGCCCAGACGTATGTCGGGAACGAGCCCACCTGCGGGAGTGCCGGACGGGCATACGTCTGACCGTGTACTTCTTTGGGATTGCCTCCGGGGTAACTCCCCGATGAATTCAGATGGCCCTTCGTGCGTTTCATGAGAATCATCACACCGGGGACGGGTCGCGCGACCCGTCCCCGCCCCACGCGCTTCATCCGTCCCCCGGCGCGGTTGGTCACAATCTCGTTCCGCGCGCGCCGCGTCGTGTGTATGATGAGTCAGCCGCGCCCCGGCTACGCTCATCCCGAACGTCACACCGCCACGGAGCCCTAGTTGATGAAGAAGAAGACGCGCGCACTCTTACTGCTGCTGCTATCAATTTTCCCGACCGCCCCCTCCCGCGCACAGGGCGTGGCGTCGCGCGTCACGGCCTTCGAGCACGTCAACGTCATCCCGATGGACCGCGAGCGCGTGCGGCGCGACCAGACCGTCGTGGTGCGCGACGGTCTCATCAGTGAGGTGGGCGACGCGCGCAGGGTGCGCGTGCCGCCGGGCGCGCTGCGTGTTGACGGGCGCGGCAAGTACCTCCTGCCCGGCCTCGTGGACATGCACACGCACCTCTTCACGGACGACGACCACATCCCCGACGAACTGGCGGGCGACGAGCTGGCGCTGATGCTCGCCAACGGCGTGACGACGATTCGCCTGATGATTGGTACGCCAGAACATCTCGCCATGCGCCGCGAGGTCGAGGCGGGGCGCCTGCTCGGCCCGACGCTCTACGTGGCAAGCCCGCAACTGGCCGGGCGCGCCTACGGCAATGGGGTCTTCAACGGCCGCGTGGTGAAGACGGCCGAAGAGGCGCGCGCCGCCGTCCGCGACTTCAAGGCCGCTGGCTACGACTTCATCAAGCTCACGACCGAGATCACGCCCGAGGTCTACGACGCCGCGACCGCAGAGGCCAAAGCGTCAGGTATCCGCGTCGTCGGCCACGTGGACACGCGCGTCGGTCTGCGGCGCGCGCTCGCGGCAGGGCAGCAGATTGAACACCTCGACTCGTACATGGAGGCCGTGCTCCGTACGGACGCGCCCTCGCGGGCGTCGGTCTCGGACGTGGGTGTCTGGCGCAAGCGCAACTGGGAGAGTCTCGACTACGTGGACGACCGCAAGGTCGAGGAGGTGGCGCGCGCGACGGCAGCGGCGGGCGTCTACACCTGCCCGACGCTGACCTTCTTCAAACTCACCTTCGCCGTCGAGCCGACCGAGGAGGAGGTGCGCGCGCGACCCGACTACCGCTACTTCCCCGTCGCTTTGCGCGAGTCGCGCCACGCCGCGCTCAAGCGTTTCTGGACGGAGCCGCCGACGGCCGAACGCCGCCGACGTTACCAAAGCGTGCGCGACCGCCTGGTCAAAGCCATCCACGACGCGGGCGGGAAGATCATGGCCGGCTCGGACACGCCGGAGCTATTCCTGCTCTACGGCTTCACGCTGCACCGCGAGTTGCGCAATCTGGTCGAGGCGGGGCTGAGCCCCTACGCCGCGCTCGCGGCCGCGACGCGCAACCCGGCCGAGTACCTGCGCGCGCTCGACCGCGTCGGCACCGTCGCGCGCGGCCGCCGCGCCGACCTCCTCCTGCTCGAAGCCAACCCGCTCGACGACATCACCAACACAGAGCGCCGCGCCGGCGTCATGCTGCGCGGCCGCTGGCTCCCCGAAACCGAGCTGCGCGCCATGCGCGACCGCATCGCCGAAAAGTTCCAACGAGCCCCCGCGCCTTGATGCGCACCCCGCCGGGCGAGGGGACTAGCCTCAGAAAGGCAGGGCGGGAAGCACCTTCCTCCCCGTCGCCGCCACACGCCGCCAGCACTGCTTCGACCGCCGCCTCGCACTCAGGGGTCGGCCTCTCGGATTTCGGGGTGCGCTTCGTCTGCAACGGGCGCAGGTCGAGACCGTGCTCAAGGAGTCTCTGGATGAACTGTTAGTTGCCGGGCGTCGTCTGCGGCCCGTAGTTGCCATAGTAGAACCAGTGCCTCTCCAGCCGATCACGCTGGGCCACTGGCTCGGCCTTCCACCTCTTTGCCATCGGAGCCTACCTCCAATCGTGTGCGTGCGACATCCGACCGGATAAGATTGGCTGGGACTATCGAACAAACATCGGCGACTTTTCGTCGGAGTCCGATAATCTTATGTAATCCCGGTTCTCCCGCACATTTGGTGTTTCAGGAGCGTGCGGTTAGACTCCGCCGATGCCGACCGCGACACTGCTCGCTGACCCCGCGGCCATCCGGTTGGAGAAGATCATCCAGCATGACCGCTCTTTGACATTGGTGGTGCGAGCCACCCGACAGCAGTCCGAGTGCCCGCGCTGCCACCGCCCCGCGTCGCGTGTTCACAGCTATTACACCCGCTCGGTGGCCGACCTGCCCTGGCACGGCGTCGCCGTCAGGCTCGAACTACACACGCGCCGCTTCCGTTGCAAGAACAGCCTCTGCACCAAGCGCGTCTTCTGCGAGCGCCTCCCGCGCGTCGTCGCCTATTACGCCCGTCAGACCGTCCGGCTGAACGAGGCGCTACAACTCATCGGGTTGCTGCTCGGCGGCGAGGCCGGCTCCCGCGCCACACTCAAGCTGGCGATG
>DASVGG010000145.1:0-2831 GCA_036379655.1 Pyrinomonadaceae bacterium
GACGCCGACGAAAATCAGAAGGCTGAAGGCGGGGGCGTGGCCGTTCATCTGTGCTCCTCCCGTCGCGCGCGCCGAACGGCATGGCGGTGGGGTCGAGGCGCGCGGGAATGTCCGAGCACCCGCGTGCGGGTCTCGGACTGAATCTGTTTGTAAGTTGAAGACGCCACCTGGCGGGGTGAGGCGTTGGCTCGCGTGTCGGCGGTCGCGCACTCTATCACCGGGGACAGGCGCGCGCAAGTCAATCTACTTCTAACGTGACCTTGTACTCTCCTCTTTTCCCTCCGAAGATATAAGCAGTCAGCCGAGAAAGCATTGACAATGACTTTGCAGCGGAGTATTAAATCCTGCACGCGGCGATAATTGCTAACGCCCCCGAGGCAGTTATTAACCTCTCACGCGGTAGTTACGAACGCGCTTTTACCTGTCGGCATTATCTTCCCCGATGTGCTGACCTCATGACCATCTTCTTTGACAGGAGAGACGCTGTGAATACTCACAGTCCCGGCCCGATGCTCAGCCGCCAGAACGCCCTTCCCTTCACAATCTTCTTCTTGTTCGCAGTTACCGTTGTCTGCGGGTTTATAGCCAGTACCGGGCAGTTATCTGCGGAGGCGAGTGTCGGTGCCGGGCGCAGCAACCAGATCCCCCCTGAGTTTAACCCGAACCCCGACAAAGAGTTCAACGACGACGACCTGAAGGTGAAAGGGCAGAAGAAACCGGGCGGCGCGTGGAACCTCAGCATCGCATTAGACAAGGAGCAGTTCGACGACGACTTGGTGCCGGTGGCCGTCAGCACAGTTCAAACAATGTCCGGGAAAGGGAAATATGCGGGGGTGGTGAAAATCAAAAGGCTGGAGATCACGAACAGGCGTGCCAAGGCCGTCAACTCCGTGCAGTTCAGGTGGAGGATAACCAAACTCGATGACCCGTCGAAGGTCTTGTTGGAAGGCACCACCGCTTACGTCAACTTCTGGGCCGAGGCCGACAGCACCAAGGTCGTGGAGATCCCGACCATCTACCCCGTCTACCTCTTCAACCCTCTGGCGAAGAGCGGCGAACTCAACGGCCAGTTCATGTTAGTGATAGGGGTGCAGGAGGCGCGTTTCGCAGACGGCTCCCTCTGGAAAGGCCCAGCGCCGGTAGTCTTGTTGAATTTTCTCTATTATGATCGGCCCGTCGCCGAACGGTTCCCGAGCCTCGCCTCAATAAGCCCTATCTTTCCCTCTTCGTGGCCGGACCCAAGCGGCACCCGGGGAATCTTCAGGCCGTGCGAAGCAAAGCCGAGGTCGTCCGCCTCGGCTTTCTCTTTGATGTTGTTTCAAGATGGTCAAGAAAACTGTGTAGACGACCAGACTTCTATAATTGATCCAGATACGGGGGCGCAAAGCTGCGGTACCCCATTACCCGGGACCGCCTGTTATTCAGTTTGTTACGGCATATATTGCACCGCGTATAGTAGACAGGGAAGGTGTCCCGGTTCAACGCCGACGCCGACGCCGACGCCCTCGCCCACGCCGACCTGCGAGCCCCCGGATGAGCAGCCTGACCCCTGCTGCAAGTCTATGTACTACCAACCAGACCCCAACCTCTCAGGGCGTTGCGTATGGAACTGTAGCGCCTCCGACAACCCTCAATGCGCGGGGGAGACTCTCAACAACGGCTGCATCGTCGTCAGTGGCCCAGTGGTCTGCGACGACGATTACAGATTTACCAGTATGCCGGGCGGCGGATTTGCCTGCTGCCCGGCCACCCCCACCCCGACCCCGCTCTCGGAGACGGGCGAGTATTGCGATGTAGACTGCGCGCTCACGTATGGCCCGCGCTGGTTCTGCGACGGGACCGTCTGTAGCGAGAGGACGCCGGTACTGGTGGACGTGGCGGGCGACGGCTTCGCCCTGACCGACGCGGCCGGCGGCGTGGACTTTGCCCTCAGGCCCGGGGGCGTGCGCCGCCGGTTCGCGTGGACGACGGCCGGCTCCGACGACGCGTGGCTCGCGCTCGACCGGAACGGCAATGGTACAATCGACAGCGACTACGAATTGTTCGGCAACTTCACGCCGCAGCCCGCGCCGCCCGCCGGAGAGGAGCGCCAGGGCTTCCTCGCGCTCGCCGTGTATGACAAGCCGAGACAGGGCGGCAACGCCGACGGCGTGATCAACAAGCGCGACGCCGTCTTTGCCTACCTGCTACTCTGGCAAGACACGAATCACGACGGCGTCTCGCAGCCCACGGAGTTGCACACGCTGCCCGACCTCGGGCTGAAGTCCATCGACCTCGACTACAAGGAGTCGAAGCGCGTGGACGCCCACGGCAACCGGTTCCGCTACCGCGCGAAGGTCAAGGACGTACGCGACGCACAACTCGGCCGCTGGGCGTGGGATGTGATCCTCGTCGCGGGTCACTAGCAGCCGTTCGCGGTCTCCAACAAGTAAGCCGCGCCACCAAGCGGTCGCCCGACCTAAATTTTGTCAGGCGACCGTTTCTTCACGTCAACCAATAGCGCGCTTACAGTTCACATGTACATACAAGATTTCTGTATGCACACGCTCATCAGGCGCATAAACACTAACGTCTGTCTCATACACATACAAAATTCGCGAATATAACGTCGAGAGCGGCTCTTCCGTCACGCCGCCGAGCAGGAAGACGAAGTCGAGCGGCGAGCGCGAGAAGGAGGGCAGCCGCTCCAACTCCGCGCGCGTGACCGAGCCGCCCGCGACCGTTCGCGTCGTGTCGATAAGAGGTGTGTTGTGCTCGCCGACGATGGTCTCTTCCGCGACGACGCCCTCGGGGCGCAGCGTGAAGTCGAGGCGCAACGTCTGCCCCGCGAG